>CAYMIP010000059.1:0-13237 GCA_964390575.1 uncultured Desulfocurvus sp. | reverse complement strand
GCCATCGCCAACCCCGGCGCCCACGGCTTCAGCGAGATCCTCTACGCCTTCTCCAGCATGGCCAACAACAACGGCAGCGCCTTTGCCGGGCTCTCGGCCAACACCCCGTTCTACAACCTGCTGGGCGGCATCGTCATGCTCGCCGGGCGGTTCTGGCTGGCCATCCCGGTGCTGGCGCTCGCGGGCAGCCTGGCGGCCAAGAAGAGCGTGCCGGTGAGCGCTGGCACCCTGCCCACGCACACGCCGCTCTTCTGCGGCCTGCTCGTTTGCGTGGTGCTGGTGGTGGGCGCGCTGACCTTCATCCCGGCCCTGGCCCTTGGCCCCATTGTGGAACATCTGATGATGCTCGGGCACTAGCTCCGGCACTTGGCAAGGAGACCCTCCCATGTCCGGCAACACCCTGACCAGTCTGTCCGCGCGACAGACCAACCGCCCCCTGTTCGATCCCGAGATCGTGCGCAGTGCGGCGCTCGATTCCTTCCGCAAGCTCTCGCCCCGCGTGCAGGTGAAGAACCCTGTCATGTTCACCGTGTACATCGGCAGCATGCTCACCACGCTGCTCTTCTTCCAGGCCCTGCTTCTCCAAATGTCAGGAGGCAAGGGTGAGGCCCCCACAGGGTTCATCCTGGCCATCTCGCTCTGGCTCTGGTTCACGGTGCTCTTCGCCAACTTCGCCGAAGCCATGGCCGAAGGCCGGGGCAAGGCCCAGGCCGCCACCCTGCGCCAGGCCAGGGCCGAAACCCCTGCCCGCAAACTGTCCGAGGCCCGGCGCGACGCAGCGAGCGAGATGATTTCCTCCACAACCCTGCGCAAGGGCGACATGGTGCTCGTGGTTGCTGGCGAGGCCATCCCCTGCGACGGCGAAATCATTGACGGCGTGGCCTCGGTGGACGAGAGCGCCATCACCGGCGAAAGCGCGCCCGTCATCCGCGAGGCCGGAGGCGATAGAAGCGCCGTCACCGGCGGCACGCGCGTGCTGTCCGACTCCATCCTCATCCGCATCAGCGCCGACCCCGGCGAGACCTTCCTGGACCGCATGATCAGCATGGTCGAGGGTGCCAAGCGCCGCAAGACGCCCAACGAGATCGCCCTGAACATCCTGCTCGCCGCGCTGACCATCATCTTCCTCCTCGTCTGCGCCACCCTTTTGCCCTTCTCCATGTTTGGCGTGGAACAGGCAGGCAAGGGGGCGGTGATCAGCGTCACCGTGCTCACGGCGCTCTTTGTCTGCCTTGCGCCCACCACCATCGGCGGGCTCTTGTCGGCCATCGGCATCGCGGGCATGGACCGGCTCATCCAGGCCAATGTCATCGCCATGAGCGGCCGGGCCGTGGAAGCCGCAGGCGACGTGGACGTGCTGCTGCTGGACAAGACCGGCACCATCACCCTGGGCAACCGCCAGGCCACGGCCTTTCTGCCTGCGCCAGGCGTCACCGAGGCCGAACTGGCCGATGCGGCCCAGCTCTCGTCCCTGGTGGACGAGACTCCAGAGGGCCGCAGCATCGTGGTCCTGGCCAAGGAGCAGTTCGGCATCCGTCAGCGCGAGGTGGCCGAACTGGGCGCGATCTTCATTCCCTTCACCGCCCAGACGCGCATGAGCGGGGTGAACTTATCAGGTGGGCCTGGCGGCAAAAGCATCCTCAAGGGCGCGCCCGACGCCATTGAGCGGCTTGTGACCGAAGCTGGCGGCGATTTCCCCCAGGCCGTGCAGGGCTTTGTCCAGGACATCGCACGGGAGGGAGGCACGCCGCTGCTCGTAGCCGAGAAGACGGACCGTGGCGCGCGGGTGCTGGGGGCCATCTGGCTCAAGGACATCGTCAAGGGCGGCATCCGGGAGAAGTTCGCGGAGCTTCGGCGCATGGGCATCAAGACCATCATGGTCACCGGCGACAACCAGCTCACCGCTGCGGCCATCGCGGCCGAGGCCGGTGTGGACGACTTTTTGGCCGAGGCCAAGCCCGAGCACAAGCTGGCGCTCATCCGCCAGATCCAGTCCGAGGGCCGCCTGGTGGCCATGACCGGCGACGGCACCAACGACGCCCCGGCCCTCGCGCAAGCAGATGTCGGCGTGGCCATGAACACCGGCACCCAGGCCGCCAAGGAGGCCGGGAACATGGTGGACCTGGACTCCAGCCCCACCAAGCTCATGGAGATCGTCTGCATCGGCAAGCAGCTCTTGATGACACGCGGCTCCCTGACCACCTTCAGCATCTCAAACGACATCGCCAAGTACTTCGCCATCGTGCCTGCGGCCTTTGTGGGCATGTATCCGGCCCTGGGCGTGCTGAACGTCATGGGCCTGGCCACGCCCGAGAGCGCCATCCTCTCGGCGGTGATCTTCAACGCCCTGATCATCGTGCTGCTCATCCCGCTGGCCCTGCGCGGGGTGGCCTACCGGCCCGCAGGCGCGGCCAAAATCCTGCGTGACAACCTCATCATCTATGGTGGCGGCGGGCTCATCGTGCCCTTTGTGGGCATCAAGCTCATCGACATGGCCCTCGTGGCCCTGCGCCTGGCTTAAGGGAGGACCCCCCCATGCTCAAAGACATCTTCACGACCCTGGGACGGCAACTGCGTCCGGCATTCTCCATGCTCATCGTTTTGTCGGTCCTCACCGGGCTCATCTACCCCTCGGCCATCACCCTGGCGGCCAAGGCCCTGTTCCCGCACCAGGCCGAGGGCAGCCTCATCGAGGACAAGGGCACGGTCGTCGGCTCAAAACTCATCGGCCAGCAGTTCACGGACCCCGGCCATTTCTGGGGCCGGCCCTCGGCCACCGCGCCCATGCCCTACAACGCCTCGGCCAGCGGCGGCTCCAACCTGGCCCCGGCGGGCGAGGCCCAGCTCAAGGCCGTGAAAGATCGCGTTACCGCACTCCGCAGTGCTGATCCTGGCAACGCGCAGCCCATCCCGGCGGACGTGGTGACAGCCTCAGGCTCTGGCCTTGACCCGCACATCAGCCCGGAGGCGGCGCTGTGGCAGGCTTCCCGCATAGCTAGGGCGCGCGGCCTGGACGAGGTGCAGCTTGGGGCACTGGTGGCCCGGCACACGGAACCCCGCCAGCTGGGTTTTTTGGGCGAGCCCAGGGTGAACGTGCTGCTGCTGAACAGGGCCCTTGATTCCCTGGCCGCGAGAGCAGAGAATGCCCCGGCAAGGCTTTAGGCGAGCCCAACAGGGAGCCCTTCAAGGAAAAGGAACAGCCATGGCTTCATGCGACGACAAACGCCCAGACCCCGATGCCCTGCTGACCCTGGCCTGCAAGGAGGAGCGCCGACGCGGTCTGGGCGCGCGCGGGCGGCTGCGCATCTTCTTCGGGGCCGCCCCTGGCGTGGGCAAGACCTACGCCATGCTCACCGAGGCCTACACCCAGCAGGCCGAGGGCCGCGACGTGCTGGCCGGGGTGGTGGAGACCCATGGCCGGGGCGAAACCGAGGCGCTGCTTGCGGGCATCAAGGTGCTGCCCAGGGCTTTGGTGGAGTACAAGGGCCACCAGCTGCATGCGTTTGACCTGGATGCGGCCCTTGCCCGCCGTCCAGCGCTCATCCTCATGGACGAGCTGGCCCACACCAACGCTCCCGGCTCGCGCCACGAGAAACGCTGGCAGGACGTGCTGGAGCTGCTGGACCAGAACATCGACGTCTATACCACCCTGAATGTGCAGCACGTGGAGAGTCTAAGCGACGTGGTGGCGCAGATCACGGGGATAGTGGTTCGCGAAACCGTGCCCGACTCCGTGCTGGAAGAGGCCGATGAACTGGTGCTGGTGGACCTGACCCCGGACGACCTCTTGAAGCGCCTGCGCGAGGGCAAGGTCTATGTGCCCCAGCAGGCGCAGACCGCCACGCAAAACTTCTTCCGCTCCGGCAACCTCTTCGCCCTGCGCGAGCTGGCCCTGCGCGTGGTGGCCGACCGGGTCAACACCGAGGTCCTGGTCTACCGCCAGGGCCAGTCCATTGAGGTCACCTGGCCCACCACCGGACGGCTGCTTGTGTGCGTGGGCCCAAGCCCGACCTCGGCGAAGCTGGTGCGCGCGGTCAAACGCATGGCGGCGGCGCAGCACGCCCACTGGATCGCCGCCTATGTGGAGACCCAGCCCCTGGCCCAGACCGACCCGCGCCGCAACCAGGTGGTGCAGAACCTGCGCCTGGCCGAGCTGCTGGGCGCAGAAGTGGTGACGCTCAGCGGTCGCAACGTGAGCGAGGAGATCATCACCTTTGCGCGCGCGCGCAACGTGTCCAGCATCATCATCGGCAAGCCCGTGCGACCGCGCCTCTGGGACACGCTTATGGGCAGCCCGGTGGACGAACTCATCCGCAGGAGCGGCGAGATCGACGTGCAGGTCATCCGGGGCGATGACCGCATCGAAGGGGGCGATGGGCCGAGGCACCAGGCCGCACCCACCCGCCCCGCTGCAATCGACTGGAAAGGCTACGGCCAGAGCCTGCTTACCGTGGCCGCCTGCTCGGCCCTGTGCTTCGCCATGTACCCCTACTTCGAGCTGGCCAACCTGATCATGGTCTACCTGCTGGGCACCATGTTCATCGCCAGCCGCTGCGGCCAGGGCCCGGCCATCCTGTCCTCGGCCCTGGGTGTGCTCTGCTTTGACGTGTTCTTCGTGCCGCCGCGCTTCAGCCTGGCCGTCAGCGACACCCAGTACCTGTTCACCTTCGCCATCATGTTCCTGGTGGCCGTGGTCATCAGCCGCCTCACGGCGCACATCCGCCAGCAGGCCGAGGCCGCGCGCAGGCGCGAGGCGCGCACCCAGGTCATGCTGACCCTAAGCCGCCAACTGGCGGGCACGCGCGGCACGGAGAAGCTCCTGCGCATCGCCCTTGAGCACGTGTCCGAACTCTTCGCCTGCAAGGCCCTGGCGCTCCTGCCCGATGACGATGGACACCTCAAGGACTTCATTGGCGACCGGGAGGCTTTCAACATCAGCCACAAGGGCGAGGGTGTGGCCCAGTGGGTCTTCGCCAACGGCAAGCTGGCGGGCCTGGGCACGAACACCCTGCCCACCAGCGGGGCCTTGTACGTGCCCCTGAAGGGCCTCAAGGACACCGTTGGCGTGCTGGGCCTGCGGCCCGACACCCAGGGCGCGCTGTTCTCGCCGGAGCAGCTACAAATGATCGAGACCCTGGCCCGGCAGGTGGCCCTGGCGCTGGAGGTGGAGCGCCTGGAGAGCGAGAGCCTGCATGCCCAGATGGAGGCCGAGACCGAGCGCCTCAAGACCTCGCTTTTGTCTTCCGTTACCCACGACCTGCAAACCCCGCTGGCGGCCATCATGGGCTCGGCCGACAGCCTGGTGCAGGTGGGCGACCGCCTGGAGACTTCCTTGCGCCGGTCCCTGGCGGCCAACATTTTTGACGAGGCCGAGCGCCTGTCCAGGCTCATCGGCAACCTCCTGCGCATGACCAAGCTGGAATCCGGCACGCTCAAGCCAGATCTGGAGCTGCAGTCCCTGGAGGAGCCCCTTGGCGCGGCCCTGAACCTGCTGGAAAAGCACCTGCCTGCCAGCCGCGTGGAGATGACCCTGTCCGAGGATCTGCCCATGCTCGACCTGGACGGGGTGCTCATGGAGCAACTGTTCCTGAACCTCCTGGAAAACGCCGTGAAATATGCTCCAGAGGCTTCCCCCATAGGCATCGAGGCCCATGTGGCGGGGCGGGAGGTGCACGTCTCCGTGGCTGACCGGGGCCCTGGGCTCTCGGCAGATGAGCTGGAAAAGGTCTTCGATCTGTTCTACCAGGGCCAGACAGGTTCCGTGCGCAAGGGCTATGGCATCGGCCTGGCCATCTGCCGGGCCATTGCCCAGGTCCACGGCGGGCGCATCTGGGCCGAGAACCGCGCGGGCGGCGGGGCGGTGTTCCGCGTCACCCTGCCCGTGCCAGATCACCGCAGGCAGGCGGCAATCCGGGCTGTGGCGGACGCGGACCTGCGCAACGCCGAGGCAAAGGAGGAGGGCCTGTGACCACAGACAAGGCGCTGGTGCTGGTCATCGAGGACGAGGCCCCCATCCGCTGCTTTTTGCGCGCCTTTCTGGAGAGCCAGGGCTTCCGCTTCCTGGAGGCGGAGAGTGGCGAGGAGGGACTGGGCCTGGCCGCCTCGCACCAGCCTGATGTCATCCTGCTGGACCTGGGGCTGCCGGGCATGGACGGCCTCGACGTCATCCGGCGCATCCGGCAGTGGACCACCACGCCCATTCTGGTCATCTCGGCGCGCGGGCGTGAGCAGGACAAGATCGAGGCCCTGGACGCCGGGGCCGACGACTACCTCATCAAACCCTTCAGCGTGGGCGAGCTGGCGGCGCGCATGCGCGTGGCCCTGCGCCACGCACACGCAGGCGGCCAGGACAAGCCTGACCCCGTGTTCCACATAGGTCCTCTCTCCATTGACCTGGCCGCGCGGCGCGTGCGCCTGGCCGGAGCCGAAGTGCATTTGACGCCCATCGAGTTCAAACTCCTGGCCTTTCTCGTGCGCCACGCGGGCAAGGTGGTGACGCACCGCCAGCTCTTGAAAGAGGTCTGGGGCAGCGCCCGCGACGACCAGGCCCACTACCCGCGCATCTACGTGCACCAGCTCCGGCACAAGATCGAGCCCGACCCGGCCCGGCCGCGCTTTCTGCGCACCGAGACCGGCATCGGCTACCGGCTGGAAGAGGCTGAGGGGGCGGATGTGCCACAGCAGCTTGAAAAGGAGATCCCATGAATCTCAGCGAAGTGGCGAAGCGCTTTTCCCCCGGCCTGACCCTGGCTTTGGCCGCGTTCATGATAGCCCTTTCGGGCTTGGCGCTCTGGTACCTGGGGCGCGGCGAGCACCTAGAGAGCGCCTTTGTGCGCGACAGCCAGAAGGCCCAGCTTGTGTCCCGCATGCGTGCGGACCTCTACGCCGCAGCAGAGGCGGAAAAGAGCGCCGTGCTGGCCGAGACCGACGCGGCCTCCCAGGACAACGCCAGGCGCGCCCAGGCCGCTGCGGAGCAGGTCGCGGCGGCGCTGAAGGAGTTCAAGGCGCTGCCCGTGGGGAACCCAGAGGAAGTCGAACGGTTGCGCCGCTTCGAGGACGCCCTTGCCGAATACCGCAAGGTCGACGAGGAGGTGCTGGCCCTGGCCGTGCAGAACACCAACCTCAAGGCCTTTGCCCTGTCCTTTGGCCCGGCCTCGGAAGCTCTGGCCAAGATGGAGCAGGCCCTGAAGCCCGTGCTTGAGGCGGGCGGCAAGGGTGGCAAGTCGACTGAGGCGGCCCTGTCGGCCTCGCGGGCGCTCTCAGAGGCCTTGCGCATCCAGGCCCTGCACGCCCCGCACATCACGGAGAAATCCGACGCGCGCATGGACGAGCTGGAACAGCGCATGGCCGAAGCCGACAAGGAGATCCGCGCGGGCCTTGGCGGTCTTGGCCCTTCCGGGGGCAAGGCGCTGACTGCCTATGAGGAGTTCCAGAAGATCACCGTCGAGGTGGTGCGCCTCTCGCGCCTGAACACCAACGTGCGCTCCCTGGACCTGTCGCTGGGTCGTAAGGTCAAGGTGCTGGCGGTCTGTGACGAGGCCTTGCTGGGGCTCAAGGCAAACTTGGGCGGGCTTGGGGTGAAGGCCACTCGGTAAGCCTTTGCATGAAGCTTGGGAATAGGCGGGCAGAGAAGAGGGAGAGAGCCGAAGGCAACATCCGTATTGCCTATCTCTGTTGCTTCTTTGCACTACAAATCCGCACTACATATGTCCCCTAAAGGTCGTATTTCTGTAGTGCAGGCACAAAATTAACAAACGATTTCAGGGCATATACAACACATTTCTTGAATGGCATTCAAGCTGACGCGAGTGCCAAATCCCTCTGTCGACAGTTGCTGCATTATCTTGGCATTACTGTACTGTATTTACATGCTTTTTTATTGGACCTCGTGGCGGGGTGCAGGGGGCGGAGCCCCCTGCGTCGCCTACCCTTTCGCCTTCTTGGCGGCGGGCTTGGCCGGGGCGGCTTCGCCTGTGCCGGCGCCAACCCAGCCGAGCAGGGACTCGGCGATCCTGCGGCCCTGCTCAACGTTTGAGATGTTGAACTTGCTCTGCTGCTTGTACTCGCCGCCGGTCTTCTTGTAGCGGCGCACGCTGAAGGCCACCGGGCCGTAGTCCGTGCGCGACCGGTCCATCTCCCGGTACTTGAAAAGAATGGTGGTCCAGGCCCCGCGCGAGAGGATGACCTTGTCCAGTTCCTCGCGCACGAGCACGCCGTCCTCTTCAAACTTGATGGTGATTTCGTCCACGGTTTCGGCCATGGTTGCCTCCTTTTACGTATGCTCTGGGGCCGGGCTCTATCCCAGCGCGGCCATGTTGTCCAGGATGCGGTCCAGAAGCCCCCGCAGGGCGGTCAGCCGCTCCGGCCGCTCCAGCAACACGGACAGCGGCTGGATGTACGGCTGCGCCTGCGGATCCAGAACGATCTCCTCTGCACAGTTGGCGGCCAGCTCAGCCATGCTGGCCGCGCTCGTCTCCAGGTGGAACTGCAGGCCCAGCACGCGGTCCTGGCAGGCCGTGAAGGCCTGGTGCGCGCAGCCCTCGCTTTGGGCCGTCCAGAGCGCGCCCTCGGGAATGCTGAAGGTGTCGCCGTGCCAGTGGAAGGCCTCGAAGGCCTGCGGCAGCCCGGCGAACAGGCGGCTCTGCGCGGCCTGGGGCGTGGCCGCCACCTCAAACCAGCCGATCTCGCGCTGGGGGTTCTTGGTCACCACCCCGCCCAGGGCCACGGACAGGAGCTGCGCGCCCAGGCAGACCCCGAGGACCAGCTTGCCCGCGTCCACGCTGGCGCGCAGGAAGCGCTTCTCCCCGGCCAGCCAGGGATGCTGGTCCTCGTCGTACACGCCCATGGGTCCGCCCAGGACCAGGAGCCAGTCGAAGGAGGACAGCTCCGGCAGGGCCTCGCCCTTCCAGAGGTCGGTGTGGGTCAGGCTGTGGCCGCGCGCGAGCGCCCAGGCCGCGATCTCGGCCTCGCGCTCGAAGGGCACGTGACGGACGGAGTGCAGGCGAAGGGGCATGGGGATGTCCTCCATATCTTCGGGCCTGATCCGGGCCGTCAGATGTTCAGCAGGTAGTGGTCCACGGGCGCGAAGTCGTCGGTCAGCACCGGCGGGTCGCCGGGCCTGGCGGCTGCGGCCTCGTAACGCGTGGCCAGCATGGTCTGGATGTCCGGCTTGGGGCTGGAAAGGACCGGGGCAGCGGGCGACTTGAAGGCCGCGATGAGGATGTTCTGGAACTCCTGCGGATTGTCCGGCGAAAGCACCAGGAAGCTCTCCACGCGCGGGAACACCGAGCGGTAGGTGGCCAGAAGCGCGCGGTAGAACCGGCTGCGCGGGCCTTCTGCGGCGCTGATGCAGTTCACCAGCACCACCCCGTTGTCGTCCAGCAGGGCTGAGAGCGCAGTCAGCGTCTCGCGGGTGGAGAGGTGGAAGGGCACGGCCAGGTGGCTGGTGAACACGTCCACCAGGGCCACCTGATACTTCTCCGTCCCGGAAAGGGGTCCGGCCTGGGCGCGGGCCAGAAAACGCCGGGCGTCGTCGTGGTGCACGGCCACGTCCGGGTGCCCCTGCCAGTCGAAATGCTCTGCCGCGATGCCCGTGACGCCGGGGTCGATCTCCACCACGTCCAGGCGCGGGCGGCCGCCAAACTCCTGCGGCTGGCTCAGCACGTACTTGGGGAAGGAGTAGCCGCCGCCGCCCAGCATCAGCATCCGGCTTAGATCGGGCCGGAAATGCGCGGCCAGGCGGTAGAAGCGCGTGTAGGGCACGGCCAGTTCCGCCGGGTCGTCCGGGTACATGGCCGACTGCACGCCCTCCGGCCCGGTGGCCATGACGCGCATGCTCTCGCCATTGACCTTGTCCACGGTGTTGTACACCAGCACCCGCTGGTACCCGGTGTCCAGGTCGAACAGGCCGATCCGCCGGAGCTGGTCGTCCCACGCGGCAATGGTCACAGCAACCAGCCCCACCAGGGCCAGGGCCAAGAGCTTTACCGCGCCGTCGCCCCGGTAGACGCAGACCGAGGCCGCGACGAGCACCCCGGCCATGCACAGGATGATGTTCGTGGTGCCCAGGGTGGCCGTGAGCCAGAACCCGGCGGCAAAGGTGCCCACGATGCTGCCCAGGGTGGACAGGGCGTAGAGGTTCCCGGCGGTGCGGCCGGAGCTGGCCGCGCTTTCCATGCGCAGGCGCACGGCAAAGGGCGAAACCATGCCCAGGAGCACCGAGGCCGGGCCGAAGAGCACAACAGTGGCCAGAAGCGTGGCCCCGGCCATGGGCAGGGCCAGCTCCGACACGCCCCAGGAGGACTTGTTCTGCAAAGCGGTGAGGAGGAAGCCTTTGAGCCCGGCCAGGAAGAGCGTGGCCACGGCGGCCAGCAGGATCAGGCGCGAGAGGAGCCTGGGCTCGGGCCTGCGGTCGGCCAGGCGCCCGCCCCACCAGTAGCCCAGGCTGAGCGCGCCCAGCACCACGCCGATGAGGCTCGTCCAGACCACGATGGAGGTGCCCAGAAAGGGCGCCAGCACCCGCGAACCGGTGAGTTCCAGCACCATGACCACGGCGCCGCAGAGAAAGACGGCAAGTTCAAGCATGCATCACGCCCCGTGCAAAAGAATAGACGACCCTACGACGGCGGAGCCCCAGAGGGCAAGTGAGAAGGACGGGCAAGGGGGAAGGCCGGGCAAGGGGGAAGGACAGGCAAGGGGGAATGGAGGGGGAAATGGCAAGGCGGGGCTAGAGGTCCACCAGGGTCACGTCCGCGACGTTGAGCGGCTCGCCCAGGAAGATCTCGCCCACGCGGGCGAAGCGCTCCGGGTCGTCGGTGGCGAAGAAGCGGACGGTGCCCGCGGCGGCGCCATTGGCCCGCAGCAGGCCGCGCGCGGCCAGCTCCTCGGCCACGCACAGGGCCGTGGTCTCGGCGGAGTCGATGAGACAGACGCCGCCTGGCAGCACCTGGCGGATGGCCTGGGCCAGCACCGGGAAGTGCGTGCAGCCGAGCACCAGGCAGTCCGGCCCGCCCTCCGGGAACTCGGCCATGAGCGGCACCAGGTAGCGCCGGGCGATGTCCGTGACGATTGGTCCATCGGTCCAGCCTTCCTCGGCCAGGGAGACAAAGAGCTGGGCGGAGCGGGTGGCGATGGTGGCCTCGGGCCTGCGGCGCAGGATGGCCGCCTGGTAGGCTGCGCCGCGCACGGTGCCGCCGGTGGCGATGACCGCGATGCGGCCTCTGGGCGCTGCGGAGCAGGCCGCGGCAGCGCCGGGCTCGATGACGCCGGTGACGGGCAGGCCGGGATAGGCCTCGGCCAGGCCGGGCAGGGCCACGGAGGAGGCGGTGTTGCAGGCCACCACGAGCAGCTTCACGCCGATGTCCACCAGCACGCGGGTGGTTTGCAGGGCATAGCGCGCCACGGTGGCCCCGCTCTTGGTGCCGTAGGGCAAGCGCGCGGTGTCGCCCAGGTACAGGAAGTCCTCGGCGGGAAGCGCCCGGCGCAGGGCGCGCAGCACGGTGAGTCCGCCCACGCCAGAGTCGAAAACGCCGATTGGGAGATGGGCGGGGAGAGAAGAAGTGTTCGTCGTCATGGTGGGGGAGTTGTGCACCGGGGGCGGGCGAGAGTCAATCGGGGGGGGCGATGCCGAGGCACTCTTCAGCCGAACTACTTCCGCCTCAGATAGCGCTTAAAATCATTGAGAAACTTTTCAAGATCCTGCCTTGTCCAGTACCTATAGCACTTCAGCACCAGTTCTTGCTTGATGTCTTTGCTCTTCAGCATCTTCGCACTCAAAAAATCCCAGAGCTTTAGATGCGATTCATAATCATGCGCACTCGACTGAATGTAGACGTGGAGCAGCACCAGTGGCTTTTTGATCTGCCCTGCAAGTTCCGCAAGGCAGTACCAGTACTTCAACAGGTTTGTGACGCCGCCGGAGCTTTCCACCTCCACAATGAGGGTGAACCCTTCCATTTCAAGACGATAATCGCCAAACTGAAAATATGTATTCCCGTCGACTCCTATTCGGTTCGTGCCGTACTGCCTCTTGAAGGTCGGTATGCTTGCCCTTTGCTTGGCACTCAGGGTTTCTGAAACTGCCCGTTCCAACTCCTTGATGAAGTCGGCCTCATAAGTGTTCCGTGCCATATCCAGTTCCTTTTCAAAGGTTCCCGCCTACCCTCAACGCCTCCTGAACCCGCAGCCAGCGACCGCCCCCTCCAACATCCTCCGCACCTCGCCCGCATCCTCCACAATCTCAAAGGCGGCCCGCAACTCGTCCGGCACCCTGGTCGGGCGGCCCGTGGCCAGGGTCACGTAGACCCACACGGTCTCGGCCTCGGCCAGGACAACCCTGTCCGCCGCGCGCCAGAACAGGTAGCGCCGGGGCGTGCTGCGCGCGCTGAAGCCCGAAATCCAGGTGCAGGCCGTGATGGCCTCGCCCAAGAACGCCGGGCGCTTGTAGGTGATGGCGTGGGAGCGCACCACCCAGCCCGAGCCCTCGGCCACGTAGCGCTGCATGGACCAGCCCTGGGCAGCGGAATGCGCCACGGCCACGTCCTGCATCCAGGCCAGATAGCGCAGGTTGTTCACGTGGCCCTGCACGTCGATGTCGGGCGCGGCGATGGTGATGTCGCGGGTGAATATGCGCGGCACGGCGGCCTCCCTCGGGCTAGAGCTCCACCCCGGAGTGCACCAGGGAGACCATGCCCCCGGCCACGTTGTAGGCATTGGTGATGCCCGCCGCAGCCAGGGTGATGAGGGCCTCGTACGAGCGCGCGCCGGTGTTGCACAAAAGCACGATGCGCCGGTCCCGGGGCACCTCGGCCAGACGCCGGGCCAGTTCGCCCTGGGGGATGTGGCGCCACAGGCCGGGGTATTTCTCCACAAAGGGCGCGGCGTTGCCCAGCTCGCGGCAGTCGAGGAAGAAGGTCGCGCCGGAGGCGCGGTCCGCAAAGAGCCCGGCGAACTCGTGCGGCAGCACGCTGCGGTTGCGCCCGGCCAGCGCGTTCTCGGCCACGTTGGCGAGCATGTTCAGGATGTCCAGCGCCGTGCTGAAGGGCGGCGAATAGGGCAGCTCCACGTTGCCCACGTCGGCCACGCTGGCGCGCTGCGGCAGCATGGCCGCCACGGCGCCTATGCGCCCGATGAGCGCGTCGCCCATCTCCGACACGCCCTGCACGCCGAGCACGCGCCCGGTGCCGCGCTCGGCCACCATGTCCAGGAACATGAAGCCCTTGTCCGGGTAGAAATGCGC
>CAYMIP010000058.1:0-14172 GCA_964390575.1 uncultured Desulfocurvus sp. | reverse complement strand
GGGACGGCGTGGGCATGAGCATGGCCTGGAAGACCCGGCGCATCAAGGGCACCGTGGTCGACCTGGGCATGGACGACCTGAAGAACGAGGGCAAAAAGCAGCTGGTGGTCTGCCTGAACACCTATTCCGGAGCCATCGGCATGAGCAACGAGAAGACCGTGGTCGTGACCTACGACCTGGAAGCGGGCAAATAGCCCCTGCCGTGGACAGGGGGACCGGGCACGCCCGGCCCCCTGCTCCGCGCCGCCACCCCCTGCCCTCCCTGCCCCCGACAATGACCGACGACTCCGCCACTCCTGACCAAGGCGCAAGCCCACGCCGCCTGCCCCTCACCGTCTCCCCGCAGGAGGCGGGCCAGAAGCTCCTGCAGTTCCTCACCCGCCGCCTGGCCGGGGCCGTGCCCGGCTCGGCCCTGTTGCGCGCCATCCGCACCGGGCAGGTCCGGGTGGACGGCGGCCGCAAGCAGCCCTTCTTCCGTCTGGCTGCCGGGCAGGAGGTGCGCGTGCCGCCCTTCCAGGACGCCCCGGCGCAGGACCAGGGCGCTGCAACGGCCCGTTCCGAACATGCCGACCCCCTGCCCCTGACCATCCTGTACGAGGACGCAGGCCTCATCGCCGTGGCCAAGCCCGCCGGGCTATGCGCCCACGCAGGCACCCGGCACCCGGACTCCGTGGCCGACCGCCTGAAGGCGCTCTTTGCCGGCGCGCCGTTTTTGCCCGTGCTGGCCCACCGCCTGGACAAGGACACCTCGGGCATCCTGCTGGCGGCCAAGAGCTACGCCGAGCTGCGCCGCCTGGGCGACCTCTTCGCCACGGGCGGGGTGTCCAAGACCTACCTGGCCTGGGTGGACGGGGCCTGGCCGGGCCGCGCCACGGAGCTGCTCGAAGACAGCCTGGACCGTCTGGACCTGGCCGCGGGCCAGGTGGCCGGGCGTCAAAAAATCGTGCGCGCCGAGCCTGCCCCAGACGGCGCCAGCGCGGGGAAGCTGGCCCGCTGCGAGGTGACGCCGCTGGTGCGCAAGCGCGCGGCCACGCTCATGCAGGTGCGCCTGCTCACCGGCCGCACCCACCAGATCCGCGTGCAGCTGTCCCTGCGCGGACATCCGGTCATCAGCGACGCGGTCTACGGCCGCAAGGTGCGCGGGGTGCCCATGCTGCTCCACGCCCTGTGCTTGCGCCTGCCGGAGCGCGCCCTGTTCCTGCCCCCGCCCTGGAGCGGCCCCTTTGCCCTGCCCGAGACGCTTCTGGCCAGCCTGCGGGAAGCCTTAAACGCCTGATTCCTTGACCGCTCTGGCCCTGTTTTTGCTTGCCACGAGTCCAAAGGCTCGTCCCGGCAGATTCTGCCGCGAGCGAAGGAGCGCGCCATGCCCCGCCTGATCCTGTGCTTGCTCTGCCTCATCACCCTGGTCGGCCTCAGCGGCTGCGGCACCATCTACAGGGCCTCGGTGGACGAGCGCGACCTGGGGACCTTTGTGGACGACGGCCGCATCGAGTCCTCGGTGCGCGCGCGCATCATCAATGATCCCATGGTGAAGCTGCGCGACCTGAGCGTGAACTCCTACCATGGCACGGTGTATCTGGTGGGCGAGTTCGACGCCGACCAGCAGAAGATGCGCGCCGTGAAGCTGGCGCGCGAGGTGGATGGCGTGCGCCGCGTCACCGTGGTCCCCTTCCAGAAGCGTGACGACCCCTCCTGCGGCACGGCCGAGGACCTGGCCCTGTACGCCAAGATCAAGACCCGGCTGGTGGAGGACAAGGACATCTGGTCCACCCAGGTGGACGTGAAAGTGGTGCAGTGCAACGCCGTGATCCTGGGCCTGGTCAAGAGCCAGCGCGATGCCGACCGCATTGTGGCGCACGCGAACGCCGTGCAGGACGTGCGCACCGTGCAGAACCACATCCGCATCATCAAGTAACCGCGCCCTGCGCCGAGCCTGCACCCATGAACAGCGTACGCCACCACACAGAGCGCCTTGCCGGGGCCTTGGCCCTTTTGGCCCTGCTGCTTCTGGCGGCCCTTGCGGGCGGCTGCGCCCCGGCGCACATTTCGCCCGAGCCCCTGCCCGGCCTGCACCACGGGGGCAAAAGCCCGGTGGTGGCGGCGGCGCGGTCACTTACAGGCGCGCCCTACAAGTGGGGGGGCGAATCGCCCCAGAGCGGGTTCGACTGCTCCGGGCTGACCTGGTGGAGCTACCGCCAGGTGGGCGTGGACCTGCCCCGCGTGTCCTACGAGCAGTATGAGGCCGGCGCTCCCGTGGGCCGGCGCGACATCCGCCCCGGCGACCTGGTGTTCTTCCGCCTGCCGGGCAACCCCAAGAACATGCACGTGGGCATCGCCACAGGCCAAAGCACCTTCATCCACAGCCCGCGCGAGGGCGGCCGCGTGCGCGAGGACCACATGGACACGCCCTACTGGCGCGAGCGCTTCATTGGCGCGCGGCGGGTGCTGCGCAGCGACGGGTAGGCCCGCCAGGACAGGGAGACGCTCCCATTCGCCTCTCCCCTTCGCCAATTGCCACTTGCCTCAACCATGCATCTCGTCACCCCAGATCTTCCGGCCAAACCACAGCGCACAAAAAAGGGGGACCGTGTGGTCCCCCTTTCGGTGGCGTCAAATCCGCAGCGGAATGGTTGCTTGCGGCTTATTCGGCCGCGCGGCGGCGCTTGAAGCCCATGACGCCCAGGAGGCCGCTGCCGAGCAGCCACACCGCGCCGGGGATGGGCGTGGGCGTGCCCACGTCGCTGTCACCGCCACACTGACCGGTGGCCTGGAAGCGCACGGCGAAGTGCGGACCCTGCTCCTGGGCCAGGGCGGCCAGGATGGAGCTGGTGTTCCAGCTGCCCGTGCCGGGGCCGGAGAAGAGCAGGGAGAAGGTGGCCAGCTGGCCCATCAGGATGCCCTGGTTGGGATTGCCGCCACCGGCAAAATTCGAGCCGGTGCCCATGCCCACGTCGAAGTTCCCGGCGAGTTGCGGGGAGTCTATGGTGTTGGGCATGTACGCGCCGGAGTTCAGCAGGTGGAAATTGGGGTTGGGACTGAAGATCTGGGGCGGAGCAGGGATGCCGCTCAGGTCGGTGACCGCGCCAATCCCCAAGCCGTTGTTCGGCAGGCTGAAGGCGAACCCGGTGATCTTGCCGTGGGTGGTGGTGGTGTTCAGAATGGAAAAGCTGGCGATGGCGGTCAGCGGATTGTAGTCCGCGGTCACCGTGGCCCGCAGGGTCTTGTCGTTGATCCCGGCCACCTCAAAGGTGAGCGGGAGCGCGTAGGCGCTGGCGGCGGTGGCCAAGAGGCCCAGCATCAATGCAACGGCGATCAGCTTCTTCATCTCACCCCCCCCTTTTCCTGCTCCCCGTCCCGAGGTCAGCCGTAATACACTCTCGGAAGACACCCCTGTTTTCTTGAGCCCCGTCCCAGGCCATCATTCGAGCCTCTGGCCGGGAGCGGCCCCTCTATGGTTAGACAATAAAACAAAAGCATCGGGCGCACAACCCTTTCATAAAAATATATGCTATGCGATTACGAGATGTTATAAATATATCTGCACGCGACATCCGTAAACCAATCAGGAATTAGCATAACGTTATGCCGCTGGGTGATGCGGGAATATCCTGGCGCTCGACCCGTCCGTCCCGCCCGGCCCCCGCCTTGATTCTTGCCGCCCTTTTCCCTATCGTCCGCTCACTTGATCGACAGGACAAAGGAGCCGCCATGCCCCAGATCACCCTGGCCGGACGCCCAATCGGACCCGACTTTCCGCCCCTGGTCATCGCCGAGATCGGCATCAACCACGAGGGCGACTTCGCCAAGGCCGAGCGCATGGTGCGCGACGCCGCAGCCGTGGGCTGCGAGTGCGTGAAGTTCCAGTGCCATGTGGTGGAGGACGAGATGAGCCCCCAGGCCAGGTCGGTCATCCCCGGCAACGCCAAGGAGTCCATCTACGAGATCATGGAGCGCTGCCAGTTGTCCGAGGCCGACGACCGCCGCTTGCAAGCCCTGGTGGAGTCGCTTGGCATGCTCTACCTGTCCACGCCCTTTTCCCGGGCCGCAGCCGACCGCCTGGAGAAGATGGGCGTGTGCGGCTACAAGATCGGCTCCGGGGAGTGCAACAACTATCCGCTGGTGGACCACATCGCCAGCTTCGGCAAGCCGGTGATCCTGTCCACGGGCATGAACAGCATGGCCAATGTGGCCCGCTCGGTGGCTATCCTGCGCGCGCGCAAGGTCCCGTTCGGGCTCATGCACACCACGAGCATGTATCCCACCCCGCCGGACAAGGTGCGCCTGGGGGCCATGGTGGAGTTGATCGAAGCCTTTCCGGACGCCGTGGTGGGCCTGTCCGACCACACCATGACCATCTACCCCTGCCTGGGCGCCGTGGCGCTCGGCGCGAGCATGCTGGAGCGCCACTACACCTCGGACAAGGCCTGGCCCGGCCCGGACGTGTTTTTGTCCATGGACCCGGCGGAAATGAAGCAGCTTATCGAGGGCTCGAGGCTCATCCAGCAGGCCCGGGGCGGGAGCAAGGGCATATTGCCCGAGGAGCAGGTGACCATCGACTTCGCCTACGCCAGTTGCGTGACCATCGCGCCCATCAAAAAGGGCGAGGCCTTCAGCAAGCAGAACCTCTGGGTCAAGCGGCCGGGCACCGGGCAGATTCTGGCCGAGCATTTCGAGGGGCTCCTGGGCCGCACGGCGGCGGCGGACATGGACAAAGACACCCAGCTCAGCTGGGATCTGGTGCAAGGCGGGAGGAAGTAATGGAGCTCACGGGCAAAAAGATCCTGGTCACGGGCGCGGGCGGGTTCATCGGCTCGCACCTCACGGAAACGCTGCTGCGCGCGGGCCATGACGTGCGCGCCTTTGTGCACTACAACGCCTTCTCCTCCTGGGGCTGGCTGGACAGCCTGGAGCCGGAGCTGAAAAAGAGCCTGGACGTGTTCCAGGGCGACATCCGCGACCCAAACGGGGTGCGCACGGCCATGCGCGGCTGCGACGTGGTGCTGCACCTGGCCGCGCTCATCGCCATCCCCTATTCCTACCACTCGCCGGACACCTACGTGCAGACCAATGTGGCGGGCACCCTGAACATCGTTCAGGCAGCACGTGACCTCGAAGTCCAGAAGGTGGTCCACACCTCGACGAGCGAGGTCTACGGCACGGCGCGCTTTGTGCCCATCACCGAGGAGCACCCGCTTGCCGGCCAGTCGCCCTATTCGGCCACCAAGATCGGCGCGGACCAGCTGGCGCTGTCGTTCTTCGCGGCCTTCGGCACGCCCGTGGCCGTGATCCGGCCCTTCAACACCTACGGTCCGCGCCAGAGCGCCCGGGCGGTGATCCCGACCATCATCACCCAGATCGCGGCGGGCAAGCGCTGCATCAAGCTCGGCGCGCTGACCCCCACGCGCGACTTCAATTTCGTGTCCGACACCGTGGGCGGCTTCACCGCCATCGCCCAGGCGGATGCGGCCGTGGGCGAGGTCATCAATGTGGGCAGCGGGTTCGAGGTCAGCATCGGCGACACGGCCAAACGCATTGCGCATGTCATGGGCGCGGAGATCGACATCGAGTGCGACGAGGCCCGCCTGCGGCCCGAGAAGAGCGAGGTGGAGCGCCTGTTCGCGGGCAACGCCAAGGCCGCCCGGCTCTGCGGCTGGCGCCCGGCCTATGGCGGGCTGGACGGCTTTGACCGGGGCCTGCTGGAGACTGCGCAGTGGTTCGCCGACCCGGAGAACCGCAAGGCCTACAAGGCCGACCAGTACAACATCTAGGGGGGGTGAGCGTGGAAGGCTGCCCCACTGTGCCCCAAGGCTCCGCGTTCCGGCGCGCGGTGGTGTTCGGGGCCTGCGGCTTTCTGGGCCGTGCGGTCACGCGCCAATTGCTGGCCTCCGGCGCGCAGGTCCTGGGCATCGACACCCGGCCCTGGCCCGGCGCGTTGCCCGACGCGATGGGCACCAGCTACAGCCACAACGCCGAAGGCTCGACCGCCCTGGCCCAGGCCCGGGACTTCCTGAGCCAGACGGCGGACGTTATTCCGGGACCGGCGGGCTTCTTCCACCTGGCGGGCCTGGCCGACGCCGGGGCCTGCCAGCGCGATCCGGCGCTGGCCCAAAAGCTCAACGTGGACCTGGTGGCCGAGGCCCTCAGCGCCCTCTCCGCCGTGGCCTGCGCCTTTGTCTTTCCCTCCACAGGCATCGTCTACGGCGACGGGCTGCCCCGCCCGGCGCGCGAGGACGACCCGCTCCTGCCCCTGGCCGAGTACGCGCGCGGCAAGATCGCAGCCGAGGGCCTGGTGCGCGCGGCCTGCGCCTCCGGGCGCGTACGCGGGGCCATCGCCCGGCTGTCCAACCTCTACGGCCCGGGCGGCGGCGAGAACACGGTGCTCGGCCGTCTGTTGGCCCAGGTGCGCGCAGGCGGCCCCTTGCAGGTCTGGGACGAGAGCCCGGTGCGCGACTTCCTGCACGTGGCGGACGCGGCAGAAGGATTGATACGCCTGGGCCTGGCCGCCAACGCCCTTGAAAGCCCCGAAGGGGCCGAAGGGGCCGAAGGGGTGACGGCCAACCTGTCCACCGGGCTGGGCACCTCCGTGGCCGCGCTCATTGACCTTTGCGCCGAACTTTTCCATACTCCGCGCCTTCCGCAGGAGCGGGGGCCCGACCCGGCCGCGCGCGCCTCCAGCCTGGTGCTGGACAACAGCCGCCTGGTGGCGCTGACGGGCTGGCGGCCGCAGCTGGACCTGCGCCAGGGCCTGGAGCACAGTTTTCGCAACGCGCACAGCGCATAGGATTGCCATGAGCCAGCAGCGCAAAATCGCCATCTTCACGGGCAACCGGGCCGAATACGGCCTGCAGTTCCCCATCATCAAGGCCATAAACGCCCATCCGGACCTCGACGGCTATCTGTTCGTGGGCGGCGCGCACCTGGACGAGGACTTTGGCGCCACCAAGAGCGAGATTGAAAGGGACGGCTTCACGATCCACGCGGAAGTGCAAATGACCATGCGCCACGACACCCTGGCGGCCACGGCCCAGGCCATCGGCACCGGCATCGTCAGCCTGTCCGAATCCCTGGACGCGCTGCGGCCCGACTTCTTCGTGGTCTACGCCGACCGCTTCGAGGGCCTGGCCGCCGTGGTGGCCGGAACCCAGATGGGCATCCCCACCGCGCACATCGAGGGCGGCGACATCACCGAGGGCGGCGCGCTGGACGACTCCGTACGCCACGCCATGACCAAGCTGGCGCACCTGCACTTCACCACCAACGAAGAGGCGGCCGAGCGCGTGCGCAAACTGGGCGAGGAGCCCTGGCGCGTGCACAATGTCGGCTTCCCGGCCCTGGACCTGATTGCCCAGGGCAACTACGCCAGCCCCGAGGAGCTGAGCCAGCGCTTCGGTCTGGACCCGGCCAAGCCCGTGGCCGTCTTCACCCAGCACAGCGTGACCACGGAGTTCGAGCAGGCCGCCGCCCAGGTGCGCCCGGCCCTGGCCGCCATGCGCCGCCTGGCCGCCCAGGGCGTGCAGGTCATCCTGACCTATCCCAACAACGACGCAGGCGGCAAAGCCATCATTGCCGAGCTGGAGCAGGTGGCGGCCGAGAGGCTGCCGAACATCCAGGTCCACAAGAGCCTGGGCCGCCGCAACTACCACGGCGTGCTGCACCTCTGCGGCGCGGCCGGGCGCGGGGTGTACGCGGGCAATTCGTCCAGCGGCATCAAGGAGACGGCCATCTTCGGCTGCCCGGTGGTGAACATCGGGAGCCGCCAGCAGGGCCGCCTGCGCGCGGACAACGTGCTGGACACGGGCTACGACGAGGAGCAGATTTACGCCGCCTGCGCGCGCGGCATCTTTGACGAGGCCTGGCGCGCGCACTGCGCGCAGGTGGTCAACCCGTACGGCTCGGGCAATGCCGGGCCGCGCATCGCGGACATTCTGGCGACCATTGATCTTGGCCCTGCCCTGGTGCAGAAGAAGATGACCTTCTAGCCCGGCCCGGAGCGCTCTTTCCCGTTTGACGCGCACAGGAGGCCACGACATGCACATGGACAAGTGGAAAAGCGTGCTCATCGCGCCATCGACCCCGGCCATCGACGCCGTGCGCATCATCGACACCTCGCGCTTGCAGATCGCGCTGGTGGTGGACGAGGGCGGGCGGCTTCTGGGCACCGTGTCCGACGGCGACGTGCGCCGGGCCATCCTGGCGGGCAAGGCGCTCACCAGCCCGGTGGCTGGGATCATGTTCCGCACGCCCACCACGGCCCCGCCCGAGGCCGACCGCGAGACCCTGCTCTCGATCATGCAGGCCAAGGTCCTGCGCCAGATCCCCATCGTGGACGAAGCGGGCCGCGTGGTGGGCCTGGAGACCCTGATGGACCTGCTGGCGCGCCAGGTGCTGCCCAACGCCGTGGTGCTCATGGCCGGGGGCCGGGGCCAGCGCCTGCGCCCGCTGACCGACCTCTGCCCCAAGCCGCTGTTGCGCATCGGCGACAAGCCCATCCTGGAGATCATCCTGGAGAACTTCGTGGCCCAGGGCTTCCGCAGGTTCTTCATCTCCGTCAACTACATGGCCGACAAGGTGGAGGAGCACTTCGGGGACGGCGCGCGCTTCGGGGCCAGCATCGAGTACCTGCGCGAGGACCAGCCCCTGGGCACCGCCGGGGCGCTGAAGCTCTTGCCCGACATGGGCGAGCTGCCCTTCCTGGTCATGAACGGCGACCTCTTGACCAAGGTCAACTTCGCGCATCTGCTGGACTTCCACACCGCCCACGGCGCTGCGGCCACCATGTGCGTGCGCCCCTACACCGCGCAGATCCCCTACGGGGTGGTGCACGTCATCGACCACAAGCTGGTGCGCATCGAGGAAAAACCCAGCCAGACCGTGTTCGTCAATGCGGGCATCTACGCCCTCTCGCCCTCTGCCCTGGCCCAGATCCCCGCTGAGGAGCCCTATGACATGCCCGTGCTCTTCGAGGCGCTGATGCAGCGCGGGGAGGCCGCGCTGGTCTTCCCGGTGCGCGAGTACTGGATCGACATCGGCCGCGTGGGCGACTACGAGCAGGCCCAGACCGACTACGACCGCCATTTCGGTTAGGGCTCATCCGCCGAAAAAGCTTGCCCAAAAGTCGCGCGCTGTCGTATACAGACACCATGATCCTGCGCGTGTCCCCTCTGCCGCCCCTCATGGCGCTTCTGGTCACCCTGCTGCTCACCCAGCCGCTCGCCCTGCCCGCCAGCGCCGCCGGGGCCCAGACGCTGGTGCTCAACACCGACGGCGCGCCGCCCCACTCCCGTCCCGACGGCACAGGCTTCGAGGACCGCATCGTCGCCGAGGCCTTCCGGCGCTTGGGCATGGCCGTGCGGCTGGTGCAACTGCCGTCCGAGCGCTGTCTCCAGAACGCCGACCAGGGCATTGACGACGGCAACTACGTGCGCATCGCCGGGCTCGCGGCCAAATACCAGAACCTGGTCATGGTGCCCGAGCCGGTGAGCCATTTCCCCTACACCGCCTTCACCCGCGACCCGGGCCTCCATGTGGCTGGCTGGGCGGACCTGCGGGGCCGCCGGGTGGCCGCCGTCACCGGCTGGAAGCTGGTGGAGCGGAACCTGGAGCATGTGGCGCAGCTCCAGCTCGTGCGCGACGAGGAGGCCCTGCTGGCCCTGCTCGACAAGGACCGGACGGAGGTCGTGGTCTCGGGCCAGCACACGGGCCAGGATATCATCCGCCGCAAGGGCTACCAGGGCCTGCGCGCGCTCCTGCCGCCCCTGGCCAATCCGCCCATGTACGTCTACCTGCACAAACGCCATGCGGAGCTGGTGCCCCGGCTGGCCGAGGCCCTGCGCCAGATGCGCCGCGACGGCAGCATCGAGCGCCTGACCAAGGCCGGACTTGCCGGGGCCGGGCTGGCGGAGGCCGGACAATGAGCACTCTTTCCCTGACGGTGCAGAAACCCCTGACCCTGCGCCTGCTCAAACGCGTTCTGGGCTTCAGCGTGGCGCTCATCCTGCTCCTGGCCGGGGCGCGCGCCTGGTGGGAGTACCGCAGCGCCCTGGAGGCCGTGCACGAGGAATTTGCGGTCATCGGGCAGGCCACGACCAAGAGCGTGGCGGGCGCCCTCTGGGAGTTCGACCGGGAGCAGTTGGCCCTGCACGTGGAGGGCATCCGCAATTTCCGGCACATCAGCTACGCCGCCGTGTCGGACAAGGGCAACCTCGTGGCCGAGTCCGGGGTGCGCAGGACCAGGGACGTGCTGGACCGGGAATTCCCGCTGTTCATGGTCTACAAGGGCCAGCGCCAGGATCTGGGCCTGCTGCACGTCCAGGCCGACCTCCAGGAGGTCATGCACGAGGCCTTCAGCGCCGCCCTGCGGGCCATGGCCTTCCATACCGCCCTGGTGCTCCTGGTGGCGGGCCTGGTGGTCTGGCTCACCAGCAACATGATCTCCCGCCACCTCTCCACCCTGGCCGCACACCTCCAGTCCTTCAGCCTGGGCGGGGACAGCCAGCCCCTGGCCCTGGACAAAAAACACGCTGGCGACGAGCTGGACGTGCTGGCCTGGGCCGTGAACACCATGCAGGACGGGCTCGCCGCCTCCTACGCCCAGGTGCTGGCGGCCCAGGACGAGGTGCGCAGCCTGGCGCGCTTCCCCCTGGAAAACCCGAGCCCGGTGCTGCGCATCGGGGCCGGGGGCCTGCTGCTCATGGCCAACCCGACCAGTGAGGAGCTGCTGGGCCTCCAGGCGGGCCAGAAGCTGCCGGAGGAATATGCCGCCATCGTGTCCCGCTCCCTGGTGAGCGGGGAGGTGCAGCACTTCGAGGACGCCTTTGGCGGGCGCTTCTTTGCCTTTGCCGCCCGGCCCGTTGCGGCAGAGGGCTATGTCAACCTCTACGCCCTGGACATCACCGAGCGCAAACGGGCCGAGGAGGCCTTGCGGGAGAACGAGGCAACCTTCCGGACCATGGTCGAAACCATCCCCCTGGCCATCTACTTGTCCGTCGGGAAGGAACAGATCTCCGAATACATGAACCCCGCGTTCGTCAACATGTTCGGGTATACCCTGGAAGACATGCCGACCGCCGAGCACTGGTGGCCGCTGGCCTATCCCGATGCCGAAGAGCGCCGCCAGGTCTCGGAGGAATGGGGCCGCAGGGTCGCCCGCGCCATCGAGACCAAAACGTCCATAGAGCCCATGGACGTCGTCTGCACCTGCAAGGACGGCTCGAAGAAGAACATCTCCTGGGGGTTCATCACCCTGGGCAGCCAGAACTATTCCTTCGGTCTTGACCTGACCGAACGCAAGCGGGCCGAGGAGGCGCTGCACAGGCAGGTTCTCGCCCTGACCCAGCCGCTGGACAATCCGGCCGCCATCCGCTTTGCCGACCTGTTCAACCTGGAGGACATCCAGCGCATTCAGGACACCTTTGCGGAGTCCATGAATGTCGCCTCCGTCATCACCACCCCGGAGGGGGTGCCCCTCACCAAGCCCAGCAACTTCTGCCGGCTGTGCCGCGACGTCATCCGCAAAACGGAAAAAGGCCTGGCCAATTGCTGGGCGTCCGATGCCGCGCTGGGCAAGCCCAGCCAGTCCGGGCCGAAGATTCAGCCCTGCCTGAGCGGAGGACTCTGGGACGCGGGCGCGAGCATCACCCTCGGCGGCCAGCACATTGCGAACTGGCTCATCGGCCAGGTGCGCAACGAGGCCCAGAATATGGACAGCATGCTCCGCTATGGCGAGGAGATTGGCGCGGACATGGAGGCCTTCAAAAGCGCCCTGGCCGAAGTTCCGGTCATGTCCTCCGAGCAGTTCGAAAAGGTTTCCAAGGCCCTCTTTGTGCTGTCCTCTGAGCTGTCCCTCCGGGCCTACCAGAATGTGCAGCAGGCGCGCTTCATCCATGCGCGCCAAAAGGCCGAGGCCGAGGTCCGGCGCAATGTGGACCGCTTGCAGTGCCTGGTGCGGGTGCTGCAACACAGGGCCGAGTCCGTGCAGGAGTTCCTCGACTACTGCCTGTCCGAGGCCCTGACGCTGACGGAGAGCCGCTTCGGCTACATCTACCACTACAACGAAGTGAGCCGGGAGTTTGTGCTGAACAGCTGGTCCAGCGAGGTCATGGCCGCGTGCACGGTCAAGGGCGCGCCGCAGCGCTACGAGCTGGACAAGACGGGCATCTGGGGCGAGGTGGTGCGCCAGAGGCGTCCGCTCATCGTCAATGACTTCCAGGCCGCCAACCCCCTCAAACGCGGCTACCCCGAGGGCCACGTGGCGCTCGGCAACTTCATGAGCGTGCCCGTGCTGCGCGAGGGCAGGATCGTGGCCGTGGCCGGGGTGGGCAACAGGGACGGGGACTACCAGGACGGGGACGTGATGCAGCTCTCCCTGCTCATGGACGCCTGCTGGCAGGTGGTGGCCCGCCTGGATGCCGAGCACGACGTGCGGCGTTCCCTGCACGAAAAGGAAGTTCTGCTGAAAGAGATCCACCACCGGGTGAAGAACAACCTGCAGCTCATCTCCAGCCTGCTCTTCCTGCAGGCCGAGTACGTCATCGAGCCCCTGGACAAGGCCATGTTCGAAGAGAGCCAGAAGCGCATCTCGGCCATGGCCCTGGTGCACGAGGAACTCTACGGCTCGGTCGACCTGTCCAGCGTGGGCATGGGCGAGTTCGTGCCCCGGCTGGTGGACCGCGTGGTGGCCAGCGCGGATGTGCCCGTGCGCGTGGAGTACCAGGTGGAGAACGTGCGCCTGCCCGTCACCCGGTCCATCCCCTGCGGGCTGGTCCTGAACGAGCTGGTCATGAACGCCGTGAAGCACGCCTTCCGGAGCGGCCGCAATGGCCGCCTGCGCGTGGCCCTGACGCACCAGGGCGGACAGCTGGAGCTCATCGTGGAGGACAACGGGCCGGGCCTGTCTTCGGGCTTCGACCTCGAAAGCTCCGCCACCCTGGGCCTGACCCTGATCACCAGCCTGGCCCGCCAGCTCTTCGGCAGCGTCACGGCGGAGAGCCTGGGCAGTGGCGCGCGCTTCACCCTGCGCTTCCCCCTGGAGGAGGCGTGACACCCGGCCCGCTGACGATCCTCATCGTGGAGGACGAGCGCATCATCGCCCTGGCCATGGAGATGCTCATCCGCAAGCTGGGGCACAGGGCCTTTGCCTCCGTTCCCTCCGGCGAGGCCGCCCTGGCGGCCCTGGCCCGCGCGCGCCCGGACCTGGTGCTCATGGACATCAACCTGGAGGGCGAGCTGGACGGCATCGAGACCGCCCGGCGGATACGCAGGCAGGGCGGGCCGCCCCTGGCCTACACCACGGCCTACACCGACCCCGAGACCCGCGCCAGGGCGCTGTCCACAAAGCCCCTGGCCTTTCTGCCCAAGCCCGTGAGCCCGGCCGACATCCGGGCCCTGGTGCAGCAGTTGATTTCGGCCGCATAGGCCGCGCAATGCCGCCCCCCTCCTGCGGACACTACGCAAAACTCCCCGCAACGGTTGCGGAAATACCCAGGAAGGCGTAAGCAGGCCTGGGGCAGGTTCATTCACCGTGCAGGGCGTCCGCAGGCAAGGGGGGGGCATGAAGGGAGCGTTCGGGAAGCCCGGCATTTTCCGCTTCGTCTTCGTGGCGCTGCTCCTGGTCTTCAACTGGCCGGTCTTGAGCATTCCCGCGCCAGCGGCCCTGTTCGGCTGGCTGCTCACGGTCTGGGGGCTGGCCATCGCGCTGCTGTTCCTGGCTGCGTGCGGGGCCGCCAGCAGCAACGGGCCAGCGGAACCGCCAGGGACAGGACCTGACGCAGGGGGCGGCCATGTCTAGCCCAATTGCGCTCCTGCTGCTCCTGGCGGGCTACATCAGCTGCCTGTTCCTGCTGGCCAGGTGGGCCGAGCGCCGCGCGGAAATGGGCCGCCCGGTCACGGACAAGCCCTGGGTATACGCCCTGTCCCTGGCCACCTACTGCACGAGCTGGACCTTCTACGGCTCCGTGGGCACGGCCGTGGACTCGGGCCTGCTGTTCATGACCATCTACATCGGCCCCACCATCGCCGCCGCCCTGTGGTGGCTCTTGTTGCGCAAGCTCGTGCGCATCAAGTCGAGCTTCCACATCACGAGCATCGCCGACCTTTTGGCCGCGCGCTACGGCAAATCACACCGCATCGCGGCCCTGGCCACGGCCGTGGCCTTCATCGGCAGCGTGCCGTACG
>CAYMIP010000057.1:0-14784 GCA_964390575.1 uncultured Desulfocurvus sp. | reverse complement strand
GTGGAGCTGACCCAGCAGGTGAAGTTCCTGGCCTCGGACCAGGTGGACCTGAAGAAGGAGACCAAGAAGCTCGTGGACGCGCTGCGGCGGCCCACGGTGCGCGGCCGCTGGGGCGAGATGCAGCTGCGGCGTGTGGTGGAGCTGGCCGGCATGGTCAACTACTGCGACTTCACCGAGCAGACGAGCGTGAGCACCGAGGACGGGCGCCTCCGGCCGGACATGGTGGTGCGCCTGCCCGGCGGCAAGCAGGTGGTGGTGGACGCCAAGGCCCCGCTGGAAGGCTACCTGAACGCGCACGAAGCCCAGGACGAGGACGCGCGCAAGCAGCACATGCAGGTCCACGCGCGGCAGATCCGCGACCATATGACCAAGCTGAGCCAGAAGAGCTACTGTGAGCACCTGAAACCCACGCCGGAATTCGTGGTCATGTTCCTGCCGGGCGAGATCTTCTTCAGCTCCGCCCTGGAGCACGACCCCTCGCTTATCGAGATGGGGGTCAAGCAGAACGTCATCGTGGCCTCGCCGACCACGCTCATCGCCCTGCTCAAGGCCGTGTCCTACGGCTGGCAGCAGGAAAAGGTGGCCGAGAGCGCCCAGCAGGTCAGCGAACTGGGCCGCCAGCTCTATACGCGCATCGTGACCCTGGCCGAGCATTTTGCCCGGGTCGGCAAGGGGCTTTCCGGCGCGGTGGATGCCTACAACAAGACCGTGAGTTCGCTGGAGACGCGCGTGCTGGTGTCGGCCCGGCGTTTCAAGGAGCTGGCCGCAGCCCCGGAAAAGGAGCTGCCCGTGCTGGAGCCCCTGGAGGTCGCCACGCGCGAGATCCAGCCGGGCGAGGAATAGGCCGGGGCAGAGAGTCTTTTTTGGGGGATGATCCCCCAACCCCCCTCATTTGTTTGAGTCCATTTCACGCCGAAAGGGCTGGTCAGGTGAAGCCTGACCAGCCCTTTCGGCGTAATGGGGAGTCCAGAGGGCTCAGGCCCTTTGGCGGGGTCCAGGGGCCTGCCCCTGATTATTTGATGGGAGCGGCGCTGGCCAGAAACGGCGGGTTCTCCAGCGCGGGCTTGTTTACGGCCATTCGTTGCCCGGCCCGTCCATCGACAAGGGTCAGCACGCTGCCGCCCGCGCCCTCCAGCACGGCTTGGCCCGCTGCGGTGTCCCATTCGCGGGTGAAGTTGAAGCGCGGGTACAGGTCGGCCGCGCCCTCGGCCACCAGGCAGAACTTCAGCGCGCTGCCAGCGGTGCGGCGCTCACGCACGTTCTTGTCCGCCAGCCAGGCCTCGGTGTCTGGCGAGGGGTGCGAGCGGCTGGCCAGCACCGTGAGCCCGGCCGGGTCCGGTTGGCGCACGCGGATTTCTTGCCACGCGCCGCCTGCCTCCCTGCGGAATGCGCCAAGGCCCAGGCCCCCCACATACGTTTTGCCCCACACCGGCACATGCACCGCGCCGAAGAGCGGGAAGCCGTCCTCGGCCAGGGCGATGCACACGCAAAACTCGCCCAAGTCCTTCACAAACTCCTTGGTGCCGTCCAGCGGGTCCACGATGAACAGCCGCCTCCAGCGGGCGCGCTCAGGGGAGGGGATGGCCGCGCCCTCCTCGGAGAGCACGGGCAGGCCGGGAAAGTGCTCGGCCAGACCGCACAGGATGCTTTCGTGCGCGGCCAGGTCGGCCATGGTCAGCGGCGAGGCGTCGGCCTTGTACTGCACGCTGAAGCCCGCGCGGCGCACCGCCATGATGGCCGCCCCGGCGGCCTCGGCGATTGTCGCCAGGGTCTCCATATCCGGGCTGATGGCCGGGCTGAAGGCCGGGTTCACCACCAGACTCACGGGACCGCCTGCACCCGGAGCTGCCCGCTGCTGCCCAGAAGCGCCGCCACCAGCCCGGCGCGGTCCATGGCCTGGCCATCCAGGCTGAAGGCGGCCAGGGCCAGGGCCTCCGGGTCTGCCGTGAGCAGCTCGGCCAGCCTGCGTGTGCGCAGGGTGATGCCCCGGCCGAGCACTGCGGCCAGGCACTCCACGGCCACGGAGTTGAACAGCTTGAGGGTCACGGCCAGGCCTTCTGCGGAGCTTGTCTGGCCTGCGTCAATGTCATGGGGAACGCCGTGGGCGATGCCCTCGCGGAACACGCCCACCGGGCTGCCCCGGCGCATGGCGATGCCCGCCACCCCCGGCAGGGCCCCGGCCAGGGCCAGGGTGCAGCCCGGGCTGGCGCAGTCCGCGTCGATGTCGTCCACGGGCGAGCCGTCGAGGAACACGGTCTGCACGCGCTCCTCCACGCACACCGGGTCCAGGCCCAGGTCCTCCACCAGGGTGCGCCGCAGGGACAGGCCCGGGCGCACCTGCGCGCCCACGCCCTCGCGCAGGAGGGGCGTCAGGGCGAGCAGGGCCTCTGGAGCGGCCTGGAGGACCAGGGTCAGCGTCTCGGCCATGGCTGGCTCCGTTGTTATGCCTGAGCAGGCATAATACTCAAATATTTTGACAACATCTCTTTGAACCGGGTATTTTGTTACCTACTCGGCATCCGCTTTTCTGGCAAGCCGGTCATGAAACAGAAACAAGGAGCGACACCATGTCGAAGTTGTTGCGCATCAACACCCGCACCAAGGAATTCCGCTTTGAGGACCTGGGCAAGTACGCCGGGCTGGGCGGCCGCGCCCTGACCTCGCGCCTTGTGCTGGACGAGGTTCCGGCCACGGCCCACGCCCTGTCCGCCGCCAACAAGCTGGTGGCCGCCGCAGGCATCCTCACCGGCACAATCGTGGCCAATTCCGGCCGCATTTCCCTCGGCGCCAAGTCGCCCCTGACCGGCACCATCAAGGAGAGCAACTCCGGCGGCCAGTTCTCCCAGAAGCTCGCCAAGCTGGGCATCCTGGCCATCGTGCTGGAGGACAAGCCCGAGCAGGGCGCGGGGTTCACCAACATCATCATCACCAAGGACGGCGTGAGGTTCGAGGCCGCCAGCGGGATGGAGGGCCTGGGCACCTACGCCAGCATGGACAAGATCCTGGCCAAGTTCGGCCCCAAGATCGGCGCCATGCTCATCGGCCCGGCTGGCGAGACCTGCCGCATGGCCGCCTCGGTGCAGTTCTCCGACCCCGAGGGCCGACCCTCGCGCGCGGCCGGGCGCGGCGGCCTGGGCGCGGTCATGGGCTCCAAGAAGGTCAAGGCCATCGTGCTCGACGACGCGGGCTGCGGCCTGCTCCCTGCGGCCGAGCCGGAGAAGTTCAAGGCCGCGGCCAAGCGCTGGGTGGAAATCCTGCGCGGCCATCCGGTCACCGGCCAGGGCCTGCCGGCCTTTGGCACCGCCATCCTGATCAACATCATCAACGAGGCCGGCGCGCTGCCCACCAAGAACTTCCGCGACGGCCGCTTCGAGCACGCCGCCGCCATTTCCGGGGAGGCCATTGCCGAAACCATCACCAAGCGCGGCGGCAAGGTCAAGCACGGCTGCCACACCGGCTGCGTCATCCAGTGCTCCCAGGAGTACGTGGACAAGGCGGGCAAGTACCTGACCTCCGGCTTCGAGTACGAGACCGTGTGGGCCTTTGGCGCGAACACGCTGATCAAGGACCTGGACGACATCGCCGCGCTGGACCGGGCCTGCGACGACATGGGGCTGGACACCATCGACCTGGGCAACACCGTGGCCATGGCCATGGAGGGCGGGATCATCCCCTGGGGTGACGGCAAGGCCGCCGAGAAGCTCATCCGCCGCGTGGGCGACAAGAACGACGCCATGGGCCGCATTATCGGCAACGGCACGGGCTTCGCAGCCCAGGCCTTTGGCGTGGACCGCGTGCCTGTGGTCAAGAACCAGGCCCTGCCCGCCTATGATCCGCGCAGCGTGAAGGGCGTGGGCGTGACCTACTGCACCACCACTCAGGGCGCGGACCACACCGCGGGCTACGCCGTGTGCCAGAACATCCTCAAGGTCGGCGGCGACGTGGCCCCGCGCGGCAAGGCCGGGCAGATCGAGATCTCCAAGAACCTGCAGGTGGCCACGGCTGCTGTGGACAGCCTGGGCCTGTGCCTGTTCGTGGCCTTTGCCGTGCTGGACAACGCCGACGGCGTGCCCGTCATCGCCGAGCTGGTGGCGGCCCTCACGGGCAAGCCCTACGCCGTGGACGACGTGGTGGCCCTGGGCGTGAGCACGCTCAAGGACGAGATCGCCTTCAACACCGCCGCCGGGTTCACGGTCAAGGACGACCAGCTGCCGGACTTCTTCAAGAACGAGCCCCTGCCGCCCCACGGCACTGTGTGGGACTTCACGGCCGAGGAGATGCAGGCCGCCAAGGTCGGCTAGAGTTCAAGAGATTAGGAATGGCAGAAGGCCGGGGCTCCGCTGGGGGCTCCGGCCTTTTCTGTTGTGTTCGGTCGTCTGGCCTGCGCCTCAGGCGTTTTCGACTCCGACCAGGAAGTCCAGGTAGGCTCGGACCTTGCCAGCCGTTTCAGGGTCGCCCAGGGCTGCGTGCAGGGCCGCCAGCTCGCGCAAGGCCTGGGTTGTGGGCTGCAGGCCCAGGGAGCGGTGCAGTTCGGCCAGGGCCTGGGCGGTATCGCCCGCCAGGCGCAAGCTGCCAGCCCGCACCGCGATGAGCATCGGGTTGTCGGGGAAGCGCGTCAGCGCCTCGCGCAGGACCAGCTCCGCCCTGGCTGTGTCGCCCTGGCGGGTCATGTCCACAAAGGCCGAGAGGTAGCCCGGCTCGTCCTGGGCAATGCTCCGGCGCGGAAAGGCAATGATCTCGTGCGCAGAATCCGCCTTTAAGAAAGTCTTGAGTTTTTCTAAATATTTGTGAGCGCTCAGGTCTTCATCGTGCTCGGCGTTCATCTGATCGTTAAAGTCCTCGATGCGATGCCGCAGCTCTGGTGCATCTGTGTCCGCGCGGCCCCGCCTGAGCTTCTCCTCAAATTCCTCCTGGGAGCGGAAGAAGTAATGGTTGATGCGGATGCTGTCCAGGCACGCAGGACTGAATGCGCTGGCGATGGGCATGCGGTCCGGGTTCACGGCATGGCAGCCATCGCGGAAGGCGAAGTTGTGCGGCGACAGGGCGTGCAGGGTGTATGCTGGCTTCACTATGGACTTGATATGGAAGTTTGCAGGATCAGACAGGGGCAGCCGTCTGGTGTAGCTTTCGATCTGGAGTCCGAGGGGCCGTTTCACATGTCCGCTGGACCCGTAGGTCACCCAGTTCACAGCCAGGCCAGCATGGGCCTCGTAGTCCGTCAGGAAATGGCGCAAATCGTCTGTTGTCTGCGGCACGATGAATTCGTCCAGGTCGATGAAGCCCATCCAGCGCGTTGTGGAACCGAACTCGCGCAGAGCGTGGTTGTATGCGGTGAGCTGCATGTTCTGGCCGGAAATTTCAACCACCTTGAGAAATCCTTCGCGCAAGAAAGGCGCAAGGGTCTCGCGGATGGGGACAGTGCTGTCGTTGTCATAGATGATGAAGGACTCGACGCCCAGGATGGTGTGGTACACCAGCCATTCGCGTAAGCTCCGCGTCTCGTCCTTCGCGATGGCCACCAGGGTGAGGTAGTGCATGGCAGACCTCTGGCTTGATGTGTGCTGCTGCGCGTGGCGCGCGTCTCGGCAATGGCTGCTGCCGGAGAATGTGCCCGAATCCTGGCTGGTTGTACAGAGGCAAAGGCATCGGGCCCGGATGCCGCGCGCGGTATCGCGCAGTGTGGCCCTGTTGCGCGTTGCGCGACCCTGGAGCTACTCCGCCTCCCGCGCCTCCAGCACCTTGAGCTCGTTGGTCAGCGGGTCGATGCGGCCGAAAACCACCTCCGCCGCCATGCCGGGGTAGACCTTGTCGCCCAGCATGTTGCGCGGCAGGCGCACGGTGATCTGCACGTCCGGCAGCGACAGGGTGGGGTAGGGGCCGCTCTCGTCCACCACCACGGCCGGGAAGCGCTCCCTGCGGTTCTGCGCAAGATACGCCAGCTTCCAGTAGCGCGGCCGGAAGCGCTGGATTTGTCCCACCTCCTGGATGCGCGCCGAGAGGAGCGGGATCAGCGCCTCCAGTTGGCTGCGGTCCAGGCGCGGCGCGCCTGTGGCGAGAAAAGCCTGGACCTGCGCCATGTTCAGGAAGTCGACGTAGCGCCGGATGGGCGAGGTGAGCGTGGCGTAGGCCTCGCAGGCCAGGGCGGCGTGACGGCGCGGAGTGCACTCCAGAACGGGCGAGGCCAGGAGCTTGACCACGCGGAAGATGTCCACCGGATCGCGGAACACGCCTTGGGCGTCGGTGGGCAGGGCGATGTCCTGGGTGCGGTGGAGCAGCGGCACGCCGACCTCGCGCGCCCAGCACGCCAGGCCGCAGTTGGCCAGGATCATGAACTCGCTGACAAGCAGCTCCGCGTCCGGGCTGGGCTGCCGGGTCTGGATGCGCACGCGCACCTCGCCCTCGGCGCCGGGCTCCTCCAGCTCAACGCTCGGCTCGGGCCGCTCGATGACCACGGCCCCGCGCTCCAGGCGGCGCTCGAACAGCAACGTGGCGATTTTTCCGGCCAGGCAGATCTGCTCGTCGCCCGCAGGATCTTGGGGACCCGCCTCCAGCGCGGCCTGGGCGGTTTCGTAGGTCACGTTGCGCGCAATCTTGACCCAGGTCAGCCGGGGCCGGGTTTCCACGATTTCGCCGCGCGCGTCGAGCAGGAATTCGGCCACCAGGGCGGGCTTGGGCGCGCCCTCAGTCAGGCTGAACAGGCCCGTGCCCAGGGTCTCGGGCATCATGTGGCCGGAGCCCTCGGGCAGGTACAGGCTGGTGACGCGGCTCATGACCTCGCGGTCCAGCTCCGCGCCGAAGTCCCAGGCCAGGGTGGGCCGGGCCAGGGTGATGGCCGCGAGATAGCCCGCGCCCCCGTCCGGGAGTTCAGCCGGGCGCACGAAAAAGGCGTCGTCGATATCCCTGGTGGTGGCTGCGTCGATGCTCACAAAGGGTGTGGGGTCCACTGCAGCGCCCTGCTCGGCGGAGAGCGCCAGGGCCGCGAACTGCTCCTTCTGGGCCGCGATCTCCCCGGCAAAGGCATCTGCCCACTCGTCGCCCCAGGCGTACCCGACCTCGTCCAGCTGGTAGTTGTAGTGCGGCGGCAGCACACCCCAGGCCTGGGCCAGCTGCAGGGCCAGATGCGGGATGTCCGGCAGGGACTTCTTGAGGCTTTCCCAAAATTTGCCCAGGGCGTCGTGTTCTCCGCCAGAACTTGAGCGGCCAGCCACCTGGGCCAGGAGCACCTCGCGCAGGCGCGCGGCCACCTCCGGGTCCAGGTTCCGGGACTCCGGCAGCGGGCCGCCTCCGGCTGGCAGGGGCGGCTGGCCGGACTTGATGCGGCCCCAGAGGGCGGTGAAGAGCTGGTGCCCGCCGCTGATGACGCTCTCGCGCTCCTTGTCCTCGCGCCCCTTGGACAGCTTGGCCTCGACCTTGTCCGCAGGGTGGATTTCAAAGTCCGGCGGCTGGAACTTGAAGTGCGTCTTGGCGTTGATGAGCGCGCGGCCCATGGCCGCCAGCTCGTTGCTGCCCGGCTCCTGCCAGAGCAGGCTTGCGAACCACTCCGCCGGAGCGCGCTCCACCTCGCCCTGGGCCATGTCCCAGAGCTCCAGGGCGTTGACCTCGGACATGATCTCGCGCCGCCGGGCCTCCAGGGCCTCCAGGCGGTGCTGGATCTCTTCGCGGGTGGCGCCGGGCGGGTAGTCCGGCCCGGACCAGGGCAAAAGGCGCGCGGCCGGGAGCTTGACCTCGCGGCGGGTGCGCGTGAGCAGGCGCAGGCGGCCTGCGGCCTCCTCCAGCACCCAGGCGATGTGCGCCTCGTTGTCCTGGAGAAACTCCACCACCGAGCCTGGCTTGAGGAAGCCGGAGAGCTTGGGCGTTTTCGTCATGGGGGCCTAGTGCTTGCCCATTAGTGCTTGAACGAGCGCTGGCCGGTGAAGACCATGGCCACCTGCGGGCTGGCCTCGTTCACTGCGCGGATGACTTCGAAATCGCGCATGGAGCCGCCGGGCTGGGCAATGGCCGTGACGCCCTGGGCCAGGCAGAGGTCCACCCCGTCGCGGAAGGGGAAGAACCCGTCGGACACCAGCACCGAGCCGGGCAGCCCGCCCCGGGCCTCCCCGGCGCGCTGGCGGATGTCGGACAAAATCTCGGCCTTGGCGGCGCCATTTCCATCGTCGGCGCGCGCAGCCAGCATGAGCTCAAAGATGGAGCAGTTCTGCTCCTTGTAAGAGAGCAGGTCGGCATACTTGGTCAGCGCCTTGGCGATGGTCAGGTCCACGCAGCCCACGCGGTCCTGCTCGCCGGTGCCGATGGCCGTGGTGGCTCCGTCGCGCACGAAGATGACCGAGTTGGAGCTGACCCCGGCCTCCACGGACCAGGCGAAGATGAGGTCCTGCATCTCCTTGGCCGTGGGCTTGCGCGCGGTAGAGGTCACGCCGTCCTTTTCCGCCGTGGCGGGCAGGAAGTCCGCAGCCTCGCGGATGCGGCTCTGAAACGAGCTTTGCAGCACCAGGCCGCCGTCGAACAGGGCCTTGATGTCCAAGTATGGGGCTCTCGCCAACTCGTCGAGCCTGGCGATGCCGGGAATCTTGAGGATGCGCAGGTTCTTTCTGGCGCGCAAAATGTCCACCACGCCGGGCTCGAACTCAGGCGCGGCCACCACCTCGAAGTAGAAGGAGTTGATGAGCTCGGCGGCCTCCCTGGTCAGCGGCCGGTTGACCACCACGGCCCCGCCAAAGGCGGCGATGCGGTCGGCCCAGAAGGCGCGGGAGACGGCCTCGGCCACGCCCAGGTCGGTCCAGGCCGCGCCGCAGGGGTTGTTGTGCTTGAGGATCACGGCGGCCGGGCGCGCGCCCAGGTACTGCAAAATGTTCAGGCCGTTGTCCACGTCGGTCAGGTTGGTCTTGCCGGGATGCTTGCCAGCCTGGAGCATGTGCTCCTCGGTCAGGGCCGAGACCAGCCCCTGGCCGGGGCCGCGGAAGGCCACGCCGTCCAGGATGAGCTCCCCGCCCACCTGCTCGTACAGGGCTGCGGGCTGGTCCGGATTCTCGCCGTAGCGCAGGCCGCGCACCTCGCCGTTGATGTTCCAGGTGCGCTTGCGGTAGACCAGCTCCTGGCTGCCGATCTGGATGCGCAGGTCGTCTGGGAAATGGTCGCGCAGCAGGGTGGTGTACATCTTCTTGAGTTCGCTCATGGCCGTATCCTTATGACTAAATGGGGTCTTGCGCGCGGAAGCGTCCGGCAGGGGGTACGGATAGCACAGCCGTTCCCGCCGGGCAATTAGGCATTGGCGGCCACCCTGAATTCTGGTATCCGGGACGCTCACGCGCCGCCTTGCGGCCACGGAGGTTTTTGCCCATGACCGAGTCCTATCTGGAGAACGCCCTCATCAAGCTGGCCCGGCAGATCGTCGCCTTTGACGAGGCCTCGCTCATGGATCTGTGGGAGAGGTACGCAGAAGTCGTGCGTCGGTTCGAGCCCACCAGGCGTTGGGAGGAGGCCGCGCTGGTCTTCGGCGTCATCCAGTCCGTGCGCATGAAGAACCAGCTCTTCAACTACAACCTGGCGGCTTCCCGCGCAGGAACGCCCGGCCCGGGCCTGGGTCTGGACCTGCTGAACCTCACCGCGCCCGAATCCCGGCCCCCGGCCCCCGCTGCGCAGCCTGCTCCGGGCCAGGCTCCGGGCCAGGCTTCGGGCCAGGCTTCGGCCGGTCCCCTGCCCTTGGTGCGCGGCTCAGCGCGCCAGGGCAAGCCGAAGGCCGGAAAGCTCATCCCGCTGCGCCCCGACCTGGACTAGCCCCTTGATGGCGTAGGCGAAATAGCGCACCTTATCCACGAAATCCACGGCCTCAAAGCCTCGGCACAGGCCGTGGCGGGTGTTCCGGGCAACGGCCAGGTCGGCTAGGCCGGGCAGCGCAAGGCGCACGGACATCCAGTTCGGCAGGCCGGGCTTGCCGCCCTGGGCCAGCTCGATGGCGTCCTCCACATGGCCCTGGCCCACGTTGAAGGCCGCCAGGCCCAGAAGCATGGCCTCGTCGCGGCCATAGCCCAGCTCGATGAAGCGCCCGCGCAGCATGTCCAGGTAGCGCGCCCCGGCGAAGATCACCTCGGCGGAGTTGGCGGGGTCCTGCACGCCCAGGAACTCCAGGGTCACGCCGGTCATCTGCATCAGGCCGCGCACGCCCGTGGCGCTCACCGCGCGCGGGTCAAAGTGCGACTCCTGGTGGATCACCGCTGTCAGCAGGATGGGGTCCAGGCTCCACTTGCGGGCGGCCTTGGCGATGGAGCCCGCGTGCGGCGGCACGTACAGGGCCAGGGTGCGGCGCAGCATCTCCATTTCAAAGGGGTCCGGGTCCTCGGGCAGGAAGCCCAGGGTGCGCTCGCGCAGGGCGGGCAGGGAGCCCTCCCGCGTCAGCTGCAGCCAGAAGCCGCGCATGGCGGCGTCCAGCTTGGGCACGTCGGTGCGCCAGACGAAGCGGTACCCGGCCTCGCGGCCCGTGGGCGCGGCGTCGCGCACCTCGGGCAAAAAGGGCAAAAGCAGGTGCAGGGCGTCCAGCGGCAGGGCCGGGGCCAGCACCGGGTCCTGGGAAAAGGACGCGGACACGCGCAAGAGCTCGTCCATGGCCGGCCGGATTGCCCCGGTGGGCAGATAGCCCTCGTTCCAGTCCACGGCGTAGATGGGCTGGCGGTCGTACTCCGGGCCATAGGCCAGGCTGCTCTTCCCGCCCGCTTGAGCGGTCGCGCGCCGGTCGGCCTCGCTGGGGGCCACGCCCAGGGCCAGGCCGATCTGGGCCGTGCCTTGCTCCACCAGCTCCAGAACTTCCTCCGGGGTGCGGGTGAGCACGATGCGCACCTCGACCCCGTAGATCTGCCGGAAACGCTCCAGCAGCTCCTTCTCCGGGCTTAACCCGGAGGTGTCGGACATGCGCGCCTGGAGCGGGGCCGCCACCACCAGGATCCTCGGGAGAGGCAGGGTCCTGATATGGTGGAGGATAAGCCCGGCCAGGGCGAGGGACAAGAGGCCCATGGTGAGGTGCTCGCGCCTGAGTTGGCGCAGCATCCTCAAGGTCTTGTCCGGGGCAATTGTTGACATGTGTCGATTCCTCTTTTAGGCAAATCTGCTGCTTGCCGCAAAATATTCGTCTGCGTGGACGGGGCAAGTAGTCATAAGGAGCCTCCATGTCAAATATCGTGGTCTTCGGGTCCCAGTGGGGCGACGAGGGCAAGGGCAAGATCGTGGACATGCTGGCCCGTGACGCTGCGGCCATCGTGCGCTTCCAGGGCGGGAACAATGCCGGGCACACCCTGGTGGTGGGCGGAGAGAAGTGCATCCTGCACCTCATCCCCTCGGGCATCCTGCATCCGGGCAAAATCTGCCTCATCGGCAACGGTGTGGTGCTGGACCCCGAAGTCTTCCTGCGCGAGATCGACACCCTGGCCCTGAAGGGCGTGGATGTCTCCCCGGCCCGGCTCATGGTCAGCAAAAAGACCCATGTGATTCTGTCCTATCACCGGGCGCTGGATTCGGCAAGAGAGGGCTCGCTTTCCAAGGGCTCGAAGATCGGCACCACGGGCCGGGGCATCGGCCCCTGCTACGAGGACAAGATGCACCGCTGCGGCATCCGCGCGGCGGACCTGGCCGATCCGGAGCTTTTGCGCGCCAAGATCGTCAGCGCCCTGGAGGAGAAGAATGTCCTGTTCACCCAGCTCTATGGCTGCGCGCCCATGGACCCGGAGCAGGTGTTCCGCGAGCTTTTGCCCTTTGCCGAGCGCCTGCGCCCGTATCTGGCCGACGTGTCCACTGTGATCCAGCAGGCGGTCGCGGGCGGCGGCACGGTGCTTTTCGAGGGCGCCCAGGGCACGCACCTGGACATCGACCACGGCACGTATCCCTTTGTCACCTCGTCCACCACGGTGTCCGGCAACGCGGCCTCGGGCTCGGGCTGTTCGCCCCGGATGCTTGAGCGCATCATCGCCATCGTCAAGGCCTACACCACGCGCGTGGGCGGCGGGCCCTTCGCCACGGAACTGCACGACGAAACCGGCGACTATCTGCAGGAGAAGGGCGGGGAGTTCGGGGCCACCACGGGCCGCAAGCGCCGCTGCGGCTGGCTCGACCTCGTGGTTCTGCGCGAATCCGTGCGCCTGAACGGCCCCACCGAGCTGGCCGTGACCAAGCTGGACGTGCTCTCCGGACTCAAGGAGCTGAAGATCTGCGTGGCTTACGAGTATCGGGGCCAGAGGATCGAGTATCCGCCCCAGGAGCAGAACGGCATGGCCTCTGTCAGCCCGCTGTACGAGACCATGCCCGGCTGGGAGGAGGACATCACCGGGGTCACGGCCCATGCCGGGCTGCCGGAAAATGCCCAGGCCTACCTGGCGCGGCTGGAGGAGCTCTCCGGCGTGCCCATCGGTCTGGTCTCCGTGGGCCCGGACCGCAGCCAGACCTTTATGAAATAGGCCTGGTGTAAGCGCTACTGCACCTGCCCGAAATGGGGCTTGAGGCCCCAGCAGTCGGGCGGGATGGGCAGGCAGACGCTTCTGTCCGCCAGGTCTGCGCAGAGGATGAGCCCGCCCGTGGCCTCGTTCCAGAACACATGGTCCAGGAACAGGGCCAGGGCGCGGGACAGGGGCAGGTCCTCGGCCGCCATGCCGCTCAGGCGCCGCAGCACGGTGGCTGCGGCCCGGCGCACCATCTGGAGTCCTGCTGCGGAAAGGGCGACGTCCTCGTAATCCAGCTCGTGCAGGCTGTCCTGGGACTGCCCCAGGGCCTCGAGCACCTGTTCGCGCACCGGCTGTCTGCTTTGTGCGTGCATGTCCGCCTCCTTCAAGCCCTGTGGCGGGCTTTCTGGACCGGGAACTAGCACCTTGCGTGCCAGGGATTTTTATTGCCCAGGCCGCGCCCCCTTCCTCCGGGCCGCCGTTGCGTGTAGACTGGGAGGAGGCGACCCCCTGCGGATGGGCCCGCCACACACCGGCAACGTCTAGGAGGCCCCCCATGCGGCGGACCAGCGGCGTGCTCCTGCACCTCACCTCCCTGCCTTCGCGCTTCGGCATCGGCGACCTGGGGCCAGAGGCCCTGCGCTTTGCGGAATTCCTGGCCCTGGCGGGCCAGAGCCGCTGGCAGATGCTGCCCATCGTGCCCACGGCCTCCAGCCTGGGCAATTCTCCCTATTCCAGCTTCTCGGCCTTTGCGGGCAACACCCTGTGCATCAGCCCCGAGGCCCTGTGCGACGACGGCTTACTGGCGCGCGACGAACTTTCCGCCTTGACCCTGCCCCAGCGCGACCGGGTGGACTTCACCGCCGTGGAGCGCAGCAAGGGGGCCATGCTGCGTCAGGTCTTCGAGCGCCGCATGGCCGCCGGAGGGCAGGAGGTGGGCCTGGAGGACGACCCCGGCTTCGCGGAGTTCCGGGGCCACAACGCCGACTGGCTGGCGGACTACGCGCTGTTCATGGCCCTTAAGGGACACTTCGGCGGGCAAGCCTGGCCCGCGTGGCCCGAGGACATCCGGCAGCGCCGGGCGGAGGCCTTGAGCAGCTTCGGCGCCCTCCTGCAGCGCGAGGTCGTGTTCCACCAGTTCTGCCAGTGGCTGTTTTTCCGCCAGTGGGGGCGGCTCAAATGGGAGCTGTCCAAGCTGGACCTGGAGCTGGTGGGCGACGTGCCCATCTACGTGACCCACGACAGCGCGGACGTCTGGGCCAACACGCCCCTGTTCAAGCTGGACGAGGCGGGCCAGCCGCTCTTTGTGGCCGGGGTGCCGCCGGACTATTTCAGCACAACCGGCCAGCGCTGGGGCAACCCCGTGTTCGACTGGGAGGCCTGCCGGGCCGAGGGCTTCGCCTGGTGGCTGCGGCGCCTGCGCCATAATTTCGGCCTGTTTGACCTGGTGCGCCTGGACCATTTCCGGGGCTTTGCGGGGTACTGGGAGATCAAGGCGGAGGAGCCCACGGCGGTCAAGGGGGCCTGGGTTCCGGCCCTGGGCCGGGAGATGCTGGAGGCCTTGAAGGCCGCGCACGGCCATCTGCCCATCATCGCCGAGGACTTGGGCATCATCACCGACGACGTGCTGGCCCTGAAGCAGCGCTTTGGCCTGCCGGGCATGAAGATCCTGCAGTTCGCCTTTGGCCCGCACACGCCCTACAGCCCGGATTCCCCGCACAACCACGAGCAGAACTGCGTGGTCTACACCGGCACCCACGACAACAACACCACGCGCGGCTGGTTCGCGGCCGAGGCCGGGCCTCCCCTGCGCCGGGTGCTGGCGCGTTACCTGGGCCGCAGGGTGGCCGAGGACAGCGTGGTGCGCGAGCTGATCCGCCTGGCCCTGGTCAGCCCGGCCAGGGACGCGGTCATCCCGGCCCAGGACCTGCTGGACCTGGACGCCAGCCACCGCATGAACATCCCCGGCACCACCACCGGCAACTGGGGCTGGCGGCTGCCCCAGGACCGCCTCTGCCTGTGCGGCGCCGGCCGCGCCCTGGCCGAGACCTTGCGCAGCCTGTGCGAGCTCTATGGCCGCACGCCCCTGGCCGAGCGGAGCGCCCTGGCCGCAGAGTAGGCCGTTTTTTTCGCCGCGCGCGTGTTGACAGTCCGGCAAGGGTGCTTATTCTCCCCCTGCCTGAAACGCCCCGCGTGAGAGCGGGGCGCTTTGCGTCAACAGGCGTCCGTCCGCCGAAATCTGGCGCACGCTGGCGCACAACACACATCACACCCCTTTGGAGGACCTGAGCGATGAAGTTGAAGCCCCTTAATGACCGTGTTCTGGTGAAGCGCCTGGAGTCCGAGGAAGTGACCTCCGGCGGAA
>CAYMIP010000056.1:0-14912 GCA_964390575.1 uncultured Desulfocurvus sp. | reverse complement strand
GCCCGCGCACCCTGGAGCGCATGCTCTACGCCCTGGACCCGGACGAGCAGAACGAAACCATCGTGCAGCAGCGCCGCCTCATGGGCATCGGCTACCCGCGCAACGTCCGCCTGGGCATGGCCTACGGCAACCTGAGCCTGTCCGGCGAGGTGGTGGTCAAGGGCTTCCAGCTCGAACTGCCGCGCATCGACCGCCTGCCCGTGGCCAACCTGCCCATCCGCAAGCAGCTCACCAAGGCGCTGGCGCCCCTTCCAGCCCTTGTCATCACCCTGGACGCCGCCTCGGGCGGGAGCATCTGCCGCGACCCGGCAAGCCCGCCCGGCACGCTCAAGATCGTTCCGAACACCGTTCAAGAAGGAGTCGCCCGATGAAACGCCTGATCCTGGCTGCCGCCCTCGCCGCCCTCGCTGTTCAGTCCGGCTGCACCCTGGCCGAGGTCAAGGTCAACGTGGCCAGCGAGCGCACCTCGCTGGAGAACCAGATCCTGGGCTCCTACAACTCCCTGTCCGAGGAGACCCTGCTCGTGGCCTCGGTGCGCGGGGTGGACCCCCTCGGACGCATCCAGACTCCGCCGCGCAAGAGCCGCGAACAGCAGGACGCCATCACCGCCATGCAGGTCATGAGCTTCCATGCCGACGATGTGGAGGCCTTCAAGCGCCTGGGCTGGGCGGGGGAGGACAACCAGGGCCAGCTCAAGGGCTTCCCGATGACGCGCGAGCACGCCCCGGATGACCTCAAGGATTTCGCCGCACGCTACCGCCAGCAGGAGTTCGACGCCGTGCTGGCCGAGGTCAACCGCGCCCGGGAGACCGTCATGCGCCGGGCCATCGAGACCAACGCGGCCCTGACCCAGGCCGAGCTGCCCAAGGTGCGCGCCGTGTTCGCCAAGCTCGCCGTGGACACGGCCAGGCCCGGCGACAAGCTGCAAGCCCCGGACGGAACCTGGACGGTGAAGAAATGAACGCGTGCCGCATCCGACAGCTCCTGGCCGGGACGGCCCTGGCGCTGGCCCTGCTGCCCTGGCCTGTTCCGGCACCGGCAGCCGGTCCGGCGGCGCAGGGCCTCCCCACGGCCCAGGCCATCGCCGAAGACGCGCTTAGGCCCAAGGCCCTGCGCAGCGCCCCGCGCCGCCTGGACGTGAACCTGCCGGTTCAGGTCAGCTTCGAAACCGGCGACGTGCTGCACATGGACATCACCCCAGACGGCAAGTGGCTGGCCTACACGCGCCAGAGCGGCGGGTACTTCGAGCTCTGGCTGCGCAGCCTGGACCCCACCCTGACCGTGCTGCCCAGGCGTCTGGCCCCGGCCCTGGCCGACCGCCAGTCCCCGGCCCTCTCGCCCGACGGACGCCGCCTGGCCTTTGTGGGCGCGGAGGACGACGTCAAGGGCGACATCTACCTGCTCGACCTGACCAGGCCTGAGGCCCAGCCGCTGAAGCTGACCGGGCGCGCCACCGAGGACGCCGCCCCCTGCTTCAGCCCGGACGGAAAGGTTTTGTACTTCCAGCAGCGCGTCGAGGGCGAAGGAACACGGCAGATCGTGGCCCTGGACCTGGCCAGCCCCAAAACCGCCCCGCGCGTCCTCGACACCAGGGGCGACGCAGCGCACCCGGCCCTGTCGCCCGACGGCCGCAGCCTGGCCTTTGTGTCCCTGCGCACGGGCGTCTCTTCCGTGTTCGTCATGGACCTGGCAACCGGCATGTCTGGCGGAGAACCCTGGAAACTCACGCCCGGCGCCCGGCCCGAGGCCTACCCGCGCTTCACGCCGGACGGCAGCGCCGTGCTCTTCACCTCGGCCCCGGCCTTTGGCGTTGCGGCTGGCGATTCAGCCACCGCGGCGAACTTCGGGGCCGCCCTCGGAGGGGGCGCCGGAACGGGCATCCAGACCGTCATCGCCCGTGCGCCCGCCCTTGTGAAAACAGGGGGAGGCGGCCAGCCCCAGGCCCTGACCTCGGCCCAGGGCGCTGACCTTGCGCCCCTCATGGCCTCCGGCCGGTTGTATTACATCGCCGCGCGCAACGCCGGTGGAAATGGTCCGGCCAATGTCTGGAGTCTGCCGCCCGAGGGCGAGGTGCCCGACAAAAGCGCCGGGGAAGTGCTGGCCCTGGCCGAGACCCTGGCCAGCCAGCTTCCGGTGGACCGGCATCTGACCATCCTGGCCCTGGACACGGCCGCGCGCACTGCCGGGAACAGCGGGGTTGCCACCGACAAGACCATCGCGGCCAAGGCCCTGTTCGGCATGGGCCGTCAATACGAGGGCCTTGGCCTGGAGACCGCAGCGCAGCAGGCCTTCGAGGCCGCCGCAGCCCTGAACGTGCAGCCGGAATCCGGCCTGGCGCGGGTGCGGGCGCTGCTCCTGGCCGCTGCCACGGAGCGCAGGCAGGCCGCAAGCGACAAGGCCAGGCAGGCCGCGCTCCAGGCTGGCCTGAAGAACCTCGGCGCAGTGGCCACCCAGCCGGCCAACTCCAAGGACCAAACGCGCGTCCAGGCCCAGGCCAGGCTGGAGCAGGCCCGGCTCCTGCTTGAGGCCGGTGGCGACTCCAAGTCCCTGGGCGAGGCCATCCGCCTCCTCGACGCCCAGCTGGCCCTGCCCGGCACAGCCGCGGAGCAGGCGGCCGAGGCCCTGTTCCTCAAGGCCGAGACCTATTCCCGCATCGGCCAGGTTCAGGCCGTGCTGCCCATCCACGCCCGGGTCATCCGCGAGTATCCGGACAGCGGCCCCTGGGCCGACCTGGCCGTGTCGCGCATTTTGGACCGCACGGTGGAGGCCGTTGGGCCGAAGCACGAGGACCGCGCCCAGGCTTTGCTCCTGCTCTCCGGCCAGCACCGCCGCGACCTGCCCAAGCTCTCCCTGGGCGCGCTGAACCGCCTGGGCGACGTGTACTTCGCCGCCGACGAGTGGTCCAAGGCCAAGGACGCGTACCGCCAGGCCCTGGACGGGGCCAGGGAGACGCCGCAGCTGGCCACGCAGCTTTCCACGCAGAGAGGGGCCGCGCGCCTGGCCCTGGCCGAGATCCTGTACCGCGAGGAGCGCTTCCACCAAGCGCTGGACCTCTACGAGACCGAAATGGCCGCGCGCCCGTACGAGGACAAGCTGTACCGCCTGGCCAAGGCCGCGCACCTGCGCAAGTCCACGGCAGCCGGGGACTATCTCCTGCGCATCGGCGAGGCGCCCTCGGCCCGGGCCATCTTCGCCGGGCTCCTGCGCGACGACCCGGACTTCGTGCCCGCGCACCGGGGCATGATCCGCGCGGCAGAGGCCCTCAAGACCATCCCGGCCACCCTGGCCGAGTACCGCGCCAAGCTCGCCGCAAAACCCGGCGACCCCACCCTGCTCTACGCCACGGGCCTCACCCTGACCTATCTGCCCGGCAAGGCCCCGCTCCTGGAGGGCCGCGAGCTCATCAGCCGCGCCATCCTGAAGAACGGGCAGGTGGAGTACTTCCACCAGACCCTGGGCTACATCGACGAGGTGCTGGAGACCGTGCACGGCGAGCGCGGTCGGCTGGAGGCGGCGCTCGCATCCTACCAGCGCGCCCGGTTCCTGAACGCCCGGGAGCAGAACCCGGAGAACGCCGCCAACCTGGACCTGAACATCGGCAACATCCACTTTCTCCTGGGCCAGTACGCGCAGGCCTTCGAGGAGTACCGCAAGCGCCAGGAGTCCAAGGTCGCCTTTGACAACGAGGAGACCGAGATCCTGTTCTACCAGCGCTTCGGCGCCTCGGCCTTCCAGGCTCGCGAGCGCGACAAGCCCATCCTGGCCTTTGCCAAGTCCCTGGACCTGGTGGAGCGGCGCATCCAGCCCAAGTACGCCTCCGAGGTCTTTGGCCGCATGGGCAAATTCGTCTTCGACCGCGTGCTGACCCCGGCCCTGGGACGCCCGGATGGGTCAAACGACACCGCCGAACGGGCCAAGGTCCTGGCCACGCGCCAGTCGGACCTGAACAACCGGCTCTTCGAGGTCAGCATCAAGCCCGTGGGGCCGCCGCCCGACCCGGCCTGGGATGGCTACGTGCGGGCTGTGCAGTCCCTCTTGTCCGAGCAGGAGCGCATTGTTTCCGAACTGCCCCCGCTCATGCCCGCGTCGTCCACCAAGAACGAGCGCGAGGCCGCCATGCAGACCCTTGCCGTCATGGCCGGAAAGGTGCGCGAGGCGCTTGGCTTCCCGCCGCGCTTCGTGCAGCTGCGCGCCGAGCTGTATGACCGCCTGGGTCTGGCCTATCAGGAGGCCGGGCGCTGGCGCGAGGCCAGAGAGGCCTTTGAAAAGGCCCTGGCCTTGAACACGGCCCTGGGCCTGAACCAGAACCTCACGGCCAACCAGCGCTCCGTGGCCTACAACGCCTTCATGGAGGCCGGGCTGACCACTGGCCAGGACCGCGACCGGCTGCTGGAAACCGCTGAAAACGGATTTGGGCGCATCGCCCTGCTGGTGAAGAAGCATGGCGTGGCCGACAAGAAGGGCGGCGGACGCGGCAAGGGCCTCATCAACATCGACCTGGACGTGAGCCTGGACAAGTCCACGGCCTCCCAGGCCGCGTACGGGTTCACCGCCGAGCAGGAACTCCGCCTGGCCGAGTCCTTCCTGGCGCGCATCGCCACGGAGCGCGGCCGCCCCAGGGAGGCGCTCACGCTGGTGGAACGCCAGGCAAACGCCTTTGTGCAGGGCGACATCGCCCCGCAGGACGCCTTTGGCGCGGCCCTCCTGTTGCACCGGGCCGGGCTGCTGGAGTCCTCCCTGGGCCGCGAGGCCTTGGCCTTCGAGCGCTTCCGCCGCTCGGCCGAGCTGGCCCTGGAGCTCAAGAACCCGGTCAGCGCCTCCCTCAACGTGGCCGACATGGCCGCCGCGCTCTCGCAACTGCCCGTGGACGCCAAGGACTTCGCCCTGCGCCTGGCCGAGCTGCGCCGCCTGGAGGCCCTGGCGGCTGCGGCCCTGCGCCGCCTGCCCGCTGGCGGAGACTCCCTGGCCGCCCCGGCCTTCCAGAACGTCCTGGCCGCGCACAACCTGGCCCTGTCCGAACGTCTCTCCGCCACGGACCCCGGCGCAGCCGCCTTGCGTATGGACGCCTTGAGCCGCGCGGGCCAGCGGCTGGCCGAGGGCCTGGCCTGGTTCAAGGACAACCCGCCAGCGGGCAGCCGCCGCGCCCTGGGCCTGAACGCCGCCCTGCGCCTGAATCTGGCCGAGCTGGCCCTGCGCCTGGGCGAGGACGAGGTGCGCGCAGAACACCTGAATGTTGCCCTGGCCCTGGCCGACCAGGGCCTGCTGCCGGGCCTGCGCTGGCGCGCCCTGGCCGGGCTGGGAAGACTCAAGGAAGCCCTGGACGTGGTCCAGGCCCTGCCCTTGGACGAGCTGGGCTGCGGCCCGGGCGAGATCACCGGAACCTTTGCGCCCCTGGTGGCTGCCCTCATCGACGCGGGCAAGGCCCCCGGCAACGCGGAGGACGCCTATACCTTCATGGAGCGCCTGTCCGAGCTGGAGCGGGTGGGCCGCATGGGGCGGCTCGGCGTGACCCGGCCCACGGACAGCGAGGCCGGGCTCCTGCGCCGCACGGGCTTGCGCCTGCTGGCCATCCGCGACCTCAAGGCCCGCCTGGATGCAGTCAAGGATGCGGTCAAGGCTGCGGCCAAGGGCCCTGGCGCCGGGCAGACGCGCACGGACCTCTCGCGCCGCCTGGAGCAGGAGGAGGAGATCCTCCGCCGCGACCTGGGCCAGGACCGCGAGTTCCTGCCCGGCGTGGCCCGCATCGGGGCCAGCCCGGCCGAACAGGACTGGCTGACCATCCTCCACGGGCTGACCCTGGAGGCCGCAGCAGCAGCCGAGGCCGCCGTGGGCGCCGTAAACATCGATGCTGCGGCCCAGCGCGCGCGCCACGCGGAGCTCATGACCCGCCTGGCCGTGCTCAAGGCCGAAGCCGGAAAATCCATCGCCAGGCTGGACGCGCCCGGCGCGCTGGGCCTGTTCCTGCCTGCGCCTGCCGAGGCCATTGACCTCATGGAGGCCCTGCCCAAGGGCGCGCACGCCCTGCGTCTCGTGGCCCTGCCTTCGCCGCGCCGCGACGGCCTGCGCTGGGCGGCCTTGCGCCTGGACGCCGACTCTGTGCGCGCCGTGTCCCTGGGCGCTGGCCCGCGCCCGGTCATCCCAACGGCGGCCCAGGGCGAGCGCCGCATCCTGGTCTTTGAGGAGCCCCAGGCCGTGGCCGCCCAGGAGCTGCGCACGGCCCAGGCCGTGGCCTTAAGCGGCACGCATCTGGTGCGCTCGCTCAAGGCCCGCAAGCCCTTCCGCAAGAACCTCGTCTTCATTTCCGGCACGGTTCCGGCAACGCTCCCCGGCCAGAAGGCTTACGAGGCCCAAGCGGTGCAGCCCCAAGCACCCAATCTGCCCCAGGCCGTGGCCTCGGCCCAGACCCTGGTGGCTGGCGTCCCGGTGCGCCAGGCCCTGTCCGCCCCAAGCCGCCAGGACGAGCTGCCCGTGCGCTTCCTGGCCCTGTCGCCGGACAAGGGCGAGCCCCTGGCCCTGGCCGGGCTGGCCGCAATCATGCAGGACGTGTCTTTGGCCGTGCTGACCCAGGTCTCGGCCGAGGATCTGCCCCTCGTGGCGCACCTGCTCTCGCTGTATGGCGTGCCCTCGGTGCTGGCGGCCCAGGACTTGAGCGCCAAGGGCTTCACCGAGCCCTTCCTGGCCGCCTATGCCGAGGCCTCGGCCGCAAGCGCCCGGAGCACGGCCCAAATTGCTCTGAACACCGCTGCCAATACCGGCGCGCCCTGGCTGCTGCTGGGCGATCCGGGGCTAAGCGCCCAGGAGGCCGGGGCCTTTGCCGCCACCCAGTTCGCGCGCTACGTGCGCTCGGGCCTGGAGGCCTTCAAGGCCGGGCAGCACAAGCAGGCCCTGGCCCTGTTCGAGAACGCCCTGCGCGTGGCCAGATCGTCCGATCAGTTCAAGAAGCACCTGCCCGACCTGCTGTCCTACGGACGGGAGAGCGCCTTTGCCTCGGAGCAGTTCGAGAAGTCCCTTGCCTTTGCCAGGGAGCTGGCCCTGCTTGTGGCCAGGACCAGCCCGGACACACCGGCCCATGCCGAGGCCCTGATGCGCCTGGGCCTGGTGCACGCGCGCCTGGAGCAGTACGGCCAAGCCATCCCGGCCCTGGAGCAGGCCGCCGAGATGCTGGCCAACCTCGAACTCGCGCCCAAGGAGATCGAGACCCTCTCCAGCCTGGGGGCGGTGCTGGAAAACGCCATCCAGTTCGACCGCGCGCTCACGCGCTTCGAGGGCGCGGCCAGGCTGTCCAAGAAGGCCGGGGCCAGGGAGCTGGTGGCCAAACAGTACATGAGCATCGGCCGCATCCATGACCTGCGGCTGTCACAGTACGCCCAGGCCAGAGCGGCCTACGGCGAGGCACTGGCCATCTACACCGAGCTGAACCGCAAGCCGGACATGGCCCAGGCCCTGCTCGACATCGGCCGCTGCGCGCGGCTCAGCGGCAACTTCCCCGAGGCTGAGGCCAGGTACGCTGAGGCCCTGAAGCTGGCCGGAACGGACAAGACCCAGGAGCGCCTGCGCGCGCGCATCTTCATCGAACAGGCGGGCAATGCCTGGCACCAGGCGCGCTTCCAGCAGGCCTTTGACCTGGAGCGGCAGGTGCTCAAGACCGCCGAGCAGAACGGCTGGGTGCTGGAGCAGGTCATCGCCCACAACACCGCCGGGCTCTTGTGGTGGAGCCTGGGCGACCACGAGCGCGCCATCCGCGAGCTGGACACGGCCCTGCCCCTGGCGCGCTCCCTGCGCATCCGCAAGGACGAGGTGGCCACAACCCTGAACAACCGCGGCCTGGTCGAACGCGACATGGGCCGTTATCCGCAGGCCCTCAAGACCCTGGGCGAGGCCCTCGGCATCGACCGTGAGATCCGCTCGCGCTGGGCCATTGCCTACGACCTGCGCAACACCGCCCAGACCTACATCCGCATGGGCGATCCCAAAAAGGCCCTGCCCCTGCTGGACGAGGCCCTGGCAATCGTGGCCGCCACGGGCAACCGCATCAACCAGACCAAAATCCTGCTGGCCCAGGGCGAGGCGCAGCTGGCCCTGGCCAATTCGGACAAGGCCAGCGCCGACAAGGCCCGCGCGGCGTATCTGCAGGCCGACGAAATGGCCCGCAGCATGGGCCTGCGCGACAGCGAGTGGCGCGCCCTGCACGGCCTGGCCCGCCTGGACATCGCAGCAGGCAGGCAGCCGGAGGCCAAGGCCCTGCTGGTCAAGGCCGTGGGCGTCATCGAGGGCATGCGCGCCGAACTCAAGGTGGACCAGCTGAAGGACGGCTTCATCGCCGACAAGGCCGTGGTCTACGAGGATCTGGTGACGCTCCTGGCCGACATGGGCGAGGTCTCCGAGGCCTTCCGCACGGCCGAGCGCTCCCGCGCCCGCAACCTCATCGACCTCCTGGGCAACAAGCGCCGCACCCCGCAGCGCAAGGAGGACCAGGCCCTCTACGAGCGCATCAATGCCGTGCGCACACGCCTGCACGAGCAGGAGTCGCTCCTGGCCCAGGCCCAGAACCAGAACGAGCGCGAGGTCTACGTCAAGGGCGTGAAGCGCCTGCAGGACGACTACCGCGACATCCTGCTGGAGATCCAGGCCGCCCGGCCGGACATCGCCAGCCTGGTCAGCGTGAACCCGCTGACCCTGGCCGAAGTGCAGCAGCTGCTGGAGCCGGGCGTGGCGCTCTTGACCTACTACGTCACGGCCAGCGAGATCCTCTGCTGGACCGTGGACCAGGGGCGCGTGGACCTGACGCGCACCCGCCTGGGCCGGGAGACCCTGGGCCAGATGGTCCTGACCTACCGGCGCATGCTCCAGAACCTGGAGCCCGTGGACACGCATTCCAAGGAGCTGTACCGGCTGCTCCTGGCGCCGGTGCTGCCCAAGCTCTCGGGCGTGCAGGTGCTGGGCATCATCCCCCACGACGCCCTGCACACCCTGGCCTTCGCCACCCTCACAGACGGCAAGTCGAGCCTGCTGGACCGCTATCCGCTGTTCCAGCTGCCCAGCGCCAGCGTATTCCGCTTCACCCTGGAGCGGCGCAAGGCCGTGCGCAACACGCGCGTGCTGGCCGTGGGCAACCCGGACCTGCACGACCAGTCACTGGAGCTGCCCTTTGCCGAGCGCGAGGTGGGCTCACTCTCCTGGAACTACCCGAACATGACCTCCCTGACCCGCGAGAAGGCCACCAAGAGCTGGATCTCCGAGCACATAGCCGAGTTCGGCATCATCCACCTGGCCACCCACGGCGAGTTCGACTCCGTGAATCCGCTGTTCTCGGCGCTGAAGCTCGTGAGCGACAAGAAGGAGAAGGACGGCGACCTGGAGGCCGCGGAGATCTTCGACCTCAAGATCACGGCGGACCTGGTCGTGCTCTCGGCCTGCCAGACGGGCCTGGGCAAGGTCACCAGCGGCGACGAGGTCCAGGGCCTGAACCAGGCCTTCCTGTTCGCCGGCACCCACGCCCTCGTTTCCAGCCTGTGGCGGGTGAGCGACATCTCCACAGCCATGCTCATGAAGCAGTTCTACCGCGAGTACCAGACCCGACCCAAGGCCGAGAGCCTGCGCCGGGCAATGCTGCACGTGAAGAACCGCTTCCCGCATCCCGGCTACTGGGGCGCGTTCACCCTCAGCGGGGACTACAAGTAGGAAGTCTGGAAACGGCAGGGGAACATGCGCAGCTTGCTGCGCACCCTGGGCCTGACGGCCGTCAGCCTGCTGGTGCTGCTGCCGCGCGGCAGGGGAGCTCAGGAAACGCGCACAGCCTCGGTGACGGACTCGACGTCGCGGACCTTGGCCAGCACACCATAGAGCTGCTGCAGGTCCTTGACCTCCACGGTGAACTCCATCACCGCGTTGCCGTCCACGTTGGACTGGAAGGAACCGGAGTGGATGTTCACGTCGTCGCTGGTCAAAAGCGCAGTGACCTGGGTCAGCGCGCCCTTGAAGTCGCGGCAGACGATGCGGATCTTGGCCGGGTACGGCTTGTCCTCCACGCCCTCCCAGCTCACGGAGATGACGCGGTCCGGCTCAAAGCCCTTGATGTTGGTGCAGTCATGGGCATGGATGGTCACCCCGCGCCCGCGCGTGATGTAGCCCACGATGGGCTCCCCCGGCAGAGGGTTGCAGCAGCTGGCGAAGCGGAAGAGCACATCGTCCACGCCGGCGAGTTTGATGCCCTCGCCCCTCTTGGGCTTGGGTGCCTCCTCCGGATGCAGCGCGGGCTCCGGGGCCTTGCGGTCCTCGGCCAGGCGCTCGCCCGGGTGGAGCAAACCGTAAAGCTTTTGCAGCACCTTGCGCGGGGTCAGCCGGGCATAGCCCACCTGGGAGAGCAACTCGTCCACGCTGGGGCAGGAAAACTCCTCGACCAGCTTGTGGAACAGCCCGTCCTTCATGGCCTTGGCGAAATTCACCCCGACCTTGCGGCCCTCCTTCTCCAGCATCTCCTTGGCCAGGGCGATGCTGCGGTCGCGCTCCTCGGTGCGGATGTACTGCTTGATGCGCGTGCGGGCGCGCGCGGTCTTGACGAACTTGAGCCAGTCGCGGCTGGGGTTGCGGTTGTTGTCGGTGATGATCTCCACGCGGTCGCCGTTTTTCAGCGGCGTGCCCAGCGGCACCAGGCGTCCGTTGACCTTGGCCCCGGCGCAGTGGTCGCCCACCTTGGAGTGCACGGTGTAGGCGAAGTCCACCGGCGTCGCGCCCTCGGGCAGCTCCTTGATGTCGCCGCGCGGGGTGAACACGTAAACCTCGTCCTGGAACAGGTCGATGCGCAGGGAGGCCATGAACTCGCGCGGATCCTTCAGGTCGCGCTGCCAGTCCAGAATCTGCCGCAGCCAGGTGAAGCGCTCGGCGTCGCGGTTGCTGCCCTTCTTGCCCTTCTCCTTGTACTGCCAGTGCGTGGCCACGCCGTACTCGGCCACGCGGTTCATCTCCTCGGTGCGGATCTGGATCTCGATGCGCTCTCCGTCCGGGCCGATCACCGTGGTATGCACGCTCTGGTACATGTTGGCCTTGGGGATGGAGATGTAGTCCTTGAAGCGCCCGGTGACCGGCTTCCAGATGGAGTGGATGAGGCCCAGCACCGCGTAGCAGTCCTTGAGGTTGCCGACGATGATGCGGAAGGCGATGAGGTCGAAGATCTGGTCCAGGCCCAGGTTCTGCTGCAGCATCTTGGTGTAGATGCTGTAGCGGTGCTTGGTGCGGCCCGCCACGCGGGCCTTGATGCCGTTCTCGGTCAGCATCTCGGTGATCAGGGCCTTGACCTTGTCGATGTACTCCTGGCCAGAGGTGTGGTGGCTGGCCACACCCTGGTCGATCTGCTCGTACACGTCGGGCTTCATGTACTTGAGGCAGAGGTCCTCCAGCTCCACCTTGGTGCGGTGCAGGCCCAGGCGGTTGGCCAGGGGCGCGTAAATCTCCAGGGTTTCCTGCGAGATGAGCCGCTGCTTCACCGAGGGCTGGAAATCAAGGGTGCGCATGTTGTGCAGCCGGTCGGCCAGCTTGACCATGAGCACGCGGATGTCTTCGGCCATGGCCAGGATCATCTTGCGGATGTTCTCGGCCTGGGCCACGGCCTTGGACTCGAACTGCATCTTGCTGATCTTGGTCACGCCATCGACGATGTCGGCCACTTCCTCGCCAAAAAGCTCCTCGATCTCGTCGATGCTGGTTTCAGTATCCTCCACCGTGTCGTGCAAGAGCCCGGCGGCCACCGTGGCCTCGTCGAGCTTCATGTCGGCCAGGATGCTGGCCACGCTCATGGGGTGCGAGAGATAGGGCTCCCCGGACAGGCGCGTCTGGCCCACGTGGGCCTGGGCCGTGAAAATGTAGGCCTTCTGGATCAGCTCCAGATCAGGCTTGTCGATGTATGCGGCCACCTTGTCGGTTATTTCATTGATGCGGATCATTATTGCGTCAGCTCCGGGCCGTGGGCCTTGGGTATCCACCAGCGGATGAAGTTGTGCGTGATGCCGGCCGGGGCGGGCTCGATGCCCTGCACCCGGGCCTGGACCATGGGCAGGGCCTTGGGCACATAGAGAAAGCAGTAGGGCTGGTCCTCGTGGAAGATCTCCTGGATGCGGTCATAGATGGGCTTGCGCCGCCTCTGGTCCAACATGCGCCGCCCGCGCTCCAGCAGGTCGTCCAGCTCCGGATTCTTGTAGCCCACGAAATTGAGCCCGCCAGGTCCGGCCTTAGACGAATGCCAGACATCAAAGAGGTCCGGGTCCTGCACGATGTTCCAGCCGAGGATGAGCGCGTCGAAGCGGCCCTTGTCCACGAACTCCTTGATGAATGCGGCCCACTCCACGGTGCGTATCTCCACCTTGATGCCAAGGTCCTTCAGCCTGCTCTGGACGATGATGGCCGTCTTGATGCGCGGGCTGTTGCCCTGGTTGGTCAGGATGGTAAAGGCGAAGACCCTCCCGGCCTTGTCCATCAGCGGGCCGTCCGGCTTGGGCCGGGTCCAGCCGGCCTCGGCCAGGAGCCGCCGAGCCCTGGCCGGGTCGAACTCGTTGGCCGGGATGTCCTCATTAAAGGCCCAGGTGCCGGGCTTGTAGGGCCCGTTCGCGGCCTGGCCCAGGCCCGCCAGCACCCCGCGCACGATCTCGTCCTTGTCCAGGGCATGATTGATGGCCCGGCGCACCCGCACGTCGGAGAACAAGGGGCTCTTCAGGTTGAACCCCAGGTAGGTGTAGGCCGAGGCGACGTACTGGAACTTGCGGAAATTGGCCGTCCAGTCCTGCCCCTCAGTCTGGTAAAGGTACTGCTGGGGCGAGAGGTTCATGATGTCCAGGTTGCCGGACTTCAGCTCCATGAACTGGGTGGACTGGTCCGGGATGATGCGCATGACCACTTCGTCGATAAACGCGCGGCCCTCGAAATAGTCCGGGTTGGCCACCAGCACCAGCCGGTTGCCTGCGGTCCATTCCTTGAGCATGTAGGGTCCGGCCCCCACGGGCTGGCGCGCCAGCCTGGTCTTGAGCAGGTCCTGGCCCGTGAGCAGGTGCTTCGGCAGGATGGAGCTGGCCCAGGTGACCAGGGCCCGGGCAAAGGGCTTGTCGTAGCGCACCTCAAAGGAGTAGTCGCCCGTGAGCTTGAACTCCTTCACAGCCAGGAAGTCTTCGGCATAAGCCGTGGGCGTCTTGGGGTCGATCATGAGGCGGTAGGTGAACTCCACGTCGCGCGCGGTGAGGGGCGTTCCATCGGTCCAGCGGATGTCCTGGCGCAAGGTGAAGCGCAGCAGACGGCCCTCCTCCAATATTTCGAAGGACTCCGCCGCCGAGGGCACGAGGGTGATGTTCTTGTCGTACTTGAGGGGCGCCACGTAGATCAGGTCCGCCACCTCGTGGGAGGCGGAGTCGGAGGCCAGGGGCGGGATCAGGTTGCTCGGCTCGCCAATGGTGGCCTCCACCAGCCGGCCGCCGGATTCCGGCAGCGCCGGGGGTGCTGCCGGGATGGCGTGCGGGCGGGTCGGCACAGCGGGCGCGACAACGGGCGCGGGCCTGCCTTCGCCCTGGCCGCAAGCGGCCAGGAGCAACAGCCCGAGAGCGAGCACACATGGGAGCATCCGCAGCATCATCAATCCTCTTGCCAAAACCCGGTTCCTTGCGCATAAAATAGCAAAGGCGCCGCTGTTCCACCCAGTATGGCCCAGACCTCGCAAAAAGCCAAGCGGCCCTTGCTTTTGCGGCCATGATGGCTATACTCGCTTATTCGCGTCTGCTCTGCCGGAACAGGAGGGGCGCTGCTCACGCAAAACGCAGGAGCGCAGAGAGCGCAAGGAGTTTTTTCTTTCATGCCCATCGCCGATGAGAACAGGGTCCGGGAAATCCTCACCCGCTTCGTTCGGGAGACGATTCCGGATTATATTGTTGAGAGTTCCGCCGCCATTGTCGAGTCCGATGGCGTCCAGAAGCTCGACATCCAGCAGCGCGACCAGTTTCTGGACGTGGACGGGCAGGTGCAGGGCGAGGATTTCCAGGTCTACACCTCGGAACTCGGCCTGAACCTGACCGACGGGTCCATCAACTCCTACTGCAACTGCCCGGAATCCTTCTCCGGCGTCTGCCGCCATGTGGGGGCCACGGCCCTCAAGATGCTCAAGTCCCTCACCAGCGCCAAGAAATCCGACATCCCCAAGCCGCGCACCGACTGGCGGCAGACCTTCCGCACCTTCTTCTCCACGGACCTGGAGCCCGAGCCAGGCAAGCACTACCTGGTGTTCCGCCTCTACCCGGAGCCGGGACGGCTGCAGGTGGCTTTCGCCCGCGCCCGCCAGAACAAGTCCGGCATCTCCACGGTGCAGCAGGACATCACCCTGGAGCAGATCATCAAGAACCCGGACTGGTGCGAGGTCTCGCCCGGACTGCCCCAGGTGGCGGGCATGATCGCGCACCACCTGGACTACCAGGGCCACCGGGTGGACCTGCCCGCAGGCCTGCACTCCTGGTTTTTCAGGGCCGTCAAAAACGAGTACTACATCTACCTGCGCGACACCGACCAGCCGGTGCGCATCGCCAGCAAGACCCTGCAGCTCAAGCTCTCGCCGCAGCTTTCCGAGGACGGCCTGGGCTTCGACCTCCTGCTCTCGCGCGAGGACCGGCCGCCGTTTTCCATCCGCAAGGAGGACGAGATCTATTTCTACGGGCGGCTGCCCCTGTGGGTGTACTGGAAGGGCTGCTTCCACCCCGTGCAGACCGGCCTGGACCCCGAACTCATCCAGGAGATGGTCGAACAGGCGCCCATCGTGCCCCACGCCGACATCTCCGAGTACCTGGACCGCGTGTGGACCAAGATCCCGGTAAGCGACCTGTACGGCCAGGAGGACTTCCTGGAGCGCATGGGGCCGATCTTCCAGCCTGCGGAGTTCAACCCCAAGC
>CAYMIP010000055.1:0-15205 GCA_964390575.1 uncultured Desulfocurvus sp. | reverse complement strand
ACCATCTCGTTGATCTTCTCGCCGGGCAGGTGCCCGCCGATGCCGGGCTTGGCACCCTGGCCGACCTTGATCTCGATGCCTGCGCCCGCGTTCAGGTAGTCGCGGTGCACGCCGAAGCGGCCCGAGGCCACCTGGACGATGGTGTTCTTGCCATACTGGTAGAGGGTCTTGTGCAGACCGCCCTCACCCGTGTTGTAGCAGATGCCAAGCTCGGTGGCGGCGCGCGCCATGGCCACATGCAGGTTGAAATTGATGGAGCCGAAGCTCATGGCCGAGAACATGAGCGGATAGTTCAGCTCGATGTTCGGGGTCAGCCGGGTCTTGAGCTTGGGGCTGCCGTCCTTGGTCCTGGAGAATTCCAGCTTGTCCGGCTTGGCGCCCAGGAAGGTCTTGAGCTCCATGGGCTCGCGCAGCGGGTCGATGGAGGGGTTGGTGACCTGGCTGGCGTCGAGCAGGAGTTTCTCCCAGTAAACCGGGATATTCACCGGGCTGCCCATGCCGGTCAGAAGCACTCCGCCGGAGTCGGCCTGCTTGTAGATGTACTTGATGAACTCAGGTCGCCAGAGGGCGTTGTCCTTGAAGTCCGAGCGCTTTTTCTGGATCAAGAGCGCGGAGGTGGGACAGAATGCCTCGCAGCGGTGGCAGCCGACACACTTGGCGTTGTCGTGCATGACCTTCTGGCGCGACTCATCCCAGTAGTGCGCCTCGTAGGAGCACTGCCGGATGCAGACCTTGCAGTTGATGCACAGGTCCTTGTCGCGGACGATGGAGAAATCGTGGTAGTTTCGGTTGATCGGTTGGAAAAGCAAAACCGTTACCTCGCTCCAAATGGTTTGGCTGAACGTGCCTGAAGACCGTCGCCCCCCAGGATATACTCCCAAGTCTACCGGGAAGGGCTGACAGAAAATCACAAGGCCCTACGGCTGTCAACAAATGATTCAGCACATTCGGCAAAATTGACAAAATCGTCATTACAGCGCGGTCAGACCTGTGTACAAAACGACGCGCAACCTAGCAGTACGAGCACTTTTCGGCCATGCTGCGGCTGTTGAAAAAAGCGCCGTCAAGAGTCTGCTGCCCAGTGCAGCAGACCCAGGGCGTGGGAGTCCAACAGAAGGGGATGATGCGGCAGAACGCGCACCGTGAAGCCGAAGCGTCCGGCCTCTGCGGGCAGCACCTCGCCACGGTACAGATGCCACCCATCGCCCAGATCCTTTTCGGGCGCCATGATCGAGGTCTTGCGGCTGGTGAAGGCCGAGTCCTGGGCCACGGGGCCGTAATAGATCTCCACCTGCACGTCGCGCGGGGAAAGCCCGTCGAGCTGCACCTGGGCCTCCACCAGCACCGGCTCCTCCACGAAGACCTTCTCGTGGGTCTCGGTGCGGATGTCGCGGATGGCCAGATTGCCCCAGCAGGTCATGAGCTTCATGCGCCACTCGGCCAGGTCCTTGGCTGCGCGGAAATCATCGCGCACCAGGCTCTGGTAGTTGCGGCACGAGGGCAGATAGGCCTTTTCCGCATAGTCCTCGACCATGCGGTGGGCGTTGTAGATCGGACCCAGCTCGCGCAGGGCGCTCTTCATCTTGCGAATCCAGGTGCGCGGCAGGTTGCCGTGGCCACGGTCGTAGAACTCCGTGAGCACGTCGTTCTCCAGGATGTTGTACAAGGTCTGGCTCTCCACGAAGTCCTGGTAGACGCTGTCCTCATACTCCTCTCCGCGGCCGATGGCCCAGCCCAGGCTGTTGTCCTGGCGATAGGCCTCGTCCCACCAGCCGTCCAGGGTGGATATCTGGAGCACGCCGTTGGCCAGGGCCTTCATGCCGCTGGTGCCGCAGGCCTCCAGCGGGCGGCGAGGATTGTTCAGCCACACGTCGCAGCCCTGGACCATGCGGCTGGCGATCTTCATGTCGTAGTCCTCGAGAAAAACCATGGACAGCCGGCAGTCTTCGCGGCGGCAGAGCTGGACCAGCTCCTGGATGATCTTCTTGCCCTCATTGTCGTTGGGGTGGGCCTTGCCCGCAAAAATGAACTGCACGCGCCGACCGGTGTTGGACAACAGCCGCACCAGGCGCTCCTTGTCCAGGAGCAGCAGGTTGGCGCGCTTGTAGGTGGCGAAGCGCCGGGCAAAGCCGATGGTCAGGGCCTGGGGGTCGAGCACCTCGTCGGCCTGCTGCAGTTCCTGGTGCCGCGCGCCTTTTTCTATGAGCTGCTTGCGCAGGCGCTTGCGCACGAAGTCCACCAGCCGCTCGCGCAGCCGCTCGTGGGTGCGCCAAAGCTCCGCGTCCGGGATGCTCTCGGCCTGGTTCCACACGCGCACGCAGTCCGAGTCCTCACGCCAGTTGCCCAGGTAGCGGTCATAGAGGATGGCCATGTCCGTGGCCACCCAGGTGGGCGTGTGGACGCCGTTGGTGATGGACCCGATGGGCACATCTTCAACAGGGTTAAGCGGCCACACTTTCTGCCACATGCGCCGGGAAACAGCGCCGTGCAGCCTGGACACGCCGTTGCTGAAGCGCGAGAGGCGCAGGGCCAGCACAGTCATGCAGAAATGCTCGCCCTCGTCGCGCGGGTCCTCGCGGCCCAGGGCCAGAAAAACCTTGAAGGCCAGGTTCAGCTTGCGCGAATAGTCCTCGAAATAGGCGCGCATGAGTTCCGGCGGGAAGCGGTCGTTGCCTGCGGGCACCGGGGTGTGCGTGGTGAACACGCTGGAGGAGGCGGTGAGCTCCGAGGCGGCCTCGAAGGACAGGCCATGATCCTGCATGTACACGCGGATGCGCTCCAGCCCGGCAAAGGCTGAATGCCCCTCGTTCATGTGGATGACCATGGGCGTGATGCCCAACCGCGTCAGCGTCTTGATGCCGCCGATGCCCAGCAGGATCTCCTGCTGCAGGCGCATCTCCAGGCCGCCGCCATACAGGCGCGACGTGATCTGCCGGAAATGCGGCGGGTTCTCCGGCACGTTGGAGTCCAGCAGGTACAGGCGCACCTTGCCCACCTGGACCTCCCAGACCCGGGCCAAAAGCCGCTGCCCCTGGACGTCAACACTGATGACCACCGGAACCCCGTCCACGTCCTGGGCGGGCTTCATGGGCATCTGCTCAAACTCGTAGTCCGGGTAGCGCTCCTGCTGCCAGGCGTCCGGGGTCATGTACTGGCGGAAGTAGCCATCCTGGTACAGCAGGCCCACGCCCACGAGGGGAATGTTCAGGTCGCTGGAGGATTTCAGGTGGTCGCCCGCCAGGATGCCCAGCCCGCCGGAGTAGATGGGCAGGCACATGGCGAGGCCGTATTCCAGGCTGAAATAGGCCACGCAGGGCGAACCGTCGCCCGCGCCAGGAAACTTGAAGGCTGTATGCTTGCGCGCCAGATAGTGTTCCAGGGCGCGCTTGGCGTCGGCCAGGCGCTGGAGAAAGAAGTCGTCGCGGGCCAATTCCTCGATGCGGCGCTGGGGCAGGCGGTTTAAGAGCATCACCGGGTTCTGCTGGCAGGACACCCAGAGGTTGTGGTCAATGGTGGTGAAGATGTTGGTCAGGTCGTTGTTCCAAGAGAACCAGAGATTGTTCGCGATGTCCCAGAGGGGCTCGAGCTTGGGGGGCAGCTTGGGGACGACGCTGAAAACGCGCAGGGCCTGCATTGGGCCTCCTTGATATACGGCGAAGTGACTTGTGGTGAAGCAGGCAGGGTATAAAGGCTGCGGAGAAATAGCAAGCACGCGCGCCAGGCTTTTCCCGCAGCCTTCCCCTTGATTGACACGGCCGGGATTTCCGGAGAAAGGAAGGCTCTTTGATCAGTTGGAGGAGATGCGATGGAACAGCCCAGCCTGCAGCCAATAGATGTCCATGTGCGCTTTTTGCATCCCGTCTGGGACGAGCACCGCCTGGAATACGCCACGGCTTTTTCCGCCGGGCTGGACCTGCGCGCCTGCATCGACACGGAGCGCCTGGAGATTCCCGCCGGGGGCCGGGCAGCCATTCCGGCCGGCATCGCCATCGAGATCCTGAAGCCCGGCGTGGCCGGGTTCGTGTTCTCGCGCAGCGGCCTGGGCGCCAGGGAAGGGCTCACCGTGAGCCAGGGCGTGGGGGTCATCGACCCGGACTACCGGGGCCAGATCATCGTGTCCCTGCTCAACACCTCGGGTGAGCCGCGACGGATCGAACGCGGGCAGCGCATCGCCCAGCTCGTGTTCCTGCCCTGCTTCACGGCAAACCTGATTGGGGTCGACGAACTCTGCGCCACGGAGCGCGGCGCGGGCGGTTTCGGCCACACTGGAAAGATCTAGCGTCGCCATATTCAAGGAGAGAGCCATGAGCCAAGCCTACGACAGCCTCGTCAGCCGGGACAAGAAGGTGCTGTGCCAGACCTATGGCCGCTATCCCCTGGCCATAGAACGGGCCGTGGGCTCGCGCCTGTTTGATCTGGACGGACGCGAATTCGTGGACCTGCTCTCGGGCATCGCCGTGTGCAACCTGGGCCACAGCCACCCGGAGCTGCTCCAGGTCATGCAGGACCAGGCCCAAGATCTCATCCACGTGAGCAACCTGTTCTACCAGCCCCGGCAGGTGGAGCTGGCCGAAAAGCTGCTGGCCACCTGCGCCTGCGACCGGGTCTTTTTCTGCAACTCCGGGGCCGAGGCCAACGAGACGGCCATCAAGCTCGCCCGGCGCTACATGCGCACCGTGCGCTACAAGGACGCGCATGAGATCATCACGCTCACGGGCTCCTTCCACGGCCGGACCCTGGCCACGCTCACGGCCACGGGCCAATCCGGGCGCATCAAGGACGGCTACGAGCCCCTGCCCGAGGGTTTTGTCTGCGTGCCCTTTGGCGACATCGCGGCCTTGAAGGCCGCCATTTCCGGCACAACCGCCGCCGTGCTGGTGGAGATGGTCCAGGGCGAGGGCGGCGTGCTGCCCCTGCCCGAGGCCTACGCCCGCGCGGTGCAGGACCTCTGCCGCGAGGCGGGCTGCCTGTTCATGGTGGACGAGATCCAGACCGGCCTGTGCCGCACCGGGCGCTTCTGGGCGCACCAGCACTTCGGCCTTGAGCCGGACATCTTCACCACGGCCAAGGGCCTGGCCAACGGCCTGCCCATGGGCGCCATGCTGGCCCAGGAACACGTTGCCAAGGGTTTTGCGCCGGGCTCCCACGCCACGACCTTTGGCGGGGGCGGGGTGCTCAGCGCCGTGGCCTCCAAGGTCCTGGACATCATGCTGCGCGACGACCTGGCCGGGCGCGCCCGGGACCTGGGCGCCCTGGCCGTGGACGCCTTCCGGAAGATTCAGGCCGCGCACCCGGGCAAGATCACCACTGTCCGGGGCCTGGGCCTGATGATCGGCATCGAGCTGAACGGCCCCGGCGAGCAGGTCCACGCCGAGTTGCGCGAGCGCGGCTTCGTCTGCAACCTGGCCCACGGCAAGGTGCTGCGGCTCCTGCCGCCGCTGGTCATCAGCGCGGACGATCTGCTTGCCTTTGCAGCGGCTCTGGAGGATATTCTGGGGCAGGCCCAGTAGGGGCAAGCAGCAGGGCACGCAGGCAGCCTGCACAGGGGTGGACCGTGACAAGCGTCGATGGGGCCAGCACGCAACAGCTGGTGCACACAGCGGGACAGCGCCCCCAGGGCGTTCCCAGCGAGCCGCAGCTGCCCGTGGGAAAGCCCCTGCTCTCGGTGCAGCCCCATCCCCTGCCCCTGATCAGCCAGCCGGAAGGACCCCGGCCGGTGCTGGACGAACGAGCCCAGCGCCAGCAGGTGGCCCAGGCCCGGGTCGAGATCACCGGTACAGGCGGCATCGTGGACACCATCGTCTGATGCCGAACGACCTCAACAACACTGCAACACCACAATGGATTTGCACCTGACATGACCACGTCCCTGCTCAAAATCGAGTTTTCGCTGTCCCCCGCCGACTATGACGCCGCCGTTGTCTTCCTGTCCGGTGCCATCCAGCACGGCTGGGAGGAGTCCCAGGCCGTGGACGGCACAACGCACTTCAGCACCTATCTGGAAGATCACGCGGCTGGCCTTGAAGTGGCCCGCCAGATCAAGACGCTCTGGCCGGACTGCGGCATCCGCACTGCGGAGAGCATGAGTCAGGACTGGTCGCTGTCCTGGCGCGAGTTCTTCACGCCCATCGAGTGCGGCGGACGCTTCGAGATCCTGCCGCCCTGGCTCTCGGGCGAGTCGCACGACAACCTGACGCCCATCATCATCGAGCCCAAGATGGCCTTTGGCACCGGGCACCACCCCACCACGGCCCTGTGCCTGGCCTGCCTGGCCGACCTCCAGCGCGCTGGGCACATGGCCGCAGGCATGGACTTCCTGGACCTGGGCACTGGCTCGGGCATCCTGGGCATCGGCCTGTGCAAGCTGGGCCTCACGGGCCTGGGCCTGGACATCGATCCCCAGGCCATCGCCTGCGCCGAGGAAAACGCCCAGATCAACAACGTGGCCGGGCAGTTCCGCCTGGCCGTGGGCGGCATCAACAGCGTGCCCGAGGGCGCCACCTTCGATGTCCTGGTGGCCAACATCCTGTCCAAGCCGCTGATCTTCATGGCGCCGGACATCATCCGGCGCATCACCCCCGGCGGCTGCCTGGCCCTGTCCGGCATCCTGGTGGAGCAGGCCCCGGACGTGATCCGGGCCTACGTGCGCCTGGGCCTGCCCGAGCCGGAACTGCGCGAAAGCGGCGAATGGTGCGCCCTGCTCTGGACCGGTCTGCCGGTTGGACTGCCCGACCTTGGAGCCCAGAGGGACTGATGGCCCAACGCGCCGAGACCATCCTGGGACTCTACCGCGCCCTCCTCGGGGCGCTTGGTCCGAGCCGTTGGTGGCCTGGTGAAACGCCCTTTGAGGTGGCCGTGGGGGCCATCCTGACCCAGAACACCAACTGGAAGAACGTCGAAAAGGCCATCGCCAACCTGAAGGCTGCGGGGGCGCTCACGGCCCAAGGCCTGCGCGCCCTGCCCCTGGCCCAGGTGGAGGAGCTCATCCGCCCGGCCGGATACTTCCGCGTCAAGACCAGGCGGCTGGCTGATTTTCTCGAGTTCCTGGAGCGGGAGGCCGGCTTGGACATGGAGGCCCTGGCCCGCCAGAACCTGGAACAGCTGCGCCCCAAGCTGCTGGCCGTGCGCGGCATCGGCCCGGAAACAGCGGACTCTATCCTGCTGTACGCCTTGGGCAAACCCACCTTTGTGGTGGACGCCTACACCGTGCGCATGTTCTCCCGCCACGGCCTCATCCCCGAAGACACGCACTACCACGAGGTCCAGGACATCATTCAGGCCGCGCTGCCGTGTGCCGTGTCGGACTACAACGAGTTCCATGCCCTCATCGTGCGCGGAGCCAAGGAGTGGTGCCGCAAGACGGGGCCGCTGTGCGCTGTGTGCCCGGCCCGTGCGCTGCTGCCCAACCCCGACGGGTTCCCGTCATGAACCGAGCCCTGGGCCTGTGTCTGGCCCTGGCCCTGCTGGTCGGCCTTGCGCCCCAGGCTTTTGCGCAGCCCGGCCAGTTGGAAAAGGCCTTGCAGCGCGAGCACCAGAAGGCCGCCGAGCGCAAGGGCGTGGTGCAGCAGCTGGCCGAGCGCGAAAAGGCCCTGGCCAGCCGCCTCACGGAAATCGAGGCGCGCATGAAGGCCGCCGAGGCCCGCATCGACAGGCAGGAGGCTCAGCTGGAGGTCATCCGCAAGGAGGAGGCCCAGTTCGCCAAGCTCCACGAGGCCGTGCGCGCCAGGCGGGAACAGGCCGTGCGCGAGCTCAGGCGGCTGCTGGACCTGCTCTGGCCCATCAACGCCCAGGGCATGCACGAGGGCGCGCGCTCGGCGGACAGCTGGGACAACGCCGACCGCCGCTTCCAGTGGACCGGCGCGGTGTACGCCAAGGCCCGCAGCGCTTTGGATGACGTGCGCCGCCAGGAGCAGGAGCTGGCCGGGGTGCTGGCCCGCCAGAAGGAGCTGGAGGCCCAGGTGGACAAGCAGCTGGCGGTGATCAACGCGGACAAGGACGCCCTGCTCCAGGACCGGCTGGCGGTCAATGCCCGCATGGGCCAGGTGAGCCTGCAACGGCGCGACCTGGAGGGCGAACTCCAGCTGATCCTCAAGACCATCCAGCAGCTCAACTATCAACTGTCCAGCCAGCGCAGCCGCAAGTTCGACGCCTACAAGGCCGCCCTGCCCTGGCCTGTCGCCGGCCGCGTGGTGGCTGTTTTTAACCCCGAGGGCCGTCCCTCGCGCCGGGGCCTTGGCATCGCCACCAGCGAGGCGGCCACGGTGCGCAGCGTGTTCTGGGGCAAGGTGGTGCACAATGATGTGCTGCGCGGCCTGGGCAAGGTCGTCATCCTGTTCCACGGCGGCAACTACTACAGCCTCTATGCCTACCTCTCGGACGTCACCGTGCAGCCCGGCCAGGAAGTGGAGAAGGACGAGCCCATCGGCCACGCCGGATACTACCCGGAAGCCCACGGCAACGGAGTCTATTTCGAATTGCGTTTCCACCAGAAACCTATTAATCCCCTGCTGTGGCTCATGCCCGCCCAGTAATCGCCAAATCTTACGGCGTCTGCGGCTTCACGGAGGAATTATGCGCACCGGCATCTGGTTTGCTTGTTTTGTTCTGCTGCTTACCCTGACCATCGCCCCAGCCCCCCTTGGGGCCGCACCGGGCAAGGACGACCAGTTCGAGGCCCTGCGCAGGTTCAGCCAGGTGGTGGACATGGTGGAAACGCACTATGTCAAAAAGGTCACCAAGGCCGAGCTCATCCAGAACTCCATCAAGGGCATGCTGGAACAGCTCGACCCGCACTCGTCCTTTCTCCCTGCCGACGAGTTCAAGGAGCTGCAGGTTTCCTCAAGCGGCGCCTTCCAAGGCATCGGCATCGAAATCAGCTCCGAGAATGGACGGCTCGTGGTGGTCTCCCCCATTGAGGACACCCCGGCCTTCAAGGCGGGCATCAAGAGCGGAGACATCATTCTGGAGATCGATGGCGAGTCCACCCTTGAACTGGGCCTGAACGAGTCCGTAAAGAAGATCCGCGGCCCCCAGGGCACCAGCGTGACCCTGACCATCCTGCACAAGGGCGCGCAACAGCCCAAGGACATCACCATCGCGCGCGGCACCATCCCCATTATCAGCGTCAAGACACAGGAGCTGGAAAAGGGCTTTCTCTTGTGCCGCATCACGCGCTTCAACGAGCACACGACCAAGGAACTGCGCGACAAGCTGGCCGAATACATCAAGAAGACGCCCATCCAGGGCATCGTGCTCGACCTGCGCAACAATCCCGGAGGCTTGCTTGACCAGGCTGTGTCCGTGTCCGACACCTTCCTGTCCGACGGTCTCATCGTGTACATTCAGGGCAAGGACCCCCAGTCCCGCCGCGACTTCCTGGGCCGCAAGGAGGCCGACGACCTGACCCAGGTGCCCATCGTGACGCTCATCAACGCCGGGTCCGCCTCGGCTGCGGAGATCGTTGCCGGCGCGCTGCAGGACCGCAAGCGCTCCCTGCTCATCGGCGAGAAGACCTTTGGCAAGGGCTCGGTGCAGACCGTGGTCTCCCTGCCCGACGGCTCGGGCATCAAGCTCACCACCGCGCTCTACTACACCCCGAACGGCCGCTCCATCCAGGCCGAGGGCATTGTGCCGGACCTGGAGATCCCCTTCGTGGCCCCGCCGTCTGAAGAGGACAAAAACATCAAGGACCGCTTCACCTTCCGCGAGAAGGACTTCGCCCGGCACCTGGAAAACGGCAGCGCCAAGAAGCCCAAGAAGGGTGGCAAGGTCGTGCCGGGCGCGGATGAGGCCGCCCGGAACATGATCGAGAAGGACAACCAGATGCGCCTGGCCCTGGAAATGGTCAAGACTCTGCCCAAGATCAGGGACATCCGCTAGCCAGGCCACAGGTCCATGTGCGCCAAGCCAACTGACGACAAGCGGGCCGGTTCACACCGGCCCGCTTCTTCTTCCCAGCGGCCCGGCGCGGTGGGCATCTGGATCGCCCTGGCGCTGCTGCTGGGCATCCTCATCGGCATCTTCATCGCCCACCAGTTCCCAGGCCCCGGACCAACGCCGCCCAAGGCCCCGCAAGCCAACGCCACCGAGGAGGCCTACCTCGCCGGTGCGCTGGAGACCCGCATCACCTTCGTGGACCGCGCCCTGTTGGTCGGCATGCAGACCGTACAACCTGACGCTGAGCGTTTGCAGGTCCAATCCGTCGAGACGCGCCAGCACGAAGGCCGCGAGTACCATTTCCAGACCATCCGCGTGCCTCTGGCCCCTGGCGACAGGGCCGCATTTTCCCGGCGCCTCGTCAAGGAGCTGGCCATCCTTGTTCCGGGCGCGCAGCTCACGGAACCCACGCCAACCCAGTGGGACATCGCCATCGACGGCCTGCCCACGCACCGCCTGGTCCTGCCCGCCGAGGCGGAGAAGCCGGCCCGGCCCGAGCGCCCCCAGGCCGCCAGGGGCCGCCTGGCGCTGGTCATCGACGACATGGGCGAGGATGTGGGCTTTGCCCAGGGTCTGGCAGCCCTGGACGCGCCCGTGGCCTTCTCCATCTGGCCGGACAGCGGCAACCGCGAGGCGGTGCTCAAGATCGCCAAGGCCCGCGGCCGGGAGATCCTCATCCACCTGCCCATGCAGCCCAAGGGCTTTCCCAAGGTCGATCCCGGCAAGCACCCCCTGCTCCTGACCATGACCAATGACCAGGTGCAGGGCAGCGTGCGCCGCGCCGCGGAGCGCGTGCCAGGCGCCATCGGCGTGAACAACCACATGGGCTCGCAGTTTACGGAGAACTCCTTCGGCATGCACGCGGCGCTCTTGGCCATGAAGGACAAGGGCCTGTTCTTCCTGGACAGCCGGACCACGGTCGAGACCGTGGGTGAGCGCGAGGCCCAGCGCATCGGCCTGCGTTTCTACAAGCGCGACGTGTTTCTGGACAACGAGCAGAACGTGGCCGCCATCCTGCATCAGCTGCGCAAGGCCGAGGCCTTGGCGCGCGCCAAAGGCCAGGCCATAGCCATCGGCCACCCGCACCCCGAGACCCTGCACGCCATCAAGCAATGGTTGAAGGACAAGGACGACACAGTGCATGTCGTGCCCTTGACGTCCCTGACGGTGCGCTAGCGCTTTTCCCGCCGCTCTTCGGCTTGCCAAGGGCCGGGCAAAGGCTGTACTCTGAGCAAAGCATCAGGCGGACTAAAGGCTTGGCCCATTCGGTCCGATTCTTGCTTTATGCAGCGCGGGCAGCGCACGTGCGCCCCGACGGACACATTTCTGGCGAGGAAACGCAGACATGAGCAAAATTCTCGAACAAGATGAAGTAGATGCGTTGCTGCGTGGCCTTTCCGGCGGCGAGGTGGAATCCACGCCGGACCTGCCGGAGGACGACTCCGGCATTGTACCCTTTGACCTGACCAACCAGGACCGCATCATCCGGGGCCGCATGCCGGTCCTGGAAATCGTCAACGACCGCTTTGCCCGGCTCTGCACCAATGCCCTGGCCAACACCATGCGCAAGCGCGTGGACATCAACCCCATTTCCATCGACATGTCCAAGTTCGGGGACTTCATGCGCTCTTTGCCGGTGCCCACCAGCATCTCCATTTTCAAGATGGAGCCCCTGCGCGGCAACGCCCTGCTCGTGGTGGACTCGCGGCTGGTCTTCGCCCTGGTGGAAAACTTCTTCGGCGGCGCGGGCTCCCAGCCCAAGGTTGAGGGGCGCGACTTCACGCCCATCGAACAGGCCATCGTGGACAAGGTGGTCAAGGTCTGCCTGGCCAACATGGAGGAGTCCTGGAAGCCCGTGCATGAGGTGCACATCGAGGTAGTGCGTTCCGAGGTCAACCCGCAGTTTGCGGCCATCGTGCCCCCCAGCGACGTTGTCATCGTCATCACCTTCGAGGTGGAGCTGGAGAACGCCATCGGCTCGCTCATCTGCTGCCTGCCCTACGCCACCATGGAGCCCATCCGCTCCAAGCTGCACGCCTCCTTCCAGTCCGAGCGGCTGGAGGTGGACCACATCTGGATCAACCGCTTCAAGGAGCGCCTGTTCGAGACGCCCGTGGACATCCAGGTGCGCCTGGGCCGCACGCGCATCACCGGCCGCCAGCTGCTGAATCTGGAGGTGGGCGACATCATGCTGCTGGACACCGATTCCGAGGATCCGCTGGAGGTCGACATCGAGGGCGTGCGCAAGTTCTTTGGCGCTCCCGGCAGGGTCAAGGGGAACAAGAGCTTCAAAATCGTCCGGGACGAGCAGCTCCACTTCTAGCCCGGCGCCCTTGTCAGCCCAATGTACGGGCCGCCCAGCGCGGCCCGCTTCCTTGTTCCCCCTTGACTTGAGGACCATTTCGGGTGCATTTGCCCTGCACGCACGGAACTGCCGCCAACACGCGGCCAGCCCGCGCAACCATATCCTTTGGAGGACCAGATCAATGACCGAGCGCACCTTTTCCATCGTCAAGCCCGATGCCGTGGCTGCCAAGCAGACCGGCGCCATCATCCAGATGATCCTGGACGCGGGCCTGAGCGTCAAAGCCATGAAAATGATCCGTCTGACCCGCGAACAGGCCGAGGGCTTCTACGCCGTGCACAGCGCGCGCCCCTTTTTCAAGGATCTCGTAGAGTACATGATCTCCGGACCTGTGGTCGTGTCCTGCCTGGAAGGCGAGAACGCCATCGCCCGCTACCGCGATCTTATGGGCGCCACGGACCCGGCCAAGGCCGCAGCGGGCACCATCCGCAAGAACTTCGGCAAGAGCATCGAGGCCAACGCCTGCCACGGCTCCGACGGTGTGGACACCGCCAAGGCCGAGGTGGCGTACTTCTTCAGTTCGCTCGAAATCGTGGGGTAGGATCATGAACAGGAGCGTCGGCTTCATCGGCGTGGGCAACATGGGCTCGGCCATCATCAAGGGCCTGGCCGCGCAAAAGCTGGCCGTGCACGGCTGCGACCTGGACCGCGTCAAGCTGGACGCCCTGGCCGCTGAGGTGGGCCTCAAGCCCGAGGCCACGCCCAGGGACGTGGTGCGCGCCTGCCGCTACGTCATCCTGGCCGTGAAGCCCCAGCACCTGGCAGCCGTGGTGGAGGACATCGCCTCCGAGCTGACCCCTGGCCACTGCCTGCTGTCCATTGCCGCAGGCGTGACCCAGGAGCGCTTGCGCGCCCTGTCCGGCGGGCGCTGCCCGGTGCTCCGCGTCATGCCCAACACCCCGGCCCTGGTGGGCGCGGGCGTGTTCGCCCTGTGCTTTGACGACCCTGCCCTGGACGACGAGCGCAAAAACTTCGTGCGCGCCATGCACGCCCCCTTGGGCCAGGTCCACGAGCTGCCGGAAAAGCTCTTCGACGCCTTCACCTCCGTGGCTGGCTGCGGCCCGGCCTACGTGTTCTACGTCATGGACGCCATCGTCGAGGCCGGGGTCAATCTGGGCCTGCCCAGGGCGCAGAGCACGCAGATCGTCAAGGCCCTGTTCAGCGGCTCGGCCAAGCTGGCCGAGGAGTCTCCCCTGCACCTGTCCGAGCTGCGCGAGATGGTCTCCTCCCCGGCCGGGTCCACCATCCGGGCCATGGTCCACATGGACCGCACGGGTGTGCGCGGCAACATCATCGACGCCGTGACCGAGGCCTATGAGCGCAACGTGGAACTCGGCTAGCCCCCTACTACGACCAAACAAAGGCCGCCTGGAGTGATCCGGGCGGCCTTTGTCGTTGCTGCGTGTTGCTGGGGGCTGAACTCTAGGCTGTGAGCAGCACCTTGACGGCCTGAAGCACGAAAAGGCCCAGGAAGGCAGCAAACACCATGAGTCTAAAGAGTTTCTTGAGTTTCTCTATACTCCACTCCTGGCCCTTTGGCCCCAGTTCGGGCTTGATCTTGGCCTCGCCAAAGTAGGTTGCCGGGCCGCCCATGCTGGCCTGAAGGAGCCAGGCGCAGGTGCTCATGGGCCAGCCCGCATTGGGGCTGTCCATGGTCCGGGCCTCGGCCGGAACGTGCCGCAAGGCCTCCAGCCAGGGCAGCCGCAGCACAGCCCCGGCCAGCAGCAGGAACAGGGCCGTAAGCCGGGCCGGGACATAGGCCAGCAGATCGTCGGCCCTGGCCGCAGCCCAGCCCAGGTCCTGGTAGCGCTCGGTGCGGTAGCCCCACATGGAGTCCATGGTGCTCACGGCCTTGTAGGCCCACATGAGCGCCGGGCCGCCCAGGATGAGATAGAAGGCCGGGGCCACGAACCCGTCGCACAGGTTCTCGCTCATGGTCTCGGCCAGGGTTTTGCGCAGCTCGGCCTCGTCCAGGCCTGAGGTGTCGCGGCTCACAAGCCCGCCCACAGCCTCTCTGGCCTCGTCCAGGCTGCCTTCTTCGATGAGCTCCAGGGCGTCGCGGCCCTCGTCGAGCAGCTCGCCCAGGGCCAGCCCGGCATAGGCGAAGTACAGGGTCAGGATCATGCCCAGGTAGCGCAAGCCGGTGAGGAACTCCACCACGGCCCAGGCCCCCCCGGCGGTGAGGACCACGCACAGCGCCCCTGAGCTCTTGAGCCCCAGCACCCACTCCCGCGCGTGCCGCTCCAGCCAGTCCAGCCAGCGGCCAATGAGCCGCACTGGGTGCGGCAGGCGGTGCGGATCGCCCAGGAGCAGATCCAGAACAGTGGCCAGGACAGGGAGGCTCAGCAGGATCAGGACCAGGGTCTTCATGGGGCGCTCCTGGCGGAAATGAAAAGGGCGGGGACAGCCATCAGGCCATCCCCGCCCAGCACTGGTTGGCTAGCTCTCGAAGTAGGAGCGCAAGACCGAGCTGCGCACCGGGTGGCGCATCTTCCGCAGGGCCTTGGCCTCGATCTGGCGGATGCGCTCGCGGGTGACGTTGAACAGCTTGCCCACTTCCTCGAGGGTGTGGTCGCTCTTCTCGCCGATGCCGAAGCGCTTGCGCAGCACCTGCTCCTCGCGCGGCGTCAGTTCGGACAGAACCTTGGTGATCTGCTCGGAGAGCTTGGTGCTGACCACTTCCTCGGACGGGGCCGTGGCCTTCTTGTCCTCGATGAAATCGCCCAGGTTGGAATCCTCCTCGTCGCCGATGGGGGTTTCCAGCGAAATGGGCTCCTTGGCGATCTTGAGCACCTTCTTGACCTTCTCCACCGGGTAGTCCATGCGCTCGGCGATCTCCTCCGGGGACGGGTCGCGGCCGAGCTCCTGCACCAGGTAGCGCGAGGTGCGGATGAGCTTGTTGAT
>CAYMIP010000054.1:0-15527 GCA_964390575.1 uncultured Desulfocurvus sp. | reverse complement strand
GGTTTGGCACCTCGATGTCGGCTCATCACATCCTGGGGCTGAAGCAGGTCCCAAGGGTATGGCTGTTCGCCATTTAAAGTGGTACGCGAGCTGGGTTTAAAACGTCGTGAGACAGTTTGGTCCCTATCTTCCGTGGGCGTAGGAGAATTGAAGAGGGTCTGCCCCTAGTACGAGAGGACCGGGGTGGACGAACCTATGGTGTTCCTGTTGTCACGCCAGTGGCATTGCAGGGTAGCTAAGTTCGGAAGGAATAACCGCTGAAAGCATCTAAGCGGGAAATCTGCCTCAAGATGAGTTCTCCCTCAGCTTCGGCTGCTAAAGACTCCCGGTAGACCACCGGGTTGATAGGCCGGAAGTGTAAGCGTGGCGACATGCTCAGCTAACCGGTACTAATAAGTCGTGCGGCTTTTAGCTTAAGAAAATGCTCCTCTCTCCCCTATCTAACTTATATATTTGTCCTGGTGGTCTTGGAGGCGGGGGTACACCCGATCCCTTTCCGAACTCGGAAGTTAAGCCCGCCATCGCCGATGATACTGCGGTTCTAATCGTGGGAAAGTAGGTCGCTGCCAGGACTTTATTTAAAGGAGCCCCGTCGAAAGACGGGGCTCCTTACTTTTGTAATAGTTCAAAAGTCCTGGCTCTAACTGAGTCAGGACTTTTGTTTTGATTCGGTAGAAAATTTGTTTCCAACAATCTGAAGGAGGTGAGATTGTATGACCTTGAAATAGAATAAGTCACTAGCGAGGCATGTATTCTTTGGTAGTACTAATGTTTTTCTTGAGATACTGTTGTTACTTTTTTGTTGCGTGAGAAATATTCACTGGAGATATGTATGAAGAGTTTCGCACAGGAGAAACATATAACCAGATGTATTGTTGCGTTGGCAGTTTTTGTGGTTGTCGTGTGTCATGCATTGTTGTAGTTGCTCACCAGATTCGAGGACTCAACAAGTTGTTCGTAGCAGATAGTCCCACACCTGATAGCATATCAGCCCACCATCTGCAGGTGGTTGATACGCATGAAGCGAGAAACAAACGTAAGTGGATGGAAACAAAAAAGCCCGGAGTCGCCTCCGGGCTTTTCGCGCGCGCTGTAGGATGACTAGAACTTGTAGCCGAGGGAGAAGCCGGCCATGTAGGCGCGGCTGTTGGAAAACTCCGAGGCCCCCATGTTCTCAGGGTTTTTGTCAATGCTGCGGTGGTTGTTTTGCAGGTACATGACAGAGACATCATAGGTGAAGGCGCCCTGGGTTATGCCGAAGCCGGTGCTGTAGATCTTCCGGTCACTGGAGGGCAGCATGTAGTCCTCGTAGCCTTTGCGGATGGGGTCCTGGTCCCAGACAAAGCCAGCGCGCAAGGCCAGCCAGTCCGTGGCCAGGTATTCACCGCCCAGCTGGAAGCGCCATACGTTGCGCCAGTTCTTCCACTTCACAATGTCGCCGGGAAGGCCAGTACCAGGTTTTTTCTCGTAACTGTAAATCATTTTTTCGTAGTCTTGCCATTGCGTAAAGATGGCGTCGACTTCAAATTTCCATTTGTTGTCCGGCTTGAACGCCACGCCAAGACTGTAGGAAGCCGGCAGGGTCAGACTTAAGGTGATGTCGTTGTCCGTGAGAGTGCCAGCCTCAACGTTGTACTTCACACTGCCCTTGTCGGAGTGCTTTTGGGACGTGTGGTACGTAAAACCTGCGCTCCACTGGTCGTTAAAGATATAGTGCAGCGCCAACTGCCCGCCAATGCCAAACCCATCCACTGTGATCATGGAGTCGGTGGTGTTGCTGGGGCGGCTGCGCAAGTCTCCAGCACTGTACATCAGCTCAGGTCCAAAGGCGATGGAAAGCGAATCCGTCAGCTTCAGGGCCAGATTGGGGGCCAGGGAGTAAGTGGTGAGCTCGGCCCGGTAGACCTTGCTCCGGCCTGCCCATTCATAGCCGTACTGGGTGCCCACGCCAAACCGGGTGTACACGCCGATTCCGATCCAGGCCCGCTCCCCGGCCTGATGCACCAGGAAGGCATGGGGCGGCGTGTAGATGTTGGCCTGGGTCGTGGTCGTGGAGTCTCCGGCGGCGCGCACGTCACCCACCGGGGCGATGGCCGTGGCGCCAAACATGACGCGGGTGCCGGGCAGCTGGGTTATGCCCGCCGGGTTGTAGGCCACGGCAGAGGCATCGTCGGCCAGGGCGATGATGGCGCCACCCATGGCGTTGGCGCGTGCGCCATACTCGTACAGCGCAAAACCGCCTGCCAAAGCAGCGCCAGGCAGGCAGAGCACGCAGAGCATTGTCCAGACGCAGAAGGAAAATCGGGCGTTGGCTCGGCCGGGTTTCATTTGGGCACCTCTTGGGAGTGATGTTGCGCCTCAACCGAGTCATGTTCTGGGCAGTGGGCTGGGAGCAGTGCTCACTTACATGCATCTAGCCGGAAAGTAAACGGCAATCCGGACCAAGGCTGGATGCTTTTGGCTGCGGGCAACAAAGAAGGGCGCATTGCTGCGCCCTTCTTTCAGGGAAACCGGACACCCGGGCTCGGACCGTTACCGCTGCTCCCTTTCGGGCCTGACGGGGTTCACGGCGAACCCGCCGTCCGGCTTCCCCGGGTCATCATTCAAAAGTGGCGGAGAGGAGAGGATTCGAACCTCCGGTACCCTTTCGGGTACACACACTTTCCAGGCGTGCTCCTTAGGCCGGTCTCGGACACCTCTCCGCGAGGACGTTCGAATAATACGAAACCTCTGGGCTGGCAAGCGAAAAATGCCTAGACCCCTCAGGGCAGCTGCAGGCTGCCGCGTAGATCGTCCAGGCTTTCGCTGCGCGCCTTGAGCATGGCCCTGGGGAGGTCGTCGATGATGCGGAAGGACTGGTCAGGCCGCATGAAATTGGCCGTGCCGACCTGCACCGCGTGGGCCCCCAGCAGGATGAACTCCAGGGCGTCCTCGGCGCTCACGATGCCGCCGATGCCGATGACCGGAATGTCCACCTTGCGGCAGACCTGGTGCACGCAGCGCAGAGCCACGGGCTTGATGGCCGGGCCGGACAGACCGCCCAGCACGTTGGCCAGGGTGGGTTTGCGCGTGCGGATGTCCACGGCCATGCCGAGCAGGGTGTTGACGAGGGAAACGGCGTCTGCGCCGCCTTCCTGGGCCGCCAGGGCGCAGGAGGCGATGTCCGTGACGTTCGGCGAAAGCTTGACGATGACCGGCTTGCCCTTGGCTCTCTTCTTGACCTCTTCGGTGACCTTGCGGATCTGCGCCGGGTCCTGGCCAAAAGCCGCTCCGCCGTGGGTGACGTTGGGGCAGGAGACGTTGACCTCCAGCGCGGCCAGACCTTCCTCTCCGGCCAGCACAGCGGCCAGTTCGCCAAACTCCGGCACGGAGCAGGCGTACATGTTGGCGATGATGGCTGTCTCGCGCCAGGGCAATAGCGGCAGTTTGTCGCGCAGAAAGGCCTCCACGCCGGGGTTTTGGATGCCGATGGCGTTCAACATGCCGCAGGGCGTCTCGGCCACGCGCGGCATGGGGTTGCCCTCGCGCGGTTTCAGCGACAGGCCCTTGACCACGAGGCCGCCCAGCCGCTTCAGATCTCCGAAGGACGCGAACTCCAGGCCAAAGCCGAAGGTGCCGGAGGCTGTGATGATGGGGTTCTTGAGCACCAACCCGGCGAATTCCACACGCAGATCCATCGCGGCCTCCTAGATCTGAACGTCGGCCACGGGGAACACTGGCCCGTGCGTGCAGACCTGTACATGCTTGCCCTCGGCGTCCTTGCACACGCAGCCCAGGCAGGCGCCCACGCCGCAGGCCATGGTTTTCTCGAGCGAGATCTCGGCGCGGATGTTCTTCTTCAGCGCGTGCGCCTGCACAGTGCGCAGGAAGGGCGTTGGCCCGCAAGCGAGCACAAGGCCATCCGAGCATTCGTTCATGGCCGCTTCGATGCGCCCGATGATGCCTGGCAGGTCGTCGGCGGAATGTTCCTGGACGGACTGGGCGCGCACCTTCTGGGTCATGCTCTGGTAGGGATAGAAATCCAAAGATGCGCGGTGGGCGAAGAGCAGGCTCAAGTACTCCGGGGTGGGGTGGTTCTCGATGTAGCCCCGGAAGGGCGCAATGCCCATGCCCCCGGCCAGAAGCAGGGTCGGAGTTTCCGGCGGGGCGCTGAAACCGTTGCCCAGCGGTCCCCAGACCACAACCTCATCATCCTGGCGCAGCTGGGCCAGGCGGCTGGTGCCCCGGCCCACCACCTGGATGAAGAAGGTCAGGCTCTCGGCGTCCACGCGGGAGATGGAGAAGGGGCGCCCCCAGGGCAGTTCCAGGCCCCAGAGCTTGGAGCGCAGCATGGCGAACTGGCCGGGCCGGTAGGACTCCCAGCCAGGGTTCTCCAGGGTCAGCTCCACAAAGTCGCTGGGCGCATCCCAGGTGCCCAGGAAGCGGATCTCCCTGACCTTGACTTCACGGCAATTTCTCTCCACCATCGCTCTTCCTTTGTCCCGCCGGATATGGCGGGGCTCCTCAATCACTTCAGGGGCCTTCTTGAACAGCACGCAACTATTCCGACCCGAAATCATGGCCCCGGCCGGTGACCGCGCGAGCTTCCTGGCCGCTGTGGCCGCTGGCGCCGATGCCGTGTACCTGGGCCTCAAGCACTTCTCCGCACGTATGCAGGCGAAAAATTTTGGCCTGGGCGAACTGGCTGTGCTGGTGGACTTTGCCCACGAGCGCGGGGTGCGCGTCTACGTGGCCATGAACGTCCTGCTCAAGCCGGGCGATGCCCAAGCCGCTGGCGGCCTGGTGGAGCGCCTGGCGCGCATGGTCCGGCCCGACGCGCTCATCGTGCAGGACCTGGGGCTCATCAGTCTGGCCCGGCAGGCCGGGTTCACGGGCGAGATCCACGTCTCCACCCTGGCCAACGCCACCCACCCGGCGGCCTTGCAGGTGGCCAAAGCCCTGGGCGCCAGCCGCGTGGTGCTCCCGCGCGAGCTCGACCTGGACGAGGTCAAGCTCATGGCCGAGGCCTGCCCCGAGGGGCTGGGGCTGGAGCTCTTTGTGCATGGCGCGCTGTGCCACTGCGTGTCTGGCCGCTGCTGGTGGAGCAGCTTTTTCGGCGGCAAGAGCGGCCTGCGTGGCCGGTGCGTTCAGCCCTGCCGCCGCTTGTACAGGCAAGGCGGACCCAAAGGCAAGCCCGAACGGCTGTTCTCCTGCCAGGACCTGTCCCTGGACGTGGTCACCAAGCCCCTGCTGAACGTGCCCCAGGTGGTGTCCTGGAAGATCGAGGGCCGCAAGAAGGGGCCGCACTACGTCTACTACATCGTCACGGCCTACCGCATGCTGCGCGACAACCCGGCCGACCCTGTGGCGCGCAAGTCAGCCCTGTCGCTCATAGAGCAGGCCCTTGGCCGACCCTGGACCCATGGGGTGTTCCTGCCGCAGCGCCCCTTCCCGCCCGTGCGGCCCAGCCAGGAGACGGCCTCGGGCCTCTTGGCCGGGCAGGTGAAGAAGGAGCCGGGCGGCCGGGCCTTTGTCCAGACACGCATGGACCTGCTGCCCGGCGATCTGATCCGCCTGGGCTGCGAGGACGACTCCTGGCACCAGACCATCCCCTTGCGCCGCCGCGTGCCCAAGGGCGGCCGTCTGGACCTCATCCGGCCCCAGAATGGGCCTCTCCCGCCGCCCAAGGCCCCGGTGTTCCTCATCGACCGCCGCGAGCCGGAGCTCATGCGCATCCTGGCGGGCCTTGAAAAGGAGCTGGCCACCCGGCCCGAGCCCCCGGAAAAGGAGGCCTCGGCCTTTGCGCCCAGGACCTACAAGCCCGCAGCCCGGCCGCAGCGCTCAAACCTGACCGACCTGGCCGTGTACCGCGCCCTGCCGCACGGCGCGGGCAAGGCCAGGGGCGGGGAGCTGGGCGTCTGGCTGGAGCGCTCGGCCCTGCTCGACGTGCCCCGGCCAGTCACGCCGCGTATGTGGTGGTGGCTGCCCCCGGTTATCTGGCCCGGGGAGGAGGAGCGCTACCGCAAGCTTCTGGCTGAGGCTCGCGAGCGCGGGGCCAGGACCTTTGTGCTGAACGCGCCCTGGCAGGTTGGGCTGTTCGAGTCCGTTGCAGGCCTTCGTCTGATCGGCGGCCCGTTCTGCAACCTGGCCAGCGCCGAGACCGCCGCGCAGTACGCCAGCCTGGGCATGGCAGCGGCCTTTGTAAGCCCGGAGCTCTCCGGTCCGGAGCTGCTCTCTCTGCCGCGCTCAAGCCCCATCCTGCTGGGCATTGTCCTGGGCGGCCTGTGGCCGCTTGGCATCACGCGCATTTTGGCCGAGGAGGTGCGCCTGGAAGAGCCCATCCTGAGTCCGCGCGGCGAGGCGGCCTGGGTGCGCAAGCATGGGGCCAACCACTGGATCTTCCCCGGCTGGGAGCTGGACTTGTCCGGCCACCGCCGCGAGCTGGAGCAGGCCGGGTATGCCCTGTTCGCCACCCTGCGCGAAGCCTGGCCGAGGTTCCTGGTGGACAACAGCCCGCGCACCAGCGTGTTCAACTGGGATCAGGGCCTCTTGTGAGCGCACAGGCTGGACCGTCTTGATGTCTATGCTCGGGAGTCGTTGCCGCTCATAATCTCAGCAACTTTGTTAAAGTGTTGCACGATGGTGTGCGGCGGGGCTTGTCTGTCTGTGCAGTGGCGCCTGCACCCGCATCCGGGGGTGCTCACGTTGCGCAAACACGCGCAGACGTCATGGCTTGCCCTGACGTGGCGATGTGGGTGAACACTATGGCTGGAGGCTTCGCTATGAACAGCAGCGCCCGTCAGGTCCCGGCGGCAGAGGCCCGCGCGTTTCTTGATTCCATCCGCCTTGGCTCGCGGACCCTGCTCGATGTGCGCCAGGACTTCGAATACGCCGAAGGGCATCTCCCTGGCGCGACCCTCATCCCCTTGTCTGAACTGGCTGAACGGGCTGGCGAGCTCGACGCGGCCCTGCCCGTGCTGGTCTACTGCCGCTCGGGCAAGCGCAGTCTGGCCGGGGCCAACCTCCTGTCCGGGCTGGGTTTCCAGGACGTCCAGAGCATGCAGGGCGGCATCAGCGCCTGGGACGGGGCGCAGGCTGTCGGCCCGCTGGACCTTGGCCTGGCGGTGCTGCTTGCGGCCAGAACCCCGCAGGAGGTTTTGGAGCGGGCCTGGAGCATGGAGCTGGCCCTGGAGGAGTATTACACCACCCTGGCGGGCGCGGCCGCTGAGGCCGAGGCTGTTGCGCTGTTCAAGCGCCTGGCCGGATTCGAGGCGCGGCACCGGCACACCCTGTCTGAAATCTGGAAGCGGCTTGGCGGCGGCGATGCAAGCGCCTTCGAGGACCGCGCCCGAGCTTCAGTTGCTCCGGGCATCCTGGAGGGAGGCCTCAGCGCTCGCGGATACCTGGGCCTGCTGGCTGATCCGGCCAGTTCCGCCGAGGCCCTGGACCTGTCCATGGCCATCGAGGCCCAGGCCATGGACCTGTACCTACGCAGGGCCAAGGCTGAGGGGGCCGAGGAGGATGCGGACCTGCGGCGCACCCTCGTCCTGCTGGCCGAGGAGGAGAAGGCCCACCTCAAGGTGCTGGCCGCTTTTGTCAACGGGCGCGGGCGGTTCTAGCCGCCGCGCTGCTACAGCAGGCTCCTGGCCAGGACGAGCGCCAGCCCGCCAGAGGTCGTGGCGTGGCTGTTCCCGCCCAGGCCGTGCAGAGCGGGCCCCCTAGAGAACCACATGGCGGCGGATGTGCTCCACGGCCTCCTCGTTGGAGTCGGTGAGCAGGAACAGGTCCAGATCCCTGGGACCGCAGTAGCCGTCGGCCACCAGCCTGTTCTGGAACCAGTCCACCAGCCCGCCCCAGAAGTCCTTGCCCAGCAGCACGATGGGGAAGGACTTGATGCGCTTGGTCTGGATCAGCACGAGGGCCTCGGAGAGCTCGTCCAGGGTGCCGTAGCCGCCGGGCAGGGCGACATAGGCCATGGCGTACTTGATGAACATGAGCTTGCGCACGAAGAAATAGCGGAACTCGCAGCGCACGTTGAGGAAGGGATTGTTGCGCTGCTCGAGCGGCAGGTGGATGTGCAGGCCCACGGACTGGCCCCCGGCATCAAAGCAGCCCTTGTTGCCCGCCTCCATGAGGCCGGGACCGCCGCCGGTGATGACCGTGAAGCCCGCATCGGCAAGCCGTGCGGTGAGGTCCATGGTCTTCTCGTACCAGGGCTCCCCGGCCTTCACCCGGGCCGAGCCGAACACGGACACGGCCGGGCCGATGTCGTTCAGGGTTTCGAATCCATCCACGATTTCTGAGAGGATCTTGAACAGTCGCCACGACTCCTGCATGGAGAGATCGTCGATGAGGTATTGTTTGGAGTTGGGCATTCTCACCTCGAGGTTGCGCGATTAGTGGTTGCGGGCTTGTGGCTTCTTTGGCAAACATGTGCCAGTCCGGGCATTTCGCGCCGGGTGTGGCTTATGTACACGGAAACACGCGCAACCGGAAGAGCGGGCTGACACGCAGACCCGGGGAGCCGAGCGCAAACCAAAGCGGGCAGAGGGCAAGGTATGAAGATCAATTTTCTGGGCGCAGCTCAGGCCGTCACTGGTTCCTGCTACATCCTCGAGACCGGAGGGCATCGCTTTTCGGTGGACTGCGGCATGCACCAGGGCAATGCCGAAATTGAAAAACGCAACCTGAACATGGACGGCTACCGGCCCAGCACCCTGGACTTCATCCTGGTGACCCACGCCCACATCGACCATATCGGCCTGCTTCCGCGCATCGTGGCCGAAGGCTTCAAGGGCAAGATCTACGCCACCCCGCCCACCCGCGACCTGATGCAGATCCTGCTGCTCGACAGCGCCCACATCCAGGAGATGGAGGCCGAGCAGCATCGCCGCAAGGGCGAGCGTCACGGCAACAAGATGGCCCAGCCCCCGTACACTGTCGGGGAGCGTCGGGACAAGGTGGTGGCCCAGCCCACATACACCTCGTCCGAGCGCCGGGGCATGCTGGACCAGCCCCTGTACACCACGGCCGACGCCATGGCCACCTTCCCGCTGATTCAGACCATCGAGTACGACAAGCCCTTTGAGCCCGCGCCGGGCATCCGCGTCACCTACCGCGACGCCGGGCACATCCTGGGCTCGGCCTTTATCGAGATCGGGTACATGGAGGATGGCAAGCCCACCAAGATTATTTTCTCCGGCGACTTGGGCCGTCCCAACCAGCTCATCCTGCCCGACCCCAGCACGGGCGGCAGCGCGGACTACGTGTTCCTCGAGTCCACCTACGGCGACCGCAACCACAAGAACGCGGAGACCAGCCGCGAGGAGCTGGCCGCAGCCATCGCCTACAGCTACAAGAACCGCGAGAAGGTCATCATCCCGGCCTTTGCCGTGGAGCGCACCCAGCAGATCCTGTACTCCCTGTTCCTCCTGGACCAGGAGGGCAAGCTGCCCAAGGACATGCCCGTGTACCTGGACAGCCCGCTGGCCATCCAGGCCACGGAAATCTTCCGCAAGCACCCGGACTACTTTGACGACAAGACCCAAGCCCTGCTGAAGGAAGGCAAGGACCCCCTGGCCATGAAGAACCTGCGCTTCAGCCAGACGGCCGAGGAATCCCGGGCCCTCAACACCATGACCGGCTCGGCCATCATCATCTCAGCCAGCGGCATGGCCAACGCCGGGCGCATCCGCCACCACCTGCGCCACAACCTCTGGCGCAAGGGCGCGAGCATCGTCTTCTGTGGCTACCAGGGCGAGGGCACGCCTGGCCGCAAGATCGTGGACGGGGCCAAGAGCATCACCATTTTTGGCGAGGACATCGCCATCGCAGCCAAGATCTTCACCATCGGCGGGTTTTCCGCCCACGCGGGCCAGTCCGAGATCGTGCAGTGGCTCAAGACCTTTGACGGCAAGGGCACCAAGGTCATCCTGATCCACGGCGAGGTGCGCGCCCTGAACACGCTGAGCGCGCTTGTCCAGGATCAGCTGGGCATGGAGGTGCACGTGCCCTCCTACCTGGAGGAGCTGACCCTTGAGCCGGGCAAGATCATGGTGCCCGTGGTGGACGTGGAAAAGGCCATTCCGCGCATCGACTGGGAGTTCCTGCTGTCCGATTCCCGCATCCTGTACGCCGAATTCCAGAAGCGCATGGAGCAGGCCAAGGACAAGCCCTGGGTGGCCCAGACCGAAATCCGCGACCGATTCCTGGACCTGAACCGCAAGATCGTGGAGCTCATCTCCGAGCTCTAGTCGGAACTGCAGATGCGTGTCATTGCCGGGGCATATGGCGGACGGATGATCCGCACCGTGGAGGGACCGGGCTACCGTCCGGCCACGGCCAAGGTGCGCCAAGCCGTGTTCTCCATGCTCGAGGCGCGCGGGCTGGACTGGTCCACGGCGCGGGTGCTGGACCTCTTTGCCGGCAGCGGCAGCCTGGGCATCGAGGCCTTGAGCCGGGGCGCGGCGTGGGCCTGGTTCATGGAGAAGAACCCGCGCGCAGCGGACTGCCTGCGGGGGTCCCTGCGGGACTTGAAGGTCCCCGAGGCCCGCTGCCGGGTCATCCAGGCCGATCTCTTGAAGACCCTGGGCCGGCCTGCAAAAGAGCCCTTTGACGTGCTGTTCATTGACCCCCCCTATGGACTGGACCTGCTGCCCCCGGCCCTGGCCAAGGCTGCGGACGGCGGTTGGATCGCCCCCGGCGCCTTTGTGCTGGCCGAGGTGGAGGCCCGCGCCGAATACGCGGGCCAGGTTCCGGCCCAACTTATCCCGCAGGCCGACAGGCTCTACGGGCAGACGAGGATACTGCTGTGGCAGAACAAAATCCCAGACTCGCCATCTATCCCGGCACCTTTGACCCCCTGACCCGGGGGCACATGAGCCTCATCAACCGGGGGCTCAAGATCTTCGAGACCGTGATCGTGGCCGTGGCCAAGAGCACGCCCAAGAAGACCTGCTTCAGCCTTGAGGAGCGCGTGGACATGGCCCGGGAATCCTTCCCCGCCGAACCGCGCATCATCGTGGAGTCCTTTGACGGCCTGCTCATCGACTATGTGCTCCGGCGCGGCGCCGGGGCCATCCTGCGCGGCCTGCGCGCCGTATCCGACTTCGAGTACGAGTTCCAGATGGCGCTCATGAACCGCAGGCTCTCCCGCGACGTGCAGACCGTGTTCCTCATGACCGACTACAAGTGGATGTACTTGAGCTCCACCATCGTCAAAGAGGTCGCCCTGCACGGCGGCAACGTCAAGGGCCTGGTGCCCGAGCCGGTGCTGGCCAAGCTCACGGCCAAGTATGCAGCCCTGGGCGGGGACTGCTAGGCCGAAAGCCATGTCCACTCTGCGCGCTGTCTGCATCCTCGGACCAACTGGGTCCGGCAAGACCGGGGCGGCCCTGGCCCTGGCCCAGTCTCATGAAGACAAGCTGCCTGTCACGGTCATCAACTACGACTCCCGGCAGGTCTACGCCGGGTTCCCCATCGTCACGGCCCAGCCCGACGCAGAGGAGCGGGCCTTGTGCCCGCACCAGCTGTACGGCTTTCTGCCCACGGCCGAGGCCATGACCGCGGCGCGCTTTGCCGAGCTGGCCCGCGCCGAGATCAGCCAGGCCAGGGAGCAGGGCCGGGTGCCGGTGCTCGTGGGCGGTACGGGGCTGTATCTGCGCGCGCTGGAGCATGGTCTGGCGGACATCCCGCCCGTGCCCCAGGAGGTGCGGGACTGGGTGCTTGCGCGCATGGAGCGTGAGGGGCCGCAGGCCCTGCATGTGGACCTGGCCCAGGCCGACCCGGCCACAGCCGCGCGCCTGCACCCCAACGACACCCAGCGCATCGCCAGGGCGCTGGAGGTCTTCCTGGGCACGGGCAGGCCGCTCTCGGCCTGGTTCGCGGACCAGAAGCAGGACCAGACCGGGGTGGAGCTGTGCAAGGTGGGGCTCTCATACACTCTGCGGGAGCTGGAACCGGGCTTCAAAAAGCGCATCGAGGCGATGCTCGCGCGCGGGGCCGTGGATGAGGTGCGGCGAGCCTGGGAGGACACCCCGGAGCGCTCGGCCCCCGGCTATTCGGGCATCGGCTGCCCGGAGCTGCTGTCACACCTGCTGGACGGCCTGGACCTGGCCGAGGCCAGCGGCCTCTGGTTCCGCAACACCCGGGCCTACGCCAAGCGCCAGCTGACCTGGTTCGCCAAGGAGCAGGGCGTGCACTGGGTTCGGCCCGAGGGCCTGGGCCGCCTGCCGGAGCTGGTGCGGGCCTGGGAATCCGGGGCCTCGTAAGTCTTTGCGCACCGTCTCTATCTGCGTTGTCCCTCTTTGCACTGTCCCTAGCTCGCAAACACCCCTTCGAAGATGGCGCGCACGTCGGCCTCGCCCATGGCCACCGGCGTGTTCTGGAACTGCCGCGAGCCCGAGAGCTTCATGGCCGCCTCCACATACTGCGGCACCGCCGAAGCGCTGAAGCCAAGCTCCTCGGGCCGCAGGTCGGCCAGGCCCACGGCCGCAAGCAAGGCCTCCAGGGCGTTCAGGAACGGATGCCCATCCTCGCCTCCGTCCTCACCTCCGTCCTCGCCCGCGCCGAAGCCCATGGCCACGGCCAGGTTGAGCAGCCGGTCGCTGGTCTCTTCGTTGTGGCGGGCCAGTTGGATGAGCCGGGCGAAATAGGACCGGCAGAGCAGCACCAGGCCTGCGCCATGCTGGGCCTCGGGGTTGGAGCCGCTGAAGGAGTACTCCAGCGCGTGCTGGGAGATGGGCGAAGACAGGGACAGGCACATGCCCGCCGCAGTGCTGGCCCAGGAGAGGGCCGTGCGCGCGCCCAGGTCGTCGCCGTTGTCCACGGCTGCGGGCAGAAAGCGCGTCACCAGGTGCGCGGCCTCCAGGCACAGCATGTCGCTCATGGGTTGCCGGGCCGTGGACAGGAAGCACTCCGCCGCGTGGAAAAAGGCGTCCATGCCGGTGATGGCCGTGAGACGTTGCGGCACCGAGCGGGTCAGCTCCGGGTCCACCACGGACAGAACCGGGTAGAAGGCCGGATGCACGAACCCTCGTTTACCTTCCGGGCCGCAGAGCACGGCCACGGCGTTGCCCTCGGTGCCAGTGCCCGCTGTGGTGGGGATGGCCACCACGGGCAGGCCCCTGGCCCCGTCGTATTTCTGGCCGGTCATGTTGTCCCAGAACGGGCCGTCGCCCGCCGCCGCCAGGGCCAGGCACTTGGCCGTGTCGATGACGCTGCCGCCGCCGATGCCCACGATGAAGTCCACGCCAAGCGCCCTGGCCTGGGCTGCTGCGGCGTCCACGTCCTCGGTCCTGGGGTTGGCGCGCACCCCGTCAAAGACCACGCTCTTGACCCCGCGCGCGGCGAGCAGGCCCTGCACCCGGCCCAGATAGCCCTGGCGCAGAATGTTGCCGCTGGCGCCGATGACGAGCATGGCCTGCTTGCCCTGGGGCAGAAAGGGCGTTGTCTCCAGCTCCGAGAGCCGGCCTGGGCCGAAGACGAGGGTGGTGGGCAGGCGGAAGGTGAACGCAAGCATGCGGGTGCTCCTATGGGCGCGCGGCCTGGGCCACGGCTTCTTCCAGTTGCTGGGGCGTGAACAGGTCGCGCAGGATGAGCGGCTCCAGCGGGGCGTTTTTGGGGAATATGGCCAGGAGCGGGATGCTCTTGCTGCCCAGGGCCGCGAGCAGGGCCTCGGCCTCGGGGTTCTTCTCCGTCAGGTCGGCCTTCATGAGCCGGAGACCGTATTTGGCCTGCAACTCGGTCATGCGGCCGGGCGTCAGGTTGGTCTGCTCCAGCACCTTGCAGGTCGGGCACCAGTCCGCCGTGAAGTCCACCAGGACAAGCTCCTGGCCGAGCTTGGCCGTGAGCGCCTGGGTCGTGTAGCGCTCCCACTGGGTCTTGGGGCTGGGCAGCGCGACCCAGAAGGCGCAGGCCGCCACGAGCAGCACCGCCAGGAGCTTGAGCCCCCAGGCGCGCCTGGTGTCGAAGCCTGGTCCGGCAGAGCCCCAGATCGTGCAGGACACGGCTGTGACGAGCAGCAGGATCAGCGCGGACACGAGCATGGACTCGGGCAGGATGTTCAGCAGGTAGATGCAGGTGCCCATGAGGAACAGGGCCACCAGGCGCTCCACGTGGCCGGTCCAGGGCCCTGGCTTTGGGCAGAAGCGCACCAGCGCCGGGAACAGGCAGATGAGCAGGTAGGGCGAGGCCATGCCCAGGCCGATGCTGAGCAGCACGGTGGTGACGATGAATGGCGGCTGCAACAGCGCCCAGCCCAGCACGCCGCCCAAAAACGGGCCGCTGCACGGCGTGGCCAGAAGCGTGGTCAGCATGCCGGTGAACAGGGATTGCAGCTTGGGGTGCGTGGTCATCTGGTCGAACTTGAGGTCGATGACCGGCAGGGTGAACACGCCAAGCAGGCTCAGGCTCAGGGCGAAGACGATGGCCGTGAGGGCCAGGACCACGCCGGGCTGCTGGAAGATCTGCCCCCAGGCCAGGTCCGTGAGCCCGAAGAGCACGCCCAGGAACAGGAAATAGAGGAGCGCGCCCAGGGCCAGGAACAGGAAGTGCTCGCGGAGCTTGGAGCGGCGTTCGGCTTCACAGCTCCCGCCTCCGCCAGCCAGAAGCGAGGAGAGCTTGATGCTGATGACCGGCAAGGCGCAGGGCATGAAATTCAGCACAAACCCGGCCAGGAGGCCCATGAGGATGGCCTTGGTGAGCCCGCCGACCTCCAGTCCGGGCTGCAGGAAGCGCGGCTTGAGTGCTTTCCACTGGCCCGAATCAGCGGCGGACGGCGCAGGGGAGGGGGCCACGCTCAAGGCGGCGGCCTTGGCCTGGGGCTTCAGGGAGGCCAGGAACACCGGCCACCAGGGCTGCGTGCGAGCCTCGGTGACAATCTTGTCCGGCATCTCGAAGCGCAGGTCGATGCTCGTGGGCAGACATTTGTCCTTGGTGCACAGGAGCATCTCCAGTTTGGCGAGGATCACCTGGGGCAGGGCGGCCCCATCCGGCAGGGGCAGGAAGATGGGCGTGCGGCCCAGGTACGCGTTCACCGTGAGCGTTGGGTCAAAGGCGTCCTGCTTGGCCGTGCCCAGCGGGTAGTACGCCGTGAGCTTTGTCTGGCCTGGGCCAAGGGTGGCCGAAAGGCGCGTGGGCTTGCCGAAACCGCCAGGGTCCTGGGCATAGGTGTACCACCCGGGGTCAGGCTCGATGAACAGCACGGCCAGGTGCGTGGCCGACAGACCGGACTGCGTGCGGGCCTCCTGGCCGAGACCGTAGGTCTCCCAGTGGGTGGACAGGGGGTAGTCGGCGTGGCGCTGCTGGGCCAGGGCGGTGCTGGCCAGAAGGCTCAGGCAGAGCAGTATTCCGAAGCCAAAGCGGAAGAAATTTCGCATCATTTTCCCAGGTTCAAATATTTCGTATTGACAAAGGATGCCTCGCCGTTTAAACGCTTCTTCGCCGCAACGAAACGCGGCAGACGTGGGTCACTAGCTCAATTGGTAGAGCAGCGGACTCTTAATCCGGAGGTTCAAGGTTCGATTCCTTGGTGACCCACCACGTAAGAC
>CAYMIP010000053.1:0-15736 GCA_964390575.1 uncultured Desulfocurvus sp. | reverse complement strand
ACTTGATGTTGCCGCCCACCATCATGGCGATGCCGATCTCGGACACGATGCGGCCAAAGGCCGTGGCCGCGGCCAGGGCCATGGCGAAGCGCGCCTCCACCAGCGTGGCCACGAGCAGCTGCCAGCGGTCCGCGCCGAGGGACAGCACGGCCTGGGTCAGGCGCGTGTCCGTGGACTCCACAGCCGTGGCGGTCATGGAGATGATGATGGGCAGGCCGAGCAGCGTGAGGCCGATAGCCATGCCCGGCACGCTGAACAGCAGGCCCCACTCGCCCAGCGGGCCGCGCGCGGTCAGGAAGGCGTAGACGATGAGCCCGATGACCACCGTGGGCAGGGACAGCATCCAGTCCACGAACAGGCGCGCCACGCGCCTGCCGGGAAAGCGGAAATGCCCCAGGGCAAAGCCCAGGGGCAGTCCCAGCAGCAGGCTGACGGCCAGCGCCAGGGCCGTGACCAGGGCCGTGGCGTGGACCGCCGAGAAGGTCTCGGGGTCCAGCGCCAGCAGGAGCGCCACAGCCCGGCTCAGGCCCTCGCTGAAGTAGTCCATGCGTCTCGCTTTCTACTTGGCGTTGGGGGTGAAGAGCTGCTTGCCCTCCAGCTTGAAGTCCGCAATGGCCTGCTGCCCGGCCTTGGACAGGAACCAGGCCTGGAGCTTGCGTGCGGCCTCGTGCTTGATCTTGGCGCACTTGGGCGCGAGCTGGATGATGCTGTACTGGTTGCGCAGGGCCACGTCGCCCTCGGACAGGATGACCAGCCCGGACTTGCCGTGGTCCTTGGCCTCAAAGGCGATCCAGGTGCCGCGGTCGGCCAGGGTGTAGGCCCCGCGCTCGGCGGCCAGACGCAGGGTGGTCAACATGCCCTGGCCCACGCCGATGTACCAGGACTCCTTGTCCGGCAGGGCCAGGCCAGCGCCCTTCCACAGGGCCTGCTCGGCCTTGTGCGTGCCGGAGTCGTCACCCCGGCTGGCAAAGGGGGCCTTGGCGGCGGAGATGGCCTTGAGCGCGTCGGCCACGCCCTTGCCCTTGATCTTGGCCGCGTCCTTGAGTGGTCCCACCAGCACGTAATCATTGAACATGAACTCCACGCGGCTCAGGCCATGGCCCTCGTCGACGAACTTCTTCTCCGCAGCCGGGGCGTGGACCATGAGGATGTCCACGTCGCAGTTCTTGCCGTGCTCCAGGGCCTTGCCCGAACCCACGGCCACCCAGCGCATCTCCAGGCCGGTGTCCTTCAGGATTTTCGGCACCAGGGCGTCCAAAAGCCCGGTGTCGGCGGTGCTGGTGGTGGTGCCCACCAGGATGGTCTCGGCGGCCAGGACGCTGCTGGCGCAGGACACGGCCAGGAGCAGGGCCAGGATGCATGTGAGCTTGCGCATGGTGCTCTCCTTCTTTTGTTGGGGGTGTCGTCCGGAACTACTCGTACTGCTTGGCGTAGGCCGCGTCGTTGTACAGGGCCGCGCCAAATTCGCGCTGGCCAAAGGTGCGGATGAGCTTCTGGCCCTCGGGCGAGCCCACGAAGGCGATGAACTTCGCGGCCGCTGCGCTGCCTGGCGTGACCCCGTCGGGCTGGCACAGGGTGTGGTAGGTGTTGATGAGCACGCGGTCGCCCCGGAACAGGATGACCAGGCCCTGGGCCGCGTTCTTCTCGGCCACCCAGGTGCTGCTGTCGGTCATGAAGTAGCCCTGCTCGGCGCTGGCGCGCAGCAGCGCGTCCTTCATGAAGCCCTTGGCGACGATGTACCAGTCCCCCGCCGGGCTGACGTTCGCGGCCTTCCAGATGGCCAGCTCCTTCTTGTGCGTGCCGGAGTTGTCGCCCCGGGAGAAGAACTTGGCCTGGGCCGCCGCGATGCGGGCATAGGCGTCGGCGGCGCTGGTGGCCTTGGCGACTAGCGCCGGGTCCTTGGCGGGTCCCACGAGGTAGAACTCGTTGGAGCCGATGAGCGCGTGGCGTGCGGCCCAGCCCTCGGCCAGGGCGGCCTTTTCCTGGGCCGGGGCATGGACCATGATCATGTCCACGGCCTTGGCCTTGAGCAGGTCCAGCGACTCGCCGGACCCGGCCTTGACCCAGTTCAGCCGGGCCTTTTCTTTCTTGCCAAAGGCCTCGCCCAGGACCTTCAGCAGGCCCAGCTCGCCCGGGCTGCCCGTGGCCAGGGTAAACTCCGCAGGGCCGGGGCCATAGGATTCCGCAATTTTCGGCGCGGCCTGGGCGCATTCCGTGGGCAGAGCGCAGGCGAGCAGGACCAGCAAAACGAACACGGCAGACAGGGTGCGCATGGTGGGATGACCTCCGGCAGATGGGTGCGCGCCGCGACAGCGACGAGATATGCCACAAATGACATAGCACCCGGCCGGATGTAAAGGGCTGGCTGGGAAAATCCCGCTCCAGCGGCCCGTTCGCCACGTTCTACAGCGGCCCGTTCACCACGTTCTGCGGACTCCCCGCCAAAAAGGCGGCCAGGTTCGCGGCCACGCCCTGCATGAGCCGGGTGCGGGCCTCGCGCGAGGCCCAGGCCACGTGCGGGGTGATCAGGCAGTTCGGCGCTGTGAGCAGCGGATTGTCCGGCCGGATGGGCTCAGCCCGCACCACGTCCAGCGCGGCCCCGGCGAGATTGCCGGAGCCAAGCGCCGCAGCCAGGGCGGCCTCGTCCACCAGCTGGCCGCGCGCGGTGTTCACCAGCCGCGCCGTGGGCTTCATGCGCGAGAGCAGCCGCGCATCCACCATGTTCTCGTTCTCAGCCGTCAGCGGGCAGTGCAGGCTGACCACGTCGGCGCTGGCAAAGAGCGTGTCCAGGTCCACAAAGGCGAAGGGCTCGTAGCCGGGAGCGGGCTTGGGCCGGGGCACAGAGGCCAGCACGCGCATGTCAAAGGCGTGGGCCAGCTCGGCCACGCGGCGGCCAATGGCCCCGAAGCCCACCACGCCGAAGGTCTTGCCCGCCAGCTCCACCACGGGCGCGTCCCAGAAGCAGAAGTCCGGACTTGCGCCCCAGCGGCCCTCGGCCACGGCCCGGGCGTGGCGCGAGGTGTGGCTGAACAGCTCCAGCACCACGGACAGCACATGCTGGGCCACGGAGGGCGGCGAATAGCCGGGCACGTTGCAGACGGGAATCTTGCGCCGCGCGGCCGCGGCCAGGTCCACCACGTTATAGCCCGTGGCCAACACGAGGATGCATTTGAGGTCCGGCAGGGCCTCGATGGTCGCGGCGTCGAGCACGGTCTTGTTGGTCAGGAGCACGTCCGCGCCGTGGGCTCGCGTGAGCACCTGCTCAACCGGGGTGCGGTCAAAGATGGTCAGCTCGCCCTGGCTGGCGAGCCCCTCCCAGGAGATGTCCTGGCCCATGGTGTAGCCGTCCAGAACCACCAAGCGCGGTCGTGCGGTCATCGAAAGCCTCCTGCGGCGCAACGCGCCAGGGCCTTTCTATCCCGTCCAACAGGGACCTGACAAGGTCTCACGCCGTCAAACCTGCGCGAAGCCCCCTTGACATTTCCCGGCAATCCGGTGAAATAGAACCGCTTCGGCTCATCCGGGCCGGAAAAGAACGCACGGAGGAACGACCATGCTCGGCGAACTCTTGAAAGATATGGCTCACAGCACCACCCAGGGAACCGTCGGCGTCTCCCTGATCTTCATCTACATGGCCTGGATCATCGTCGTGGCCCTCATCCGCATCAAGCAGGGCAAGGCCGAAGGCCACCACTAGGCCCTGCCGCCGGGAGCCTCTCCCGGCCCTGTCACCAGAAATCGAAAAGGCTGTCCGGGTCGCTCTGCGCGATCCGGTCAGCCTTTTTTTGCCCGTCCAGAGCCAACGCGCACGCAGCTAGCGTTCGCCCCACTCCCGCTCCAGGGCCTCCAACTCCTGCTCTGAGAAGGCCGGAGTCTCCAGCAGGCCTGCGCGCCGGCGCTGGGAAAAGGCCTCGTAGAGGATCACCGCAGCAGCCACGGAGACGTTCAGGCTCTGCACCATGCCCTGCATGGGGATGTACAGCTCCTGCCCCACCTGCTCCACAAGCTCCGGGGACGCGCCACGGTGCTCGTTACTCAGGATCACCGCCGTGGGCCGGGTGAAGTCGAAATCAAAGAGCGGACGCGCGGTCTCGGAAAACCCGGTGCGGATGACCTGAGTCCCGGCCGCAGCGAAGCCCGCCAGCATGGCCGCGCCGTCGGTGTGGCGCTCGCGCCCCATCCATTTCTTGGCCGAGGCTGAGGACTTTGTGCCCAGCTCCGGCCATTTCTCGGTGGTGTAGTAGAGGTGTACGCGGAAGAGCCCAAAGGCGTCGCAACTGCGCAGAATGGCCGAGACGTTGTGCGGGTCCCAGATGTTGTCCATGACCAGGGTCAGGTCGCGCTGGCGTCTGGCCAGCACGCTTCGGATGCGCTCCGCGCGTTCGGGTGTGGGTGAGCCTCGCATGGCCGGGCTTCTATCCGAGAACAGGCCCCCTGCGCAAGAGCCCCCCCCTGCCCACGGTTTCCTGTTGACATATGACGAAATAATGAGAAGCTACGCAATACGTAACGATACTCGCCCTGCGGAGGAGATATATGCGCGCACTCATCGCCGAGGACGAATTCCTTGGCCGCAAGGTGCTCTCGAACTTTCTGAGCACCCTGTTCGAGGTCGATGTGGCCGTCAACGGCACAGAGGCTGTCGCGGCCTTCGCCCTGGCCCACAAGGACGGCCACCCCTACGACCTGATCCTCATGGACATCATGATGCCGGAGCTGGACGGGCTGGAGGCCCTGGCCCAGATACGCGCCCTGGAGCAAAGGCAGAAGCTCCGGCCCCAGGTCAAGGTGCTCATGACCACGGCGCTCGATGACGCCAAGACCGTGATCCGCTCCTTCCACGACGGAGAGGCCGCAGGCTACCTCGTCAAGCCCCTGACCAAGGAGAAGCTTTTCAGCGAGCTGCAGAAGCTTGGATTCGTCACGGACTAACCACCGCCAGCCGGAGCCCCTGTGAGCGACGCCCTGTCTGAAGAATTCTTCGCCGAAGTGGGCGACAAGTACTACCCGCAGGTGCTGGAAGGCCTGGAGCGTCTTGGCGCGGGCGACGTGGCGGGCGGCATCGAGATCCTGGCGCGGCCCCTGCACACCATCAAGGGCGTCACCGGGTTCATGCCCGGGTTTGAGTCCGCCAGCACCTTCACCCACACGGTGGAGAGCTTTCTCAAGAAGCTCCAGGCCGGCTCCCTGCCGCACAGCGCAGACAACATCTCCCTGGCCGCCCACGGCGTGAACTCCATCTTCGCGGTCATCGACCAGATCCGCGTGTCCGGCGCGCCCGACCAGGACGAGATGGCGGCCGTGTGCGAGGTGCTGGCCGTTGCCAGCGGCGAGGGCAACGGGGCTGCCGGCCCGGCGGGCGCATCCTGCCTGGGCGTGGAGCAGGAGCAAGGCGGGGCCGTGGTGCGCATCACGGCCCCGCGCATCCACCGCAAGCACCAGCGCGACCAGATCGTGGGCGCCATCATCGCCCAGCCCCAGGAAACCCCAGTGGTTCTGGACCTGTCCCTGGTCAAGACCTTCGGCTCCGCCGCCTGGGAGGACGTCTCGGCCCTGGCCGGGCACTGGAACATCAGCGTGCGCGGACTTTCCGGGGCCGCGCGGGAGACCTTCCACGCGGGCGAGATGGACGCCCTGCTGGCCGTACTGCCCCTGGACAAGGCCGAAGAGGTGCCCCAGTGAGGGAGATCGTCGCCCAGTGCATGGAGCCCATTGAGGACAAGATCCTCCAGCTGGAAGAGACCCGGCCCGGCCCGGAAGCCGTGCGCGAGGCCCTGGAATCCCTGGGCGTCACCCACCTGAAGCTGGCCTCGACCCAGATCACGACACTGCTGGACATGTTCGCCGACGGCATCAGCCCCGTGAACGAGGGCCTGATCACGGCGCTGTTGCGCATCTGCGAGGCCCACAGAAAGTTCCTCCTGGCCCTGGCGGGCGTGCTCGACCAGCCCCGCGCGACCCTCTTGGCCCAGGCGCCCCCCCAACCCACGGCCAGCGGTCCTTGCCCATCTGTAGAAACGGCCCAGACAGCACCCGAAGAGGCCGCGCCAGACGAGCAGGAGCAGCACAAGGCCGCCTCCCCGCCCACCAGCCCAGAGGACGCCGAGAAGCAGGCCGAGCGCGCCCTGGCCGCCAGCAAGCAGAGCATCTCCAGCATCCGCGTGCCAACGGAGCGCCTGGACAACCTGATCGAGCTGGTGGGCAAGCTCATGGTCACCTTCGCCGTGCTCTCGCAGAGCGGCACGCGCGGGGCCACCCTCTCGGCCTCCACCCTGGCCGAGCTGGACACGGTCATCACCGGCCTGCAAACCCAGGTCGACGCCATCCGCCTGGTGCCGCTCAAGCAGATCTTTTTGCCCATGAACCGCCTGGTGCAGAGCCTAGCCCAGAAGATGCAGAAGAAGGTGCGCTTCACCATCAGCGGCGACGAGCTGGCGCTGGACAAGTCCATCGTGGAGTGCCTGAACGAGCCCCTGGTGCACCTCCTGCGCAACGCCCTGGACCACGGCCTGGAGGCCCCGGAGGAGCGCCTGGACAAGGGCAAGGACGAGACCGGCAGCGTGACCCTCACGGCCTTTCGCAAGGGCGACACGGCCTATGTGGAGGTCGCCGACGACGGCCGGGGCATCAATGCCGCGCGCGTGCGCGCCAAGGCCGAGGAAAAGGGGCTGCTGGAGCCCGGCGCGGAGCTCTCCGAGGCCGAGACCATCCAGCTCATCCTGAGCTCCGGCTTCAGCACCGCCGAGCAGGTCACCGACGTCTCCGGCCGGGGCGTGGGCATGGACGCCGTGGCCAACGCCGTGCGCACCACCCTGGGCGGCGAGATCTTGATCGAGAACCTGCCCGCTGGCGGCTCGCGCTTCACCCTGGCCCTGCCGCTGTCGCGCTCGGTGAACGAGGGCATTGTGGACGCGCTGGTCTGCCGCGTGGGGCCGGAGACCCTCATCGTGCCCTCCCGCGACGTGCTGGAGATCTACGCGCCGCGCGCTCGGGACCTGGTCGCCCTGCCCGACGGCGGCGAGACCGTGAGCGTGCGCGGCCAGATCTACCATCTGCTGCGCCTGTGCCGCCACCTGGGCCTGGCCGAGGACGGCGCGGACATCACGCGCGGCCTCATCGTCACCGTGCGCATGGGCGAGGCCAGCGCGGCGCTCTTGGTGGACGAGGTGCTGCGCCAGCAGCAGGTGGTGGTCACGGGCTTCACCGTGCCCGTGCAGGAGATTTACAGCCTGCCCATCCTGGGCTTCGGCATGATGGGCGAGAGCGACGCCCTGGTGCTGGACATCGAGAAGCTTCTGGCCGGCCTCACAGTCCAGCAGGGCGCGGCCTGACCTGACCCGGTGTGACCTGGCTTGACCTGATCCGGCGCGACCTGGCCCGGCTTGACACCCCCGCCCGGCCAGACTAATGTTCCTGCTGTTCGGTGCCCGCAAGGGCGAAGAGGGAATCCCGTGCAATTCGGGAGCGGACCCGCCGCCGTGAGCCCCGCAAAAAGTCGGCCCCCAAGCGCGCCACTGGGAGAGAACTCCTGGGAAGGCCGGGGCCGATGGGGTGAGTCGGAAGACCTGCCGGATATGTTTCATGGCTTCTCGTCGGCAACGAGGGCATTTGTCCGACGGGACATGTAAGGGGACGAATACGGGCATCCCTTTCCGCGAACGCTTGCGGGAAGGGATTTTTTGTCGTCCCCGCACCTGCCCCTCCGTTTTGGAGGTCCAGCATGCGTTTTCCCACTGTTTCTCTCCTGTTCCGCCTTGTTCTGTGTGCCTCCCTGGCCCTGGCCCTGGCCGCGCCCTGCGCCGCCCTGGCCGGGCAGAAGGCCAAAGCCCAGGACCAGCACGGCATCCTGGTCGTGGTCTTCGGCACCACTGTGGCCGAAGGCGCCAAGACTTACGCAGGCTTCAAGGCCGCCACGGAGCAGGCCTTCCCGGACCTCCCGGTGCGCCTGGCCTACACCTCGGCCCACGCCCGCAAAACCGCCCGCCAGACCGCCCGGATGTCCGCAGACGAAGCCGGAACCCCGGTCATTGACCTGCCCTCCCCGGCCCAGGCTTTGGCCCGCATGGCCGACGAGGGCTTCACCCATGTGGCGGTGCAGTCCATGCACGTCATGCCCGGCCACGAATTCCACGACCTCGTGGCCGCCGCCAAGGCCCTGGAGGGCCTGCCCAAGGGCCTGCGCAAGGTGACCCTGGGCCTGCCGCTGCTCTCCGGCGAGGACGACCTGCGGAAGGCCGCCCTGGCCCTGGTGAGCGGCGCGCGCGCAACAGGGAAGACGTCCGAGGCCCTGGTCTTCGTGGGCCACGGCACGGGGCACGCGGCCAGCATGGCCTATCCGGCCCTGCAATACTTCCTGTGGCGGCAGGACCGCCTGGCCCTGGTGGGCGTCATCGACGGCGCGCCCTCCCTGGACGACGTGCTGGCCGAGCTCAAAGCCCGCCGCCCCGTTTCGGTACGGCTCATTCCGCTCCTGTCCGTGGCGGGCGACCACGCCCAAAACGACATCGGCGGCAGCGAGCAGGACTCCTGGCTCTCGCGCATCCGCGCTTCCGGCCTGCCCTGCACAGCGGACCTGCGCGGCCTCATGGAGCGGCCCGAGATCAACGCCCTGTGGCTTGGCCACCTGCGCGACGCGGTGAAGGAACTCGGAGACTAGGCCATGACCGCCGAGGCCAGACAGAGCCGCGCGCGGAGGCGCATGCTGTGGATCGCCTGCATCTGCGCGGCCTCCCTGGCCTCGGCGCTCATGGCCTGCGGCCTGGGCAGCTTTCCCAGCCCGCCCGGCCAGACCCTGCGCGCCCTGCTCCAGGCCTTCGGGCTGTGGGCGGGCGAGCCCGTGGACCCGGCGCTCTCCGTGGTCATCGTGGACATCCGCCTGGCCCGGGTGTGCCTGGCCTGGCTCACGGGCGCCTCCCTGGCCGTGGCCGGCTGCGTGTTCCAGGCCGTGCTGCGCAACCCCCTGGCCGACGCCTTCACCCTGGGCGTGTCCGGCGGCGCGGCCTTCGGGGCGTCCGTGGCCATCCTGAGCGGCCTGGCGGGCGAGGCGGCCCTAAGCGGCCTGGGCGGCGGGGCCGGAATCCTGCCCCTCTTCGCCCTGGCCGGGGCGCTGCTGGCCCTGGCTGCGGTGCTGGCCCTGGGCCGGGCCGGAGGCGGCCCAACCGGAGGGATGCGGCGCGAAACCCTGGTGCTGGCGGGCATCGTGGTCTCCACCTTCCTGTCCGCGCTCATCTCGCTCCTGAAAAGCCTGGACGAGGAGAGCGTGGCCAGCATCGTGTTCTGGATCATGGGCAGCTTCCAGGGCCGGGGCTTCGAGCACGTGACCCTGGCCCTGCCGTACATGGCCGTGGGCCTGGGCATGGTCGCCTGGCGCACGCGGGAGCTGGACCTCTTGGCCCTGGGCGAGGGCCAGGCGCGCATGCTCGGCCTGGACGCCGGGCGCTCGCGGCTGTGGCTGCTCGTGGGCGCAAGCCTGCTCTCCGGCGCGGCCGTGGCCGTCTCCGGGGTCATCGGCTTTGTGGGGCTGGTGGTGCCGCATCTGCTGCGCCTGGCGCTCGGGGCCGGGCACCGGACCCTGCTCCCGGCCTCGGCCCTCCTGGGCGGCCTGCTGCTGGTCTGGTCCGACGTGCTGGCGCGCTCCATCCTGCCCGGCGGCGCGGAGCTGCCCGTGGGCGTGGTCACAGCCCTCATCGGCGGCCCGTTCTTCTGCCTGCTCCTGGGCAAGAGCGCCCGAGGTCAGTCATGAGGGGGCGGGCATGATCCGCGTTTCCGGCCTGCGCTGCGGCTACGGCGCTCCGAGGAGGGGCGGGGGGAGCCAGGAGGTGCTGCACGGCATCGACCTGCACGTGGCGCACGGCGAACTGGTGGGCCTGCTCGGCCCCAACGGCTCGGGCAAGACCACCCTGCTCTCGGCCATTGCCGGGCTCTTGCCCGCCTGGGCCGGGAAGATCGAGGTGGCGGGCGCGGACATCAGCCGCCTCTCGCCCCGGCAGCGCGCCCTGCGCCTGTCCTGCGTGCCGCAACGGGTGGAGGTTCCGGCGGGCTTCAGCGTGCGCGAGCTGGTGCTCATGGGCCGCTTCACCCACACCGGGCTGCTCGCAGGCTACGGCCCGGAGGACCAGGCCGCTGCCGAGGCCGCCCTGCGCGACGCCTGCGCCGAGGATCTGGCCGACCGCCAGGCCCTGGCGCTTTCCGGCGGCGAGATCCAGCGGGTGCTCCTGGCCCGCGCCCTGGCCCAGGGCCGCGGGGCGCTCCTGCTGGACGAGGCCGCATCCGCCCTGGACATGGCCCGCCGGGTGCAGGCCTACGACCTCCTGGCCATGCTCTACCGCAGCGGGAGCACCATCCTCTCGGCCATGCACGACCTGAACCTGGCCGCGCTGTATTGCCCGCGCCTGGTGTTTCTCAAACACGGGCGCATCGCCCTGGACGGGCCGACGGCCGAAGTCTTTACGGAAGCGAACCTGAAGGACATCTATGAGACGGACATCCGCGTGGCGGCGCACCCGGTCACCGGCGCGCCCCAGGCGCATCTGGTGCCTGGCGCTGCTGTTGCTGCTCTGGGCTGACCCGGCCCAGGCGAGCGACTCCAGAGCCGCCATCAGCATCACCGACGACCAGGGCCGGCAGATCACCCTGGAGCGCCCGGCCACGCGCGTCATCGCCCTGTACGGAGCCTTGAACGAGATCCTGGACGGCCTGGGCCGGGCCGGGAGCATCGTGGCGCGCACCAACGCCGACCGGCTGCCAGCCTCAATCGCGCGGCTGCCGGTCATCGGCACGCACATGCGGCCGAACATCGAGGCTGTGCTGGCGCAGAAGCCCGACCTGGTGCTCCAGCTGGCGGGCCGCAAAGAGGCCTCCCTGCCCGTGGAGGCGCTGAAAAAACACGGGCTGCGCGTGGCGGTGTTCCGGGCCTCGACCTTTGCCGAGCTGTTCAGCGTGATCCGCCGCGTGGGCGCGCTCACCGGGGCCGAGGCCCAGGCCGAGGACATGGTGCGCGGCATGGAGGCGCGGCTGGCGGCGCTGGATGTAAAGACCGCCAACGCCTCTGACCGCCCGCGCGTGTTCTTCGAGGTGCGCTCGCCGAACCTGATCGGGGCCGGGCAAGCAGGCCTGGTGGCCGAGATCATCCAGCGCGCCGGGGGCCGCAACTGCGTGGAGGAGAAAGCCAAGTTCGCGCGCCTGAGCGAGGAGGAGATCCTCCGCCTGGCCCCGGAGGCCTACCTCATCCAGCGCGGCCCCATGAACCCCGCGCCGCTGCCGCTCAGCAAGCGCCCACGCCTGCGTACCCTGCCCGCCGCCCAGAACGGCAAGGCCTGGTTCGTGGACGAGCAGAAGTACTCGCGGCCCAGCCCGCGCAACGTTGATGCCGCGGAGGAGCTGGCGCTTCTGCTGCACCCGGAACTCAAGCCTGCGGCCCCCAAGCATAAGGACAGAAAATGACCCGCTACGGAACGCTCTACGGCATTGGCGTCGGCCCCGGCGACCCGGAGCTCATCACGCTCAAGGCCGTGCACCGGCTGCAGAAGGTCGACGTGGTCTTTGCCGCCGCGTCCACCAAGAACGAGGCCTCCCTGGCCCAGAGCATCGCCGCCCCGCACCTCCGGCCCGGCGTGGAGGTCATCCGCCTGAATTTCCCCATGACCCGGGACCAGGCCGTGCTGGCCAAAGCCTGGCGCGCCAACGCAGACCTGGTGGCCGGGCTGCTGGGCCAGGGCAAGAGCGCGGCCTTTCTGACCCTGGGCGACCCGCTGACGTACAGCACCTTCGGCTATCTGCTGCGCACCCTGAACGGCCTGCTGGCCGAGATCCCGGTGGTGGTCATCCCGGGCATCACCAGCTACCAGGCTGCTGCGGCGTTCACCGGCCGGGTGCTGGCCGAGAGCGGCGAGAGCCTGGCCGTGGTCTCGGGCGTGGCCAGCGAGGAGGAGCTCACGCGCATCCTGTCCGTGGCTGATTCCGCTGTGATTTTGAAGGCATACAAGAACCTGCCGGCCATCCGCCGGGTGCTCACGCGCCTGGGCCTGGCCGACTCGGCGGTGTTCGTCACCCGCCTGGGGCACGAGGGCCAGGAGGTCATCACCGACCTCGCCAACGTGCCGGACACGCCGAGCTATTTCTCGCTGGTGCTGGTGCGCCGGGGGGCGTGAAGGCCAGGGGGGCCAGGAGGGGGGAGGCTCGCCTCACTCCACCAGCAGCAGGTGCAGGTCGCAGACATTGGTCATGGTCGGGCCGGTCTTGTACAAGCCCTCGATGGCCTCGAAGAAATGGTAGGAGTCGTTGGCCCGGAGCGCGGCGGCCGTGGACAGCCCGGCGGCCCGGGCGCGCTTGAGCATCATGGCCGAGGCGTAGGCCCCGGCCGCGTCCGTGGGGCCGTCGCTGCCGTCGGTTGAGGCCGAGAGGAAAGAGATGCCGCGCCCGTGCTCCGGGTCGCGCTCCAGCTCCGCCAGAAAGGCCAGGGCCATCTCCTGGTTGCGGCCGCCCTTGCCCTCGCCCGTCAGGGTCACCACCGTCTCCCCGCCCAGGATGATACAGGCCGGGCGCTTCACCAGCATCTCCGTGCGCCGCACGTCAAGGGCGATGCCCGCCAAAAACTTGGCCACCTCCCGCGCCTCGCCTGTGAGCAGGCAGGTCAGCGGGGCCACGTTGTAGCCCAGCTCGCGCGCTGTGTCGCAGGCGGCCAAGAGCGCCGCGTGGTTGGTGCCGATGAGCAGGTTCGTGGCCCGCTCCAGGATCGGGTCGCCGGGCTTCGGCGTCTCGGCGATGTCCCCGGCCGCGCCGAGCTGAAGCGCGCGCAGCGCCTCCACCGGCAGGCTGGCCGCGATGCCGTAGTGCTCCACAATGCCCAGGGCCTGGGCAGCGGTGCTCTCGTCCGCGCTGGTTATCCCTGAGGCGATGGTGTCCAGGCGGTCGCCCACCACGTCGGACAGGATGAGCGAAACGCTGGTGGCGGGCGCAAGCAGGCGCAGGAATCGCCCGCCCTTGAGTTCGGAGAGGTGCTTGCGCACGCAGTTGGTCTCGCGGATGTCCGCCCCGCAGGCCAAGAGCGCGCGGGTCACGGCCTGCTTGTGCGCCAGGGTCAGGCGCACCTCGCGGCCGCCATCGCTGTAGGTCATGGGCGCGGGCAAGAGCGCCGAGCCGCCGCCGGAGATGAGGTTCAGGACCAAGGTGTGCTCGTCCGCCCCGCGCGCCAGTTCCGCGATGCGCCTGGCCGCCCGCACCCCGGCCTCATCCGGCACCGGGTGCCCGGCCTCCACCTGTTCGATGCGCGCCAGAGTCTCCGTGTGGCCGTACTTCACGCAGACCAGCCCCTGCGTCACGCGCTCGCCCAGGATCTCCTCCACGGCCCTGGCCATGCGGCCCGAGGCCTTGCCGCAGCCCAGCACCAGGATGCGCCGGAACTGCGCCAGGTCCACCTCGTGGCTGGCCTGCTCCAGTTCCGCCACCAACCGGTCGCCCGTGAGGCGCAGGCGGTCCTTGAGCATGCCATAGGGGTCGATGCGGGAAAGGGCTGCGGAAAAGATGGCGCGCAGGGCCAGGAATTGCGGCTCGGTTTCCATGCGTGTCTCCGGGGGTGGATCAGTTCCGCCACCGGGCGACAAGGCGCGGCCCGGCGTACAGGGTCAGGAGCAGCAAAACCCAGATGCGCCCGGCCAGGAGGTTGTAGTCCGCCAGCAGGCGCTCCCAGCTCAGGTCCCTGAGGTAATGACCGAAGCCGAATTCGAAGCAGACGGTGAGGATGGTCCAGAACAGGCCCAGGGCCATGAGGCGGCCACGAGCGCGCAGATTCGTCCAGCGCACGAAGCGGGCGATGCAATACAAAACCAGGGCGCACACAAAAAGCGTGCCCACGACATGCGCCACGGGCTCCCCCGTCAGGGGCTCCAGGAACAACACCCGCAGGGCGCCGCAGGCCACGGCCAGCACGGCGAAGCCCAGCCAGGCCAGCGTCGCGTAGAGCCAGAACATGCCTAATCCAGCGCGTAGACGCGCGGGCCTTGGGCCGTGTCCTCCACGCGAAAGCCGCAGGAAGCCAATTGCCCGCGCAGGGCGTCGGAGGCCGCAAAGTCCTTGGCCTTGCGCGCGGCCTCGCGCTCATCCACCAGGGCGCGCACGCGCTCCGGCAGGCAGTCGCAGGCGACCGGCATCTGGCCCAGGTCCAGGATGCCCAGCACGGTGTCCGCGGCCTCCAGCTGCTTCAGGCACAGGCCCGCCGCAGCAGAGCTTAAGGAGCCTGCGGACAGCCAGCCGTTGACGCGCTTCACAAAGGTGAACAGCTTGGGCCAGTAGCGGTGCAGGGACAGGTCGTCCTCCAGGGCGGCGGCCAGCCCAGCCTTCAGGTCGAACACGGCCTGGGCCACATCCTCGGGCATGGCCTGGGCCGCACCCTTCTTGTCGGCTCTCTTGTCGCCCTTCTTGTCGGCCTCATCCCTCTTCTTGGCATCATCCTGGGCCAGGCGCAGGCCGCAGGCGGCCTCCTGGACCTTGTGCCAGTTGCGCGCCCACATGGCCAAGCTCTGCTTGGATGCGGCCAGGGGCTTGCGGTAGGCCGTGGAGAGCAGCCACAGGCGCAGGCCCCCGGCCTGTCCATCAGGGTGGCCGCCGGTCTGGGCCTGCAGGGCGTCCAGGGCCAGGGTCACGCCCTCGTCCCGGGCCACCTTCTTGTCCGCCAGCCAGGCCTTGGGCTCCACGCCCGCCGCGCTCCACAGGGCGCGCAGGTTCTCCAGGTGCGGGAACTGGTGGTCCTCACCGGCCACGAGCACGTCCACCCGGCTGAGGGCGGCCAGGCCCGCCACGGCGATCTGCACGAACCAGCTGGGCCGCACGTTGCCCCACTCGGTCTCGATGACGTCGCCCAGCTTCAGGTCTTGCAGGCTGGCGCGCTTGAGCAGGGTGAAGTCCAGCGGGTTGTTCTTGACGTAGTCGCCCAGGTCAACGGTCTTGCCCACGGAGAGCATGTCCATGTCCATGAGCTGCATGTTGCCGTAGCGCTGGTCGCGGCGCACGTCGAAGTACACGCTTCTGAGCTTCTCGTAGGCCTGGCCCTTGCCCAGGAGCTTGCGGCAGAGGTCCAAAGCCTGGGGCACCGAGGCCGAGGCCGGCTCGAAGATGGTCTCCGGCAGCAGGCGCAGGGACTGGGCCCGCTTCTTGATGCGTTCGACGACCCCGGCCACGTAGTCCGCGCGGGACTGGTTGGCGGCCCGGGCCGAGGACAGGGTGCGGTCGTCCAAATCGGCCAGGCCCACGGCCACCTGGACCTTGGCCCCGCGCGCGGCCAGATGCCGGGCCAGCACGTCGGCCAGCACCAGCCGCCGCCAGACGTCCGGATCGTCCGGGTCGTCCAGGCTGGGGCCCACGGTGTAGATGTTCAGGGGGCCTGCGGCGTCCACCAGGGCCATGGACCCGGTGGCCAGGTTCATCAGGCGCAGGCCCTCCAGGGCCTTGGGCGCAAAGAGCGGGGTGGACAGGTAGCGCTCGCCGCTGTCCGGAAAGATGACCACGATATAGCCGGATTTGCCCTGGGCCTCCAGGCTGGCCGCCAGCTGGAGCGCCCCGGCCATGGCCGCGCCGGAGCTCATGCCCACGAACAGGCCCTCCTCCCGCGCCAGGCGGCGGCACAGGGCAAAGGCCTCCTCGTCCTCCACGTGGAGGATCTGGTCCAGGGCCTTCTTGTTGTAGATGCCCGGCGGATAGGACTCGTGCATGTTCTTGAGGCCCTGGATCTTGTGCCCGGCAA
>CAYMIP010000052.1:0-15973 GCA_964390575.1 uncultured Desulfocurvus sp. | reverse complement strand
ATCGGGAAAAAACCTGTTCCCATCCCTGCCGGGGTGGAGGTGAAAGTCGGCGCTGACGCCGTGCAGATCAAGGGCCCCAAGGGCGCCTTGTCCACCCCCGTGCACCCTTCTGTCACCTATGTGATTGAGGGGGCTGAAGTGGCGGTCAACCGCGTGGATGACTCCCGCCTGGCCTGTGCCCAGCACGGACTGCGCCGGACCCTGCTTGCCAACTGTGTCGAGGGCGTGACCACCGGCTTCAAGAGAACTCTTGAGGTCATCGGCGTGGGCTACAAGGTTGTGGTCCAGGGCCGCAGCGTGGTGCTCACCGTGGGCTTCTCGCACCCGGTGGAGTTTCCCCTGCCCGTGGGCGTCGATGCCGCTGTCGAGGGCAACAAGCTCCACCTGACCGGCATCGACAAACAGCTTTTGGGCGAATCCGCCGCGCAGATCCGTCGCGTGCGTCCGCCCGAGCCGTACAAGGGCAAGGGCATCAAGTACATTGAAGAACACATCAGGCGTAAGGCCGGCAAGTCCGGTTCCAAAAAATAGCGGAGTGCGGCCATGAAGAAGACCAAGGAACAGGCGCGGCAACGCAGAAAGCTGCGCATCCGCAAAAAGGTGAATGGAACCGAGCACAAGCCCCGGCTGGTGGTGTTCCGCTCCAATGTGCATGTTTACGCCCAGCTCGTGGACGACGAAACCGGCTGCACCCTCGTCAGCTCCTCCACGTTGACCTTGTCCCGCAGCGGCACACCCGCCCGGGCCAACCGCGAGGGCGCTGCCAGTGTGGGCAAGGACATCGCGGAGAAGGCCAAGGCCAAGAATATCGAGGCCTGTGTCTTTGATCGCAACGGCTACCAATACCACGGCCGCGTTAAGGCCCTTGCCGACGGCGCCCGAGAGGGCGGCCTCAAATTCTAGGGGTGGGTCCACAGATGGAAAAGAACGATTCCGGCTTCATCGAGAAGATTGTATATCTCAACCGCGTGGCCAAGGTCGTCAAGGGCGGCCGCCGGTTCAGCTTCAGCTGTCTTGTCGTCGTGGGCGACGGCCAGGGCAAGGTCGGCTTTGGCCTGGGCAAGGCCAACGAGGTGCCCGAGGCCATCCGCAAGGCCACGGACCGCGCCCGCAAGGACATGATCACCGTGCCCGTGCTGGACGGCACCCTGCCCTATGAGGTGCTTGGCCGCTTCGGCGCAGGCCGCGTCATGCTCAAGCCCGCCAGCCGCGGCACCGGCATCATCGCCGGCGGCCCGGTGCGCGCCGTCATGGAGGCCGTGGGAGTCCACGACATCCTGACCAAGGCCATCGGCACCTGCAACCCGCACAACGTCCTGCGCGCCACCATGTGCGGCCTGGCCGCCCTGCGCAGCGCCGAGAGCGTGTCCGAAGTGCGCGGCAAGACGGTTTCCACCCCCAGGAAGTAGACCCTTTCCGGGTCTGACAAGTGAGGTTTCCAGTGTACACGATTAAACTCCTCCGCAGCCGCATCGGTTGTTCGCCCAACCAGCGCCAGACGCTCGACGCCCTGGGGCTCAAGCGCATCCGGCAGGAAAAGTCTTATGAGGAAGCCCCCTCTGTGGCGGGCATGATCGAGAAAGTGAAGCACCTGATTGAGGTGACCAAGTCATGAGATTACATGAACTGTATCCCTTCCCGGAAGAGTACGCCCAGCGCAAGCGCGTTGGCCGTGGCCCCGGTTCCGGCACCGGCTGCACCTCCGGGCGCGGCAACAAGGGCCAGAACTCCCGCTCCGGCGGCGGTCGCCCGGCCTGGTTCGAAGGCGGTCAGATGCCTCTGGCCCGCCGTCTGCCCAAGCGCGGCTTCAAGAATCCGCACCGCGTGATCTACGAGGCCATCAACCTCGACCAGCTGCTGGCGGCCTTCCCCGGCGCGGACGAGATCACCATGGAGGCCATTTACGCCCGGGGCCTGTGCAAGGGCGGCATGCCGCTCAAGGTGCTCTCCCGTGGCGATGTCTCCGTCAAGGTGACCATCGAGGCCCACCGCTTCAGCGCGCAGGCCGTGGAAAAGATCACCAAGGCTGGCGGAACCGTCAAAGCTCTGGAAGGGTAGTATACCGTGTCATTTTCCGGTGTTGAAAACCTTGCCCGTCTGCCCGAGTTGAAGAAGAAGCTCCTCTGGACCTTTGCTCTTCTGACCGTGTACCGCCTCGGGATCCACATCCCGGTGCCGGGCGTGGACAGCCACGCGCTGACAGAGTTCTTCAACAGCGCCTCGAACACCCTGTTCGGCCTGTTCGACATGTTCTCTGGCGGCGGTTTGAAGAAGCTGTCCATTTTCGCACTGGGCATCATGCCCTATATCTCGGCTTCCATCATCCTCCAGCTCTTGACCGTGGTCAGCCCCGAGCTGAAGCGCTTGAGCAAGGAGGAGGGGGCCGAGGGCCGCAAGAAGATCACCCAGTACACCCGCTATGGCACGGTGCTCATCACCTGCATCCAGGGTCTGGGCATGGCCGTCGGCCTGGAGAGCATGCAGAGCCCCACGGGCCAGCCGCTGGTGCTTTTCGCGGGCTGGGGCTTCCGCCTGGTGACCATGGTCACGCTGACGGCGGGCACGGTGTTCCTCATGTGGCTGGGTGAGCAGATGACCGAGAAGGGCCTCGGCAACGGCATCTCCATGATCATCTTCGCGGGTATCGTGGCCGGGTTGCCCTCAGCCCTGATCAACACCGGGCGGCTGATGACGGCCGGTGAGCTCTCGCTCATCGTGCTCCTGCTCATCGGCGTGCTCATGGCCGCCACCCTGGCCTTCATCGTGTTCGTGGAGCGCGGCCAGCGCCGCATCCCCATCCACTACGCCAAGCGCATGCTCGGCCGGAAGATGGTGGGCGGCCAGACCACGCACCTGCCCCTGCGCATCAATACGGCGGGCGTCATTCCGCCCATCTTCGCCTCCAGCATCCTGCTCTTTCCGGCCACGCTGGCGAACTTCTCCAGCATCGAGTGGCTGCAGAAGCTGTCCCAGTACATGAGCCCCTCTTCGGTGTTCTACAATCTGTCCTTTATCGGGCTGATCCTGTTCTTTTCGTACTTCTACACGGCCATCCTCTTCGATCCCAAGGGGATTTCCGAGAACATCCAGAAGCAGGGCGGCTTCATCCCCGGCATCCGTCCCGGCGCCAAGACCCGTGAGTACATCGACCACGTGCTGGCGCGCATCACCCTGTGGGGCGCGCTGTACATGTCGCTCATCTGCGTGCTGCCCATGATGCTCATCAGCCAGTTCAACATTCCCTTCTACTTTGGCGGCACCAGCCTGCTCATCGTGGTGGGCGTGGCCATGGACTTCATGGGCAAGATCGAGTCCTACCTGATCTCGCGTCAGTATGAAGGACTCATGGGCAACAAGGCCCGCGTCAAGGGCAGGTAGCGGTTGAAGAAAACCAGGGGGATCTTTCTCAAGAACGAGAAGGAAATCGGTCTCATGCGTGAGGCCGGGCGCATTGTGTCCCTGATTTTGGATGAGATCGGAGAAGCCGTTAAACCCGGCGTGCCGACCATGCTCTTTGAAGACATCGCCCGCAGGATGTGCGATCAGTTCCAGGTGCGCCCGGCCTTTCTGGGCTACCTGGGGTTCCCCTTCGCCATCTGCTGCTCTGTGAACGAGGTCATTGTGCACGGCTTCCCTTCCACGGAACGCATTCTGAAGGACGGGGACATCGTGAGCATCGACATGGGCGTTGTGGCGGCCGGGTTCCACGGGGACGCGGCGCGGACCTTTGCCGTGGGCGAGGTGAGCCCCGTGGCCAAGCGCCTCATGGCTGTGACCAAGGAGTCCCTGGACCGGGGCCTGGCCATGGCCATGAGTGGCAAGAATCTCTATGATATCAGCACAGCTGTGCAGGAATGCGTGGAAGAGGCTGGTTTCGGTATAGTGCGCCGCTTCGTGGGCCACGGCATCGGGGTCAAGCTGCACGAAAAGCCGGAGATACCGAATTTCGTGCCCAAGGGCCTCTCTGGCGTGACCCTCAAGCCTGGCATGGTTTTGGCCATCGAGCCCATGGTCACCGAGGGCAACTATGACGTGGAGATCTTGGAGGACCGCTGGACCGCTGTGACCAAGGATCGCAAGCTGGCGGCACACTACGAGCATACCGTGGCGGTGACGGCGGACGGTCCGGATATTCTGACCTTGAGCGCGTAGAAAACGCTTGCGTTTCGGTGACAAGGCATATAGTTTCCTCCGTCTCAAGTTTGTGCGTAAACCGCTTGGCTCCAGGCCGGGCATAATGCTGAAGATTGGCGCTGGTTCTGATGCGCCAAGCAAAGTGGAGTAGGGCATGAAAGTTCGGCCTTCCGTGAAGAAGATGTGTCCCAAGTGCAAAATCATCCGTCGACGCGGCGTATTGCGGGTCCTTTGTGAGGATCCCCGCCACAAGCAGCGTCAGGGTTAAGAGAGGGGTACGAGAGTGGCTCGCATTGCAGGCGTTGATCTGCCCAGAAACAAGCGGCTGGACATAGCGCTGACGTACATTTATGGCATCGGCCATACGACGGCGCTGAAGATCCTCGACACCGTCGGGATCGACTGGTCCAAGAATTCCGACAATCTCTCCAATGAGGACGTGAACCTCATTCGCGTGGAGATCGAGGCCAACCACCGGGTCGAGGGTGACCTGCGCCGCGACGTGACGCAGAGCATCAAGCGGCTCATGGACATCGGCAGCTACCGTGGCCTGCGCCACCGCAAGGGCTTGCCCGTGCGCGGCCAGCGCAGCCACACCAATGCCCGCACCCGCAAGGGACCGCGGCGCACGGTGATGGGCAAGAAAAAGGCGCCCACCAAGTAGCGCGGCCAGCACGGACTATGCCGAATGACGCCATGAGCGATCATGGCGTGTCGGCTTTTCCTGAATGAAGCATATTATCGCCTCCGGGCGGAGCGAGGACAGACATGGCAAAACCCCGTCGCACTGGGAAAAAGAAAGAGAAGAAGAGCATTCCGGTGGGCCTGGCCCACGTGCATGCCAGCTTCAACAACACCATCATCTCCTTCACTGACCTGAAGGGCAATGTGGTGAGCTGGGCGAGCGCCGGTGCCTCCTTCAAGGGCTCCCGCAAGAGCACTCCGTTTGCCGCGCAGATCGCCGCCGAGACTGCCGCCCGCAAGGCTCAGGACTGCGGCATGCGTCTGGTCGGCATCTTCGTCAAGGGGCCCGGCTCCGGTCGCGAGGCTGCCATGCGCGCCATCAACAACGTGGGCTTCAAAGTGAGCTTCATCCGCGACGTGACCCCCATCCCGCACAACGGCTGCCGGCCTCCCAAGCGCCGTCGCGTCTAAAGACCAAGGAGGAACCAACTTGGCTCGTTACACCGAAGCGAAATGCAGGCTCTGCCGCCGCGAAGGCCAGAAGCTTTTTCTCAAAGGCGACCGCTGCTTCACCGACAAGTGCGCCTATGAGCGCCGTCCGTACGCCCCGGGATTCGCCGGCAAGCTCCGCAAGAAGCTGACCGACTACGCTGTGCAGCTGCGTGAAAAGCAGCGCGTGCGCCGCATCTACGGCATCCTGGAAGGCCAGTTCCGCAACTACTTCACGCGTGCGGAAGCCCAGAAGGGCGTCACCGGCGCCAATCTGCTCATCCTGCTGGAGCGCCGTCTGGACAATGTGGTCTACCGCCTTGGCTTCGCCAATTCGCGTGACCAGGCCCGCCAGCTGGTGCGCCACGGCCTGTTCAGCTTGAATGGCCGCAAGGTCAACATCCCGTCTCTGCTCGTTCGTCCCAGTGATGTCATCGAGGTGCGGGAAAAGAGCCGCAAGGTGCCCGTTATCACCGAGGCCCAGCAGGTCGTCGCCCGTCGCGGCTGCCCCTCCTGGCTCGAGAGTGACGGCGCGGCCTTCAAGGGGGTCGTCAAGGCCTTCCCGACCCGCGAGGACATCCAGTTCCTGATCAACGAACAGCTCATCGTCGAACTTTACTCCAAATAAGCAGGTGTAGGCATGCTTATTCAAACCGGCGACAAGCTTATCAACACACGCAACTGGTCCGAGCTGGTAAAGCCGGAACAGCTCGCGCGCGACCCCAAGTCCACCGAGATGTACGGGAAGTTTGTGTGCGAGCCCCTGGAGCGCGGATTTGCCACCACCATTGGCAACTCCCTCCGGCGCGTGCTCTTGTCCTCCCTCCAGGGCGCGGCCATTGTCGCCGCGCGCATTGAGGGCGTTCAGCACGAGTTTACCACCGTCAAGGGTGTGCTTGAGGACGTGACCGAGATCGTCCTCAACCTCAAGCAGGTACGCCTGGCCATGACCAGCGTCGAGCCCCAGAAATTGGTCCTTGAGGCCAAGAAGAAGGGCCCGGTGACGGCTGGCAACATCAAGGAAAACCAGAACATCCGCGTCCTCAATCCCGAGCAGCACATCGCCACCCTCTCCGAGGACCGCGAGTTCCGCATGGAGATCGAGGTGCGCATGGGCAAGGGATACGTGCCCTCAGAGATGCACGAGGGGCTGGAAGACGAGATCGGCCTCATCACCCTGGACGCCAGCTTTTCGCCCGTGCGCAAGGTGGCCTACATGGTGGAGCAGGCTCGCGTTGGCCAGATGACCAACTACGACAAGCTCATCCTCGAGGTCTGGACCGACGGCTCGCTGTCTCCCGAGGATTCCGTGGCGTACAGCGCCAAGATCCTCAAGGACCAGCTGTCCGTGTTCATCAACTTCGACGAGACCTCCTCGGACAAGAAGAAGAGCGCCGACCACGACCTTGACCTCAATCCGAACCTGCTCAAGAGCATCGACGAGCTTGAGCTGTCCGTGCGCGCCACCAACTGCCTCAAGGCCGCCAATATCGCCCATGTGGGCGAGCTTGTGCAGCGCACCGAGGCCGCCATGCTCAAGACCAAGAACTTCGGCCGCAAGTCCCTGGACGAGATCCGCCGTGTTCTGGAGAGCATGGACCTGCGCTTTGGCATGACCGACGAGTCCTCCGAGAAAAAATTCCAGGAATTGCTGAAGAGGAAAGAAAGAAATGAGGCATAATAAGTCCGGAAGAAAGCTGAACCGGAACAGCTCCCACCGCAAGGCCATGTTCAAGAACATGGCGCGGGCCGTCGTCACCCACGAGACCATCCGCACCACCGTGGCCAAGGCCAAGGAGCTGCGCGGCGTGGTCGACGGCCTCATCACCCTGGCCCTCAAGAACGATCTGCAAGCCCACCGGCAGGCCTTCAAGATCCTGGGCAACCACCAGCTCGTGAAGCACCTGTTCGACGAGATAGGCCCGCGCTATGTCGGCGGCCAGGGTGGCTACACCCGCATTGTGAAGCTCGCCAATGTCCGCGTCGGCGACGCCGCGCCCATGGTCATCTTTGAGCTGACCAAGCTGGCCGAGAAGAAGGTCGAGGCCGCCCCGGCCGAGGCTCCCAAGGCCAAGGAAAAGGCCGAGGAAAAGGCTGAAAAGCCCGCCAAGCCCGCCAAGGTCGCCGCCAAGCCCAAGGCTCCCAAGGCCGCCAAGGCTGCCGAGGCCCCCAAGGCCCCCAAGGCCAAGAAAAAGGCTGTGGCCTAATATCGATTAGGTCCGGCTCCACACGAGCAATGAAGGGGCGGCCAAGGTCGCCTCTTTTTTTGCTTGCGCTATAGGCCGATCTGATGTTAAACGTGACTCACATCGGAGGTCACAGATGGACTTACGCAAGCTTGAGGCCTTCTGCAAGGTCTATGAACTCAAAAGCTTTTCCAAGGCAGGCCTGGAGCTGCAGCTCTCGCAGCCCACCATCAGCGCCCACGTGGCGAACCTGGAGGAGGAGCTGGGCGTGCCCCTGTTCGACCGCCTGGGCCGCACCGTGCTGGCCACCCAGGCTGGCGAGGTGCTCTACCGCGGCGCCAAGCAGGTCTTTCAGCAGGTGGGGCGCATCAACTCCGAGATCGGACTCCTGCGCGACATGGTCGTGGGCGACCTGATCCTGGGCGGCAGCACCATCCCGGCCAACTACATCCTGCCAAACCTGCTCAAGAGCTTCCTGGCGCTGTATCCCTCGCTGCGCGTGCACCTGACCATCGGCGACACCGACTCCATCATCCGCCAGGTGGGGCAGGGCCGGCTGGAGCTGGGCCTCGTGGGCTCCCAGCCCGAACAGCAGGGCATCGCCTTCTATCCCCTGCGCCGGGACGAGCTCGTGCTCGTGGCCGCAGCCAGCATCGCCGCAGCCAGACCGGCCCCCAAGAACCTGAAGGATCTGCGCCCCTGGCCCTGGATCCTGCGCGAGCGCGGTTCCGGCACGCGCCGCTACCTGGAAACCCTGCTCAAGGGCGCGGGAATGTCCATCAGCGAACTCAAGGTGGCCCTGTGGGTGGAGAGCACCGAGGCGGCCTTGCACTGCTCCCGCGCCGGGTTGGGCATCAGCGTGGTCTCGCGCCTGGCGGCCCAGCCCTTCCTGGACCGGGGCGAGTTGATCGCGCTGGACGTGCTGCCCCAGGTGCTGGAGCGCTCCTTCTACCTGATTCAGCGCCAGGGCCGGGAGCTTTTGCCCGCAGCCAACCTGTTCATCGAGCACGTGCGCAATTCCTCAGAGGGCTAGGCCCGAACAGCGGCCAGCGGCGGGGGGTCCATTCAGTCCAGGGGCAGGAATTCCAGCTCCGGTATGGACGGGATGACCCCGGCCGCGGCCAGCTTTTTGTAAAACAGCGTCAAGCCAGCCAGCTCCTCCGCGCCCAGGTCGTACACCAGCCCCTCGAAGTATGAGCGCATCCCGGCCTCGTCCAGCGCGCCCCGGCCAGCCGCCAGGGCCGCTATCTCCGCCATGTGCGCCTGGCCCCAGGCCTTGGCTGCCAGGAGCAGCCGCGCCCCGGCCAGGATCTCGTCCCTGCGCCGGGCCACGGCGCCGCGCCGCGCGATCCAGACCCCGAAGATGAAGGGCAGCCCGGTCCACTGCCGCCAGGCCTCGCCCAGGTCCATGCGGCCGGGATAGTCCGGGTGCTGGCGCAGGCTGAGCGCCTCGTCGCCGATGCACAGAATGGCCTCTGGCCGCTGCCCGCTGGCCAGGACCGAGCTGGCGTCGCCGGTCTGGTACCTGGGGCGCACCCCCAGCTGCTGCGCCAAAAGCAGGTTCAGCAGCGCGGCCGAGGTGTGCGTGGCGGCGCTCACCAGCACGGTCTTGCCGTCCAGGTCCTCGGGCCGGGTGCGGCAGAGCAGGAGCACGCTCTGCACCGGGCCTCTGCTGCCGATGGCCAGGTTCGGCACCAGCAGGTACTTGTCCGGCCGACGGGCGTACTCGATGCTGGAGCAGCCCGAGAGGTCGAGCAGCCCCTGGTCCATGAGGGAGTTGAGCTCTGCAGGCGATCCTGCCACCACCTCGAAGTTCCCTGTCAGGATGCCGGTTTCCAGCGGGTGGTGCAGGGGCAGCACGTTCAGGTAGCCGATGCGGCCCAGCCGGATGCGTTGACAGCTGCGCGGACTGGCGGGCGTCGGCATCAGGCCTGCTCCTCAACCAAGCGATAGTCCATGCGCCGCTGGCGGGGCTCGAAGCCTGCGGCGCGCACGAGCTCGTCGATCTCCTGGCGCGAGAGCCGGAAATGCACCCCGGCCGCGCGCACCACGTTCTCCTCGATCATGGTCGAGCCGAAGTCGTTGCCGCCGAAATAGAGCCCCAGCTGGGCGATCTTCGGGCCCATGGTGACCCAGGACACCTGCACGTTGTCCACGTTGTCCAGTACCAGGCGGGACAAAGCCAGCATCCGCAGGTACTCCGGGCTGGTCAGGGGCCGGGCGATGATGGCAGTAAAGTCCGGCTGGAAGGTCCAGGGGATGAAGGCAGTAAACCCGCCGCCTTCTTTCTGAAGGGACCGGTCCTGGCTCTCGCGCACGGCAAAGAGATGCTCCAGGCGCTCGTCCTCGGTCTCCTCATGCCCGAACATCATGGTCGCCGTGGTGCGCAGGCCCTGGCCGTGGGCCTCCTCCATGATGGCGAGCCACTGGCCAGCCGGGCACTTGTTGGGCGAGACCTTGCGCCGCACGCTGTCCACCAGGATCTCCGCGCCGCCGCCAGGGATGGAGTCCAGGCCTGCGGCTTTCAGCCGGGCGATGACCTGCGCCGTGCTGAGCCCGCTGATCTTGGCGAAATGCGCGATTTCCGGGGGCGAGAAGGCGTGCACATGGATGGGGTAGTTGGCCTTGATGAAGGACAGCATGTCCTCGTACCAGCTGAGGGGCAGGTCCGGGTGGTGCCCGCCCTGCATCAGGATCTGCGTGCCGCCCAGGGCCAGGGTCTCCTCGATCTTGTGGCCGATCTCGGCCAAGCTCAGCACAAAGCATTCCGCGTGGCCGGGTGCGCGGAAGTAGGCGCAGAAGCGGCAGGCGCAGACGCAGACGTTGCTGTAGTTGATGTTCCGGTCCACCACGTAGGTGACGACGGCCTCCGGGTGCTTGCGCAGGCGCGCCAAATGCGCGGCGTGCCCCAGGTCGTGCAAGGGGGCCTCGCGCTGGAGCAGCCGGGCCTCGTCCAGGGTCAGCCTGCGGCCCTCTGCCGCCTCGTCCAGAATGCGCTGGATGTCGCGCTGAATGTTTGTCTGGCTCATGCCTGGGCCTCCTTGACCGGATTGAACCGCGCGTCGCCGCCTATGGGATTAAATCGCGCGTCGCGCTCTACGGGATTGAACCGCGCGTCGCGCTCTATGGGAATCAGCCCCAGGCCCCGGATCATGTCTTCCAGCTGGCCCTTGGTCAGGCCCTGCTCGCTTAAGGCCCCGGCCATGTGCCCGATCTTCTCCTCCACCACGGTGCCGTCCAGGTCGTCGGCTCCGAAGAACAGCGCGGCCTGGGCCAGTTTGACCGTGAGCATGACCCAGTAGGCCTTGAGGTGCGGGATGTTGTCCAGCATGAGCCGGCTCACCGCGATGGTCCGCAGTTCGTCCAGGCCGGTGAGCGGGTGCTCCACGGTGATGGCGTTGTTTTCGGTCTGGAAGGGCAGGGGGATGAAGCAGGTGAATCCGCCCGTTCTGTCCTGCTGCTCGCGCAGGCGGATGAGGTGGTCCAGGCGGTCGTCGATGCTTTCCAGATGGCCGAAGAGCATGGTGCAGTTCGTCGCAATCCCCAATCCATGTGCCTCTCCGTGGATGCGCAGCCATTCCTCGGCCGTGGACTTCTTGGGGCAGATGCGGCGGCGCACCTCGGGCGCGAATATTTCCGCCCCGCCGCCCGGGAGCATGGCCAGCCCGGCAGCCTTGAGGGTTTGCAGCACGTCAATGGTGCTGAGGCCCTCCAGCCGCGCGAAATGGGCGATCTCCACCGCAGTGAAGCATTTCAGCGTGGCCTTTGGCAGGGCCTTCTGGACACTCTCAAGCAGGTCCACGAAAAAGGACAGGCGCAGGTCCGGGTGGCAGCCGCCCACGATGTGCACCTCGCGCGGGGGCAGGGGCGCTTCAAGCAGGCGCTCAACCGCGTCGGCCACGGACAGCTCAAAGCCCCCGGCCTCGCCCTTGGCGCGCTGGTAGGCGCAGAAGGCGCAGGCATTGACGCAGACGTTGGTGTAGTTGATGTGCCGGTTGACCACATAGAAGGTGCGCTGGCCGTGCAGGGCCAGGCGGCGGGAGTGCGCCAGGGCGCCCACGGCGGTGACGTCCGGGCAGGCGTAAAGCGTCCGGCCCTCATCCAGGCTCAGGCGCTCCCCGGCCTGGACTTTCCGGGCGATCTCGCCCAGGCCCAGGGCGTCAAAACGTTTGCGATCAGGCATGGGGGTCTCCTTTGGCGTGCTGTGCGGAGGTGGCTGAAAAGCCCTGGCACAGGGCGTCCACGATGTCGTCCAGGCGGGCCTGGCGCGTGTCAAGATCAGACGAGAGGCCCAGGCCAGCGTCCAGCAGGGGCGAGTCCTGGGCGGTCAGGGCGCGGTCCAGGGTGGCCTCGATGATGAAGGCCGCCACAGCCGGGTCCAGGCCGGGCCGCACCTGGCCGCGCTCCTGGCCGCGCAGGACGAGTTCGCGGAAAAAGCTCAAGGCCTCGGCGCGCACCTCGGAGAGCAGGGTGGCGCGCAGGGGGAAGTCCTCCTGGGTCAGCATGCGCCGGTAGATGCCCCAGAGGAACGGATGCGCCGTGGCAAAGGCCGCGCTGGTGGCGAACACCCGCCTCAGCCGGGCCGGGAAGTCCCCGGCGCCCTCGGCGTCGCGGATGGCTTTCAGGGGGGCCTTGATCTCGTCCACGGCGCAACGGAAAAGGTGCTTGAACAGCCCCTCCTTGCTGCCGAAATACTGGAACAGGGAGCCCTTGGCGATGTCCAGGCGGCCCACGATGCGGTTGATGCTGGCCTGCTGGTAGCCGCGCTCGGCGAACTCGCGCAGGGATTCGTCCAGCACCCGCCGTTGCTTCTGCGGGTCCAGATTGTCGAAGGTCGAACGTGGGGTCGAACGTGGGGTGTCCATGCGCGGCTTTTTCCTGTGGAAGGCGCTTGCCTCTCCGGGCCTGGCCGGGTAGTCTGCGTTGAAGTGACCAGGTGGTCATTTCTATGCCCGCCGCCGTCTCCTGTCAACGGCCGCGTCAACCGCTCAAGCCGTCCAGCGGGCTGTCCAGCGGGCCGGCCCTTCGGAGGATTGCATGCGCCTGTCCCTGCACTATTCGCCCTGCCCCAACGACACGTATATCTTCCACGCCTTGGCCACAGGCCTGGTGCGTGTGCCGGGCGTGGACTTCGACGTGACCTTGGCCGACGTGGAGCGGCTGAACGCCGCCGCCGCCGCGGGGCTGCCGGACGTCTGCAAGGTCTCCGTGGCCGCCGCAGCCGGGCTGCTCGGCGAGTACCGCATTCTGCGCGCGGGCGGAGCCCTGGGCCGGGGCGTGGGGCCGGTTCTCGTTGCTCGCGACGGCATGCGCCTGGAGGACCTGCACGGCCAGAGCGTGGCCATTCCCGGTCGCCGCACCACGGCCAATCTCCTCTTCGGCCTGCTCTGCCAGGAGCGCGGTATCCAGCCCGAACTGGTGGAGCTGGCCTACGACCAGGTCATGCCCGCCGTGACGGCTGGCCGCTGCACCGCCGGGGTGGTCATCCACGAGGGCCGCTTCACTTTTGCCGGGTACGGCCTCGTGCAGTTGCTGGACCTCGGGGCCTGGTGGGAAGAGGCACGCGGGCTGCCCATCCCGCTCGGCTGCATCGTCCTGCGCCGGTCCCTGGGGTTGGACCAGGGCCTGGACCTGGCCCGGGCCGTGAACGCGGGCATCCGCGCCAGCCTGGACTACGCGCGGGCGCACCCCGAGGCCAGCGCCGGGTACATCCGCAGCCACGCCCAGGAGCTGGAGCCCTTGGTCATCGCCCGGCACATCGAGACCTTTGTCACCGCAGCCAGCCTGGACATCGGACCTGAAGGCGAGGCCGCAGTTTTGGCGCTTCTGGCCGAGGCGCGGCGTGTCGAGGGGCTGGGCGAATTGCCTGCGGACGTGTTTTTGGAAGGCTAGCCAGGGGCTCCGTTTTACAGGATGACCTCGCGCGCCAGGCGCTTCTTGCGCTCTTTCCAGTCCGGCATGAGGGCCGCGAGCAGACCGTAGAAGAGCGCATTGTGGCCGTGGTGCTTCAGGTGGCACAGCTCGTGCGCCACCACGTATTCCACGCACGGAAGCGCAGCCCGGACCAGATGCCGGTTCAGGGTGATGACCCGGGCCACGGAGCAGGTGCCCCAGCGGCTGGTCATGGCCCGGACAGTCAGGCGGGCCGGGCGGGGCACGGCCAGGGCGTCACAACAGGGCAGCATCTCCCGGATGATCCGCGGAAAGATCTCCCGTGCCTGCTTCAGATACCAGGCGTCCATGAGTTCCCGCACCTTTGCGGGGCGCGGCGGGAAAAGCGTCGTGACCTCGAAGCAGCCGTCCGCGAGATGGACGCCGTTGCGCTTGCCCTGGCTGATGCTGAGCCTGTAGCTGCACCCCAGGTAGGCATGCGCTTCCCCATCCAGGTATTCCAGCGGCGGGGCCGCCAGCCGCAGGGTGCGGAAGCGTTCGAGGTGCCGGACTATCCACGCGGCCTTGTTCTCCAGGTGCGCCCGGATGTACTCCGCGCTGGTTTTGTGCGGCGCGCGCACGCTCACGATGCCCTCTGGCCGCACCGAGAGGCGCAGGGTGCGGAAGCGGTCGAAACGCACCTGCACCGGGATGCGCTGGGACTCAAAAATGAGTTCGAACACCTCGGTCCTGTCCGCGCTCTTTCCTGGCCTGCGGAAGATGCTCATGGCTTGGCCTCGGCCTGGCGGGCCTTCTTGTCCTGGCTCAGGAACACTCCGGCCAGCACCAGGGCCGAGGCCAGGTATTGGCCCAGGCCGAAGACCTCGCCCAGGGCGAACCGGGCCATGAGCACCGTGGCCACGGGGATCAGGTTCACAAAGGCCGAGGCCTGGCTGGCGGGCATTTTGCTCACCCCGTAGCTGTACAGGCCGTATGCGCCGAGGGTGACGGCTGCGCCCAGGTAGAGGACCGACAGCGCGGGGATGAGCACGAACTCCGTGGGCAGCCTCTGGCCGGGCAGGAACATCAGCGGCAGGAAGAACAGGCAGCCGATGAGGGCCTGGCTTGCCGTGAGGAACAGGGGCGAGTAGCGCGCGGAGAGCCGCTTGAGCAGGATGGTGTAGCCCGTGGCGCAGCACATGGCCAAAAATTCCAGGAAGTTGCCCAGGGCCGGATGCGGGGCGCTCGCCGTGGCGCTGGACTGGAGCGAGAGCAGGGCCGCCCCGGCCACGGCCAGGCCGAACCCGGCCCAGGTGCGGCGGCTGACCTTTTCCCCCAGCGCAAAGTGTGCGCCCACGGCCACGAGCAGGGGCAGCAGGGCCACGATCATGCCCGCCTGGGCGGCCTCGGTGTTCTTGATGGCAGCGGTTTCGAAGAGGAAGTACAGGCAGGGCTCGAACGCGGCCATGAGCAGGATGGGCTTCCAGTCGCCGGGCCGGTAGATCTGGTTGCGGAAGCGCGCGGCCAGGGGCAGGAAGCACAGGCAGGCCACCAGCATGCGCGCGAAGAGCACGAACATGGGGTCATAGGCCAGAAAGGCCAGCTTGAAGGCGATGAACGCGCTGGCCCAGAGGATGCTGGCTGCGCTGAGCGCCAGCATGGGCAGGAGCGCCGCGCGTTTCTGGTCTGTCATGGTCGGCCTGATCTTGTTGCTTGACTCTGCCGAAATGGGCAGGAGGGCAGGGGTATCACCCTTGGGGGGCGGATGGGAACGGCCAGGCAGGTGGGCATATGCGCGGGAGCCCTCATCCGCCGAGCTCCGCCACCCTGCGGAAATACTCCCCCCGGCAGAAATGCTCCACGTCCATGAGGGTTTGGAAGGCCTCGCGGAAATCAACCGCGCCCAGGGTGAACAGGCCGTGGCCGTAGACGATGGCCCCGCGTTTGGCCCCCTTTGTGTCGGCCAGGGCCGGGGGCAGGGTGTTGCACAGGCCGAAGGGCCCGGTGCCCACCTCGCCGGGGACGATGGGGATATCGAGACTGGCGGAGATGTTGGTGATGCCGCGCGGGGTGTCGCAGGCGCGGTGGCACTGGCCCAGTTTCGGGCAGTCCAGCCGCTCGCAGTCCAGGGACAGGATCACCGAGAAGCGCGGGTGCCCGTGCAGGATGGCCTTGGTCGGGCCGCCGGTGAGCTCGGTCTCATACACGGCCTTGTGCGCCGTGTACTCGCTGGAGGCGGTCAGCCCCGCGCAGCTTGTCCCGTCCATGCGGCAGGGGTCGATGCACGCGCCCAGCTCGTCCAGCGAGCTGCCGGTCTGGCTGATGAGGATGGTGTCGCCTAACCTGAATGAAATATTGCCGAAGTAGGAGTCCACCAGCCCGTATTCCACGGTGTGGCGGCCCGCCTGGATCATGGCCTCGCGCGCGGCGTCCTCGCTCAAGAAGGGGCCGGGCAGAAGCTCTGGCCTGTCAGCCCGGTCCGGGGGCAGCAGGGCTTTCACTCGCAGGAATTCCGCTCGGCGTTCGTCAGCCATCTGCCCCAACCGCAGAGCGCGCAGGTGCTCGGCGAAGTAGGCCACAAAGCAGGCGAAGCACATGGAGCTGAAGGT
>CAYMIP010000051.1:0-16114 GCA_964390575.1 uncultured Desulfocurvus sp. | reverse complement strand
GTGTAGCGCGAGAGCGAGAAGCGGATGGACCCGTGGGCATAGGTGAAGGGCACGCCCATGGCCCGCAAAACGTGCGAGGGTTCCAGGCTGCCGGACGTGCAGGCCGAGCCGGAGCTGGCCGCAATGCCCAGTTGGTCGAGCAAAAGCAAAATGGCCTCGCCCTCCACGTACTTGAAGCTGATGTTGCTGGTGTTGGGCAGGCGCTGGGTGGCGTGGCCGTTCAGGCGGCTGTCTGAAACGGCGGACAGAAGCGCGGCCTCCAGGCGGTCGCGCAGGGCGCGCACAATGGTGTTCTCGGACGGCAAATGGGCCTTGGCCGCCTTGGCCGCGGCGCCGAGCGCGATGATGCCCGTGGTGTTCTCGGTGCCGGCGCGGCGGCCGTGCTCCTGGTGCCCGCCGATGAGAAACGGCCGGAAGGGCAGCTTGCGCCGGACAAACAGCGCGCCGATGCCCTTGGGCGCGTGCAGCTTGTGGCCGGAGAGCGCCAGCATGTCCACGCCCAGGTCCGAGAGCCGCATGGGGATCTTGCCCACGGCCTGCACCGCGTCGGTGTGCAGGAAGATGCCCCGGCTGCGCGTCAGCTGTGCGATCTCCGGGATGGGGAAGATGACGCCGGTCTCGTTGTTGGCCCACATGATGCTGACAATGGCCGTGTCGTCGGAGAGGCTGTCCTCAAGTTCCTGCATGTCCAGGCGGCCTTCGGTGTCCACGCTTAAGTAGGTCACGCGGTAGCCCTGGCTGCGCTCCAGAAACTTGCACAGGGAGAGCACGGCCGGGTGCTCCACGCGGGTGGTGACAATGTGCCGCTTCTCGGGCTGGGCGGTGAGCGCCGAGCGGATGGCGGTGTTGTCGGACTCGGTGCCGCAGGAGGTGAACACGATCTCGTCCGCGCCGCAGCCCAGCAGATCGGCCAGGTTTTCCCTCGCCTCGCGCATCTCCCGGCCCACGGCCCCGCCGAAGCTGTGCATGGAGGACGGGTTGCCGTAGCGCTCGGAGAAAAACGGCAGCATGGCCGCCAGCACTTCCGGGGCCACGCGGGTGGTGGCGTTGTTGTCCAGGTACACGACGTTCTGCGCGCTCATGGCTTACGCCTCCCGCACCTGGATTTCAGGGTCGACCTTCTCGCGCAGGATCGCCTGCACCGTGCCCTGCACCGTGGCCTGGCTGGCCGGGCAGCCCACGCAGCGGCCGCGCAGGTTCACGGAGACCACCAGGCCCTCGATGTCCGCCAGTTCGATGTCCCCGCCGTCGAGCTGGAGCCTCGGGCGGATCTCCTTCTCCAGCACCTCCTCGATGAGGCGCATGCGCTGGAGGTTGCTCATCTTCTTGGGCGCTGGCGCGGGCACAGGGGCGGCCTCGCCCCTTGCCTGGGCGATGAGCGCCTCGATCTTCTCGTGGCACTTGGCGCAGCCGCCGCCCGCCTTGGTGTAGTAGGTCACGTCCTCGATGGTCTTGAGGTCGTTCTCGCGCACGGCGTGCAGGATCTGCTCATCCGTCACCCCGAAGCATTCGCAGACGATCTCGCCCTCGGAGTGCTCCACGCTGGCCACGGCCTCGCCGCGCCAGGTCTTGATGGCGGCCTCGAGCGCCTCCTGGCCCATGACCGAGCAGTGCATCTTCTCCTTGGGCAGGCCGCCCAGGGCGCTGGCGATGTCCTTGTTGGTGATCTTGAGCGCCTCGTCCACGGTCTTGCCCTTGACGAGTTCGGTCAGGGCCGAGCTGGAGGCAATGGCGCTGGCGCAGCCAAAGGTCTGGAAACTGGCGTCCTGGATGATGTTGTCCTCGATCTTCAGAAACAGCTTGAGGGCGTCGCCGCAGGCAATGGAGCCCACCTCGCCCACAGCGCTGGCGTTCTTCATCTCCCCGACATTTTTGGGGTTCAGGAAGTGTTCCTTGACCTTGTCCGTGTATTCCCACATTTGCGCATCTCCACATCGTTGATTGGCGCGGGGCTCTCCGCCTGGCGCATTTTGGTATGATACGCATGCTCGCGCCGGGCGCAAGGGGGGCGGTGAAAGTTTATTGAATCAGCCGGGATTGGAGTCCGGCGGGGTGGCGGGGAGCAGGGGCGCGCAGGCCCGCGCCTCTTCTCCAAAATCCTGTCAACCCGGAATTTCCGTCCTTTCCCCGGCCAAGAACGGGTGATTTTTGTCCGCGCCTGAAAGCCAATACTATACTCCATTGCAAATTTGATGGAGGTGCACTATGGCTTTCGACAGATACGGCAACAAACTCTGGATCATGGACGAGTCCGGCCGGTATGAGGAGTTGCAGCCCGGCCCCGGCCACAACGGCCGCACGCGCGGGCAAGGCGAGCCTGGCGGGTGGTTGGTGGACAAGGACTGGACGCCGCCGGAACCGAATTTCTTGATGAGCCTGGGCGCGGCGGGGGAGTCCTCCGGCGCGGGAGGGGACCACGCCAAGCCCGGCGCGGGCGGACATCCGCAGCCCTACGACGAACATGGGCGCTATGCCGGGACGGGCACGCTCTACGCGGCGAATTCCCCTGTGTGAACCGCCACGGGCGCGCGCGCCGCGCCGCCGCAGAGTCCGCTTGGCCGAGGGCCGGAGAAGGGGAAGCAAGTCGGTAAGTATTACGTTCTGCCGCCCGAGGTGAAGGCCGAGAACGCCCGCACTGCGCTGGTCTATCGGCAGAGCGACGGCAGCCTGACGGACATGGAAGACAGGCTTGTGGGCCAGGGCTATTCCGGCGCGCCGGGCTACGTGAACAAGCCGGACGGCCAGGGCAAGAAAGACCTTGGAGTCACCCCGGCGGGCACGTACACCATTGGAGAGGTCATCGTGGATCGCGAGGACGCGCGCGGCATGGGGCCGAACTGCATCAAGCTCAACCCCGACCCGGCCACTGCCGAGCGCATCCGGGCCATGGGCCGCGACCCGGACACATTTTATATTCATGGCGACAACGGTAGGAAAGATCAATCCGCCTCCCAGGGTTGCATCATCATGGGGAACGAATATCGAGAGCCCATCCGCGAACTGCAAGGAGCGAAAATCCGTGTACTGCGCTAGAACAATGACCATTTGTGCAGTGTTGTGCCTCGCCGTGCTGCCCCAAAGCGCCGGTGCCGGGTTTACCGCCCATGGCTCAGCGGTGGAAGGAAGCAGGGTGGATCACACCGTTTCGTCCTACGCGGACCACGCCCTGGCTGGGGGCACGAAACACTACAGTTTCAAAGGGCAGCTCCCTGAGGACTACCTGGACCGGGTCTTCGACGAGCGCCATGACCGCTTTCTGGGTTTCGGCCCGGACGGCAACCAGACGCTCACTGTGGACGAGTCCGTGCACCAGGACGTGACGGCGGTGCTGGGCCGGGCCACGCGGCTGAACCTGGGAGGCTACGAGGAACGCATGCTCTGCTACGTCTCGGCCCGCCCGGGAGACGACTCCGTGGTGCTTTTCACCCTGTCCAAATGCCCGGGGAACTGCGTCCGCGTGAATGAAATCCAGGTGCGCGCGAAGCGGCGCGAGGTGCGCGTGCGGGACAAGTGCGCCGAAACAAAGGGCATGCACGCGGGCATCGCCACGCAGAGCGGCCTCAGGCTCGGCCTCACCCGCGCCGAGGTGGAGGCCATCCTTGGCCCGCCGCAGCACGTGGAGGGCGGCATGTGGTTTTACGCCGCCCTGCGCTATGTGCGCTTCAGCAAGGAGGAGCATAACCGGCGCGGCTATTTCCCGCCGATCATTACCCCGGACTATCCGTTCTCCGTCGGCTTCGACAAGTACATCGTGCTCTGGTTCAAGAACGACCGCGTGAGCGCGCTGCGGGTGAACCTGGACTGGGACAACTAGCCCGGCTTTCGGCGCACTGGGGATTCCAAAGGGCCTCGGCCCTTTGGCCGCCGGAGGCTATTCTCCCCCCCTAGTCGTCAAACCGCTTGGTCAGCGCTGCGTAGGCGTCGATGCGGCGGTCGCGCAGGAACGGCCAGCCCCGGCGCACGGTTTCGATGCGCTCCGGGTCCACCTGGGCCAGCAGGATGGTCTCCTCGTCGGCGGCGGCCAGGGCCGTGATTTCGCCCGCTGGTCCGGCCACGAAGCTTGACCCCCAGAACTCGATGCCTGCGCCCTGGCTGTTGCTGCTGTCGGCCAGGGGCTTTTCAAGGCCGATGCGGTTGGCCGCCGCGATGTAGCAGCCATTGGCCACGGCGTGGCCGCGCTGCACAATGGTCCAGGCGTCACGCTGCTCATCGCCGAACTGGTCCTTTTCGGCCGGGTGCCAGCCGATGGCCGTGGGGTAGAAGATGACCTCAGCGCCCTTGAGCGCGGTCAGGCGCGCGGCCTCGGGGTACCACTGGTCCCAGCACACGCACACGCCGATCTTGCCCACGTGGGTGCTGACGGCCAAAAAGCCCAGGTCGCCGGGGGTGAAGTAGAATTTTTCATAGAAGGCCGGGTCGTCGGGGATGTGCATCTTGCGGTACACGCCGAGGATGTCCCCCTCGCGGCCCAGCACAACGGCGGTGTTGTGGTACAGGCCCGGCGCGCGCTTCTCGAAGAGCGAGACCACGATGGCCGTGCCGGTCTTCTGGGCAAGCTTGGCAAAGGCAGCGGTTGTTGGACCGGGCACGCTCTCGGCCAGGTCGAAGAGCCGCGCGTCCTCCTGCTGGCAGAAATAGGGCCCGAGGAAGAGCTCCTGCAGGCAGATGACGTCCGCGCCAAGGCTGGCCGCACGTTCGGCCAGGTCCAGGTGGGCCGCCAGGTTCTCGGCCGCGCTGCCCCGGCAACCGGTCTGGATGAGCGCGATGGTGTAGGGTTGGCGGTGCATGGCGGCCCCGTGGGTTGCAAGCGGTGGAAAGAAAGCGCCGGGAAGGGGTGCTCTCGCCCTGCCCCGGCGCCGTGTGCCGTCGTCTGTGGCCGTATGCTACTTTGGGCCGACTCTTTGGGGGAGCCTCTATTTGGGATCCAGGGCGTCGATGACCTTGACGCCGAACTCCTTGACCTGGTCTGAGGGCTTGAAGAACACGGCCATGAAGGGTGTGTCCATGCCGGTCTTGAGGAAGGTGTTGCTGGTCAGGATGCCGACCTCGGAGGCCAGGCTGGAGTTGATCTCCTCCTCGCTCTGCACCTGGAGCTGGAACTGCGAGAGGGTGTTGCCGCAGAGCATCTGCTTGGAGGCCAGCACGTGGCCCTTCTCGTCGAACAGGGAAATCTCGACCTTGATGCGTTCCTTGGCCGTGGTGAAGTTGTTCACGGCCTTGCCCTCGACCACGAAGATCTGGCCCGCCTTCTCATTGGGGATGTAATACTGGCGGACGTTTCTGAGGGCGATGTCCTTGACCTTGTCGGCGCTGTCGCCGCCTTCCTTGGCCTTGCCGGAGAGCGCGCCCAGGAAGGGGATGTTCATCTTGGTCCAGGGCTTGTAGATGAACAGGCCCGCGCCAGCCAGGCCCAGGAGCGCCAGCACAAAGCCCAGGACAATCCACTTTTTCTTGGAGCTCTTGGCCTCGGGCTTCGCGTCCAGGGCGTAGGAACTGCCGCTGCCCAGGGCGTCCAGGAAATCATCGTCCTTGGTCTCCCTTCTCTCCACGTGGGCCCCGCCAGCGGCGCTGCCGGAGTCCTCGTCGTCAATGGGGCCGCGCCTGCCGCCAGCGGTCTGGGGCGCGTCGTCGGCAGGCCCGGCAGCGGGCTCGTCATCGTCCCAGGGCATTTTTTGGGCGGGGCCGTCCGCAGGTTCAGCGGCAGGCCCGGCAGCGGGCTCGTCGTCGTCCCAGGGCATCTTCTTGGCGGGGCCGTCCGCAGGTTCAGCGGCAGGCCCGGCAGCGGGCTCGTCGTCGTCCCAGGGCATCTTCTGGGCCGGGGCCGTGGGCTCCGGGGCGGGTGCTGGCGGAGGCGCCGGAGCCGGGGCCTCGGCGGCGCGCAGGCCGTCGAGCTCGGCGTCGAAATCCTTGCCCGGGGGCATGGCGGTGAAGACGTGTTTGCACTTCGCGCAGCGCACCTTGGAGCCGGTGGGCGCGATCTTGTCCTCGGGCAGGTCGTATTTGCTCTCGCAATTTGGGCAGGCGACGATCATGGCGGCTCTTTTGCTCCATCGCCCCTATTCGGGGACGAGTTCGTACACGGCGTCCAGTTCGCGGTACTTTTCCGCGTAATCCATGCCGTATCCCACGATGAATCCCTTTTGTATGGGGAACCCGGCAAAGTCAACAGTGACTCCGGCTTCCCTGCGCTCGTGCTTATCAACAAAGGCGCACAATTTCAAACTCGCGGCGCCGCGCTTTTCCAGCACGTGGAGCAGGAACTCGGCTGTGCGGCCCGTGTCCACGATGTCTTCCACCAGGAGCACATGCTTGCCGTCCACGTCCACCTCCATGTCCTTGGTGAACGCGGTCTGGCGTCCGCGGCTGGTGGCCCCGCCATAGCTGGCCAGGCGCACGAAGTCGATCTCCGGGGCGCAGGTGATGTGCCGCACCAGGTCCGCGAAGAACAGAAACGCGCCTTTCAACACGCACACGCAGACCAGCTGCTGGCCGTGGTAGTGGGCGCTGATTTCCGCGCCCAGCTCGGCCACGCGCCGGCGGATGTCCCGGGCCGGGATGAGCGGCAGCAGCTTGTGGGCCATAGGCTACAGCTCCATGAGCATGGCGATTTCGTCGCAGTCCGGGAAGCGCGGGCAGTTCAGGCAGTCGGACCAGACCTTCTGGGGCAGGCTGTCCTTGCTGACCTCGGAAAAGCCCATGTACTGGAAAAACGGCACCGTGTTGGTCAGGGCGAAGACCCGGTAGATGCCGAGCGTCACGGCGTCGGACAGGCAGGCCTCCACCAGCTTGCGGCCCAGACCCTGGCCCCGGTGCTCCCGCGAGACCACCAGCGAGCGCACCTCGGCCAGGTTTTCCCAGCTGATGGCCAGGGCGCAGCAGGCCAGCACGCTGTCGTTCTCGGCCGAGGCGATGACGAAAAAGTCGCGCAGATGGCTGTAGAGCTGGTTGAACGAGCGCGGCAGCACCAGGCCGTCCTCCCCGGTGGTGTCCATCAGCAGGCGGTGGATGCCCTTGACGTCGGTGATGCGCGCCTTGCGCAGCTGGAAGCTCACGGACCCTTCACCAACTGGCTGATGACCGGATCCAGCATGTCAAAGGGGTAGGCTCCGGCGCTGTTGAAGGCCACCTGGCCCTCGCCGTCGAAAATGACCAGGCTGGGGATGCTGCGCACGCCGAACTCGGTGCTCACATCGCCCGTGGCCATGAGCACGGTCAGGGTGGTGGGCCGGGACTTCAGGTAGTCGCGCATGCCCTGGTCGGTGTCGTCCACGGACACGGCCAGGATGTCCAGCTTGTCCGCCGGGTACTTGGCGCGCAGCTGCTCCAGCACGGGCAGCTCGGTTTTGCAGGCCGGACACCAGGTGGCCCAGAACATGATGAGCGTGACCTTGCCCTTGTTCTTGGCGATGAGCTTCTCCACGCCGGGCATGTCCAGGGTTTCGAACTTTTCCTGGGGGCCGGGCTTGCCGCCGCCGGAGCAGGCTGCGGCCAGGCCCAGGCACAGGGTCAGGGCCAGCAGGAGCGTGCATTTCGTGATGGTCTTGGTCATTCGTGTCCTCTTCACATTCGCCCCAGCTCGGGCGGCGTCACAACTTCTGCAGCGGATGTAGCAGAAAGCCGCGCGCGACGCAAAGGCCGCGCAGTCCGCGTGGCGGCTGGCCTAGTGCCGGCCCGAGAGCTCTCCGGCCAGCTTCACGGCGGCCACCGCATCGCGCGAGAAGCCGTCGGCCCCGATGGACGCGGCAAAGGCCTCGGTGACCACGGCCCCGCCGATCATCACCTTCAGGTCCAGGCCGCGCTCTTTGACGAGCCGGACAGTGTCCGCCATGCGCACCATGGTGGTGGTCATCAGCGCCGAGAGGCCGATGACCTTGGCCCCCACGCGCTGGGCCTCGTCCACGATCCTCACGGCGGGCACGTCCTTGCCCAGGTCAAAGACCTCAAAGCCGTGGTTCTTCAGCATCAGGCAGACGATGTTCTTGCCGATGTCGTGGATGTCTCCCTCCACCGTGGCCATGACCACCGGGGTTTTCTTTACGGCCCGGCCCGAAGCCAGGAGCAGCGGCTCCAGCCGCGCGAACCCGGCCTGCATGGCCTCGGCCGAGCGCAGCAGCTGCGGCAGGAAGTATTCCTTGCGCTCGTATTTCTGGCCGACCTCGAGGATGGCCGGGATGAGCTCCCCGTCCACCAGGGCAAAGGGGTCTGCGCCCTCGGCCAGGCGCGTCTCCAGCATGGCCAGGAGCGCCAGCTTGTCGCCCAGGATGACCGCCTCGCCGGGCGTGCTGGCCGCGCCCTTTACCGCAGAGGTTCCGGCCGGGCCGGAGCCCTGGGCCACGGGCGTCCACTGGGCGTAGCCCTCAATGTAGCGCCCGGCCTGGGCATCGCGCCCGAGCAGCACCTCGCCCGCGGCCAGGGTCTCCCTCAGCCGGGTGGAGGCCGGGTTGGCGATGCACGAGGACAGTCCGCTGGTCATGCCCATGGCCAGGAAGGTGGAGTTCAAGAGCTCGCGCGCGGGCAGGCCGAAGCTGACGTTGGACAGGCCCATGGTGGTGGCCAGGCCAAGCACGTCGCGGCAGTGGCGGATGGTCTCCAGGCAATGCAGCGCGGCCTCGGGCTTGGACGACACGGTGAGCACCAGGGCGTCCACCAGGACCAGGCGGCGCGGAATGCCCAGAAGGTCGGCCTGGGCCAGTAGCCGTTCGATGACGGCGATGCGCTCGGCCGCAGTGTAGGGCAGCTTGCGGCCTTCAAGCGGCAGCAGCACGAAGGGCGCGCCGAACTTCTTGCACAAGGGGCCGAGCAGCTCCATGCGCCCCGGCTCCCCGCTGATGGAGTTGATCAGCGGCGAGCCTGGCTGGGTCCACAGGGCGTTCTCCATGGCCACCGGGTCCGAGGTGTCCAGCGCCAGCGGCACCTCGAAGCGCGCGGAAAGGGCCAGGGCCAGGGACGGCAGCACGGTCTTCTCGTCCACCATGGCCGCGCCCACGTTGACGTCCAGGATGGCCGCGCCGTCGGCGATCTGGGCCTGCGCCAGGCGCAGGGCTTCGGCGTGCTCGCCGCGCACCAGCTCCTCGGCCAGTGTGGTCTTGCCCGTGGGGTTGATGCGCTCGCCGATGATGGCCACGGGATTGCCCGCGCCCAGGGCCACGGACAGGGACCGGCAGGTCAGCACCAGGGGTGAGGCGTCGGGCGGGCTGGGCCGCAGGTAGCCCATGCCGCCCACGCTCGCACGCAGGGCCGTGATGTGCGCAGGCGTGGTGCCGCAGCAGCCGCCCAGGAACTTTGCGCCCAGCTCGGCAAAGACGCGGCACTGGCGGGCGAAGTCCTCCGGCCCCAGGCGGAACACGGTGCGCCCGGCCTCGTCCAGCTCCGGCAGGCCCGCGTTGGGCTGCACCAGAAGCGGCGTCGAAAGTCGCGGCAGCATGGCCCGCACCAGGTCCACGAGCTGCTCCGGCCCGGCCGAGCAGTTGGTGCCGACGAGGTCCACGCCCAGGTTCTGCATGGTGTCGATGAAGGTCAAGGGCGGGGTGCCGGTCAGGGACACCGCGCCCTCGAAGGTCATGGTCACGCCCACGGGCAGGTCCACCGACAGATGGTCGGCGGCCTCGCGCGCGGCGATGACCGCGGCCTTGGCCTCGGCCAGGTCGAACTGGGTCTCGACGAGGATCAGGTCGGCCCCGCCCTCGGCCAGGCCCAGGATCTGCTCCTTGAAGGCGGCCACCAGCTCGCGGAAGGTCAGCCTGCCCAGGGGCTCGGCGAAGTGTCCGCTGGGGCCGACGCTGCCGGCCACAAAGGCGCGGCCTTGCACGGCCTGCTTGGCTGTGCGGGCCAGGTGGCGGTTCAATGCGCGCACGTCGGTGGTGGGGTCGAGCTTGAAGCGCGTGCCGCCAAAGGTGTTGGTGGTCACGATCTCGGCGCCGCTGGCAGCGTATTCGGCGTGGATGGCGGCCACGGGCTCGGGGTTGGCCAGGCCGAAGAGCTCCGGCGAGACGCCGGGCGGCAGCCCGCGCGATTGCAAGAGCGCGCCGAAGCCGCCGTCGAAAAAGTGGATGCGGCCATCGGCCAGGAGGGAGCGGAATGTGGACATGTTTCGTCTCCGTATGGGTCCGGTCCGGAAAGGGGGGGCGGCTCAGGTCGCCGGGTTCGCCGGGCACTGGCCGGGCGCTCGCTGCCCGTGCGCTGTATCCTTGCGGGTCACGGGAAAACCTGTATGCTTATAGGCCCGGCCCAGGAGGTTGGGTGTACTGAAAATCGTTGAAAAGGACAAACAAAAACTATACGCTTCCGTTTTGCGAAGCAAGCCTCCGAGCCAGGGAAACAGAGCCCTTCCGGATGGAAAGGTCGGCATGAAGTCGAACAATAGCAAAGCCTCCCCCCCCGAGAGCCGCCGCCCCACGACCCCGGCCTTGGCCGGGAAGAAACCGCACCTCCCCGCCCTGGTCCCGCGCAAGCGGGGCGATGTGGTCCTGCGCGATTCGCTGCACCACTACCTGCGCGAAATCGCCCGCTTCCCGCTCCTGGCGCCGGAGGAGGAGTTCGAGCTGGCCCAGCGCGTGCGCGAGTCGGGCGACCAGGAGGCCGCCTTCCGGCTCATCTCCTCGCACCTGCGCCTGGTGGTGAAGATCGCCATGGATTTCCAGCGCCGCTGGATGCAGAACGTGCAGGACCTGATTCAGGAAGGCAACGTGGGCCTCATGAAGGCCGTGCGCAAGTTTGACCCGGACAAGGGCATCAAATTCAGCTATTACGCGGCGTTCTGGATCAAGGCCTACATCCTCAAGTTCATCATGGACAACTGGCGCATGGTCAAGATCGGGACCACCCAGACCCAGCGCAAGCTGTTCTACAACCTGAACAAGGAACGCCAGCGCCTGACCAGCATGGGCTTTGACCCTACCACCAGCGCCTTGTCCGAGAGCCTGAACGTTTCCGAGGCCGAGATCAACCAGATGGACCAGCGCCTCTCGCGCCAGGACATGAGCCTCGACATTTCCCTTGGCGACGACTCGGAGAACACCCGGCTGGACTTTTTGCCCGCCCTGGGGCCGGGCATTGAGGAGATCCTGAGCTCCAACCAGATTTCCATGTTGCTGCTCGAAAACCTCAAGACCATCGTGCCGCACCTCTCAGACAAGGAACAGGCCGTCTTGAATGAGCGCCTGCTCTCCGACAGCCCCGTGACCCTGCGCGAGATCGGCGACCGCTTCGGCGTGACGCGCGAGCGCGTGCGGCAGATCGAGGCTCGCCTGCTGGAGAAGCTCAAGGAGCACCTGTCGTCCCGGGTGAAGGATTTTTCCGCCGACTGGATCGAGAGCGAGGAGTAGGCATGGACGTGCGCATTTTGGACCTCAAGCGGCGGGCCAGGGATCTGGCCGGGTCCCGTGCGCAGTCGGCGTTTTCCCTGGAATGCGCCGAGGAGCTGACCCACGCCGGGGATATCTTCTTCGACCACCCGCTCCTGCTGCGCCTGCAGGGCGACGCTTTGGGCTACCTGAACGAGGCCTGCGGCCTGGGCGTGGAGCACGGCAAGCGCGTGGCCATGGACGCTGCGGCCCTGGTCCTGGCCGAGCCCTCGGGGCTTTCGCCGGACGAGCGCCGCAGGCTGGCTGTGCTGGCCGAGATGGCCGGGCTGCTGCACGACGCCCTGCGCCACGAGGACAACCACGCCGAAAAGGGCGCGGACCTCTGCCTGCGCATCCTGCGCGGCTACGCCATCAGCCCGGAGGAACGGCTCTGGATCGCCGGGGCCGTGGCCCGGCACGAGGACGGCGACCCGCAGCCCGGGGACGCCCCGGAGTCGGCCCGGCTGCTGGCCGAGGCCGTGCACGACGCCGATGCCTTTCGTTTCGGGCCGGACATCTTCGCCACCATCCTCTGGGAGCTGTGCGAGTGCGACGAGTGGCCGCTGGAGAGGATCGCCGGGCAGTTCCCGGAGGGCCTGCGCCGCGCCCGGGGCCTTGCGGACAGCTTCCGCACCGAGGGCGGCCGCCGCTACGGGCCGCCGCTTCTGGCCGAGGGGCTGTCCCTGGCCGAGGAATATGAACGCATGCTGGGCCAGACCCTGGCCGCAACCGCCGAGACCAACGCGTGAGGACAGAGCCCATGCCCCCGAGTCTTCCCGCTGACCGCCGCCCGGCCCGCGCCCTGGCCTTGCTCCTGGTTCTGGCCCTGAGCCTGGCCTGCGCCGCCTGCGGCGCCCTGCGGCCCGAGCCCGTCCGCATCCTGCCCGTGGCGCGTGGCGTGGGCAGCAGCTACGACTACCTGGAGTTCCAGGCCCTGTTCCAGCAGATGACGCGCACGGCGGCCCTGTCGCGCACCTCGCCCGAGGCCTTTGTCCGCACCCTGGATTTGCAGAAGGCCGCGGCCCTGGCCATCGACCGGGTCATCCAGCGGGAGCCTGCGCCCTCGCTGTTCATGGACAAGGCCTTCTTGTACTGGAACCCGGAGCAGGCCGGGGAGGCGAGAAAGGCCCTGGAAGGCGGCCTGCGCCAGTTCCCTGCGGACTACAACCTGAACGCCGCCATGGCCAATGCCTACCTGCTGGAGAACAAGCTGGCCGAGGCGGCCTCAAGCATCAGCGCCTACCTGGCCAAGCACGAGAGCACGCCTCTGCGCGAGCGCCTGGGCCAGCTCTACATCGACACCGAGCAGGCCGAGAAAGGCCTGGAGCTGCTGCGCAAGATTCCCCAGAAGGACCGCTCCAATGACGCCCAGTACCAGATGGCCAGGGCCGAGGCGCGCCTGGGCCACCGCAAGATCGCCATCGAGGCCCTGAAGAAGCTGGTGAAAAAGGCCCCGGATTTCCTGGAGGCCTGGGTCGAGCTGGCCTTCCAGCAGGAGATGGAGAAGGACTACGCTGCGGCCCTGGGCACCTACACCCAGATTCTGTCCCTGGGCGAGACGCGCGAGGAGATCCGCCAGCGCATCGAGAACGGCGGAGGCGAGGGCCGCGAGGACATCCGCCTGCGCGTGGTGGGCTTGCAGCTCAAGCTGAACAATCCGGACAAGGCCCTCAGCACGGCCCTGGCCGGATCGGGCAGCAAGGCCTTCGTGCTCTCGGCCGCGCTGTTGCTTTTGAGCGAGAACTACACGGCTCAGGCCAGCACCCTGCTGGACGTGCTGGCCAGCACGCCCCCGGTGCCCGGAGAATATTTCTTCTACAAGGCCGTCATCGCCAACGATGGCGAGAACAACCCGGCCAAGGCCTTGCAGTTCCTCGACCTGGTGCCCCAGAGCGACGCGCACTACAGCCAGGCCTTGCAGTTCCGCATCCAGCTGCTCTACGCCCTGGGCCGCGAGCAGGAGGCCCTGGAGCTCATGGACCAGGGCAAGCGCCTGTTCCCCGGCCAGTCCCGCTTCCCGCTCCTGCAGGCCGGCTATCTCATGGAGAAGAAGCGCCTGCCCGAGGCGCGGGAGGTGCTGGAGGCGTCCCTCCAGGCCCGGCCCGAGGACGAGGACCTGCTCTACCAGTACGGTGCGGTGCTGGACCGCCTGGGTGAACGCAAGCCCGCCCTGGTCGTGATGCAGCGCATTGTGGACAAGAACCCGGAGCACGCCGACGCGCTCAACTACATCGGCTACACCCTGGTGGAGGAGAGCCGCGACCTGGAGCGCGCCCTTGGGCTCATCAAGAAGGCCGACAAGCTCAAGCCCGACAACGGCTACATCGTGGACTCCCTGGCCTGGGCCTACTACCGCCTGGGCAGGCTGGACGAGGCCTGGAAGCAGATCCAGCGCGCCGTGGCCCTGGCCCAGGACGACCCCACCATGTGGGAGCACTATGGGGACATCGCCCGCGACCTGGGCCGCCGCGACAAGGCCAAGAAGGGCTACCAGACCGCGCTCAAGCTGAACCACGAGGCTCCGGAGCGCGTGCAGAAGAAGCTCAAGGGGCTGTGAGCGCGTGACAATGCTGCGCAGATTCCGCACTTCGGCCGGGCCTGCCGCCCGGACCCTCCTGCTGGCCCTCGTCCTCTTGTGCGCGGCCTGCGCGCCCAGGGTCGAGCTGCCGCGCTTCGCCGAGACCGAGGCCAGCCTCGCGGCCTTCCAGGCCCGTTTCGTGAATCCGGCTGTCATCGCCAGCGGGGTGGACGTGCGCGCCAGCCTGCTCTACTCCACGCCGTCGCGCTCCAACCGCACCGACGTGCAAATTTTTGGAGACTACGGCCGGCCCCTGCGCCTGGACGTGCGCGCCGGGTTCGGCACCATGGTGGCCCTGATGCGCGAGGACGCCAGCGGTCTCCTCGCCTATTACCCGGACAAGAAGGCGGCCTACGCCCACATGGACCCGGTCATCGGCGCACAGCTGCTCGGCCTGCCCTTTCCCTTTGCCCTGCGCGACCTGGCCCTGGTGCTCGCCGGCCACTTCGGCACCCTGGTGCCGGAAAATACGCCCCCGGCGGGCGTGCGCGTCCTGCGCGGCGGCGGCTTTGCCTACACCTACGCCACCGGCCCGGTGCGGCTCCTGGTGGTGGATGCCCACGGCCGCCCGGAGCGCCTGGAGGGCGAGCTGTCCCCCTACTTCAAGACCCAGGCCGAGCGCGAGGGCGCGCAGGTGTCTGGCCCGCGCGTCTGGAGCCTGGTTTTTTCCGGCTATCCGGAGGACGACGGCGACGCTGCTGGCCCGGCCCGGATCCTGACCCTGGCCCTGCCCAAGGGCGAGAGCGCCGTGCTGCGCGTGCGCGCCCTGGACGAGCGCGGCCAGCCCTGGCCGCTCAAGTCCCTGGCCCTGATCCCTCCTCCGGAGACGCGGTTCATGGCCCTGGACCGCCAGTCGGCGCCTCCTGCGGGCGTCACGGATGTCGTCACCGGGGGCAGCGAGAAGGAACACGGACAACCCCAGGGGAAAGAGCATGGATAAGAGCAAACACGTCCTTCTGCCCGTGGCGGAGCCGGTTGCCGCCAAGCCCGGCCTCCTCGGCACCTTCACCCTGGGTCTCGCGGTCTGGGCGCGGGAGATGCGGCGCATCCTGACCGGCCAGGCCAAGCGCCACGAGGTGCGCCAACTGGAGGCCCGGCTGCGCGAGGAAACGGCTGTGCTGGCCCGGCTGGACGGCCTGGGCCAGGCCACCCCCGGCCCGGAGCGCGACCTCTGCCTGGGGCAGATCGAGATGCTCAAGGCGGAGATCGCCCGGCTGCGGCGCGAGGAAGAGGCCACGGAACCCAGGTAGCAGGCCGGGCGAAAACCCGGCGGAGGTTGTCCGCATGACCAAAACGATCCTCTTGGCCTCTGACCACGGGGGCTTTGCCCTCAAGTCCGCCCTGATCCAGGCCCTGCGCAAAACCGGCTGCGTGGTGGAAGACCTGGGACCGGACTGCACCAACTCCTGCGACTACCCGGCCTATGCCGACAAGCTGGCCCTGCGCCTTTTGGCGGCCGGGGAGGACGGGCAGAATGGCCAGATCCTGGGCATCCTGGTCTGCGGCACGGGCCTGGGCATGAGCATGGCCGCCAACCGCCACGCAGGCCTGCGCGCCGCTGTCTGCACCAATGAGTTCATGGCCCGCAAGGCACGGGCGCATAACAACGCCAACGTGCTCTGCCTGGGCGAGCGCGTGTTGGGCCAGGGCCTGGCCCTGGACATCATGCGGACCTTTCTGGCCGCGCCCTTTGAGGGTGGCCGCCACCTGCGGCGCATCGAGCAGTTTGAGACCCACCCCCAGCCCTGAGGCGGCAAACCCCGGCGGGCCGTCCAGACCGGCCGCCCGTCCAAACCGAGGACCACTTCCATGCAGCAGACCATAGCCCCTGACCAGCTTGTGGTGAACACCCTGAAAGGGCTCATCATGGACGCCACCCGCGCCGCCGACTCCGGCCACCCCGGCGGGGCCATGTCCTCCGCCGATTTTGCGGCGGTGCTCTATTCCGAGTTCCTGAACTTCGACCCCGAGCGCGCCAACTGGTTCAACCGCGACCGCTTCGTGCTCTCCGCCGGGCACGAGTCGGCCCTGTTGTACGGGCTGCTGCACATGGCCGGGTTCATCGACACCGACGATCTGCGCGGCTTCCGCCAGTTGGGCAGCCGTACCCCGGGCCACCCCGAGCACGACCTGACCCCCGGCGTGGAGGCCACCACCGGCCCCCTGGGCCAGGGCTTTGGCATGGCCGTGGGCA
>CAYMIP010000050.1:0-16122 GCA_964390575.1 uncultured Desulfocurvus sp. | reverse complement strand
CGCATCGGCGAGGACATCGTGGCCACGGAGCTGCTCTTGCCGCAGAACCACACCCTCTCGGCCTATGACGTGGGCGCGCTCCTGGCCGCTGGCATCTTCGAGCTGCCGGTGTGGGAGCGCGTGCGCCTGACCTTCATCCCCACGGGCGACGAGGTGCTGGACTTCACAACCTGCCCCACGCCAGGGGCCGGGCAGGTCATAGAAAGCAACTCCCAGGTCTTCCGGGCCATTGCGGCCTCCTGGGGGGCCCTGCCCTCCTGGACCGCGCCCGTGCCGGACCGGCCCGAGGCGCTCCAGGCCGCCGTGGCCGACGCCCTGGCCGCTGGCGCGCACGTGGTGGTGGTGGGCGCTGGCTCCTCGGCCGGGAGCAAGGACTTCACCCGCAGCACCTTTGAGGCCTTTGGCGAGGTGTTGTGCCACGGCATCTCGGTCATGCCGGGCAAGCCCACAGTGCTCGGCGTGACGACAGGCAAAGGGGCGGGCAAGCTGGGGGGCGACTTCCCCGGCAGGCTGCTCGTGGGCGCGCCGGGCTATCCGGTCAGCGCCGTGGTCTGCCTGGACGACGTGCTGGAGCCCATCGTGCGCTGGCTGGTGCGCCAGGAGCCGCCGGGCCGCCAGACAATCCGCGCCCGGCTGGCGCGCAAGACGCCAAGCCGCCCCGGCATGGAGGAGATCGTGCGCCTGGCCGTGGGCCGCGTGGGCCAGGGCTTTGTGGCCGCGCCCCTGGCCCGCGGGGCCGGGCTCATCACCAGCCTGACCAGGGCCCAGGCCATCACGCGCATCCCGGCCCAGAGCGAGGGCCTGGAGCAGGACGCGGAGATCGAGGTCGAGCTGCTTGTGCCCCTGGCCGGGCTGGACAAGGTCCTGGTGCACATCGGCAGCCACGACAACATCCTGGATCTCTTGGCCAACGAACTCATGGGCCTGCCTGAGCCCCTGCGCCTGGTGTCCAGCCACGTGGGCAGCATGGGCGGGCTCACGGCGCTCAAGAACGGCTCGGCGCTCTTCGCGGGCTGCCACCTCTTTGACCCGGAGACCGGGGACTTCAACTTCCCCTTCCTGGCCAAGCACCTGCCGGGCCTGGACCTCACGGTCATCAACCTGGCCATCCGCCACCAGGGGCTCATGGTGGCCAAGGGCAACCCCAAGCACATCACCGGCGTGGCCGACCTGGCCCGGACCGAGGTGGCCTTCATCAACCGCCAGCGCGGCGCAGGCACGCGCATCCTGCTGGACCACCACCTGACCGTGGCGGGCATCGCGCCCGCCTCCGTGCGCGGCTACGACCGCGAGGAGTACACGCACATGGCCGTGGCCGTGAACGTGCTCACCGGCGCGGCGGACTGCGGCCTGGGCATCTTTGCGGCGGCCAAGGCGCTGGGCCTGGACTTCGTGCCCCTGGCCCTCGAACGCTACGACCTGGTGTTTCCCACGGCGTTTCTGACCGACCCGCGCGTGGTCACCCTGCGCGCGGTCATCGGCCAGGCCGGATTCCAGGAGAACATGGCGGCCCTGGGCGGCTACGACACGCCGCTCACCGGCAAGGTGATGCGGCCGGGCATGGGGCTGGGGGAATAGGCTTCACGCCCAACGGTTTTGCGTCGCAAACGAAAAGCGCCGGACGGCCTACGCGGTCCGGCGCTTTGTTGCGTCCGAGGGCAGACGTTGCTCACCTAATGCTTGGACCTAAATACGGGTAAACATCTAACTCTGAATTATCTCTACTTCTATTATTCGCCTTCGAGAGCGTCTTTAACCCATGCGAGAAAACCATCTTCACCCGTATTGTCACCCCAGCGTTGTTCCATCATATGAAGAATGCAATCGCGGCTGCTTTTGGAGTGTAGAGGGAGAAGATCCTTGCCGCCTTCAATGATCAGCATTTCATCATCCCAAATAGCATTCCAGTTGTTCCCATTATTCTTTCCATCTCTGACGGCAATATAGAGCTCGAGCATTTCATTAGGGTTGTCTTCATTAATGTTGTTATCGAGCCAATTATCAAAGCTGATAGGCTCCATATTACCCTCCAACGATTACTGATTCACTCTAGCCAAGGGCAGTAAGCACTCCTTAAACTCGCCAAGTTGTCTCATGTTTAACATCGGCACCCCTTACGGCATCAGCGGCGTGAGGGGCAGGCCCAGGGTCTCGGGCAGGCCGAGCATGAGGTTCGCGCCCGCCACGGCCTGGCCCGACGCGCCCCGGCACAGGTTGTCGATGGCGGACAGGATGATGAGCCGCCCGATGCGCTCGTCCACGCAGAGGCCGATGTCGCAGAACATGGTGCCGCGCACCCAGCGCGTCTCCGGCAGGGTTCCGGCGGGCAAAACGCGCACCAGGGGCTCGCCCGCGTAGCGCTCGGCATAGGCCGCGTGCACCTCCTTGAGGCTCATGGGCCTGGTCAGGCGCGTGTAGATGGTGGACAGGATGCCCCGGCTGATGGGCAGCAGATGCGTGTTGAAGGACAGGGCGATTCCCTTTCCAGGCCCGGCCCCGGCCAAAAGCGACACCTCCTGTTCGATTTCCGGGGTGTGGCGGTGCTTGGTCAGGTTGTAGGCCCGGAAGGAGTCCGCCACCTCGCAGAAGAGCGTGCCCACGCTGGCTTTTCTGCCCGCGCCGGAAGTCCCGCTCTTGGCGTCGATGACGATGTCGCCGGTGTGGATGAGCCCGGCCTCCAGCGCCGGGGCAAGCCCCAGGATGGCCGAGGTCGGATAGCAGCCGGGGTTGGCGATGAGCCGCGCGCCCGCCATCTGCGCGCGGTACAGCTCCGGCAGGCCGTACACGGCCTCGGCCAGGAGGCCCGGCTCGGTGTGCGGCGTGGCGTACCACTTCTCGTACGTCTCTTTGTCGCGCAGGCGGAAGTCCGCCGAAAGGTCCACCACGCGCACGCCCTTTTTGATGAGCGCGGCCGCGATCTCCTGGGCGGTCTTGTGCGGCACGGCCAGGAACACCAGCTGGCAGGCGGCGGCCAGGTCCGCGGGGTCGGGCTGGGTCACGGTGAGCGCGCCCATGCGGCCCAGGTCGCCCGGCCCGGAAAGGTACGGATAGAGCTCGGCCAGGGATTTGCCCGCCTCGGAGCGCGAGGTGGCCCGCACCAGCTCCAGGCCCGGATGCCCGGCCAGCACGCGCACCAGCTCCATGCCGGTGTAGCCCGTGACGCCGACAAGTCCGACCGGAATGCGCTTGGCCATGTCCTAGCCCACCGCGTTCACGTATTTCATGCGCAGGGTGTAGAGCATCTCGCAGAGGAGCTTCTTCTCCTCGTCGGTGAGGCCCTTTTCGGTCTTGGCCTGGAGCATGCCCAGGATGTCGATGACCTGCTTGGCCAGATGCGGCTGGGAATCGACCGCGCCGGTGCTGGGGTCCGGGGCCTCGCCCAGGTGCACCAGCGCCGAGGACGAGAGGGACAGCACGAAGGTGGTGAAGTCGATCTCCGGCAGGCCCATGATGTTTTCGCCGCAGCCCTTGTTCTCGGCCATGATTGCCTCCAGGGGAATGTGATGGCCTGGGGATACACCACCCGCGCTCGTCGCACAAGGCCGCAGGGGCGGCGCGCGGCTGTTGCGCGCAGAGAATTTGCGCCGGGCCGGGGCTTTGCATCGCGCCGCGAAACAGGTACAAGGACGGCACCGGAAACCAGACCCGGCAAGGAGCCCCAATGTTCGCCATCCTGCTCATCCTCGTGGCCTTTGGACTGGGCGCTGTGCCCTTTGGCCTGTACGTGGCGCGCGTCGTCAAGGGCATCGACCCGCGCGACGCGGGCAGCCGCAACATCGGCGCGACCAACGTGGCGCGGCTGTGCGGCACGCAGTGGGGCGTGCTGGTGCTCGTGCTGGACATCTTCAAGGGCTACCTGCCTGCGGCCCTGGCCCCGGCGGACGCGGGCTGGGTGGCGCTTTCGCTCATCGGCGCGGCGTCCATCCTGGGGCACGCCTATTCGCCCCTGCTGAACTTTCGCGGGGGCAAGGCCGTGGCCACCACCATCGGCGTGTTTCTGGCCCTGGCGCCCTGGACCATGTTCTTCTCAGTGGTCTGCTGCCTGGGCGTCATCGCGCTCTCGGGCTATGTCTCGGTGGGCTCGCTGACCCTGGCCCTGGCCCTGCCGGTGTTCAGCCTGCTCACGGGCAACATCGGCCTGATCCCGCTCTCGCTTTGCGTGATGCTCTTTCTGTTCTGGCGGCACCGGGAGAACATCCTGCGCCTGAGCAAGGGCGAGGAAATGCCCTGGCGCAGGCGCAAGGACGACCCGGTTGTGGAACCGCCTGACTTGGAGGGGTAGAGGAGGGCAAAGGGATGGCTAAGAAGCGCAGCACAGAGCAGACTCTTGAGTCGAAATATCAAAAAGTGTTTTCTGTTCGCAAGCGCTTCGAAGGTGATATCGAAAATATAATTAAAGGAATTATCTCAGCAGGCGGGCATAAGGCAAAAGGGATAACAAGCAGAACTAAAGAAGTTCCTAGCTTTATAGCGAAGGCCAACAAACCGAAGCAAGAGGGAACGGGCAAAAAATATAAGAACCCACTTTTGCAGATTACAGATATTACAGGGATTCGTGTAATTTTCGAATACAAAGATGATGCAAGGAAGGCTGCAGACTCATTACGAAGCAAACTTATAATAGACTCCGACAACTGTAGAGATACAGCCTTCGAATATGGCGAGTCAGAGTTTGGGTACTCCGCCATACACCTCGTTTGTTCAATCACAAAAGAAATTGAAGAAGAATACTCCTGCCAAGCGATACAAGGCTGGAAGTTCGAAGTTCAAATCAGGACTGAGCTTGAGGATGCATGGGCGAGAAAGTCGCGTGATTTTTTCTATGACAAATCCATCGATACACAACACAAACGCGAATTAAATAGACTTGCTGCTCTGCTCGAGATAGCTGACAAAGAATTTATTGAACTAAGGGACAAAGTTGGTAGACCTATAGATGCTACAGTTGGCAATATGGGCTCTGATCAAGACACAATGAGCGTAGAAGACACACTTTCTATAATAAAAGATGACCCTAGCGTCGAAGAGATAATATCAAGACTAGCTCAGGACGGGCTAAAAATAAACGATACCGTAAGAGATGAGCACATGCACGCGATATCAATGATATTCAGCAGGCAAGGAGCTCAAAGCAAGGAGAAAGCGAAGCGCATCCTTAAAGACAGCGCAAAAAACATCGCCTATGCTGGAAAGCTTTTCATGAAAGCAGCAGGAAGGCAATCACACAATCGTGACACGCTGTTTATTCCTGCCCTAGCAATAACTGGCAATGGCGACATTCAACCAGAAGATTATTGCATAGACTGGTACGATTCCGTCAAGAAAGCTTTCATTACGGCAGCGCAGCAGTACAACTATCATATTTCCAACAAATAAATCAAAAAAACAACTACGCCCCCCGCTCCCCGTCCGCCAGCCGGTCACGAGCGAAGAATCTACCTGCGCCGCACACGGAGGAAACCGCCCATGCGCATCCGCACCTTCATCCTGACCCTCTGCTGCCTGCTGGCCGCAAGCGCCGCTGTTCCGGCCCTGGCCCAGACCGAGGGAGCGCCGCAGGTCTGCCTGGACGCGCTCAAGACGCAAGACCCGCAGACCCAGGTGGTGTTGTACACGCGGTGCATGGACACCGGGCAATTGGACGAGGACCAGACCGCCAAGGTCGTCTACAACCGGGGCAATGCCTACGGCAACCTCGGCCAGCACCAGCGCGCCTTCGATGACTTCAACAAGGCCATCACCCTCAAGCCGGACTTTGCCGAGGCCTTCCACAACCGGGGCAGCTCCTACAACAAGCTCGGCCAGCCCCAGCGCGCCATCAAGGACTACGCCCAGGCCATCAAGCTCAAGCCGGACTATGCCGACGCCTTCTGCAACCGGGGCATCGCCTACCGCGACCTCGGCCAGCACAAGCGCGCCATGGAGGACTTCAACGTAGCCCTCAAGCTCAAGCCGGACTTTCCCAAGGCCTTCTACAACCGGGGCATCGAGCAGCAGAGCCTCGGCCAGCACCAGCGCGCCATCGAGGACTTCACCCAGGCCATCGTGCTCCGGCCGGACATTGCCGAGGTCTACACCAGCCGGGGCAAGGCGTACGGCAGCCTCGGCCAGCACCAGCGCGCCGTGGAGGACTTCAGCCAGGCCATCACGCTCCGGCCGGACTGGACCGAGGCCTACACCAACCGGGGCAGCGCCTACAGCAGGCTCGGCCAGCACCAGCGCGCCCTTGAGGACTTCACCCGGGCCATCACGCTCAAGCCCGACAATGCCCTTGCCTTCCACAACCGGGGCAAGGCGCACAACGCCCTCGGCCAGCACCAGAGCGCCCTCAAGGACTTCACCCAGGCCATCACGCTCCGGCCGGACCTGGCCCTGGCCTTCTACGACCGGGGCAAGGCCTACAGCTGGCTCGGCCAGCCCCAGCAGGCCATCAAGGACAACACCCAGGCCCTCAAGCTTCGGCCGGACCTGGCCGAGGCCTACACCAACCGGGGCACCGCGTACGGCAGCCTCGGCCAGCACAAGCGCGCCATCGAGGACTTCAGCCGGGCCATCAAGCTCCGGCCGGACCTGGCCGAGGCCTTCTACAACCGGGGCACCGCGTACAACAGCCTCGGCCAGCACAAGCGCGCCATCGAGGACTTCAGCCAGGCGGTCAGGCTCAACCCGGACGATGCCGAGGCCTACGCCAACCGCGCCCTCTCCCACCAGGCCCTGGGCCAGACCGAACAGGCCAGGGCCGACGCCCAGCGCGCCCAGGAACTGGCCCCCAAGGCAACAGCGCCGGCGTTCTAGCCGTCTTTGGCTCGCAATAGTTTGGATTCTCAGACAAGGACGCTCTGGCAGCGTCTTCTGGCAGTGTTCTCAGCGGATTTTCGCGGTTCCCGATTGATATCCCAGCCCCCTACTGCACCACCCCGCTCCCGGCCTCCCAGTCCAGGAGCCAGTCGTCGGGCGCGGACTGGTCCTGCGGCCCACCCGAATCGATGGCCGGATCAGTGGGCGGGCCGACCATGGCGTCCATGGGCAACCGGCCCAAAATGGCCGCCACCAGCGGCACCAGCCCCTTGCGCTTGAGCGCCGTCACCGGGATGCCCGTGGGGTACAGGCGCTGCATCACGGCCCGCTGGTCCTCAGTGAGCACTTCCCACTTGTTCAGCGCCAGCAGGCGCGGCGTGTCGGACAGCTCCATCTCGTTTAAGATGCTCTCCACCGCTGCGATCTGCTCCTCCACCTCCGGGTGCGAGGCATCAGCCACGTGCACCAGCACGTCAGCGGATTCCAATTCCTCAAGGGTGGCCCGGAAGGCCTCCTTCAAGTCCGGCGGCAGGCGGCGGATGAAGCCCACGGTGTCGGTCAAAATCACCTCGCGCTCGCGCGGAAAACGGATACGCCTGCTGGTGGGGTCCAGGGTGGCGAAGAGCTTGTTCTCGGCCAGCACGGTGCTGCCCGTCAGCGTGTTCAGCAGCGTGGACTTGCCCGCATTGGTGTAGCCCACCAGCGCAATGACCGGCGCACCAGCCTTGGACCGGCGGTCGCGGGTGCTGGAGCGGTGGCGGCGCACGTCCTCCAGGTCCTTCTTGACCCTGGTGATGCGCTCGCGCACGCGGCGGCGGTCGATCTCAAGCTTGGTCTCGCCCGGCCCGCGCCCGCCGATGCCGCCCATGAGCCGCGACATGGCCGGGGTTTTGCCCACCAGGCGCGGCAGCGTGTACTTGAGCTGGGCCATCTCCACCTGCAGCTTTCCGGCCCGGCTGGTGGCCCGGCTGGCGAAGATGTCCAGGATGAGCTGGGTGCGGTCGAGCACGCGGCGCTCCGTGGTCTCGGCCAGGTTGCGCAGCTGCGAGGGCGAAAGATCCTGGTCGAAGATGACGATCTGCGCGCCCACCTGCAGGCACAGCACCTCCAGCTCCTGGAGCTTGCCCTTGCCCAGGATGTGCCGGGTGTCGGCCTTGTCCACGCGCTGGACCATGCGCGCCGCAGCGGCCAGCCCGGCCGTGCGGGCCAGCTCCACCAGCTCGTCCAGGCTGCGCTCCTGCACTGCGCGCGCCGCGCGCGACACGCTGACCAGCACAGCGCGCTCGCGGCCCTTGTCCTCGGCCTGGGCGCGCTCCATGCGGGCGAATTCCTCCTCCAGGGCGTCCACCAGGGCGGCGAAGTCCAGCTCGGAGCGGTCCCAGCGCACGGGCGGCAGCACGTCGTAGGGCTTGGAGTCAGAGGACGCTGCCGGGTTCACGGGCACCACGTGGGCCACGTGCAAGAGGCCCGGCTCGCCGAGATCATTCACGGTGAGCGCGGAAACGCTGTCCAGGCGCAGGGACACCATGTCCGTCAGGTCTTCCTGGGTCAGCGCCTCGTTGCCAAGGTGCGTGTGCAAGAGGCGCAGGCCGCGCAGGCGCGTCTCGCCCAGGCGCGCGCGGGGCAGCTCCGGGATGTAGATGGCGGTTGGGTCGCCCACGATGAGCATCTCCACCCGCCCCTGACGGTCAATGAGCAGGCCCACCTGTCGGCCCACGTCGCGGCTTAAGAGCGCCAGCTCCCGGGCTTGGGCCAACGAAAAGCCGCCCCCCGCAGGCGGGAAGCGGCGTGTGGACAGGCGCGTCAGGCGCTGGATCTGATTGGGCTTGAGGCCCTGGATGTTGCCTTGTGGCTTGGGGGCGATACGGACACCCTCCCGGGTAGGTTACAGCGGCGCGGTGGCCAGATAGCGCGCGATCATGTCGTCGTAGGCCGAGACCCGGGCAAAGGTCTCGGCGGCAAGCTCCCGGCGCAGGGCCAGGGACACCCCGCCCTGGGCGGTGATTTCGGCCTGCACGCGCGGGTAGTAGGCGGGGTCGGGCACCACCAGGGTGGTGTGGAAGTTCTTGGCTGCGGCGCGCAGCATGCACGGCCCGCCGATGTCGATCTCCTCCACCGCGTTTTTGAGGTCGAGGCCTTTGCTGGCCGCGTCGGCAAAATTGTAGAGGTTCACGCAGACCAGATCAAAGGGTTCGATGCGCAGTTCGCCGAGGGTGAGCATGTGGCCGGGATTCTCCTTGTCGGCCAGGATGCCCGCATGGATGCGCGGATGCAGGGTCTTGACGCGGCCGCCCAGGATCTCGGGGAAACCCGTGACCTCGCTCACGCTCTGAACTTTGAGGCTTGCCGCCACGAGCTTCTTGTGCGTGCCGCCGGTGGACACCAGCGTGCAGCCCCGCTCGGACAAAAAGGCAGCGAACTCAGCCAGACCGGATTTGTCGGTGACGGACAGGATGGCCCGCCGGATGGGAAGGAAATCCATGACACCCTCGCTCTTTTTCGAGGTTGTGCCAGAACTCCCAGGCCAAGGCAAGCCGGGTGTGGGCTGACGGATCCTCTGCTGATGTAGTCCTCTGCCCCGCCCGACCGACCGGGCGGAGCAGAGGACCAATAGGGAGGGGAGACCGTCAGTTAGTGGTGCAGCTGCTCGAGCAGTTCCCGCGCCGGGGCGAAAGCAGGGTCCTTCTCCAGGATGCGTTCCAGCTGGGCCTGGGCCTCGTCCTTGCGGTCGAGGCAGACCATGCAGCCGGCCAGGGAGTAGCGAACCTCGCTCTTGTCCGGGTCGATGGAGAGATAGTTCTCCAGGTGCGGGATAATCTTCTCAAGCGCCTCCAGCTCGTGGCCGAGGCGGATGAGGCTCAAGAGCGCGACCATGTTCTCGGGATTGTGGCCCAAGGCCTCGATGAACAGGCCGAAGGCTTCTTCCTTCGCACCCAGCTCCATCTTGACCAGGCCGATCCCGGCGAAAGTTTTGTCCGTGGCCCCGATGCCGTGGGCCTTGGAGTACAGAACCATGGCATTGTCCAGATCGCCGCGCTGAACGGCGATGGTGGCCAGTCCCAGGTACGGATCCGGGTGGATCCCGTTGGATGAGGCGGCCTTCTGGTAATAGCCCTCGGCCTTGTCCAACTCGCCCATGAAGAGGTAGCACTCTCCAAGTTCCTTGTTAATTTCGTAATCCAGGTGACTCATGGTTCCCCTCCGTTTTCCCTTAATGCCCACGTCTCCATGCGGGCGGCAAAAGTTGCGTGACTCATGGAAGCCTGCCACGACTTAGCAACATGCGTGCCAACTTGAAAACAGCCTGCCGCCCGCACCGCAGCCACCCCCGGCGCCCGTCATCAGGCCGCCATCCCTTAAGAGAGGGCGATCCGCCCCGGCGCCACGCCGACACAATAAGCATTACAATTTTAAGCACATACAACTTTGGAACGCGAGTTGCTATGACCGTTGCGGACAGAACGCCGCACAGGCGCACGCGCCCGGCACATACTGCCCGCAAGCGAGGAGGCACAACGATGAAAAGCCTGATTGAACCACAAGTGCTCCTGACGGAGAAGGTGCTGGACCTCCGTCTGCAACGTCAAAATCTCGTCATGAGCAATATCGCCAATGTGGGCACGCGCAGCTACAAGGCGCGCAGCATGCCCTTCGAGGCGGACCTGCAGGCGGCGCTCAGGCTGGACGCGCGCGGCAAGATGGCCCGCACCAACCCCAAGCACCTGCCCTCGGAGTTTGACGTGAACGCCTTCCAGGGCAAGGGGCTCACCGAGTACAAGCCCCGCACGGTCCACGGCGAGGATGCGGTGGATCTGGACAAGGAGATGAGCGCCATGGCCAAGAACTCGCTCATGTACAACGCCCTCACCGACATCATCTCCAAGAACTTCACTGGGCTACAGACAGTGATCACGGAAGGAGGCAGATAAATGGACTTTATGAGCGCCCTCGACGTCAGCGCCTCGGGCATGAAGGCCCAGCGCACTTACATGAACGTCATCTCCATGAATCTGGCCAACGTGAAGACCACCCGGACCCCCGAGGGCGGCCCCTACCGCCGCAAGTCCGTGGCCTTCGCCGCCACCCCGATCCACGACCCCTTTGACAAGGCCATGGAGAACGCGGAGACCCGCGAACTCAAGGGCGTCACCGTGCGCGGCATCGTCACCGACAAGCGGCCCATGAAAATGGTCCACGAGCCCGGCCACCCCGACGCCAACAAGGACGGCTACGTGTCCTACCCGGACATCAACGTGGTGGAGGAAATGGCCAACATGATCACCACCATGCGGTCCTACGAGGCCAACGTTCAGGCCATTCAGGACGCCAAGGCCATGTTCAACAAGGCCTTGCAGATCGGCCGCTAGCAGCGAGCAGCACAAGGAGCACGCCATGATCGTCAAGTCCGTCGCCATGCAGGCCTACCAGAACGCGCTGAAAATCCAGCAAGACGCCCAGGGCAAGATCGCCACGAATTTCAAGAAGCCCGAGGCCCCCCAGGGCGGCTTCATGGATGCCCTCAAGGGCAACCTGGAGAAGGTCAATCAGATGCAAAGCGAGAAGTCGAGCCTGCAGACCTCCTTTGCCGCAGGCAAAGACCACAACGTGCACGAACTCATGATCTCCCTGCAAAAGGCCGGACTGGCCATGAGCATGACCAGCGCCGTGCGCAGCAAGATTTTGCAGAGCTACCAAGAACTCACCAAGATGCAGTTCTAGGCCGTAAAAACGCCCGCAGAGACCACAAAGGAGACCGAGCATGCATCCGAAAGTCATGGAATACTTGGACAAGGCCAAAAGCGTCTGGTCGGGCCGCAGCATCTCGCAGCAGGTGCTCGTCGGCGGACTGGCCGTGGCGCTTCTGGCCGCCTTTGTCGTGGGCGTCATCATCATGAACAAGCCAGACTACAAGGTCCTGTACTCCAAACTTTCCCCCGAGGACGCCGTCAAGGTCGTGAACCTGCTCAAGGCCGCCAAGGAGCCCTACCAGATCGAGGGCAACGGCCAGACCGTGCTGGTCCAGGCCGAGCGCGTCTATGAGCTGCGCCTGAAGGTGGCCGGTGAAGGCAACCTGCACGGCCAGGGCATCGGGTTCGAGATTTTCGACGACATCAAGATCGGCCAGACCGACTTCGTGCAGCACATCAACTACCAGCGCGCCCTGCAAGGCGAGCTGGCGCGCACCATCATGGAGTTCCCGCAGGTTGAGAGGGCGCGGGTCCACCTGGTGATACCCAAGAAGAGCCTGTTCATCGAGGAGCAGACCAAGCCCTCGGCCTCGGTGGTCGTGATGCTCAAGGAGAAAGACAAGAAGCTCGACGCCAAGGAAGTCCAGGGCATCGTCAACCTGGTGACCATGGCCGTGGAGGGCCTGGACAAGAAGCGCATCACCATCACCGACCAGAGCGGCCAGCCCGTGTACCAGCCCGCCGATGACGAGACCTCCCAGGGCATGAGCACCACCCAGCTGGACTTCAAGGCCCAGATGGAGCGCAAGATCGAGCGCCGCATCGAGGAGCTTTTGACGCCGGTCATCGGCCCCCAGAAGGTCATCGCCCGGGTCAACACAGAGCTCGACTTCAGCCACAAGACCATCCGCAAGGAGCTGTTCAACCCGGACAGCCAGGTGGTGCGCAGCGAGACCCGCTCCGAGGAGACCGTGGCCGGCAAGGCCAACCTGGAAGGCAACGTGCCCGAGGCCAACTTCCGCGGCGACGGCTTCTCCGGAACCCAGAGCTCCCAGGACTCCAGCCGCGAATCGCGCACCACCAACTATGAGATCAACAAGGAAGAACAGCAGATCGTCTCCCCGGTCGGGGAGTTGAAGCGCCTGGGCGTTGCTGTTATCGTGGACGGAACGTACACCAAGGACGAGAAGACCGGCGTGGTCACCTATGTGCCGCGCACTGCGGAGGAGCTCGCCCGCATCAAGAGCCTGGTTTCCAGCGCCGTGGGCTTCGACAAGGACCGCGGGGACGACATCGAGGTCTCCAGCATCGCCTTCGGCGCCACGGACCTGGGCGAAGGCCCCTCGCTGGTGCGGAACTTCCTGGAGATGGGCCAGCGCCTGGGCAAGCCCCTGTTGACCGGCCTGCTCATCTTCCTCTTCCTGATCCTGGTGGTCCGTCCCGTGGTCATGGCCCTTATCCGGCCCAGGGTGGCCGAGGAGGAGGTTGGGGAAGTGGCGAGTCTGCCCAGCACAGAGGAACGTCTGGCCATCGAGGAGGCCCTCGAGGTGCCCGAAGAGGCCCTCGGCTCCTCCCGCCGCCTGGAGAACGCCAAGAACCTGGCGATGCAGTTGACCGATCAGAACATGGACCAGGCCATCAGGCTGCTGAAGTCCTGGGCCAGGCAGGAGGCCTAACGTGGCTGGATTCACCGGTCCCCAGAAAACCGCCATCGTCATGCTGGCTTTGGGCGAAAAGTTCACTGCCGAGGCCTTCAAGCGCATGGAGCGCCAGGAGATCACCGCAGTGTCCAAGGCCATGCTGGACATCGACTCCGTGTCCCGCGAGGACGTGCTGGAGGTCTTGAAGGAGTTCAACGACTCCATCACCTACGGCGCGGAGACGCTCATGGGCGGTGCGGAACAGGTGAAGCGCCTGCTTTCCAAGGCCCTGGACAGCGAGACCGCCAAGTATATCATGGACACCCTCGAGATCAGCTCCGGCCCGATCCCGTTCCAGGAACTGTCCAACGTCAGCCCGCGCATCCTGGCCCAGATCCTCAGAAACGAGCACCCGCAGACCCTGGCCCTGATTCTGGGCCACCTGCACCCGGACCAGGCGGCGGAGCTGCTAAGCAACCTGCCCTCCGGCGTGCGCGCCGAGGTGCTGATGCGCCTGGCCAAGCTCGAGGCCGTGGCCGAGGAGATGCTCCACGAGGTCGACAAGGTGCTCCAGAGCCAGCTCATCGCCATGGGCGGCAAGGAAGGCAAGAAGGTCGGCGGCATCAACTCCGTGGCCGAGATCCTGAACGCCGTGGACCGCGCCACCGAGGAAGAGGTGCTCTCCGAGATCGAGGAAGAGTCCCAGCAGATGGCCGACGACATCAGAAACCTCATGTTCGTGTTCGAGGACATCAAGGCCCTGGACGACCGCAGCATCCGCGAGCTGTTGAAGGACATCTCCAACGAGGAGCTGACCAAGGCCTTGAAGGGCGCCTCCGACGACCTCAAGGACAAGTTCCTCAAGAACCTCTCCGAGCGCGCCGCAGGCATGATCCGCGAGGACCTGGAAATCATGGGCCCGGTGAAGCTCTCCGAAGTGGAAAGCGCGCAGCAGAACATCGTCAAGACCGTGCGCCGCCTGGAGACCGAAGGCCGCATCGCCATAAGCAGAGGTGGTGGAGATGAATTCATCTAGCCTTGAATTAGAGGCCAAGCACTACACCGGCCGGGTCATCATGGGCTGCGACACGCCCGGCCCGGACTACCTCACCATCCAGGAGATCGAAGGCAAGCGCCACCGTCCGGTCTGGGACGCGGCCACCGAGCTGGAGTACATCGGCCGCTGCCGCGACAAGGCCCAGAGCATGGCCCGGGACATCATCGCCCAGGCCCTGGCCCAGGCCGCCCGCGAGGCCGAGGCCATCCGCGAGGAGGGCCGCCGCGATGTGGAGGCCGCCGTGGAGGCCGCCCGCCAGGAGGCCCAGGCCAACCTGGACGCCGAATTCCAGGCCCAGGCCCAGGCCATGGCCGACCTGGTGCAGGCCATCTCCGGCCTCGGCCTGGAGGTCTGGCAGTCGCGCCGCCGCGACTTCGCCGCCCTGGCCAAGACATTCACCGAAAAGGCGCTGCGCGTGGAGATGGACTCCCGCCGCCCCGCCATCCTGGAGAGCCTCATGGACGAGGCCCTGACCCGGCTGGATGCGCACCGCGAGTTCGTGCTCAAGGTCGCGCCCCAGGACTTCGAGCTGGCCAAGGCGCTCATGGAGGAGCTCCAGGCCAGCCGACCCCACCTGGGCCAGTGGCGCATCAAGGCCGACGCCTCCCTGACCGAGGGCGGCGTGGTGCTGGAGACCAGCGACATGCTGGCCGACAACGCCCTGGGCAGCCGTCTGGCCCAGCTCAAGCCCTTCCTGGACCAGCTGGAGCTGCCCGAGGACATGGACAAGGCCGGAGACATGGGCCAGGCCGGGGAGACGGACCGCAGTGGCGCTTGATACCCAGGCCGTGGCCGACGCCTGCGCCGGGCTTGAGCTCTGCCAGACCTTTGGCAAGATCACCAAGGTCGTGGGCCTCATCGCCGAGGGCCAGGGCATCAAGCCCCCGGTGGGCGCCGTGTGCCACCTGCTGCCCGAGGACAAGGACGCCCCGCCCATTCCGGCGGAGGTCGTGGGCTTCCGCGACGGCGCCTGCCTGTTCATGCCCTACGGCGACATGCGCGGCATCCGCCCCGGCAGCCTGATCCGCAACTCCACCGCGCCCCCGCACATCCCCGTGGGGCCGGGCCTCTTGGGCCGCACCCTGGACGCCTTTGGCACGCCCATCGACGGCAAGGGCATGATCGCGGCCGAGTCCTTTGCGCCCTTGTACCGCACCCCGCCCAACCCCATGGAGCGCCCGCGCATCGACCAGCCGCTGGATGTCGGCGTGCGCGCCATCAACGGACTTTTGACGCTGGCCAAGGGCCAGAGGGTGGGCATCATGGCCGGCTCGGGCGTGGGCAAGAGCACCCTCATGGGCATGATGGCCCGCTACACCAAGGCCGACATCAACGTCATCGGCCTGGTGGGCGAGCGCGGCCGCGAGGTGGTCGAGTTCATCGAGCGCGACCTGGGGCCGGAAGGCATGGCGCGCAGCGTGGTCATCGTGGAAACCAGCGACAAGAGCCCGCTCATCCGCATGCGCGCGGCCTTTGCGGCCACGGCCGTGGCCGAGTACTACCGCGACCAGGGCCTGGATGTTCTTTTGATGATGGACTCGGTGACGCGCTTCGCCATGGCCGGGCGCGAGGTGGGCCTGGCCGCGGGCGAGCCGCCCACACGCGGCGGCTACACCCCGAGCGTGTTCGCGCTGTTGCCGCAATTGCTGGAGCGCACGGGCAAGAGCGCGCTGGGCTCCATCACCGGCGTGTACACGGTCCTGGTGGACGGCGACGACTTCACCGAGCCCATTGCCGACGCAGTGCGCTCGATCATCGACGGGCACATCGTGCTCACCCGCGACCTGGCGGACCAGGGGCATTTCCCAGCCATCGACGTCTTGAAGAGCATCAGCCGACTGCGCAGCGAGGTGGTGGACAAGGGCAACATCGACGCCGGGCGCACGGTGCTGCGGCTCATGAGCACCTTCAAGCGCGTGGAGGACATGGTGAACATCGG
>CAYMIP010000049.1:0-16424 GCA_964390575.1 uncultured Desulfocurvus sp. | reverse complement strand
TCGAGGCCCCGCTGCCGACCTCGCGCACGTGCAACGCCCGCTGCGTGGGCTGCATCTCGCTCCAGCCCGAGGAGTCCGGGTTTCCGTCCACCCAGAACCGCATCGCCTTTGCGCCCACGGAAAAGGAGATCTGCGAGGTCATGCTGCGCCACCAGGGCAAGGAGAAGCGGGCCATCCTGTCCTTTGGCCAGGGCTGCGAGGGCGAGCCCCTGACCGAGGCCGCGCGCATCGGCAAGGCCGTGGCAAGTTTCCGCAAGGCCGGGGGCCGGGGCACGGTGAACGTGAACACCAACGCCAGCCTGCCCGGCGCCCTGCCCGGCCTGATGGCGGCCGGGGTGGACTCCATCCGCGTGAGCCTGAACAGCGCGAGGCAAACCCCGTACGAGCTCTACCACCGGCCCCAGGGCTACGCCTTTGCCGACGTGCTGGAGAGCATCCGCACGGCCAAGGGCCTGGGGCTCTTCGTGTCGCTCAACCTGCTGTATTTCCCCGGCCTCACGGACTGCGAGGCGGAGTGGGACGCGCTTTCCGCGCTGGTGGCCGAGACCAGGCTCGACTTCATCCAGCTGCGCAACCTGAACCTGGACCCGGAGCTGTACCTGGGCCTCATGCAGGGTCTGGATTTCGGCCCCTGCATGGGCCTGGCGAACTTCTTGAAGCGCCTGAAGAAGACCAACCCCTGGCTGGACTTCGGCTACTTCAACCCCTACCTGGACCCCAATCGAGGCCAGAGCGCCCCGGCAGCAGGCTGAAGGGCTGTTCAGCAGCAGCGGCCTGAGCCTTCCTCCGCAGGCGCCACCGGGAGCAACACCACCGGCGCGCGCGCAGGCTCGGCCCCGGCCATGAGCTGTTGACGCGCCAGCTCCATGAACGCAGTCAGCGGCGGGGACAACCACTTGTCCTTGTGCCGCAGCATGAGCACCGCCGTCTCAAGCTGGCCACCGGCCCAGGGCAGCACAACCAGCCGTCCGGCGGCCACATCATGGCGCACGGCCAGCTCCGGCAAAATGCTCAGCCCCAGCCCGTTCATGACGCAACCGCGCAGAGCCGCAGCGCTGGAGAACTCCACCCCGGCGGCCACCTTCACCCCGGCCTCGGCCAGCAGGTGTTCGAACATCTTGCGGTAGGAGCAGTCCGCTGCGGAGAGCACCAGGGTCTCGCCACGCAGATCCCCCGGCCCGACTTCTGGAAGCCCGGCCAGCCGGTGCCCTGGCGCAGCCACCAGCACAAGGGGCTCCACACCCAGGGCCTCCACCACCAGATCCCCGGCGCGCACGCTGTCAGCCATGAGAAAGGCCAGGTCCGTGACGCCCTGACGCAGGTCCTTGTCCAGGCCCTCCAAAGTGCAGGCAGTGAAGCGCAGATGCACCTGTGGGAAGCGCTCGCGGAAAGCGCGGATGATGATGCCCATGCGCCAGGCGCAGAGGGATTCCGGCACGCGCACAGTGAGCGAACCGCGCGCCTCGGACTCGCCCGCCACCCAGGCCCGGGCCTCGTCCTCCAGGTCCAGCAGCTTCACGGCGAAGTCACGCAAGCGTTCCCCTGCTGCGGTGAGGGCCACCCGGCGGCCCAACCGTTCAAAGAGCCGCACGCCCAACTCGTCCTCCAGCCCGGCGATGCGCGCCGACACCGTGGACTGCGCCGCATGCACCTCCTCGGCAGCGCGGTGGAAGCTCAGGTTCCGCGCCACCGCCACAAAGGTCCGCACATCCCGCAGTTCCATGCCCGCCCCCCTTGCGTTCGGCTTTTCCGATTGGCCCCATCAGGAATAATCGTTGGACACGATTGATCACTGTCAGTAATCAGCTAATCAGAACAGTATGCCGTGTCAAGCGGGGCTATGGTACGCCTTGCTTGGCAGGACGAAACACAAGGAGAGATGCGATGAACAGGGAACAGGTGGAGCAGCGGACAGAGGAGCTCTTCCGGGGCGGGCTGCACTGCGCCGAAGCCGTGCTTGCGGCCGTGCTGGAGAGCCAGGGCATCCGCGGGGCGGAATTCTCGCCGCGCGCGGCCTCGGCTTTTGGCGGCGGTGTGGGCCGCAGCAAGAAGGCCCTGTGCGGGGCGCTGTCCGGCGGGCTCATCGCCCTAGGCCTGCTCCAGGGCCGCGACGCGCCGAACGAGAAGTGGGACGCCGTGGCTGCCACGGCAGAGAGCGTGCGTGCCCGGTTTGCTGCTGGATACGGCTGCACAACATGCGGCAAGGTGCTGGAAAACCTTGGTCTCCAGGAGGACATGGACAAGTGCATCCGCCTCTCGGCCAATACGGCAGGCATGTTCCATGACGCCCTGAACAATCCGGCCAGCGCCGGGGACGCCGCAGCCTGCGGCTGCACGGCACGGCAGGCGGCCCCAGCCCAGCCCTCCGGCTGCGGCTGCGGCTGCAAGTAGCGCGGCACCGGCGAGGGCGCGGCGCGCACCGGACGGCGCAGACCGTGAGTGCGGGCCGCACCCCCTGGCGTTGCCAATGGCCGTGATCAGAATTTATGCTTGGCGGCCGCCCCGCTCTCGCGGTAAGGATGCGGACAACCTTAAAAAACAACCAAGGAACACCCATGCGCAGAAGCATCCTCGCCGCAACACTGGCCCTTATCCTGCTCACCGGCGCAGGAGCCCAGGCCCAAAGCCAGGTCCAGGGCCGCACCCAGGGCCTGACGAAGATCGCGGACAACGTCTACTCGTACGCGGGCGTGCCGAACGCCTCGCCCAGGAACAGCTTTGCCGCCAACGCGGGCATTGTCGTCGGCACGGACAGCGTGCTGGTCATCGACACGCTCATCTCGGCCAAGGAGGCCAAGCGCTTCCTCAAGGACATCCGCGCCATCACAAAGAAGCCCATCCGGTACGTGGTCACCACCCACGACCACCTGGACCACAGCTTCGGGGCCTGCGTGTTCACGGACCTGGGCGCGACCCTGGTGGGGCATGAGCTGGACCGCGCGGGCCTGGCCCAAAACGGCGAGGCCCTGCTGAAGAAGTCCGCAGCCTTCGGCCTGACCAGGGAGGACATGGCGGGCACCCGCATCGTGCTGCCCTCCGTGACCTTCACCGAGCGCCTGACCATCCGCCTGGGCGGCGAGGTGGTGGAGCTCATCCACCTGACGCCCTCGCACTCCCCAGGCAGCATCCTGGTCCATCTGCCCAGGCAGAAGGTGCTCTTCGCCGGCGATGTCCTGTTCACGGACTTTTACCCGAACATGGGCGGCGGCGACATCCCCGGCTGGGTCAAGACCCTGGACTTCATCCAGGGCCTGGACCTCACGGCCATCGTCCCCGGACACGGGCCGCTGTCGACCAAGAAGGACGTGGCCGAGATGCGCGACTACGTCCTGCTCTTCGACGCCAAGGCCAAGGAGCTGGCGGTTACTGCCAAGAACGACGGGGCCCAGAACCCCGCCGCCCTGGCTGCGGAACTGAAGAAGCTCCTGCCTGCCCGCTCCCAGGGCGAGGGCATGATCCTCTACAGCATCATGGGCAAATACCTGCCTGCCAAGAACTAGAAACGACAAGGGGGGGAGGGGCGGATTCTGCGTCCGCCCTCCCCGCCTCTCCATCCGCTCCCGTCCCTGCCGCACCCGCCCCTGCCGCGCCCCTTCTGGCTTTCCACGGCCGTCACGTAAACGTCACCAACCTGCCCCGCTTTTGTACTGGATTTCCTCCCACGTTCTGTTTAGAGAATTTCTACAATCAGACGCAATCCGGCGGGCGTTGCAGCCCGTTTCAAGGAGGTGAAGGCAAAGGATACAGCACATTAGGCACGACGCAAGGTGACCCTGCGGCCCGCCCTGAACCACATGGGGGGGGGCCGAAACCCAAAGCCCAAGGGAACCCATGGCCTCCAAAAATTTCGTGCTGGACACCAACGTGCTTATTGAGAATCCCAAGTGCATCGCGGCGCTTCGGAACGGCAACGAAAACGTCATCCACATCCCCTACACCGTGCTCACCGAGCTGGACTCGCTCAAGCGCGACAACCGCATCGGACACGTGGTGGCCCAGGCCGTCACCTCCATCATCGAGGACCACAAGGTCCAAATCTTCCCTCCCAACGGCCACAACTTCACGCCCGACATGTCGCCCGACGACCGCATCCTGCGCGAGATCGGCCACCAGAGCGGGCTCGCCGAGCCCATCCTGGTCACCAATGACCGCATCCTGCAGCTCAAGGCGCGCGTTTTCGGCATCCCCAGCGAGGGCTACCGTGACTCCGTGCCCTTCCAGAGCGCATCGCAGATCTACACCGGCTTTGTGGAGGACGACGAGGAGAGCGTGCCCAACTGCTTCCGCTGGGAGAACGGCACCCCGGTGTTCCATGGCCCGGACGGCCCCAAGGCCATCGGCTACAGCCACGAGATCTGGGGCACCCGGCCGCGCACCGTGTACCAGAATCTGGCGCTGGAGCTCATGCTCGACCCGCACATCGACCTGGTCTCGCTGCAGTCCGAGGCGGGCTACGGCAAGACCTTCCTGGCCCTGGCCGCCGCGCTGTACCTGCTCCTGGAACGCAAGGACAACCCCTACAAACGCATCTACATCGTCAAGCCCCTGATAGAGATCGGCGCCAAGATGGGCTATCTGCCCGGCGACGTGGAGGAAAAGATGGGGCCGTACATGCGCTACATCACGGACCTGCTGCTCAAGCTGCACGAGATCCGCCCGGCCAACCGCATCTTCCAGGATCCCCAGGCCGACACGCTGAAGCTCAACCCCAAGCGCTTCATCATCCAGCCCATCGCCTACATCCGGGGCATGAACCTGGAGAACTGCATCGTCATCGTGGACGAGATGCAGAACCTCTCGCGCAATGAGACGCGCGCCCTGCTCACGCGCATGGGCGAGGGGGTGAAGTGCTTCTGCCTGGGCGACACGCGCCAGGTGGACAACCCCTACCTGAACGAGAGCAACAACGGGCTGAACTGGGTGGTGAAGAAGCTGAAGGGCTACAAGAACTACGCTCACATGGTGCTCAAGGGCGAAAAATCGCGCGGACCCATCACGGACATCGTGCTCAAATCGAAGCTCTGAGGGTCTGGACAGGGACTCCGCCCCTGGACCCCGCCGGGGGAAATGATTTCGGGGAGCAGGTCAGGGGGAAACGTGTGAAGAGTTTTCTTCTACCTTAAACTGGGACATTCCGTTCTTTGAAACTCCTCTAAGCCGTCCAGCCCAAACCTCCCCTAGAAGATATAGTCCGTGGACAGGAAGGTGGACGTGCGGCCGTTCAGGATGGCCCTGAGCAGGGCCTTGTTGGCCTCCACGTCGCGGGCGGCCACAAGGGAGCGGATGGAGAAGGCGCGCAGGGCGTCGTTTACCGAGAGCGTGCCCTCGGCCGAGTCCTTGCGCCCGGTGAAGGGGAAGCTGTCCGGCCCGCGCTGGCATTGGCTGTTCAGGTTCACGCGGCTGACCTGGTTCACCAGCGGGTCGATGAGCGCAGCCATGCGCTCCGGGTCCGTGCCGAACAGGCTCACCTGCTGCCCGTAGCTGGACTCGGAGACGTAGCGCAGCGGCTCCTCGATGTCCGAGAAGGAGGCCACAGGCACCACAGGCCCGAACTGCTCCTCGTGGTACACACGCATGCGCCCGTCCACGGCATAGAGCACCGCCGGAGCAAAGAGCGTGTCCTGCGCGGCCCCGCCGCCAGGGTTCTGCACCGTGGCGCCAAAGGCCAGGGCGTCGTCCACCAGTTCGCGCAGGTAGGCCACCTTGCCCGGCTCCGGCAAAGGGGTGATGTCCACGCCCGGCTCCCAGGGCATGCCCAGCTTGAGCCCGGCCACACCAGCGCAGAAGCGCTCCAGAAACTCGTCTGCACGCTCACGGGCCACGTGGATCATCTTGATGGCCGTGCAGCGCTGGCCGTTGAAGGTGAGCGAGCCGCGCAGGCACTCGGAGACGGCCTGCGCCATGTCTGCGTCCTTGAGCACGATGGCGGCGTTCTTGGCCTCCAGACCCAGCACGCAGCGCAGGCGGTGGGGCTTTGGGTGCAGGGCGCGCAGGGCGTCGGCCGCGCGGCTGGTGCCGATGAAGGCCAGCACGTTCACCCGGCCCGAGGCCATGATGGGCGCGAGCATGTCGCGGCCGCCGGAGATGACGTTGATGACGCCCGGCGGAAAGGACGCGCGGAAGCATTCCAGCAACGGAAAAATAAGCAGTCGGCCCAGCTTGGGCGTCTTCATGAGCACAGTGTTGCCCATGATGAGCGCCGGGATGAGGGTGGCGAAGGTTTCGTTCAGGGGATAGTTGAACGGCCCCATGCACAGCACCACGCCCAGGGGCGAGCGCCGGATCTGGCCCAGGATGCCCGCCTCCATGACAAAACCCGAGGAGGAGCGGTCAAGGTTCTTCAGGGCCTCCACGGTGTCGCGGATGTAGTCCACGGTGCGGTCGAATTCCTTGCCGCAGTCCGCCAGGGACTTGCAGATCTCCCAGGACATGAGGCGCACCACCTGCTCGCGCTGGTCAATCATGCGCCGGGCGAAGTCCTCCACGGCCTTGATGCGCCCGGCCACGCTCATGGTGGGCCAGGCCCCGCGCCCGTTGTCAAAGGCACGGCAGGCCGCGTCCAGGGCCTGCATGCCCGTCTCGCCGTCCAGCACCGGGCAGGAGCCGATGCGCTGCGACCGGAGCTGGTCTCCCTGGCGCAGGAGGACCGGGGAGTACACTTCCTGAATGAGGCCGTTCCAGACGCGCAGCTCGCCGCCGATGAGGTACTCCCGGCTGTCGCAGGGCAGCGCGGCGGCAAAGTCGGCGGGGATGGCGGCGGCTTCAGGGAACAGGTCGGCGAGGGGGGGCTGGGGCACGCATTGCTCCTTGCGGCGGGGTTCAGGGAGAGCCCGGACGGCAGAGTCGCGCCTATAGTCAGCTCAAGGGTCAGCTCAAGAGCGCAAACCAAGGCGACAATGCTGCGTTTGCCGGGCGCTATGACAGGGGAGAACGGGGACTGGGCGAACCTGGGAACCGGTCAGGACTCGGTGACGACGTCCGCCAGCTCCCCGTCGCGGGGCGGGAGCTGTTCCGGGTGCAGCACGCCGCAGAGCGCGGCCTTTCCCTGCACGTATTGCTCCGCGCCCAAACCGCAGAAAGGCAGGCAGCGGCTCGCCTGGCTGCTGCCCGGTTGCGGCCCTGGTCCGCAGGTGACTCGGTGTTCGTTTTTCATGGCGACCTCGTGGTGTTGATGCACTTGCTATGTCTAAAATGACATAAGACAGTGCAAGCGTCAACAGCCTGCAAACCCGGCCCCGCCGCTCTCGCCTAGAGGCTGCTCCAGGGGTGCTCGGCCATGGGCTTGAAGCCCTGCTCTTTGGCTTGGATCTCCAGCGGCAGCATGGTCAGGGCCGCCACGTCCGGGTCCGGCACCTCGGCCAGCTCGCCGGAATCCAGGCAGAGCACAAAGGTCTTGCAGCGCTTGCAGGCGTCGGCGCGTTCGTGCACCCGGGCCGGGTCGCGCAGCACCAGCAGGTCGTCGGGCTCCTCGCAGCCGCAGGCAGGGCAGGACACGCGCTTGTGCGTCCACTCCGTGGCGCAGCAGGAGCAGCGTAAAAAGCGCCGCCCTCCGTGGGACTTGATAAAGGCGTCGTCATCGCCGCTCTTGCGCAGCACGCTCATGTTCGGCGCACCGCCGCAGACCTGGCAGCAGGCCTGCTGCCAGGGCAGATCCTTGACCAGGGCCAGCAGGTCCTGGGCCTGGCGCTCCACAAAGGGCCGCACCAGCTCAGCAGCGGCGAAATTCAGGGTCTGCTCCGACACGCCAGACAGGGGCACGCCCGGCACCTCGGCAGGTTCGCCGAAGCCGACTGCGGCCAGGGCCTGGGGCGAAAGCGCGCCGGACTCGATGGCCGCGCCAAGGGTCTTCAGCTCAGCGGCCAGGGCCGGGAAGGACTGCGCCATGACGGGCAGGAGCCTGTGCGCGGCCTGGGGCAGGTGCGCGCTCATGTCCTCGAACCCGCCGCCGACCTCGGTCTGGGCCAGCACAAAGGCGCCCTGGCTGAAGCGCTCGGCGTTGATCACAAGGGCCGGGCCGGTCCAGCCGGGGGCCTCTGCCCTCAGTCGGGCGCGCTCGGCCAAAAGCGGGCCAAAGGCCGCGAGCAGGGGGGCCAGGGCCGGGAGCTCCGCTGTGGCGCGGGTCAGCGCCGTCTCGATGTTGCGCAGGGCCGCCGGGGTCTCAAGTGCTGTGGTCTGCATCTGCTGCTCGCTCCTTGTCTGGAAATGGCTGCAAAGGTCTTGCGTAATGGCGGGGCCGCCCGGCTCTGGAGAAACCGGACGGCCCCGCACAGGTCATGGGCTGGTCTTGTCCGCTAGCCCTGTAACTGCTTCGTCGTCTTGCGCAGCGGGGCGAAGACCCCGGCCAGCATCTCCTTGCGGGTCATATAGCCCGGGGAGTCGGAGGCGTCGGCCACGGCGAACTTGTGGTACTTGCTCGGCGCATCGGCCACCAGGTAGATGATGGACACGTTCTCCATGTCGCACAGCTGGGCCTTGGGGGATTCCTTCTGGACAGCCACCAGGCGCTTGGCCGCAAGCTTCAGGATATCGTCGCGCTCACCAAAGGTCATAGCCCCCATGGCGCAGCTCTTCACGCACATGGGCAGGAGGTTGGCGCGCACCCGGTCGATGCACATGTCGCATTTGATGATGCGCTTGGTCTTGGGGTCCAGCCTGGGGATGTCGTAAGGGCAGGAGGACTTGATGGTCGCAAAGTTCTCCTTGGCCGTCTTGTCGGTGTAGAGCACCGCTCCGGTTTCCTTGTCCTGGAGGATGGACCCCTCTACGGAAGCGCCGCTCTTGCAGGGTGCATCCAGGCAGTGGCGGCAGGCGTCCGGGAAGAAGTACCACTTCACGGTTCCGTCGGCCTCCATGTGCTCGGAGAAGCGCACAAGCTTGACGTTGTAGGGACCGAGGTCCGGGGGGTTCTGGTGCGTGCCGCGCTGTTTGGTGGCCACGGGCGGATAGTTCTTCCACTCCTTGCAGCCCACCTGGCAGCCCCGGCAGGCGGTGCAGCGCGTGGTGTCTATGAGTATTGCCTTAGGCATGGTGTATCGCTCCTTTCGTCTGGGGCTGAAGACTACAGCTCAGTGGCCTTGGCGATCTTCTTCAGATTCACCAGGCAGGCCTTGAACTCCGGGATGGTGGTGTTCGGGTCGCCCACCGAGGTGGTCAGCCTGTTCACCGCATCGCCGCACTTGGGCTTGGTCCAGCCGAAGCAGAAGGGCATGCCCACCAGATGCACGGTCTTGCCCATGACGGTGAAGGGCTTGATGCGCACCGTGACCATGGCCACAGCCTCACACTTGCCGCGCAGGCTCTCCACCAGGACGAAGTCGCCGTTCTTGATGCCCTTCTCCTTGGCCAGCTGCGGGCTCAGCTCCACGTACTGCTGCGGTTCGGCCTCAAGCAGGGCCGGGCCGTTGCGCGTCTCGGAGCCGGAACACCAGTGCTCGGTCAGGCAGTAGGTGGTCAGCACGATGGGGAAGCGCGGGTCGCCGTTCTTGCACAGGACGTCGTACTCGCTCGCGTGGACCGTCTTCATGCACGGATTGCTCATCTGCGCGGAGAAGGGGTTCACGGTGAGCGGGGTCTCCGCCGGTTCGTAGTGCTCGGGCAGCGGGCCGTCCTCACGGCCGGGGCCGTAGAGCTGGCCGTGGCCCTCGGTGCACATGATGAACGGGTACTTGCCGCCCTTCATGGCCATGGGCGGCGCCGGGCCGTCGGGCACATCGCCCACCCACTTGCCGTCAACCCAGGCGATGACCGCCTTGTCCGGGTTGTACGGGTTGCCGTTTAAGTCCACACTGGCGCGGTTGTACAGCACCCTGCGGTTCACGGGCCAGGCCCAGGCGAACTTCGGGTACAGGTGGATCTTGGCCTGCATGGGGGTCTGGGTCAGGTCGCGGCGCTTGGCCAGGTTGCCCTCGGCCTCGGTGTAGCCGCCGCAATAGACCCAGTTCAGACACGCAGTGGAGCCGTCGACCTGGAGGTTCGGGAAGCCGGGAACCAGTTGGCCCTTCTTGTACTCCTTGTCGCCGATCTTGGTGTCGCGGGTGAAGGTGCCGTTGATCTTCTTGCACATCTCTTCGGCGTCGAAGGTCGCAGGCAGCTCGTGCTTGAGCACCTGATCCGGCAATGCGCCGCCTTCCTTGGCGTAGAGGGCGCGCACACGGCCCATGATCTGCACGAACATGTCGCCCATGCTGCGGCTCTGGCCCAGGGGCTCGACGGCCTTGTAGTGCCACATGTGCCAGCGGCCGGAGTTGGAGATGGTGCCTGCCTTCTCGGCGCGGTAGGCGGAGGGCAGCAGGAATATCTCGGTCTTGCATTTCTTGGGGTCAACGCCGGGCCGCTTGAAGTTGTCCGTGCTCTCGTTATGGAACACCTCGCCCACCACCAGCCAATCCAGCTTGTCCCAGGCCTTGCGGACCTTGTTGGTATTGGGGAAGCTCTGGCAGGGGTTGTGGCCGAAGAGGAACCCGCCCTTGATCTTGCCCTGGTACATGCGGTCGAAGATGAACAGGTGCGAGTAGTCCTGGCCCGCGTCGAGCTTGGGCAACAGGTTGTAGCCGAAGTCGTTGTCCTTGGTGGCGTAGTCGCCGAACCAGCCCTTGAGCAGGCTGACGATGTACTTGGGCCGGTTCTGCCACCAGTTCACGCTCATGGGATCCACGGTGACCGGGGTGTTGCCCTTCTGGTAGTCGGCCAGGGTCTTCCACGCGGTGGTGGGCGTGTTGTGGTAGCCGGGGATGTAGCCGTAGAGCAGGGCGTGGTCCGTGGAGCCCTGGACGTTGGGTTCGCCGCGCAGGGCGTTGATGCCGCCGCCGGCGTTGCCGAAATTGCCCAGGAGCAGCTGGATGATGCCCGCCAGGCGGATGTTCTGCACGCCCACGGTGTGCTGGGTCCAGCCCAGGGCGTAGAGCATGGTTCCGGCCTTGTCCGGCTTGCCGGTGGCGCTGAAGGCGTCGTACACCTTGAGCAGGTTTTCCTTGGACACGCCGGTGACCTGGGACACGAGGTCCAGGTTGTAGCGCTCGTAGTGCTTCTTCAGCACATTGATGACGCATCTGGGATGGGCCAGCGTCTTGTCGCGCTTGACCATGCCCTTGTCGTCCGTCTCAAAGGCCCACTGGCTCTTGTCGTATTTCTTCTTGGAGGCATCGAAACCTGCGAACAGGCCGTCCTTGAAGGAGAACTTTTCGCCCACCAGGAAGCTCGCGTTGGTGTAGTTCAGGACGTAGTCGGAGAAGAAGAGCTTCTTGTCCAGGATGTACTTGCACATGCCGCCCAGAAACGCGATGTCCGTTCCCGAGCGCAGGGGCACATGGAAGGTGCTGCGGGCCGAGGTGCGCGAGAACTTGGGGTCCACGTGGATGACCACGGCGCCCGCTTCCTTGGCCTTGAGCACCCACTTGAAGGAGATGGGATGGTGTTCGGCAGCGTTGCTGCCCATGATCAGGATGGCATCGGCGTTGCCGATGTCCGTGTAGTGCTGGGTCATCGCGCCGCGTCCAACCGACTCTGCCAGAGCCGGTACAGTGGGGCTGTGTCAGACTCGCGCCTGGTGGTCAATGTGGACGATGCCCAGGCTGCGCAGGGACTGGTGGGCGACGGAGCACTCTTCGTTGGACATCTGGGAGGAGCCCAGGGAGAACACGGACTCCAGGCGGTTGACCTCAAGCCCGGCCTCGTTCTTGAGCACAAAGTCCTTGTCGCGCTGGTCCTTGACCTTGCGCGCGATCTTGTCCAGCATCCAGTCCCAGTCCTTCTCTTCCCACTTGGCGCTGCCGGGAGCGCGGTACAGGGGCTTGGTGAGCCGCTTCTCGCTGACGTGCAGGGAGCGCAGGGCCGCGCCCTTGGCGCAGAGGCCGCCACCGCTGATGGGGTAGTCCGGATCGCCCTCGATGTTGATGATCTTGCCTTCTTTGACGTGGACCAGCGTGTTGCAGCCGCAGGAACAGAACGGGCAGATGGAGATGGTCTCCTTGCTGCCCTCGATCTTCAAGCCCGCCGCATAGGCCTGCGCGGGGCCAAGATCAATCCCCAGTTTTGACAGCCCCAGGCAGGCGGTGCCCGCCCCGAGCAGCTTGATGAACCCTCGCCGTGATACGCTCATGCATCCTCCTTGGTGTCATCCGGTCGGGCCTCGACCGGAAGGACGAAGCCCTGGCCCCCCTCGGGCCTGATTATGTCAGACATGACACAAGGTCCAGCTTGCGTCAAACTTTATCCAATTATATTCATATGTTTTGTAAAACACATGAAGTTTGCGCCGACACCGGGACGCGGCGTTTGCGCTCTTGGAAGCGCTCGCAGAGGAAGGGGAAGAACACGTTGGCTTTGGCCACGGCGTGTCGCTCCACCTCGGCAAACCAGGCGCGGTAGGCCCCGGCCAGGGCAATGCCCTCCGGGGTCAGGCGGCAACCGGACTTGTTGCCGCCGACCTTCTCCACCAGGGCGATGCCCAGGGCCTCTTCCGAGGCCTTCAGCTTGCCCCAGGCTGCACGGTAGCTCATGCCCAGCTCTTCCGCCGCGGCCTTGAGGGAGCCGCAGCTCTCGATGCGCTCCAGGAGCTGCAGGCGGCCCATGCCAAAGGCCGTGTCACCGCCGCGCTCCAGCCACAGGTGCAGGCGGATGACCGTCCGCTGCGTCGCGCCGTGCTCGTTCATGGTTTTCCTTCCTCCTCGCGGCCTAATGGCCGAAGGGACATTTGGGGAATGTGCAGGTCTTGCACTCCATGCACATGCCGCCGTGGCCCAGGCGGGCCAGGTCGTTCCGGGTGATTTCGAGCCCGGCCAGGATGCGCGGCAGCACGAGGTCCAGGCTGGTGGTCTGATAGAACAACGCGCAGGCAGGCACGCCGATGAGCCGGGCCAAACCCGCACCGGAGTCGCCGTTCTCGCGTGCGATGCGCCCCAGGAGCAGCATGGTGCCGGGCAGAAGCGGCGCGCCGTAGAGCAGGTCCGTGGCTCCGGCCTCGATCAGGCCGCGCCGGGTCACGTCGTCCGGGTCCACGCTCATGCCCGCGGTGGTGATGATGATGTCGCTGCCTGCGTCGAGCAGCGCGCGCACGCCGTCGCGGATCTGCGTGGCGTTGTCCGGGGCGAAGACGGTGCGGGTGATGCTTGATCCCAGGGCCAGGGCCTTTCTCGTGATCACCGGCTCGAACTTGTCCTCGATGAGCCCCTGGAAGACCTCGGTGCCTGTGACCAGGATGCCGATGCGCGCGGGCTTGAGCGGCACCACGCGCACCAGCGGGCCCCCCATGGTGTCCCCCATGGAACCGTGGTCCAGCAGGCGCAGGGCCTTGCCGTACAGGTCGCGGCGCAGGTGCAGGGGAATGGCCCGGGTCCCGGCCACGCGCATGCCGCGCTTGACGAGCGAGCCGTCGCGCCGGGTGGCGGCCATGATGTCCGGCACGAGGTTGAAGGCCTCCAGGCGGTCGCGGTCCACCACCAGCAGGCCGTCGATCTCGGCCTCCAGGTTGACCTTGCCCTCCCGCGCCGGGAGCACCGGACAGGTGCCGGGGCCGGAGAGTCCTTGCGCAAAGGCCAACGCCGCCTCGTCTTCATGGACCCAGCCAGAAAGAGCGCCGTCGCCCTCGTCCTCGACGTACAGGTTGTGGCGGCCCATGCGCTGCAGGCGGCAGACGTCCCCGGCCTCGACGACCTGGCCGCGCACAAAGGCGGCCTCCTTGGACACGCCGGCCTCGATGCGCGTCATGTCGTGCACCAGGCGCGCGCCCACGGCATCCTCCACCGGCACCAGGCGCAGGCGGGGGCCTTTGTTCAAGGGGGCGGAGACATGGTCTTCCTGAGGGTCAACGCCAGGCTCCTCATAGGGCGACTCGCCCCGGCAGGGACGGCAGAGCTTGCCGTGGGCCGCCGGGTAGGCGTCGCCGCAGAGCGGGCACAGGGCGATGGCGCCCTTGCTGCGCTTCTCCATGTGCTCCGGCCGCACCTGGATGGGCGTGACCGCGCAGATGCACGCCCCGGCCAGGCGGATCTCCTCCAGCAGCGCCGGGGTATCCTGGTCCTTCTTGGGCTTGAGCTTGAGCAGCCAGGTCTGGATGTTCGGGTACGGGCCCAGCAGTGCGGGATCCAGGCGCACGCGCACGCCCTCGCCGGTGTGCTTGTTGAACAGGCTCACGGCGTAGATGCCGAAGTTGCGCACCTTGAGCCAGCCGTTGCCGATGGTGCAGGGGGTCAGCATCTGCACGGCGTCGGGCAGGCACCAGCCGGTCTCCACCAGGGCATCAAAGAGCACGCCCTCCGGCAAAGCGTCTTTGGCGGCCTCGACCATGAAGCAGCCAAGCACCACGCCGGGCGCGGGATAGCCGTGGAAGGCGCGCACGCGCTCCAGCAAGCGGTCAAAGTCTTCGGCGCTTACCTGCCGGCTATCAATTTCTGGCACTTGCGATTGGTTCAGGCTCACAGAGATATTCTCCCCCTCACGTAGCGAAACGTGCGACGCAAGCGTAACGTTGCTATGTCCGATTTGACATAATCACGTATGGGGAGTGGAGTCGAAATTGTCGAGAGGTCTCTACTTGCGCACGTTTTGGCACAATCGAGATGGGTTGAGCGGTTGTCAGGTCGGATAGCCCTGGGGAGCTGTGCTCAAGAGAGAGTGACTCTGTCTCGCAATATCCCAACAAAATCCTTACACACCACCCCAATTTTCCTACACCATCTTTATCCCCCTGGTGCTATAGCTCCATCCAAGAAACCCGGCGAACCAAGTCGGGAGGAGGAATGCGCCATGTTGGAAATGCTGAACACGCCCTCAGACGGTCTCATTGGGCTGCTGCTTCTGCTCGCCGTGCTGTCCAGCCTGGGCCTGGTCCGGCTGGTGGAGCGTGTGAAGGAGCTGCGCGCATGAATCTGCTTTACATACTGGCTGGCATCGCGGTGCTGGTCCTGTTCGCTTATCTGGCTGTGGCCCTGCTAAATCCGGAGGCCTTTGAGTAATGAACGCTGTAAACATGCTGACTGTCGCGGTCTACCTGCTGGTCCTTATGGGCCTGGCCTGGCCTCTTGGCGTTTACATGGCTGCTGTGCTGGAAGGCAAACCCGGTTTTCTGGGCCGCGTGCTGGGTCCGCTGGAGCGTCTTCTCTACCGTCTCTGCGGGGTGGACCCGCAGCAGGAGATGGACTGGAAGTCATACGCCCTGGCCATGTTCCTGTTCAGCATGGCCGGATTCCTGGTGCTCTATGGACTGGAGCGCTTGCAGGGCTTCTTGCCCCTGAATCCAGACGGCCTGGGCGCGGTGGCCCCGGATCTGGCCTTCAACACGGCCATGAGCTTTGTCACGAACACCAACTGGCAGGCCTACGGCGGCGAGAGCACCATGAGCTCTCTGACGCAGATGCTTGGGCTCACAGTGCACAACTTCGTGTCCGCAGCCACGGGCATCGGCGTGCTGGCCGCGCTCATCCGGGGGCTGACCAGGCAGGAGACGCGCAACCTGGGCAACTTCTGGGCCGACCTGACGCGCAGCACGCTCTACATCCTCCTGCCCCTGTCCGTGGTCCTAGCCCTGGCGCTGGTCTGGCAGGGTGTGCCGCAAACCTTCCAGGGCACGGTGAACGCCACCCTGGCCGCGCCTGTGGCCTACGAGACCACGCCTACTGCTGACGAATTGAAGGCCGACCCGACCCTGAAGCCCACGCCTGCCATGGCAACGGGTCAGGCCATTGCGCGCGGGCCCGTGGCCTCGCAGGAGGCCATCAAGCAACTGGGCACCAACGGCGGCGGGTTCTTCAACGCCAACTCGGCGCACCCTTTTGAAAACCCAACGCCGCTCACGAACTTCCTGGAGCTCTTGGCCATTCTGCTCATCCCGGCGGCGCTCTGCCACACCTTTGGCCGCATGGCCGGGGATGCGCGCCAGGGCTGGGTGCTGCTCACGGCCATGACGTGCATCTTTCTGGTTTTCCTGGCCGTGTGCCTCTGGGCCGAGCATTCCGGCGTGCCGCAGATGGCCGCGCTCACGGGCGGTCATGGTGCAGGCAATATGGAGGGCAAGGAGCTGCGCTTCGGGGTCACGGCCTCGGCCCTGTGGGCCACGGCCACCACTGCGGCGTCCAACGGCTCGGTGAACGCCATGCACGACTCCTTCACGCCCCTCGGCGGCCTGGTGCCCATGGTGCTCATGCAGCTGGGCGAGGTGGTTTTTGGCGGCGTGGGCTCCGGGCTCTACGGCATGCTCGTGTTCGCCATCATCGTGGTCTTCATCGCCGGGCTCATGGTGGGCCGCACGCCGGAATACCTGGGCAAGAAGATCGAGGCCTTTGAGACCAAGATGTGCTCGCTGGTCATCATGGTGCCGCTCTTCGGCGTGCTCATTGGCACCGCCTGGGCCGTGATGACGGTCTCGGGCAAGGCGGCCATCGCCAACCCCGGCGCCCACGGCTTCAGCGAGATCCTCTACGCCTTCTCCA
>CAYMIP010000048.1:0-16478 GCA_964390575.1 uncultured Desulfocurvus sp. | reverse complement strand
GCGGCCCAACCTGCGCATCAAGGGCAGCACCCTGTACCTGCCCGCCAACGCCGAGCGCCTGGACGAGGTGCTGGTGGGGCTTGGCCGCACCTTCGCCTTTGACCGCATGAGCGTGTCCTACCCGCAGCTGCTGCTGCCGTCCGGCGGGGACGAGGCCGTGCGCGCGGACGCCGCCGCCTATGCCGAGCGGGCGGCCAGGGCCTTGGCCCTGGCCAGTCCCTGCCGCCGCAGGGCGGACCTGCACGTGGCCGGGATGCTGGCCGTGAAGGGGCTCTACCGGCGGCTTCTGCTGGAGGCGGCCTCGGGCCGCCGGAGCACCGGAAGCTATTGCGAGGCCGGGCGGCACATGCTGGTCATCGACCAGGAGGGCCGGGTGTATCCCTGCGAGCCCCTGTGGCAGGCCATCGGCAACCTGCGCGAGACGGGCGGGGATGTGCGGCCCATCCTGACCGGGCAGGCCTACGCGGAGTTCCGGGCCGCGCGGCTGGGGCCGGGCCGGTGCAACTGCACGTGGTCCTGCGCCATGCACACGGCCATCGCCGTCACGCCGGGCATGCTGCCGGAGCTGGCGCTACGCGGCCTGGGCATCCTGGCCAAGCGGCTGGCGGGGCTGCCATGCTGAACTGCGTGCCGGAGCTGAGCATCGTCGTCGCGGTGACGCGGCCGCGCGCCCTGGAGGCCTGTCTGCGCGGCCTGGAGGCCCAGGACGGCGAGAGGGCCTTCGAGGTCATCGCCGTGGGCGACGTGGAGAGCGTGCGCTTCGAATCTTCACGCTACGCCTTGAGACTCATGCCCTGCGCTCTCCGCCACGCCAACGTGCGCCGCAACCGGGGGTTGGCGCAGTCGCGCGGGCGGCTGGTGGCCTTTCTGGACGACGACACCATCCCCGATGCGCACTGGGTGGAGACGGCCCTGACCCTGGACCCGGACGGGCGCACCATCCTCACCGGCCCGGAGCGCCCGGTGGCCACCGGATGGCAGGCCGCGCTCATCTTTGCGGTCTCCAAGAGCAGGCTGGGCGCGGGCAGCAAGTCCCACGTCAATCCCCGGCGCGAGCCCGTGGGCTGGTACCAGGTGCCTTTCTGCAACTGCGTGCTCCCGCGCCGCGTCATCGAGCTGGCCGGGCCACCGGCCGAGGACATCCCCTGGGACATGGACGACTTCGAGTTCTGCCTGCGCGCCCGCGAGGTGGCGGATTTCGCCAACGAGCCCCGGCTCAGCCTGCGCCACGACCGCTACCCGGACTCGGTGCGCGGCTATCTCGCCCACCGCTTCCGGCTGCGCCGCCGCACCGGGGAGAAGCTCGTCTCGCACCCCTGGCTGTACGGGCGCATCCTGCCGGTGCTGGCCGTGGCGGCCTTCCCCTGGGCCGCCTTCCTGCTCACGGTGCTGCTCTCCGGCCAGGCGTTGTTCTTCTGGTCCTTCGTGGCCTCGTTCTACGGGCTAGGCCTGCTCGGGCACATCCCGGCGGCCTACGGCCACGGAGGCTGGAGGACCATCCTGCCGTACCTGGGCCTCATGGCCGCGCACCACGCCGTGACCCTGACCGGCGTGGCTCTGGGCACGCTCACCGGCCTGCACCGGCATGGCCTGACCGGGGTCGCCATGCTGCTCAGGCAGTCCGGCGCGGTCGGCCGGACGGCGTTTTTGGGCGGCGGCTTCGCGACCCTGGCCCTGCTGCTGGCGGCCTTCGGGCTGGGGCACTGGGAGCATGTCCCCTTCTCCGAACTCGTCGTGCAAAGCCTCCTGCACGATGCGTCCGCCGTGGGCCTCCTGGCCATGGGCTCAGGCATCATGCTGTACCCGCAGCGCCTCAAAGGCCTGTGGAGCGGCCACGAGGACACCTTTGTCGCCAACCTGCTGCTGCCCCTGCTGGGCATGAGCCTGCTGTTCCTGCTCACGCACCACCCCGGCGACCACCCCATCTTCGCCCACACCTTCTCCTGGGGCGACCTGCTGCGGCATGACAGCATAACCCTTGAGATTGCCGCCCTGGCAGGGACGCTGGCGCTGTGCATGCTGCTCTTCCTGCGCCGCCGGGCAGACCTGACCGCCCTTCGCGTCATCGGCCTCAACACCAACCTCGTCGGATTCTTTTCCCTGCTCGCCGCCCACTAACCTGTGACAGTGCTCGCAGATGCAAGCGCCCCTCACTTGATGCGCGCCCCCTGATGCGCGCCCCGAAAGGCGACAAGGGTCCAGGCAGGCCAGCCCCCCGCTCCCAAAACAGGAGCCGGGCCCCCGCGCGCAGGCCCGGCCATTATTCTCCCAGGCGGCCTTAGCCCTGGCTGAACGCCACGCTGGGGCTAGGGCCGGTGCTGACCGTCACGCGGAGCATCGGAACGGCGCTGGTCGTCCCTGCTGCGCAGGTCGTCCCTGCTGCGCTGTGCCTCATCGCGCTGATGATTCTGCTCGTCCTGCCTGCGTTCATCGCTGTTCTCGTAGCGGTTCTCACGATGCCAGGCTGCGTCCTTGTCGCGGTGCTTGTTGCGCCAGGCATCCTCCCTGTCGCGCTGATTGTTGCGCCAGGCCTCGTCCCTGTCGCGCTGGTCGGAGCGGGAATCGCGCCCCCAGCCATTGTTCGGGGAATTGTCAGGGCGGGCCCCAAAGGCCAACAGGGTTGCGCCGCCGGGCTCAAAGCTCTGGGCCAGGGCGAATGCCGGCAGGATCATCGTCAAGCCCAGGAAAAGGGCGAGGCTTGCGTTCATGTGTTTCATCGTCTGTGCTCCATCAGGTTGGTCCGGTTGATGGGCGCGGTCCGAGCAGGCCGGACGTTTGCGCCACTCCCTTGAAGTCACTGCCACACCCGGGGCGATTACGGCCGTCACCAGCAGCCTGTGGACGCCTTGACGCAGCAGCCGAAAGCGGACAAGACGGAAACACCACCCCCCCAGGAGGCGAGCCATGCCCTTTCGCAGGAAAAAAATCTCCGTCATCGGCGCAGGGCAGGTGGGCGCCACCTGTACTCTGATGCTGGCCTCGCGCGGGGTCGGGGATGTGATTCTGCTCGACATAGCAGAAGGCGCGGCCCGCGGCAAGGCTTTGGACATATTGCAGACCTCCGCCGTGCAGCTTTTTGACTCCCAGGTGCGCGGCACCTCCGACTACGCCGACACGGCGGGCTCCGACGTGGTGGTGCTGACCGCAGGCTCCCCGCGCAGGCCGGGCCTGACCCGCGACGATCTGCTGGCCATCAACGCCGGCGTGGTGGCCGCCTGCTGCCGCGAGATCAAGCGCACCTCGCCCGAGGCCGTGGTCATCGTGGTGACCAACCCGCTGGACGCCATGACCTTCGTGGCCATGCGCGAGCTTTCCTTCCCGCGTGAGCGCGTGCTGGGCATGGCCGGGGTGCTCGACTCCGCGCGCTTCCGCACCTTCGTGGCCGAGGAGCTCCAGGTCAGCGCCCGCGACGTGCAGGCCCTGGTCCTGGGCGGCCACGGCGACAGCATGGTGCCCATGCCCCGGCGCTGCTTCGTGGGCGGGGTGCCGCTGACAGAGCTTTTGCCCCCGGAGCGCATCGAGGCCCTGGTGGAGCGCGCCCGGCGCGGCGGCGACGAGATCGTGGGCCTGCTCCAGACCGGCTCGGCCTACTACGCGCCCGCCGCCAGCATCGTGCAGATGGCCGAGGCCATCTTGCGCAACCAGCGGCGCATCCTGCCCTGCGCGGCGTTTCTCACGGGCGAGTACGGGGTCAGCGGGCTTTTCGTGGGCGTGCCCTGCCTGCTGGGCGGGGGCGGCCTGGAGCGGGTCTGCGAGTTCGAGCTGGATGCGGCCGAGCGCGCGGCGTTTGAGCATTCCGTGTCCAGGGTGCGCGCCCTGGTGGACGACCTGGCCCGCCTGGGGCTCTGAGCACCAGGGAACCCCATGAGAGCCTCCCGCGCCGCCTGCCTCTGCCTGGCCCTGTTCCTCCTGGCCCCGGTCCTCCTGGCCCCGCCAGCCCAGGCCGAGCCCGTGCGCAAGAGCGTCCTGTTCCTCAACTCCTACCACCACGGCTACGCCTGGTCCGACGACATCCTGGCGGGCATCCGCTCCTTCTTCGCCGAGTCCGGCTATGCCGTGGACCTGCAGATCGAGTACATGGACACCAAGCGCTTCGCCTCGCCGGAACGCGCCCGTTGGCTGTTCGAATTCTACCGCGAGAAATTCAAGGGCTCGCGCTTCGACATCATCATCGCCTCCGACGACTTTGCCTACAACTTCATCCTGGACTACCAGGACAGGCTCTTGCCCGGCGTGCCGGTGGTCTTCTGCGGGGTCAACGACTTCAAGCCGCAGCGCCTGGCCGGACGCAGCAACATCACCGGCGTCATTGAAAACGTGGATTTCGAGGCCACCCTGCTCCTGGCCGCGCGACTGCACCCGGACATGCAGCGCATGATCGTCATCGGCGACCGCTCCGTCACCGGCGCGGCCATCCAGGGCCAGATCCGCGAGGTGGTTCCGAGGCTCAAAGGCATCCTGGACCTTGAATTCTGGGACGAGCTGCCCCTGCCGGAAATCCTGGAGCGCCTGCGCGTCATGCCCAAGGACGTCATGCTCTTCATCATCCCCATCTACCTGGAGCACGAGGGCAAGCTCTATTCAGCGGACGAGGTGGTGGCGCTGATCTCGGACAACGTGTCCCTGCCGGTGTACAGCTGCTGGCGGTTTCTGCTGGGCCACGGCTGCGTGGGCGGGCGCCTGCACAGCGGCGTGGACCACGGCCGCATGGCCGCGCGCCAGGCCTTCCGCATCCTGGCCGGGGAAAAGCCCGCCAACGTGCCCGTGGTGGACCATTTCGACGACCCCTACGCCTTTGACTACAACGTGCTGCGGCGGCTCGGCATTCCCCTCTCGGCCCTGCCCCCGGGCAGCGACATCATCAACGAGCCCTATGCCTTCTACACCATCAACAAGGGCCTGTTCTGGACCATCATCATCAGCCTGGTGACCCTGGTCTTCATCCTGGTGCTCCTGGTGGCCAGCATCAGCCAGCGCCGCCGCATCCAGGAGCGCGTCAACGACCAGCTCTCGTTTCTCAAGATCCTCATGGACGCCATCCCGCTGCCAATCTATTCCCTGGACCGCCACGGCGCCTTCCAGGACTGCAACCTGGCCTTTGAGCGCTTCTTCGGCGTCACCCGCGAAGGGCTCGAAGGCCGGCTCCCGCAGGACATCGACGCCCCGGCGGTGGCCGGTGCGGACTGCCTGCGCGACGCGGTGGACCGCGAACTCCTGGCCACGCCAGGCGCACGGGTCTACGAATGCTCCCTGGACGCGGCCCACGGGCAACCGCGCTCCATGATCGTGAGCAAGGCCACCTACCTGAACGCCAAGGGCGAAACCATGGGCCTGGTGGGCGTTTTGAGCGACGTCACCGGCCTCAAGCGCGCCGAGGAGGAGCTGCGCCAGGCCGAGGAGAAGTACCGCGGCATCTTCGAGAACTCGGTGCTGGGCATCTTCCGCGCCACTCCGGACGGGGCCCTGCTCGACGCCAACCGCGCCCTCCTGGACATGCTGGGCCAGGACGACCTGGCGGCCCTGCGCGAAATGGGGCCGGGCTTTCTGGATGGGAACGGGGCGGAGAACTGGCTCGCCGCCGCACCGGGTCCTGGCGGGGCTGCGGCCTACCGCCGCGAAATACTGCGCCCGGACGGGGCGCGCATCGCGGCATTCCTGCACATCCGGGGCGTGGCCGACGGGGCCGGGCGCCTGCTGGCCTTTGAGGGCATCGTGGAGGACATCACCCAGCGCGAGGAGTCCCAGCGCGCCCTGCACGAGTCCCAGCGCATGCTCCTGCAATCCCAGAAGATGGAGGCCATCGGCACCCTGGCGGGCGGCATCGCCCATGACTTCAACAACATCCTGACGAGCATCCTGAACTCGGCCGAACTGGCCCTGCTCGACGCGCCCGAGGGCTCGGAGATGGCCGGCGACCTGTTGCGCGTGCTGCGCGCCAGCCAGCGCGGCAGCCAGCTGGTGCGGCAGATTTTGGCCTTCAGCCGCCCGTCCCAGGCCGGGTTCGAGGCCGTGAACGTGGCCGAGGTGGTGCGCGAGACCCTGTCCCTGCTCTCGGCCTCGCTGCCGCGCAACATCACCGTGCGCGAGGACATCCGCCGCGACCCGGCCCTGGCCCTGGCCGACCCCATCCAGCTGCACCAGGTCTTTTTGAACCTCTGCACCAACGCCTTCCAGGCCATGCGCGAGGTCGGCGGCGACCTGCTCCTGACCCTGCACGACGAGACCCTGGACGCCCTGGACGCCGAGGGCCTGTCCCTGCCGCCGGGCCGCTACCTGCGCCTGTGCATCAGCGACACCGGGCCGGGCATCCCCGGCGACATCCTGGACAAGATCTTCGACCCCTTCTTCACCACCAAGGGCAAGGCCGAGGGCACGGGCCTGGGCCTGGCCGTGGTGCACGGCATCATCAAGGCCCACAAGGGCGCGGTGGTGGTGTCCAGCATCCCCTGGGAGCGCACCAGCTTCGACATCTACCTGCCGCTCCTGGAGCGCGCCAGCGCCGCCAAGAGCGGCCAGGCCGCGCAGGTGCGCCGGGGCCAGGGCCGCATCCTCTTCGTGGAGGACGACCAGGACCAGCTGGCCACCATCCCGCGCGTGCTCGGACGGCTGGGCTACCAGGTGGCGGGCTCCGCCTCCGCGGCCGAGGCCCTGCGGTCCTTGCGCGACGCCCCCGGCGCCTTCGACCTGGTGCTGACGGACTTCGACATGCCCGGGGTGAACGGGGTGGAGTTTGCGCAAAGGCTCCTGGTGGAGCATCCAGGCCTGCCCGTGGTCATGGTCTCCGGGCGGCTGCACGCAGGCGAGATCCCCCCGGACCTGCCCCCGAACATCCTGCGCGTGCTGGCCAAGCCCTACAGCCAGGCCGCGCTGTCCGAAATCTTGCAGGAGATTCTGGGCGCGGGCTAGCGGGCCGGCAGGCCGATGCGGTCGTTGCGCCACTCGCCAGCGTTGCTGATGGACCAGATGATGTACAGCGGGGTGCCCAGCATGCGCGCGCGGTTCACCGGCCCGTAGCTGCGCGAGTCGAAGCTGGCGTGGCGGTTGTCGCCCAGCACGTAGTACTCGTCCGGGGCCAGGCGCGCGGCCGGCATGTCCAGGCTCTTGGCGCCCTGGCTGCGGGAGGCGTAGTAGCCCTCGTCAATGGGGTCGCCGTTGACGTAGACCAGCCCGTCCTCCACCTCGACCACCTCTCCCGGCAGCCCCACCACGCGCTTGACGAAGATGAGCGAGTGCTCGGAGGGGTACTCGAAGACCACGAGCTGGCCCCGGCGGATGATGTCGCGCGGGCGCAGGGCCTTGCAGCGCAGGCGGTCGCCCGTGCGCAGGGTGGGCCGCATGGAGGTCTGGGCCACGGTGTACACCGGGAAGAGCTGGCGTTCGGCCAGGCCCGCCAGAAGCGAAACCGTGGCCAGCCCCACCACGCAGCCCAGGTAGAGGGCGGGGCTGTTTTTCGGGCCGGGCCGGAAGTGCAGCAAGGGCCGCGCCGCGCGCAGGGCGTCCCAGGCGGCAAAGCAGGCGAACAACGCGTATCCGGCCTGGGACACGACCCACCAGCGGAAGGTCTCGACCGCAGCGATGCCCAGGGCCTGCCACGCGGCCGCCAGGCCGAGCAGAACCAGGCCCTTGCGGGTCCGGCCATTGTAGACCTGGCCCAGGCCGGGCACCAAAAAGGACAACAGTCCAGCCAGCCACGGCTGGCGTGGCCTGACTCCGGTCATGTCGCCGGGCGCTGTTCTGGGCGGCAGGTTCAAGTGCATGGCAATGTCTCGCTGTCGGCATGCCGACACAGCACAGTACAGTGCAGCACCACCGAAAACAAGCGCGGCCGCTCCCCCCCCCGCCATTGGGGCAGCGCGGCCCGGGCAGCCTGCGCCGCTACGTAAAAGACAAAATACATAGAAGTGCTCCTCCCCCCCCTTGATGAGACACCCCTTTTTCCGGTAGCGTAAAGATTCTCCCCATGTGGACGAAAAACCTTCGTGGAGGCATGCTTGCGCAAACCCATTTTGCTGTCACTGCTGAGTGTCCTGCTCATCACCGCCATCCTTGCTGGCGCGACTCTGGTGAGCGGGACAGAGCGGCCCTTTACGGCCCTCTCGGCGGAGGAGCGGAAATGGCTGGACGGAAACCGGGACAACATCGTCTTGAGCTATGACGCCGCCTTCCCCCCCCTGGAGTTTCAGGACGAGAACGGGGACTTCGCAGGAATCGGGGCGGACATCATCACCAGGATCGAGAAAATGCTCGGCGTGACCTTCCAGAAAAGGCCCTGCCGCGATTGGAACGCCGTGCTGGCGGGCCTGGAGAGCGGGGAAACCCACCTCAACGCCGTGATCGCCCGCACCCCGGAGCGGGAGCGCTACGCCTCTTTCACCGCCCCCTACCTGTCCCTGCCCCTGGGCATCATCACCACCAAGAGGGCCTTTCCAAAGTCCGCCACCCTGGCCGACCTGGAAGGCCGAAGCGTGGCCGTGGTCTCGGGCTACGCCGCCGAGAACTACGTGCGCGAACGCGCCCGGGGCCACTTCGAGGTGGTGCCGGTCAAGAACGTGCAGCGGGGTCTGCGCGACGTGTCCTTCGGCGTGGTGGACGCCTATGTGGAAAACCTCGCCGTGGCCGCCTACTTCATCGAGCAGGAGGGCCTGTCCAACCTGCGCGTGGCAGGCAGCCTGGGCTACACCTTCGCCTGGAGCCTCGGGGTGAGCCGCAAGCATCCCCTGCTGTTCAGCGCCGTCCAGAAGGCCCTGGCCGAGATACCGGCCGAGGACATCGAGGCCTCGCGCAAGCGCTGGATATCCCTCTCCGGCGAGGGGGGGCTGAGCCCGGAGACGGAGCATCTGCTCACGCTGGCGGGAACATTCCTCGTCCTTCTGCTCATCGCCCTGGCGGGCATCAGCTATTTCCTCAAGCGCAGGCTGAACGAGAAGGTCTGCAGCCTGCGGCAGGCCCAGCAGGAGCTGCTGGACCAGACCGAGCGCCTGGGCCTGGCCACCGAGGCCACCAACGCGGGCGTCTGGGACTTCTACCCGGCCACAGGCCAAGCCTATTTCAGCGACCAGTTCTACACCATGCTTGGCTACACGCCCGGCGCAGTGGTGCCCAGCTTCGCCGGGTGGATCGGGCTCCTGCACCCCGACGACCGGGTGAGCGCCGACCACGCCCTCATGGGCTACATCGACACCGGCGGCGAGGGCCTGTTCGAGGCCGAGTACCGCATGCTCCAGGCCGACGGCGCCTACCGCTGGGTGCTGGGCAAGGGCCGGGCCATAGCCTGGGACCAGGACGGAATCCCCACCCGCCTAGTGGGCCTGAACCTGGACATCCAGAAGCTCAAGGGCGTGCAGGAGGAGCTGCGCAGGAGCGAGGCCCTGGCCAAGGCCACCCTGGACCAGACCTTCCAGTTCAGCGGCCTGCTGGATACGGACGGCCACGTGGTCAGCGTCAACCAGCGCATCCTGGCCTTTTCCGGGGTCAGCCGGGAGGATGTCGTGGGCAGGCTCTTCTGGGACTGCCCCTGGTGGCCGGACAACAAGGAGGCCGAGGGGTTCCTCCGCCAGGCCGTGGCCACGGCCCTGGGCGGCAACGTGGCCCGGCGCGAGGTGGTCCAGGTCAATGTCAGCGGCAAGCGCGCCGTGGTGGACTTCTCCCTCTCGCCCCTGACCGGCCCCGACGGGTCCGTGGCCTATCTCATCGCCGAGGGCCGCGACATCACCGAGATGCGCCAGGCCGAGACCGCGCTCAAGCAGAGCGAAGAGAAGTACCGGGCCATCTTCACCAACGCGCCCATCGGCATCTTCCGCACCAACTTCGCTGGCCAGCTGCTTGAAGCCAATCCGGCGCTGGCGCGCATGCACGGATGTGAAAGCGTTCAGGAATACATCCACTGGGCCAAGGACCTGGGCAAGGGAAGGTATGCCCACCCCGAGGACCGCCAACGCCTGCTGGACGAACTGCTCAAGAGCCCTTCCGGGGTGTGTATGGCCACGGAACTCCGGCGCAAGGACGGCAGCTCGCTCCTGGGCATCATCAACGCCTCCCTGCATTTTGACGCCGAAGGGCGGCCCGCCTGGCTGGAAGGCACCATTGAGGACGTCAGCGAACGCAAGCGGGCCGAGGACGCGCTCAAGCAGAGCGAGGAAAAGTACCGGGCCATCTTCAACAACGCGCCCCTCGGCATCTTCCGCACCCTCTTCAGCGGGCGTTTTGCGGAGGCCAACCCCGCCTTTGCGCACATGCTCGGCTATGCGGACAGCGAGGACCTGATCCGCTCCGCCACTGATCTGGCCCGGGACATCTATCCCAACCGGGCCGAGCGGCAACGGATGCTGGATGCGCTCCTGGCCTCGCCCGGCGGGATCAGCATGGAGATCGAGTTCAAGCGCAAGGACGGCAGCCCGCTCCTGGCCATCATCAACTCCTCCCTGCACCGGGACGAAAACGGCGCGCCGAGCTTCATCGACGGCACCATCGAGGACATCACCGAACGCAAGCGGGCCGAGGTGGCGCTCAAGGAGAGCGAGGAGAAGTACCGGGCCATCTTCAACAACGCGCCCGTGGGCATCTTCCGCAGCAGCTTCGACGGCCAGCTGCTCGCGGCGAACCCCACCTTGGCGCGCATGCTCGGCTATGCGGACAGCGAGGAGCTGACTGGCCCGACCACTGATCTTGTCCGGGACATCTATCCCAACCAGGCCGCGCGGCAGCGGATGCTGGACGCGCTCCTGGCCTCGCCCGGCGGGATCAACATGGAGCTTGAGTTCCGGCGCAAGGGCGGCAGCCCGTTCCAGGCCATCTTCCGCGCCGCCCTGCACTTTGATGCCGAGGGGCGGCCCGCCTGGCTGGAAGGCTCCATTGAGGACATCAGCGAACGCAAGCAGGCCGAGGCCGCGCTCAAGGAGAGCGAGGAAAAATTCCGGGCCATCTTCACCAACGCGCCCATCGGCATCTTCCGCACCAGCTTCGACGGCCAGCTGCTCGAGGCCAACCCGGCGCTGGCGCGCATGCACAGGTGCGGCAGCGTTCAGGAATACATCCACTGGGCCAAGGACCTGGGCAAGGAAAAGTATGCCCGCCCCGAGGACCACCGGCGCCTGCTGGACGACCTGCTCAAGAGCCCTTCCGGGGTGTGCATGGACACGGAGCTCCGGCGCCAGGACGGCTCCACCTTCCAGGCCATCATCAACGCCGCCCTGCATCTGGATGAGCACGGCGCGCCGACCTTCCTCGACGGCACCATCGAGGACATCACCGAACGCAAGCAGGCCGAGGAACGCTTGCGCCAGAGCGAGGAGAAGTTTTCGCGCATCTTCGAGATGGCCCCGGAATGGATCACTTTCGTGCGCCTCCGGGATTCGGTGTTCATCGCCGCCAACGCCGCCTTTGAGGCCATCACCGGCCACACGCGGGAGGAGGCCATCGGCCGGACGCCCCAGGATCTGGGCATTTGGAGCGACCCCGCGATGCGCGACGAGTTTGTGAAACGCCTTCTGGCCGAGGGGCATGTCAAGGATTTCGAATTCATGCTGCGGCGCAAGGACGGGGCCATGCGCCACGTGCGGGCCTCAGCCCAGCTCGTCGACATCGCCAGCGAGCAAAGCATCGTCGGCGTCTTCCACGACATCACCGACGAGCGCAGGATGCAGGAGCTGCTCATCCAGTCCGAAAAGATGATGTCCATGGGCAACCTGGCCGCAGGCATCGCCCACGAGATCAACAACCCCCTGGGCATCGTGCACCAGGCCGTGCAGAACCTCATTCTGCGCACCAGCCCGGAGCAGAAGAAGAACCTGGAGACCGCAGCCAGCCTGGGCCTGGACATGAACCTGCTCCAGCAATACCTGCACGCCCGCAAGCTCGACGTGTTCCTGGAGGACATCCAGGCCGCCGCCCTGCGCGCCTCGGGCATCATCCGCAACATGCTCAACTTCAGCCGCCGCAGCGAGTCCAAACGCCAGACCTGCGACCTGCACCACATCATCGAGCAGTCCGTGTTCCTGGCCTCCTCGGACTACGACCTCAAGAAGTCCTACGACTTCAAGCGGGTCGAGATCGTGCAGGATCTGGACGACATCCTCCCCGTGTGCAACTGCACGGAGACGGAGCTCGAGCAGGTCATCCTGAACCTCCTGCGCAACGCGGCCCAGGCCATGGGCATGAGCCAGCCGCCGACCCCGAACCCCAGGATCGACATCCGCCTGCGGGCCGGGGAGTCGTGCGTGCATATCGAAGTGGCGGACAACGGCCCCGGCATGGACCCGGACATCCAGCGCAAGGTCTTTGAACCCTTCTTCACCACCAAGCCTCCGGGCGAGGGCACAGGCCTCGGCCTGTCCGTGTCGTACTTCATCATCACCAAGGGCCACAGCGGAAAAATGTGGCTCACCTCAAGCCCCGGCAAGGGCACCACCTTCCACATCGAGCTGCCCGCAGGGGCTCCGGAGGCCACCCATGTCTGAGTCCAGGCACGCCATACTCGTCATCGACGACGAGGAGCGGGTCCGCGAGCTGCTCATGGAGTACTTGGGCGAGTTCGACGAGTTCGAGCTGCGCGGTGCGGGTTCGGGCGAGGAGGCGCTGGCGCTGCTCCGGCAGCGGCCTGCCGCGCTCAGCGTGGTGGACATACGCCTGCCGGGCATGGACGGCGCAGACTTCATCAAGACCGCAGCGCCAGCGAGGCTCTGCGGGCGGTTCATCGTGCACACGGGCTCCGTGGATTTCTCCCTGTCCCGCGCCCTGCTGGACCTGGGCCTGGTCGAGGAGGACGTGTTCAATAAACCCGCAGACGCGGCCAAAGTGCTTGAGCGCATCCGCGCGCTCATCAACGAAGAGAGGGGATAAGCAATGTCCATCCTGGTCATCGACGACGAACCCGGCCTGCGCCGTTCCCTGTGCGCCTACCTGGAGGACCGCGACTACGGCGTACTGGAGGCCGCCAACGGCGAGGAGGGCCTAGTGCTCCTGGACCAGAACCTTCAGAACCTTGAGGCCGTCATCGTGGACCTGAACATGCCCGTGATGGACGGCTACTCCTTCCTCCAGGAGGCCGTGACCAGGACACGGGAGCTGCCGCTCATCGTGCTCTCCGGCGTGGGCATCGTGGAGGACGCGCTCCGGGCCATGCGCCTGGGCGCCTGGGACTTCATCACCAAGCCCCTGCACAGCTTCGAGATCCTCGACTACACCCTGGCCAAGGTTTTGGAAAAAGCCCGCCTGCTCAAGGAGAACAGGTCCTACCAGGCAGGCCTGGAGCATCTGGTGGACGAGCGCACCGCCGAACTGGAGCTCACCCGCCGCCAGGTCATGCAGCGCCTGAGCCGCGCGGCGGAATACAAGGACAACGAAACCGGGCGGCACGTTATCCGCGTGGGCGAGATCAGCGCCCTGCTCTCCCGCGCCATGGGCCTGTCCGTGGAGCGCTGCGAGATGCTCCGCGAATGCGCCCCGCTGCACGACGTGGGCAAGATCGGCATCCCGGACGACATTCTGCTCAAGCCGGGCAAGTTCACCGAGCCCGAATGGAAGATCATGCAGCTGCACTGCACCTTCGGCTGCGAGATTCTGGGGCCGCTGACCAGCAAGGATGCGGCCCACAACGCCTGCACGAACCCTGGCATGGCCCTGGGCATAACCGACACGGAACTCTTGGGGCTCTCCAGGATCCTGGCCCTGTTCCACCACGAGCGCTGGGACGGCAAGGGCTATCCCTTCGGCCTGGCGGGCGAGACCATCCCCATGGAGGCCAGGATCGTGGCCGTGGTGGACGTGTACGACGCGCTCTCAAGCGACCGGCCCTACAAGAAGGCCTTCCCCGAAGAGAAATGCCACGAGATCATCCGCGAGGGCGCGGGCACGCAGTTCGACCCCCAGGTGGTGGAGGCCTTCTTCCGCCACACGGTGGACATCGCCGCCATCCGCGAGCGCTGGAGGGACTAGCCGCGCGCCAAGGGACAGCTGGCGGCCCTGCCCGCACAGGGGGGAGGGGCCGGCTTTGTTCTGTCGGCCAAAATCCCGGGCCAAAATCATTGACAGGCCCCGGCCTGACGAAGCACACTCGCGCCGCCGCACCGGCCCCTGTTGGCGGGATCAGGCGGCACAAGCGGGGACCTCAAGTGCGCATCCTGGGCATCGACTTCGGCACAAAACGCGTGGGCCTGGCCATCACCGACCCGGAAGGCCGCATGGCCTTTGCCCGCAAGAGCATCGAACGCAGCACGCGCGACGCCCTGTTCGAAGCGCTCGTGGGGCTCATTGAGGCCGAGGGCGTGGGGGCCGTGGTGGTGGGCCTGCCCCTGACCCTGGAAGGCGGCGATTCCCTGACCACCCGCCAGGCGCGCAACTTTGCCGAGAGCCTGGCCCGGCGCATCCCCTGCCCCGTGCAGCTCATGGACGAACGCCTGAGCTCCGCCGCGGCGGAAGAACAGTTGAAGGAGGCCGGTCTGTGCAGCCGGAAGAGGAAAGAGCGACTGGACAGCCAGGCGGCGGTCCAGATCCTGGAAACCTGGATCGCCCAAAATCCCGCTTGAGGCCCCTGCTCTGGACCCTGGCCGGATTTCTGGCCACCCTGGCGGCGGCCCTGGGGCTCGGCATGGTCTATTTCCTCGGCCCGGCCGAGGCGCCGGGGCGCGAGGTCGTGGTCCTCATCCGCCCAGGCTTAAGCCTGCCCGCCATCGCCGACGACCTGGAGCGCCAGGGCCTCGTCAAGAGCGCCCACGCCTTTCTCTTTCTGGCCAGGCTGCACAAAAGCATGGGCGCGGCCCGCGCGGGCGAGTTCCGCCTGAGCTCCGGCTGGCCCCCGCAGGAGATCCTGCGCGTGCTGACCACCACCGGCGGCATCCAGCACCGTGTCCAGGTGCGCGAAGGCCTGCCCTGGTGGGCTGCGGCGAAACTCTTCGAGGCCGAGGGCCTGGCCAGCCGCGAGTCCTTTGCCCAGGCCACGCAAAACGCCACCCTGCTGCAGAAGTATGGCGTCCCGGGAGCCAGCGCCGAGGGCTTCCTGTTCCCCCAGACCTACCAGCTCACCCGCAGCTTTGACGACGGCGGCGCCACGGCCGTGGAGACCATGCTGCGGGAGTTCGGGCGCCAGACCCGCAAGCTCTGGCCCCAGGGCCTGCCGCCCGAGGCCGAGCTCAGGCGCATCGTCATTTTGGCCTCCCTGGTGGAGCGCGAAACCGGCGAGGCGTCCGAACGGCCGCGCATCGCCGGGGTCTTCTTAAACCGCCTGCGCATCGGCATGCGCCTGCAGTGCGACCCCACCACCATCTACGGCCTGGGGCCGGACTTTGACGGCGACCTGAAGCGCAGCCACCTGGAGGACGCGGGCAACCCCTACAACACCTACGCCCACGCGGGCCTGCCGCCCGGCCCCATCTGCTCGCCCGGCCTGGAATCCCTGCGCGCCGTCATGAGCCCGGAGGCCCACGACTACGTCTACTTCGTGGCCAAGGGCGACGGCAGCCACGAGTTCAGCCGGACCCTGGACGAGCACAACCGCGCCGTGACACGCTTCCAGCGCCACCGCGACAAGGCCAGCTACCGGTCCACCCGGCGCTAGAGACGCCGGGCATTGCGTCCTTGCATTTCGCGGCTGGTTCTGCCCTTGCCCAAAGCCCGTGGGTGCAGAGCCGGTGGCTCCAGGCAGAGCGACAAAAATCAGGCGCGCTACACCAGCGAACGGACATGGAACTACCGGAGGGAAACCATGAAGAGCATTTACAAGAAGAAGATTGAGAAGGCCGCTGTTTTGATCCGCGAAGTGTTCGATGATCTGGAAGCTGAAGAGTCTGCTGATTTTGATGCCTATGGGACACGCCTGGATGACCTGGCCGGGGAGCTTGACGACATCCTGGCGGACGCTGAAGAAAAGAGCGCCGAGGAAGAGGACGAGGACAAGGGCTATGAGGTGGAGTGACGGCCCCACGCCGCAAAACCCCGCCCGTCCTTGACAGCAGCGGCCCGCCTGGGGCAGAATTATGTCACTCTCGACATAGCCCGGAGGCCGTTCATGGCAGAGCACAACGACGACCACATCGGCGACCGCAACGTCTACCTTTCCACCATCCCCCCGCAGGAGGCCGTGGCCCGCGCCAAGGCCGCCCTGGACCGCGCGCGGCTCATCCGCAAGGAGCGCGTCCCGGCCCATGAGGCCTGCGGGCGCGTGACCTCTGGCCCCATCTTCGCGCGCTGCTCCTCGCCCACCTTCCACGCCGCAGCCATGGACGGCATCGCCGTCCACTCCGCCGCCACCTTTGCCGCGCGCGAGGGCAGCCCCCTGACCCTGACCAAGGGCGCGGGCTTTGCAAACGTGAACACCGGCCACCCCCTGCCCGAGGGCATGGACGCCGTGGTCATGATCGAGCACGTGGAGCAGGTGGACGAAGAAACCGTGCGCATCGAGGCCCCGGCCTTCCCCTGGCAGCACGTGCGGCGCATCGGCGAGGACATCGTGGCCACGGAGCTGCTCTTGCCGCAGAACCACACCC
>CAYMIP010000047.1:0-17303 GCA_964390575.1 uncultured Desulfocurvus sp. | reverse complement strand
GGCAGTGCTTGCAGGCCAGGTTGCAGGAGCGCGTCACTTCCCAGGCGATGAGCCGCAGCTGCGGCACCCCGTCCGTGGGGCCGGAAATGGGCTGCTCGCCCGGATGGGAGCCGGGGTGCTTGCCCGGATGTCCTTTGGAATGCTCGTGCATGGGTCGCCTATGTGTTCAGCCTGTTTGTTCAGCTTATTTGTTCAGCCAACTGAGAACATCCTCGGCAAAGTAGGTGAGGATGATGTCCGCCCCGGCGCGCTTGAAGGAGGTCATCATCTCCAGGACCATGCGCTGCTCGTCGATCCAGCCATTGGCGGCCGCGGCCTTGACCATGCTGTACTCGCCGCTGACGTTGTAGGCGGCGATGGGCACGTCAAAGCTGTCGCGCAACTGGCGGATGATGTCCAGGTACGGCAGGCCGGGCTTGACCATGAGGATGTCCGCGCCCTCGTCCAGGTCGGCCGCAGCCTCGCGCAGGGCCTCGCGGGAATTGGCCGGGTCCATCTGGTGGGTCTTGCGGTCCCCGAACTTGGGCGTGCTCTCCGCTGCCTCGCGGAACGGGCCGTAAAAGGCCGAGGCGTACTTCACGGCGTAGCTCATGATGGGCGTGTCCGTGAACCCGCTCTCGTCCAGGGTCTCGCGGATGGCCAGCACGCGGCCGTCCATCATGTCCGAGGGGGCCACCATGTCTGCGCCCGCTCGTACGTGCGACAGCGCGGCCTGGGCGAGCAGGTCCAGGGTCGGATCGTTCAGGATCGCCCCGCCCTTCTGCACTATTCCGCAATGACCGTGGGAGGTGTACTCGCACAGGCAGACGTCGGTGATGACGACAAGCTCCGGGAAGCGCTGCTTGAGTCGCCGCACGGCCTCCTGCACGATGCCCTCGTCGGCGTAAGCCTGGGAGCCGACTTCGTCCTTCTCTTTCGGGATTCCGAAGAGCAGCACGCTCAAGAGCCCATTCTTGACCGCCGCGCCCACGCTCTTCTCCAGTTCAGCCAGGGAGAGCTGGAACTGGCCGGGCATGGAGCCGATGGGCTTCTTGAAGCTTACGTCGTCGGTCTCCACCACAAAGTAGGGCATGACCAAGTCCGCCGGGCGGATCTCGTTCTCGCGCACCAGGGCGCGCAGGCCAGGGCTCTTGCGCAGCCTGCGGCCGCGGTGGAAGTCCGCGAAGAAGTCCGATTCGAGCATGTCGCCCTCCCTCGTGTCGCATTCGCGAAATCCATCACATGGATTTCGCTTGGGATCGCTTCGCCGGAAAACGCGGTTTCCGGCTCGCTCACGCCGCTTTCAGCGGCGGAGCCTCCTGACGGAGGCTCTCGTGCCGCGTCACCATACAGCGAGACGCAGCACTAATCCTTCCTGATTTCCTCGTCCGTGAGGTAGCAGGCCGGGTCCTGGGCCCAGACGTCGCCGTAAAAGGCCTCGGCCCGGGCGCGGAAGTTGCCGCCGCAGATGTTCAGGAACTTGCACGTGGCGCAGCGGCCCTTGACGTGCGGCTTCTTGTCCTTGAGCTTGTGCAAGAGCTCGATCTCGGGATCGTCCCAGATCTGGGAAAAGGGGCGCGTGAGCACATTGCCGAAGCTGTGCTGACGCCAGAACTGGTCTGCATGCACCTGGCCGTCCCAGGAGATGCAGCCGATGCCGCGTCCGGTGCTGTTGCCCTCGTTCATCTGCAAGAGCTCCATGACCTCGGCCGCGCGCTTGGGATCTTCCTTGAGCAGGCGGTAGTACACGTGGGGGCCGTCGGCGTGGTTGTCCACGGTGAGCACTTCCTTGGGCCGACCCTCGTCAAAGAGCTTGCGCGTCTCGTCCATGATCAGGTCCACCACGGCGCGGGTCTCGGCGTGGTCTAGGTCCTCCTTGATGAGCTCCGAGCCGCGGCCGGAATACACCAGGTGGTAGAAGCAGATGCGCGGCACGTCCATCTCGCGCACGATCTGGAAAAGCTTTGGAACCTCGCCCTGGTTGCGCTTGTTGATGGTGAAGCGCAGGCCGACCTTGAGGCCCTCGGCCATGCAGTTCTCTACGCCTTGCAGCGCCTTCTTGAAGGAGCCGGGCACGGCGCGGAACTTATCGTGGATCTCCTCGCCACCGTCCAAGGAAATGCCCACGTAAGACAGGCCGACATCTTTCAGCTCGCGGGCCTTGTCCTTGGTGATGAGCGTGCCGTTGGTGGAGATGACCGCGCGCATGCCCTTGCCGGTGGCGAAGCTGGCCAGCTCCACCAGGTCCTTGCGCACCAGGGGCTCGCCGCCGGAAAAGAGCATCACCGGAGCGCCGTAGGTGGCCAGGTCCTCGATAAGGGCCTTGGCCTGCTCGGTGTTGATCTGGTCCGTGCCCTCGGTGTCCACGGCCTTGGCGTAGCAGTGCACGCACTTCAGGTTGCAGCGCTTGGTCATGTTCCAGACCACCACGGGCTTCTTGTCCGCGGAGAACTGGAGCAGATGCGAGGGCAGCTTGCCGGACTGGCGGTTGTAGCGAAGAGCGTCGGCAGCCTCGACGGCGCCGCAGTAGAGCTTGGATATACCGATCATGAAAACCTCGTTGGTGGCGATGTATTTGTGATGCGAGGCCCTCCCCTATCACATTCGAGAGCGGGCGCAAACCCGAAAAAAAGGGGCGGTATAGCCCGCCCCTTTGGTGTGATTCGTCTGTGTGCGCGCCTAGTTGTCCAGGCGCACCTCCACGCGGCGGTTGCGCTGCTTGTTGGCGGCCGTGGTGTTGGGCGCCAGCGGACGCGTCTTGCCAAAGCCCTCGGTGCGCAGGGTCTCGGCGGCCACGCCGCCGCGCTCCACCAGATATGCCTTGACCGAGGCCGACCGGCGCTCGCTGAGCTTCTGGTTGTACTCCAGGGTGTGGTCGGAATCGCAATGGCCGGTGAGCACCACCCGGCGGCCCTTGAGGGCGTCGGACTTGAGCGCCTTGGCCAGTTCGTTCAGCATCCCGTAAGATTCCTCGCGAATGCGCGAGGAGTCCACGTCGAACTCAATCTTAAGCCTCAGGCAATTGTACACGCCCTTGCCGCCGGAATTCAGAAGCCCGTCGACCATGCCGCGCGAGGCATCAAAGCCCTCCGCCCCGGCCAGGGGCGAGCCGCTGGACAGGATGTTGCGCACCATGCCCTGGGAGCTGTCGGCAAAGCCCAGCTCCTCGTCCGAGGGCGGCATCCAGGACTTGAGCGGCACGGCCATGTCCCGGGCCATGGAGACCAGGGCCTCGGCCAGGGGCGAGTCGGACAGGCGGGTATGCAGGTCGAAGAGTATCCAGTCCTGGGTCAGCCGGGCTTGCACGCGCGCGGACTGGTCCATGGACAGGAGGAGGTTGCCGCCCTTGGTCTCGTAGATGCGGATTTGCAGGGTCACGGCAGTGCTGTCCAGGGAGCCGCCGGTGTACAGGTAGGGCACGATGCCCACCACCACGAGGTCGGCGCCCACGCGGCGGCCCACGTTCACGGCCTGCTCCGGCCCCCGGTACACCAGCTGCGGGTCATACATCAGGGTTTCAAAGACAGCGTCCCCGGTCCAGGTCTGGTGCACCAGGCGAGCCAGCTCGCGGCCCACCAGCAGGTGGTTGTCCATCTTCTGGGCGACCCAGAAGGGATACATGAGCACCCGGGGCGCGTCGGACAGCTTGCTTTTGGGCTTTACGGCAATGGCCAGCGTGCTCTTCTCCACCGGCGCGTCGCGGTAGATCTTGGTGGGGTTGACGATGCTCGGATCAACGTGGGCGCAAGCCGCCAGGGCCAGTGTGGCAAGGGCCACAAGGGCCAGGGCGCGGAGGATGGATTTCATGGGCGCACTCTCGCGGGTCTGCATGGTTGCCCGCGCGCGACGGAATCCCGACGCGGACGCGGTCCTGTGCCAGAGTGGTAGCAAGATGCGTACCGCCCCGAGGCGGGCGGGCGGACGGGCGAGGCTATTGCAGGAACTTGGTGGGCACAGGGGCCTGGCCCATGACGCGCAGGAGATGCTCGCGCGAGTTCACCAGCCCCCGGCGCAGGAGCTGGCGCTTTTCCGGGGCCAGGAGGCGGAACTCCGGGGTGGCGGCGAGGTCGGTCAGGCGGTGCATCTCTTCATGGATGCCCCGGATGCGCGATTGCAGGAGGCGCTCCGGCGGGCAGACGCGCCGGGCGGCCTCGGCCAGGGTGCGCACCTCCAGGGCCAAGCGCAAGATTCCGCCCGGGTTCAGCTCGGCTGCGCTCTTGCGGGCCGCGCAGTAGGCCCGCCACTTGCGGCGGACCCAGTCCAGGACCGGCTTGTCCCCCGCCACGGCCTAGCCCTTCAGCCCGGACTGGATGACCCCCAGCACGGCTGCCAGCATCATGAGGATGGGCACCAGCACGGCGAACATGGCCACGGAGCCGCGCGTGCGGTGCGCCTCCTTGAGCCCGATGATGGTCAGCGCGATGCTCCAGATGCCGCCCAGGAGCGGGCCGAAGAAGGGAATCACGCCCAGGACCAGCGGCGCGGCGCAGTAGCAGAGCACCCGGAAGGTGGCCTCGGCCCCGCTGCCCTGCCCGCCCGTGAAGCGGAAGAGCACGCGCAGCAGCAGGTGGATCACCCCGGTCATGAGCATGAGCCGCAGGATGAGCAGGAGCGGATAGAACACCAGGATGAGGATGGGCCCGGCCCCGGCCATGCCCAGGCCCATGTCCATGAGTTCCGGGCTGCCGGCGTACTGCGACAGGGAGCCCAGGCTGGTGAGGCCCCAGAGGTACTGGCAGAGCAGCATGAACTCGGCCAGAAGCAGGTGGAAGATCAGCGGCTTGGCCATGCCGCCGCTGACCGGCATGGTTTGGAAAAAGGCGCTGGGAGCTGTGAGCACCTGGCGGATGGTGCTCCAGAGGCCGGGGAAGAACCCAACGCGCGGCAGATCCTCAAAGGGCACCGGGGAGCCCGTGGACTCAGGCCCAAGATACTGGCCGGACTGGCCGGGCTGGGGCTCGGTGCGCGGCGCGGCGCCGGGCTGGCCCGGCTCCTGGCCCAACTCCTGGCTCTGCTCCTGCGGGGCGGACGCGGCCTCGGGCTTCGGCTGTTCGTCCTTCACGCCCTGGATGCGCTTCCAGGCCTCGGCGGCGCTGGCGCGCTGGGCGGCCAGGGGGTCCGGGCCAGCGGGCGCAGCGCCGGGCGCGCCAAAACCGGTGGAACGGTTCTGGCCGTTGCCGCGCGGGGCTGTGTCCCCTGGGCGCTGGTCAGCGGGCGGCAGATCGTCCACCACGCGGAAGCGGAACTTGTGCTCGCAACGAGGGCAGGTGGCCATCTGGGCGCGCTGTGGAATCTTGGCTTCGTCGATTTCCCGGCCAAAGCCGCACATGGGACAGAGAATCCGCATCCGTGTTCCTTCAGAAGTGGGGTTGGTACAGAGGAGGGACACTAGCCGCTTTGGGGCCAGGAATCAAGACACGCGGGGATCAGGCAAACTCCGGCGGGATCAGCAGGCAGCGCAGCGGGCTGCCCGGCCTGCGCGCGGCCAGAAGTCCACGCGGCAGGCTGGGGTATTCGGCGCTGAGTGCGTGGCGCACGCGCCCGGCCCCGGCCTCGTCAAAGCCGGAAAGCTTGCGTCGCAGGGCCTCCGCGCCCTTGCGCAGGCGGCTCAGGTGCTCGATCTCCACATCCAGGGCCAGGGCCTGAGCCCCGTTGAGGCCTGTGAGACGCTCGTGCACCGGGTTCACGAAGCGCAAGGTCGGCCTGTTGCGGAACAGCCGCAGCTGGACGTCCGGCCAGAGGCCGAAGCCGGTCAGGGCGTGGTCCGCGTCCGGATAGGGCGTGAGGCGCGGAAAGTGCCAGGCGGCGATGTCCACGGAGCTGGCCGACGCGGCGCACAGGGCCGGGATGGCGGCCCAGGCTTCGGGCGAGAGGCGCTCGTCGGCGTCCAGGTACAGCACCCAGTCCCCGCAGCAGGCGGCCAGCATGGCGCCCCGCTGGGCCGAAAAGTCGCGCCCCAGGGGCCGGGCCAGGTGGCGCACCGGGAAGCGCTGCGGGAGCAGATCAGCCGACGCGGCGGATTCCGGCACGGCCTCGGCGTCCCAGACCAGCACCAGCTCGGCCAGCCAGCCCGGAAACTGGGCGAAGAACTCCGGCAAATCCGGCTCCGAGGGCGCAAGGATGGCTGCGACCGAAAGACGGGGCAAGGGCGGCGCCTCCGCAGTGGGCAGCGGGCGCGAGCGCGTGAGCAGGAGCTCCAGCGGGCGGTGCGCGGCCTTGGCCTGGGGGGCAAGCTCCGGGTTCGCCAGGACCAGGGCGTCCTGGGGGCTGATGCCTGCCCGGTCCAGCAGGAAGAACAAGGCCCAGGGCGAGGAATCCGCTGCCAACCCGCCCAAACCAGACGAATCGCCCGGACGCCACCAGTCGAGCCGCCCAGCCTGGCCCAGGGCGCGCACCAGGGCCAGATCCTGCTCGCAGACGCAGAGCGCTCCAACGGGAAGAACCCCGGCCAGGGCCGCAGCCAGGGTCCCGGAACCCAGGCCGAGCAGCACCAGATGCCTGCAGCCCGAGCGTTCAAAGGCGGCACGCGTGCGCGCGGTGAGGCGCTCCAAATCCATTGCCGCAGGGGCAGCCGGGAGGATTTCCGGATTGTCCGCGCTGGCCGCGCCCTTGAAGCCGAAGCCCAGCACCTCGGCGCTGTAGGCGTTCACAATGTCCTGGGCACGCATCAGATGGTCCCGACGGCCTTGCGGGCCAAGAGGTCCAGGTACATGTTGCCCAGCCGGGCGGCGATGTCCTGGGCGCGGTACAGTTGGGCAGCCTTGTCGCGCCCGGCCTGGCCCATGGCCCTGGCCTGGGCGGGGTTGGCCAAGACCCAGGCCACGGCCTGGGCATACTGCTCCGTTGTCTGGGCCACCAGTCCGGTGACCCCGTGCTCCACCAGCTCCAGCTGGGCGTTGTCGCGCTCGCCCGCAGCCGGGTGCGTGACCACGGGCAGGCCGCAGGCCATGGCCTCGGCAATGACCAGCCCGAAGCTCTCGCCCGTGTCGTTGGCATGGGCCAGGGCCGAAAGCCCGCCGAAAAACGCCGCCAGCTCGGCATCCGTGCTTACTGGCGGCAGGAACTCCACCTGAGCCTCCAACCCGTGCTGGCGCACGTAAGCCTCGGCCTCGGGAATGCCGCCGATGATGCGGCAGCGGAAGCCCGGCACGCTGCGCGCCAGAATGGGCAGGATGGAGAGGGCCAGGGCCGACCATTTGCCGGGGTCGGCCCGGGAGATGCGGCCCAGCGTCAGGCCGTCAAAAGCCGGACCGCCCGGCAGCGCCGCAGCAAAGAAGTCCGTGTCCACGGGGTTGTACAGCACGCCAAAATCCGGCCACTGGGCCGGGATGCCGGTGAGCCGCGCAAAACGCTCGGCGCAGAAATGGGAGACAAAAAGATGGCTGTCGATGACCTGGCCCGAGGGCGTGGGATCGTGACGGCCAAAGACATTGGTCTCCACCACCACAGTGGCCGGATGCGCGGCCACATAGTCGCGGATGGGCCGCAGAAACTCCGGCTCGGGCCAGCCCGCGCGGTGCACATGCAGCACCTGCGGCCCGAAGGCGCTGAGGGCGCGGTCCAGGCCCAGGCCCACATAGGTGGCCGTTCCGCCTGCACGGATAGAGGCGGCGCGCGGGCCGTCCTGGGCGCTGTGCACGGCCACCTCGAAGCGCTCCGCGTCCAGGTGGCGCACCAGCAGCTGCATGACCTTCTCCGTGCCGCCCAGCCCCAGGGTCTTCACCACATGGAGCACACGAATGCGCCCGTCCATACCAGCGTCCATGCGCCCGCTCATGCCCCCGTTCAAGCGCCGTTCTCCGCGCTGCCCGGCCCGGCAAGCATGGCCTTGATGTCGGAGAGCATCTTCTGGCGCAGGGAGTCCGCCGCGCCCCGGTCGGCCATGGCCATGTCGATCTGCCGGGTGTGCACGAGCAGGTAGCCCAGGATGCGCACGCGGTCCAAGATGAAGTCGTGGCGGCGGCTCTCGGCCTTGGCGAAGAGGTTGTCGCCGCGCAGCTTCACCTGGAAGTCATACTGCTCCAGAATTTCGCCGATGAGTTCCGCGCGCAGCACGCGCCGCCGCTCGTCCGCCGCGCCGCCGCTGAACTTGAAGCCCGCGTAGGAGTCGAAGTCGCCCTCGGAGAGCATGGACTCGATGGTGGTGAAGTGGAAGCCGAAGCGCGAGTTCAGGCAGGCGTAGCGCCTGGAGATCATGAACACGTTGCGCTCGCAGAAGCCCCCGCCCCCGCCTTCGCCCAGCTCCGGGTTCATGGTGGCCTGCAAAAAGATGTTCATCATGCTCCCGGCGCTGGCCGCTGGCGGCCCGGCCCAGGGCACGGCCACAATGCCCTCCCAGATGGCCAGCATGGGGGGGCTGGCGATGTCGGCCAGGCGCACGAAGCGCTCGGGAATCTCGCGCGTGAAGCCGTCGTCCAGGTTGATGATCCACCACTGCATGGGCACGTCGCACACCAGCTGCTTGCTGGCCTGGCTGGCCAGGCCGTGGCGCGTGCCGAACTCGAACATGTCGCGCACGCTCATCTCGTGGGCGAAACGCGTGATGTCGTGGTAGGTGGCGCAGTTCTCGGGCCGGAAGTCCGGGGACTCCGGGTCGGTCAGGTTCAGCGGCAGGATGAGCCTTGTTGCCTCGCGCAGGGTCTCGAACACCGGGCTGCCCGCCATGACCGGGGGCGGCGGCTCGGCCTGGGCCAGCAGCTCCTCCACTCGGCCAGCGTAGATGCGGCGGCCCAGGGCGTCCACGGTGACGTTCTGGCCTTCCGTGAAGCGCGTTGCGGCCTCCGGCACGTCGAACAACGCGGGCACGCCGAACTCGCGCGCCACATTGGCCAGGTGCCCGGTGACGCCGCCCTGCTCCGTCACCAGGGCCGAGGCCCGCGAGAGCAGCGCGGCCCAGCGCGGCAGGGCCATGGGCGTCACCAGCACCGCGCCCTCGGGGAAACGCAGGGCGTCGATCTCCCGCCTGGCCACGAACACCGGGCCAAAGCCCACGCCAGGGCTGGCCGCGACCCCGCCCGCGAAAAGCTCCGTCGCGCCGGGCACGGCCCCAGAGGCTGGGGGAGACGCAGAAGACGCGCCATCTTTTGCCGCCATCTGCTGGAGCGGGCGGCATTGCAGCAGATACACCTGGCCCTGCTGGCCCACGGCCCATTCAATGTCCTGGGGCCCGCCATAGGCCTCTTCCAGCACCCCGGCCAGGCGCGCCAGCTCGCAGGCCTCGGCGTCGGAGAGCGACGGCAGCACGGCTTGCCCTTCGTCCACGGCCTCGCGGCGCAGGCCCTCGCCCTGGTCCGGCACGGTGCGGGAGTCCTTGCGCTTGATGACGCGCTCGCGCACCCGCGCGGCTGTGTTTCCGGCGGCCTGCTCCACCACAAAGAGGTCCGTGGGCGTGGTGCCGTCCACCACGGCCGTGGGCAGGCCCCACACGGCGTTGATGTACACCGAGGCGTCGCGCACGTTGAGCGGGTTGCGGGAGTACATGACCCCGCCCGCGCGGGCGTCCACCAGGGTCATGCAGCCCACGCACATGGCCACGTCCTCGTCGCGGATGCCCCGGCTCAGGCGGTAGCTCATGGCGTGCAGGGTGTGCTTGCTGGCCACGATCTCCTTGTAGGCATCGAGCAGGTTCTCACGCGGGACGTTGAGCAGGCTCTTGAACTGCCCGGCAAAGGTGGTCCCGGCGGCGTCCTCGCCCAGGGCGCTGCTGCGCAGCGAGACCCGCACCGGGACTCCGCCAGCGCCGCCCGCATCCGAGCAGAGGCGGTCAAAGGCCGCCACAATGGCCTGGGCCAGGGCTGCCGGCACCTCGGCCTGGATGATGCACTGCTGGATCTCCGAGGACAGGCGGAAGCGCGCGTCGAGCCCCTCGGAGCCCGTTTCCTCTGGCAGGGACTGGAGGCGGGAGTTGATCTCGGCCTGCAGATCATTGTGGGCCATGAAGGCCTCAAAGCCCGCAGCGGTGATGACAAAGCCGTCGGGCACGGGCAGGCCGATGCGCGAGCGCATGTCGCCCAGGTTGGCCATCTTGCCGCCGGTGTGGTCGGAGCTGTGGCGGTCGATCTCGTCAAAACGCAGGACCAGGGGCACGTCGTGGGCCGGGGCGCGGCGGGACAAAACCTCGTCGATGCCGGCCTGGATGGCGCTCAAACGACCGAACAGGGCGTCGTAGCGGCCGGGCTCCAGCTCGGCCAGGGCGCGCACGAGCTTGAAGACGTTGACGCCCACGGCCGTGCTGCTTGCGCGCACAAAGCTCATGCCGAAGATGCTCCGGCCGCGCAGGGCCTCCTCCAGGTCGCTCATGATCTCCAGCGCCTTGTTGTTGGCTTCGAGCAGCCGGGCAAAGGCCTGGGAACGGCTGGTGAACAGCGTGCGCAGCTCGTCCTGGGTGGGGGCCGGACCGGATATGCCGCCGCGCAGGGCCTGCATAATCCTGCCGAAAAAGCCTGTGCGCTGTTCCATGCACACCCATTCTCAGAAATCCGCCCCAGAGACAAGCGCCTGGGCGTATATATGCCGGCCCCGCGCAAGGGCCGCATACCTGCCCCAAATCCCTTGCATATCATCCGCCCACGGGGTAAATACCCATGTTGGCGCGGCCCTCCTCCGGCATATCGGAGGGATCGGCCCGGCGCAAAACACCTCCAAGAAAAGGTGGCGGGCATGCTGGAACGCTCCGGATACACGAAGCTCCGCGTCAAGATGATCCTCACCACCCTGGGGTTCTCGCTCATACCCCTGCTCATCCTGGGCTACACCATCTATCGCCAGTTCGAGATCTCGCACACCAACAAGATCCTCCAGAATCTCAACCACATCACCGAGAACAAGCGCCGCACCATCGACCTCTTCTTCAACGAGCGCCTCTCGCAGCTCACGGCCATCGCCTACACCCACCGGCTCCAGTACTTCCTGGAGCCGGAGACCTTCGAGCGCGTGTTCACCCTGCTCCAGGCACGCTCCAAGTACTACATCGACCTCGGCATCATCGACCAGAACGGCGACCACATCGTCTACACCGGCCCCTACCAGGCCATCCGCACGGCCAACTACAAGAACGAGGAATGGTTCCAGCAAGTCCAGGCCAAGGGCATCTACATCAGCGACGTGTTCATGGGACGCCGCAACTACCCCCACTTCATCATCGCCGTCATGCGCCGCGAGGGCGACAAGAGCTGGATCCTGCGCGCCACCATCGACTCGGACATCTTCGACTCCCTGGTGCAGAGCGACCAGCTGGGGGCCAACGGCGACGCCTTTTTGCTCAACTCGGAAAACATCCTCCAGTCCAAGCCGCGCTTCGGGCCCAAGCTCCTGGGAAAAATGGACCTGGGCTCCTTTGCGCGCTTTCCCGGCGTGCGCTCGGAGATGATCGAGGTGAACGGCAAGCAGTACCTCTTCGGCCTGGCCTGGCTGGAAAACAAGAACTGGCTGCTGGCCATCCGCGATGATCCCACCGAGGAGCTCATGCCCCTCACGCGCACACGCTACCTGGTCTGGGGCATCCTGGCGGGCGGCCTGCTGCTCATCGCCGGGGGCACCGTCCTCACCAGCACCACCATCATCGCCCAGCTCGTGCGCTCCGAGCGCGAGAAGGCCACCCTCAACGCCTCCCTGACCCAGTCGAGCAAGATGGCCTCCCTGGGCAAGATGGCCGCAGGCGTGGCCCACGAGGTCAACAACCCGCTGGCCATCATCAAGGAGAAGGCCGGCTGGATGCGCGACCTCCTGGCCGAGGAGGACATCAAGGCCAGCCCGAACTTCAAGGAATACGAGGACGCCATCACCAAGATCGATTACCATGTCACCCGCGCCAAGGACGTGACCCATCGCCTGCTCGGCTTCGCCCGGCGCATGGACCCCATCCACGAGGACATCAACATCAACGAGGTTCTGACCCAGACCATCACCTTCCTGGAGAACGAGGCCAGATACCGCGCCATCGAAATCAACACCACGCTCCAGAAGGACCTGCCTTTCGTGGCCAGCGACTCGGCCCAGCTCCAGCAGGTCTTCCTGAACATCATCGACAACGCCATCGACGCCATCGGCAAGGACGGCAGCATCCAGATCCGCACCAAGGCCGTGCACAACCCCGACGAGGTCATCATCTCCATCTCCGACACCGGGCCGGGCATCTCCAGCGAGAAGCTGGACAAGATCTTCGACCCCTTCTTCACCACCAAGAAGGTCGGCGAGGGCACGGGACTGGGCCTGACCATCAGCTTCAGCATCATCCAGAAGCTCGGCGGCCGCATCAACGTGGAGAGCCAGGAAGGCCAGGGGGCGACGTTCATCATCAGCCTGCCGCTGCGCAAGGCGTAAGCCCGGACCGGCCAGTAAAAGGAGCGCCTATGGATATCAAAATTCTGCTTGTGGATGACGAGGTCGACTTCGTCGAGACCATGGCCAAGCGCTTCGGCATCCGGAAAATGCCCATCGACACTGCCAAGAGCGGCCAGGAGGCCCTGGACGCCCTGGCCACGCAGGCCTACGACGTGGTCATCCTGGACGTGCGCATGCCCGGCATGGACGGCCTGGAGACCCTCAGGCAGATCCGCGAGAAAAACCCGCTGACCGAGGTCATCATGCTCACCGGCCACGCCTCGCTGGAGGCCGGGATGCAGGGCATGAACCTGGGCGCCTACGACTATGTCCTCAAGCCCGCTGACTTCGACGACCTTCTGGACAAGGTGCGCAAGGCCTTTGAGAGGAAAGAGCTCAATGCCAAGGCCCGCAAGCAGGGCGGCTGAGCCGGGGAGCGGCGCCCAGAACATCGACCAGGGCCTTTTGGCCAGGGCCACCGGGGCCAGGCTCTGGAAGGACCACAGCCTGCTCTTGTGGGCGCATTTCCTGGTGCCGCCGGTGCTGGCCGCCCTGGTGGTGGCCGCGACCTTCGCCACGCCCGTATTGGCCGGGATTCTGGCCGCAGCGGTGCTGGCCATCGCCATCGCCTCGGCACGCGCCCTGCTCACCCGCCTGAGCAGGGCCGAGGAGGCCAGGCTCACCCTGAACCACCAGCTCATCCAGTCCCAGAAGCTGGCCGCCATCGGCGAACTCTCCGCCGGCATCGCCCATGAGATCAACAACCCCATCGCCATCATCGCCCAGGAGGCCGAGTGGGCCGCGCACCTGGTGGGCGAGGCCGAGAAACAGTCCGGCGCGGATTTTGACGAGGTCAAGGATTCCCTGCGCGAGGTCCGCTCCCAGGTGGACCGCTGCAAGAACATCACGCACAAGCTCCTGGACTTCGCCCGCAAGCGCGAGCCCGTGCTGCAGGAGGTGGACGTGGCACGGCTCATCGACGACATGGCCCGGCTGGTGGACAAGGAAGCCTCATACAAGGACGTGACCCTGGTGCGCACCCTGCCCCCGGACCTGCCGCGTCTGCGCACCGACGCCCCGCTGTTGCGCCAGGTGGTCCTGAACCTCATGACCAACGCCCTGCACGCCGTGGACAAGGGCGGCCGCATCGAGGCCTCGGCCAAGGCCGACGACACTGCCCTGGAGATCCGCATCAGCGACAACGGCTGCGGCATCCCGCCGGAAAATCTTGAAAAGATTTTCAACCCCTTCTTCACCACCAAGCCGCCAGGCCAGGGCACCGGGCTCGGACTGTCCATGTGCCACACCCTTGTGGACGGCATGGGCGGGGCCATCCGGGTCGAAAGTGTTGAAGGCCAGGGCGCCACCTTCACCGTGCGCCTGCCGCGCCTGCCCTAGCCGTGCCGCCACGGGGGACCGCCACAGGGGATACAATGATCCGTATTGAGACCCACGACGGCCGGACCGTCCAAATCAAACCCGCCGATGGCCTGACCCTGGCCCAGGCCATCTTTCTTTTTCGAGAAGACGGGCTTTTTCGAGAAGACGGGCTGGCCGGACTCTGGGACGGGGTGCCGCTGTGCGCGGGCCTGGGCAAATGCGGGCTGTGCCGGGTGCGCTACATCTCCGCGCCGCCCGCGCCCAGGGCCGAGGAATTACGCCGTCTGGGCGCGGAGGCCGTGGCCCAGGGCTGGCGGCTGTCCTGCCTGCACCCGGCGCAAGCGTGCGACATAGAGCTGCCCGGGCCGAAGCGTTCGGCCCGGCCGCGCGCCAGCGCCTCCGGCGCGGCCGCTGCTGGCGCCCTGTTCCTGGCCGTGGACCTGGGCACCACAAGCGTCCACTGGGCCGCCATCAACCAGACGGGCGAAACGCTGTCCTCTGGCCAGGGCTTGAACCCGCAGCTGGGCCTGGGCAGCGAGGTCATGTCGCGCCTGGCCTATGCGGCTCACCCTGGCGGGGCTGCGGTGCTGGCCCGGCTGGTGGTGGAGCGCCTGCGCGCGCTGGTGGCCGGGGCCGAGGCCGCCCACGGCGCAAAGGTTTCGCTGCTCTGCGTGGCGGGCAACAGCGTCATGACGCACCTCTTGCTCGGCCTGCCTGTGGACGGCCTGGCCCACGCGCCGTATCATTTGGACTATGCCGGGGGCGACGAGCGCCGCATCGCCACAATCCCATCCGCAGGCCTGGCTGATGACCTGCCCGGGGCCCTGATCCCGCCCCTGCTCGCGCCCTTTGTGGGCGCGGATATAAGCGCCGGGCTGGCGGCCCTCAATTTCGCGACAGACAGCAAGAATGGCGGGCCGCCCACCTACCCGTATCTCCTGGCCGACCTGGGCACCAACGGCGAGTTCGTGCTGGCGCTGGCGCCAAACGAGTATCTGCTGGCCAGCGTGCCCATGGGCCCGGCCCTGGAGGGCGTGGGCCTGCGCCACGGCCGCATTGCCGCGCCCGGAGCTGTGCGCGCCTTTGCCCTGACCCCGGTGGGCCTGCGGCCGGAGTACGTGGAGCGCCCGCCCCTGCCCGCCCCCCACGGGGATATCGAGGACGCGGGCATCACGGGGGTGGGCTACCTGTCGCTGGCCGCCACGCTGCTGCGCGCCCGCGTGCTGGACGAGTCGGGCCGCTTCGTGGTACCCGCCACGCCCCTGGGCAAACGGCTGGCCAAGGGGCTTGTGAGCCTGGACGGCGAGCAGGCCCTGGATCTGGGCGGCGGGCTCCTGCTCCCGGCCTCGGACGTGGAGGAGCTGGTCAAGGTCAAGGCCGCCTTCAACCTGGCCCTGTCGCGCTTGCTGGCCGAGGCGGATTTGTCCCCCGGCGCGCTCCAAAGCGTGCATCTGGCCGGAGCCATGGGCGAGCATGTGGACGCGGCCGACTTGGCCTGCCTGGGCTTCCTGCCGGATGTGCTCACGGGCCGGGTGCGCCGCGCGGGCAATACCTCGCTCAGCGGAGCGCGCCTTTTGCTCACCCGTCCCGAGGCCTGGGACTGGGTGCGCGGGCTGCCCGCCAAATGCCGCGTCCTGGACCTGGCCTCCGAGCCAGGATTTGGCTCCCTGTATCTGCAAAGGATGGTGCTGCGCCATGTTTCCTGAACACCTTTTCCTGCGCCCCGGCCGGGACTTCCTGACCCTGCTGGCCGGGCTGCCCAAGCACCTGGACGCGGCCATGCCCATGCGCCGCCAGCACCGCTCGGAGCTGCCGCGCGACATCCGCCAGCTTTCGCACCTGCTCACCGACGAGCGCGACGACCTTCGGCGCGACTACCTGTCCGACCCGGCCATGCTCTCGGCCTACATGCGCTATTTCCTGCCCTGGAACATCTATCGCCTCGGCGTGCTGTTCTCCGGGCTGGCCTTGGACCCCGGCGGAGACAGCCCCGAGGCTGGGGCCACCATCATCGACCTGGGCACCGGGCCGCTCACCGCACCCCTGGCCCTGTGGATGGCCCGGCCGCGCCTGCGCCGCCGCCCGCTGCATTTCGTGTGCGTGGACCGCGCGCAGAAGCCCATGCGCCTGGGCCTGGAAACCCTCAAAAGCCTGGCGATGAAACACGGCGGTCTTGAGCCCTGGCGCATCACCCTGGTCAAGGGCTCCCTGGACGAGCGCCTGCGCGAAAAAGCCGACCTGGTGCTCATGGCCAACACGCTGAACGAGGTGCTGCACCGGGGCGAGGGCGATCTTTTGGGGGACGCCGAGGCTCTGGCCGGACAGCTCACCTCCATGCTCACCCCCACGGGCCAGCTCCTGCTGGTGGAGCCCGGCATACGGCCCTCGGCGCACCTGATCTCGGCCCTGCGGCGCGGCCTTTTGCACCGCGGCCTGAACCCGCTGGCGCCCTGCCCGCACACCGCCCCCTGCCCCATGAGCGGGCGCGGCTACACGGCCTGGTGCCACTTCAATTTCGACGCCGAGGCCGCCCCGGCCTGGCTCAAGAGCCTGTCCGACGACGCCAGGCTGGCCAAGGACAATGTCAGCCTCAGCTTTCTGCACTTCTCGGCCAAGGGCCGCAAACTTGAGGCCGCCCAAGGCAAGGGCCTGGTGCGCGCCGTGTCCGGCCCCTTCGAGCTGCCCGGCTCCGGCCGGCCGGGCGAAGACGAGCGCCGCTACGGCCAGTATGCCTGCTCGGACCGCGGCCTGACCCTGCTCTCCCTGCCGCGCAAGCACCTGGTGCCCCTGCCCGGCACCCTGCTGGAGGCCGCCTGGCCGGATGTCCCGGACACGGACGCCAAGTCCGGCGCGCTGGTGCTGCCCCTGAGCCAGCCGCCCGCTGGGGCGGCCCCCACGCCGGTCACGGAACGCCCGGCCAGCGCAGCGCCGGGCAAGCCCCAACGCAAGCCCAAGCGCCTGCCGTCAGAACGCCCGGCACAGAGAGAGGCCGCGCCCCGCAAGCCAAGGACCCAGAAACCAGTGGAGCAATCCGCCGCAGCGCCCGCCTCCACGCCGGGCGGCAGGCCCGTACTGGCTGCTGGCCAGCCCACAGAAGCACCCGTTGGCAAGCGCACAGGCAAAGCCGCAGGCACATCGCCAGCCAAATCGCCAGCTCCGCCCTCCGGCTATCCGGAGGACCTGTTGGCCGAGGACCTCGCTCCAGAAACAGCGCGCAACCCTGCCCGCAGGACCGCAAAAAAGAAGCCGGGCCAGCCCGCCGTCAAAAAAGTCAACAAGCCCAAGAAGAAAAAAGGCGGCAAATCCGCACCCAAAGCCGACTCACGGGCGGCTCGCAAGGCCAAGAAAGGGTAAATGCGCGTCGTCGACCTGGGACGCATGGCCTATGACGAGGCCGAGGCGCTGCAACTGGCGGCCCTGGCCGAGGTGCTGGCGGGCGGCGAGCAGACCCTGTTTTTGGTGGAGCACCCCAGGGTCATCACCCTGGGCAGGCAGGGCGGGCAGGAGCATTTGCGCGTCAGCGCGGCGTTTCTTTCCACCCAGGGCATTGAGCTGGCCCAGACCAGGCGCGGCGGCAACATCACCTGCCATTTCCCCGGTCAGCTGGTGGCCTACCCCATCTT
>CAYMIP010000046.1:0-18133 GCA_964390575.1 uncultured Desulfocurvus sp. | reverse complement strand
CCAGGGGGCACTTGCGCGAGTGCACGGCCAGGATGCGCTTGCGGCCGCGCACGTCGGGCAGGGGCACAACGACCTGGCGGTCGAAGCGGCCGGGCCTGAGCAGCGCCGGGTCCAGCACGTCCGGGCGGTTGGTGGCGGCGATGAGGATGACGCCATCGTTGGACTCGAAGCCGTCCATCTCCACCAGCAGCTGGTTCAGGGTCTGCTCGCGCTCGTCGTGGCCGCCCCCCATGCCGGTGCCGCGCTGGCGGCCCACGGCGTCGATCTCGTCGATGAAGATGAGGCAGGGCGCGTTCTTCTTGCCTTGCAAAAACAGGTCGCGCACGCGCGCCGCGCCCACGCCCACGAACATCTCCACAAAGTCCGAACCGGAGATGGAGAAAAACGGCACCCCGGCCTCGCCGGCCACGGCGCGGGCCAGGAGCGTCTTACCCGTGCCCGGGGGGCCGACGAGCAGCACGCCCTTGGGGATGCGGCCGCCCAGGCGCGTAAATTTCTTGGGCTCGCGCAGGAAGTCGACGATTTCGGAGAGTTCCTCCTTGGCCTCGTCCACGCCAGCCACATCCTCGAAGGTCACCTTCTGGGTGTCCTCGCTGATGAGCCGGGCCTTGGACCGGCCGAAGCTCATGGCGCCCTTGCCGCCCGCGCCGCCGCCCTGCATCTGGCGCATGAAGAAGATCCAGACGCCGATCAGGAGCAGCATGGGGAACCAGGACACGAGCAGGGTCATGTACCAGGGCGAGTCCTCGGGCGGCTCGGCGGTGACCTGGATCTTGCCGCCCACCAGGGTGGGCACCAGGTTCGGGTCGTCGGGCGCGTAGGTGATGAACTTCTTGTCCCCGGCCATGACGCCCGTGATCTTCGGGCCCTGGATCTTGACCGAGACCACCTCGCCTTCCTTCACGCGGGTCACGAAGTCGCTGTAGGACAACTTGAGCTGCGGGGGCGGGGTCTGGCTGAAGAGGTTGAAGAGGACGACCATGACCAGGGAGATGGTCGCCCAGATCAGCAGATTCTTGGTGAAGCTATTCAAGCGGAGAACCTCCGGTGGAGAACAGGCACGTTCGGGGCCGTTGGTCTTAAAATTGCGGGGAGAAACGCTCCCGGCACACGGCCCGATGAATGAAGCACAAGATAAGCCATACTCCCGAAAAAGCAAGTGCCGACCATGCCCCCCCGGCACTTGCGCAGCCTGCGCAAAACAGGTAATCCGCACCCCGTCGCAGGGGAAGCGTTTCGTCACCGGTGTGGCGCCTGGACTTCAAATTCAGTGGAACGTCTAACGGCGTTCGGTAGGTTCGACTCCTATACGCTTCCGCCAGCAGAACTCCCGCCCCTAAGCCCCGGAGCCCCCCGTGCAGATACGGCCCATACAGATATGGGTGGACGCCGACGCCTGCCCCACCGCCATCAAGGACATTCTGGTGCGCTCGGCCATGCGGCGGGCAGTCCAGACCACCCTTGTGGCCAACAAGACCCTGACCGTGCCCCTGTCGCCGCACCTCGCCACCATGCGCGTGGGCCAGGGCTTCGACGTGGTGGATGAGACCATCGCCAGGCTCGTGCAGCCCGGGGACCTAGTCGTCACTGCGGACATTCCGCTGGCGGCCAAGGTCATTGAGCGCGGCGGCACGGCTTTGAATCCGCGCGGGGAGCTGTATACTGCGGAAAACATCAGCGCCCGGCTGACCATGCGCAACCTGCTGGACGAGCTGCGCAGCACGGGCGTAGCCACCGGCGGGCCGGCTCCGCTCAGCCTGGCGGACCGCAACGCCTTCGCCAATCAATTGGACAGGTTCCTCGCCGCCAGCGCGCGGGCCGCCAGCTCAATCCCGCGCAACGAGCCCTAGGCCGCAGCGGCCCATAAAAGAAGAACCGCCTAGTCCAGGTGGTTGAAAATGGCGTGCGCCCACTGCATGGATTCAGTGTAGCAAGCCGCCACCTCCACGGAATCGACCCCCAGAGCCTCAATCCACGACGAAAGCTGCTGCCAATCGGCACGCTCAAAGCTGTGCACCAGCTCCAGCCAGGGCAGCAAGGCCGTGGGCTTGAGGCACAGCGTGTCCTTGAGCTCCTGGTCGAGCGGCAGCGAACCCACGATGTCCGGCATCTGCATGTCGAAGATGCTGTCCAGGAGGGAGAACAGCCCGAGCAAGAGCAGCCGCTCGGAGTTCACCCGCCGCCCGCCTGCGCGCTGGGCCGCCAGCTCCAGAAAGCGCCCGCGCTGGGCCGAAAGGAAGACCAGCTCACTCGGCTTGTGCTTGGGCGTCATCTCCGTGACGACCACCAGTCTGAGCCAGGTGCGCATCTGCTGCCAGCCAGCCAGGATGAGCGCCACCTTGATGGAGGAGACCTCGCGGGCGAACCCGAAATAGGGCGAGTTCAGAAATTTGAGCAGGCGGTAACTTAAGGACACATCCTGCTGGATGGCCCGCGCCAGCTCGATGATGTCCGGGTCAGCCTGCTCGATCATCCTGAGGACGCCCAGGCTGCTGGCCATGCTGCTGGGGATGACCTGGCTGGAGATGCGCTCCGGCTTCTGAAAAAAGAAGCCCTGAAACAGGCCACAGCCCGCATCCTTGGCAACGGCGAAGGTCTGCACGTCCTCCACCTTTCTGGCCAGGACCTGCACGGGCCGTTGCTCTTTCTGCTGCAAGGCCTGCTGGAGAAGTTGGTCGCGATTGCTGCGCAGCATGTCCACAGCGAGGATGTCCACCAGGTTCAGCACGGGGCTGCCCGCGAGTTTCCCGGTGAAGTCGCCCAGGGCGATGAGGTAGTTCTCCTGGCGCAGGCGCACGAGGAGCTCCTGCGTGCCCGCAGTGGCGAGGCTCTCCTCGCTGACCGTCAGCACGGTCCTGCCCCTGGGCAGGACTCCGGTCACGTCTTCGGGGTTGGCCAGCGGATCCAGGGTGACCAGGAGATACGAATCCGGGCTCTGCTGCCACTGGGGGCTCAAGAAAGCCCGGGTGGCCACTTCCAGCATGGCCTTGTGGTCCGTGGCGACCTGGCTGTCCGGGTTCTGGCGGTAAAAGATCTCATAGCCCCAGATGCTGCGCTTGGCGTCGAACACCGCTTGCCGCGCGATGAAGTCCGGGTAGACTGCCTGATCCTCTGGGGTGGTCGCGTTCATGAGTACCGCCGTTGTCACGATTCGTTCCCGAAAAGCTGTCCCTGCCGTTGTCAGCTCTGCTTCGCGTTCAGCTCCGCAAGCGCCATTTCCAGTATGCGTTCCGGTGCGTTGCTGGACTCGCCGAAGGCGGAGACGCCCAGGCCCACGGGCAAGCTGCCGCTGCCGGAAAAAACCACGCCGCCCCTGCTTCCGACGAGCTGCACGATCTTGCCGCCCACCACCCTGGCGTTGACCAGGGGCGTGTTCGGCATGAGGATGATGGAGCGGCCTGGCTTGTCGCCGAAAAACAGCAGGTCGATGCTCCGCAACAGCTGCTTGAGGGCCTTGCTCAAGGACACGAGAATCTCCCGCTGCTCTGCCCCGGAGTACGCAAGGTACTCCAGTATGTCCAGAACGATCAGGGTGAGGTCTGTCTCGTCGCGCCTGGCGCGGCATGAGCTCCGGGGCGGCGGGGGCGGCGGTCCTGCCCGCAAGCCTTTGGCGCGGCCAGGAGGATCCGGGCAGGAGCATCGCCAGGCAGACTAGCGAGCCAGCGTGTGGTGGAAGATCGTATCCAGCTCAAGGGTGCTGACATACGGCACGAATCCCTTGCTCCGCGAATAGCTGATGGCCTCGTGGATGCTCTCCTTCTGGTCCGGCTTGGCGTAGTCCAGGGTCAGCACGGTGAGGCCCGGATTGGCGGCCAGCCCCTTGCGGGCCGCAGCCACCAGGGCCTGGCGCACCTGCGGCGTCACTGCCCGGTACTCCTGCCTGGCGAAGTCGTACTCAAAAGACAGATCCTCGATGAGCAGGGAGTTGATGATGGGCGCAGCTTCTGGCAAAAGCCCCAGGCCCCGGTTCATGCAGATGTGGATGTCCGGAAAACGCACGCGGAGCCTGCGCAGAAATTCAAGGATGCTGGCGCGCATGCCCTTGTACTTGGCTGCGTCCTTGCCTTCGGCCAGGGCCAGGGCAGAATCGATGGTGTCCAGAAAGATGCCGTCAAACCCCTGGGCCAGCACCTTGGGGATGACGATGTCGAGCAGGATGCCCTGCCACTTGGGGCTGCGCATGTCGATGACCAGCGTGCCCCAGTTCTCGTTTTTCCCAACGATGAAGTTCTGATTTTGCGCCAGCATCCAGGTGGGCCCGGTGGGGTCGGATTCGCCGACACTGACGTAACCCAGCAGGAGCGGCTTGCCCGGCCCCTTGCGCGCCAGGGGCGGATGCTTCACGCCGTCCAGCACCACCAGGTCGAAGCGACCGTATTCCTCAGGCCCCTGGGCCGTGCCATAGTAGCAGAGCCAGGTATTGTACTGGGCGGCCTGGGCCGGGGAGAGCTGCAACACCGAGACAGCCAGCAGCAGCAGGCAGAGAATCAGACCCTTGCGCATGACAATTCCTCCTCGAACAACTCAAAAACATATTCCGGGCCCGGCGGCAGCGCCGAGCCCAGGCCAGCAGTCAGGACAGGCGCTTCCAGTGCAGCAGATCTGTCAATATACAGACGCCCCCGGTCTCTCGCTTGGCCCGCAGAGGGTGCCTATCTACTGATTTCTCCAAGGCAAATTCAGCCGCTCTGCGTTCCCAAATACCCCAGCATGAAACATGCCAGGGAGAGACAAGCGGCCACCACGGGCCAGAGCAGAGGTGCACACTTTGCCCCACAGGCATGCAAAAAAATCTTGCCAACGCAGGGGGGCTTGGATTAGAGATTCCTTCCCTGGGCGATTAACTCAGCGGTTAGAGTGCCACCTTCACACGGTGGAAGTCCCGAGTTCAAATCCCGGATCGCCCACCACCAGAGGAATCGGCCCCGCCCAGGCGGGGCCTTTTTCGTTGCCGGGCCAGTGGGCAAACAGTTGGCAAACCAGGGGAAAGCGCCATGCGCCTCGTGCTCTTTCAGCCGGAGATACCGCCCAACACCGGCAACATCGCCCGGCTCTGCGCGGCCACGGGCGCCGCCCTGCACCTGATCGAGCCCCTGGGCTTCAGCATCGACGACAAGCACCTGAAGCGCGCGGGCCTGGACTACTGGCCCCATGTGGACCTCTCGGTGCACCCGCACTGGGCCGCCTTTGAGGCCGCAAGCATCAGCGCCGGGCCTCAGGCCCGCATGGTGCTGACCAGCGCACGCGGCGGCACGCCGGTGCACGAGTTCGCCTTCCGCCCCGGCGACGCCATCGTGCTGGGCCGGGAGACAACGGGCCTGCCGGACTTCCTGTACGACCTCTACCCGGACCGGGTGCGCATCCCCATCAGCAGCAACGTGCGCAGCCTGAACCTGTCCACCGCTGCGGGCATCCTGCTCTTTGAGGCCCTGCGCCAGACCGGCGGCCTGGCGGACGGGCTCGCCAAGGCCTAGTCCCGCGTCCTTGCGCAACACCCGCTGAGCGGGTACACAGCGCTGAACACCATGCCCAAGGAGCCTTCCATGCGCCTGCTCATCACCGGCGGCTGCGGATTCATCGGCGCCAACTTTCTCTACGCCATGCGCGCGCGCCACCCCGACTGGCGGCTCGTGAACCTGGACAAGCTGACCTACGCGGGCAACCTGGGCAGCCTGCGGGCTCTGACAACCGAGGCCGGTCCCCGCTACACCTTTGTCCACGGCGACATCTGCGACCGCGAGCTGGTCACGCGCCTGCTGGCCGAGCACCAGATCGACGCGGTGGTGAACTTCGCGGCGGAGTCCCACGTGGACCGCTCCATCGACGACCCCGCGCCCTTTGTGGTCACCAATGTTTTGGGCGCGCAGAACATCCTGGACTGCGCCCGGCGCGCGGGCGTGAAACGCGTGGTCCACGTGTCCACGGACGAGGTCTATGGCTCTCTAGGCGCAACCGGCCAGTTCCTGGAATCCACGCCGCTGGCCCCCAACAGCCCCTACTCGGCCTCCAAGGCCGGGGCGGACCTGATCGCCCGGGCCTACCACGAAACCTATGGCCAAGACGTGGTGGTCACGCGCTGCTCCAACAACTACGGCCCCTACCAATTTCCGGAAAAGCTCATCCCGCTCATGTACGTCAAGGCCACCCGTGGCGAGCCCCTGCCCGTGTACGGCGACGGCCAGAACGTGCGCGACTGGATCTTTGTGGACGACCACTGCCGGGGCGTGGAGCTGGCGCTGCTCAAGGGGCGGCCCGGCGCGGTGTACAATTTCGGCGGCGCGGCGGAGATGCCGAACATCGAGGTGGTGCGCACCATCCTGAAGCTCACGGGCCAGAACGAGGCGCTCATCCGCTTTGTGACCGACCGGCCCGGCCACGACCGCCGCTACGCCATGAACTTCGACCTGGCCGCCCGCGAGCTGGGCTTTGCGCCCTCGGTCAGCTTCGCCCAGGGCATGGCGCGCACCATCGCCTGGTACCAGGCCAACGCCGAGTGGCTGGACGAGGTCCAGAGCGGCGCGTACCTGACGTTCATGGAGACCTGGTACAAGGAGCGCGCGTGAGCCTGCCGGACCCGAATCTGCCCCAAAAGGCCCTGGTGCTGGGCGGCACAAACGGGCTGCTGGGCCGGGCTGTGGTGGCGGCGCTGGCGCAGGCTGGGGTCCAGGCCGTGCCCGTGTCCAGCGCGGAGGTGGACTGCTTCGACGCCGACGCACTGTCCGACGCCCTCGACGAACACGAGCCGGACTGCATTGTCAACGCCATGGCCTACACCCAGGTGGACAAGGCCGAGGACGAGCCCGAAGAGGCCTACCGCGTCAACGCCGCCCTGCCCGCCCTGCTGGGCATCCTGGCCGGGGAGCGCGGCCTGCGCCTGGTGCATTTTTCCACGGATTTCGTGTTCGACGGCCTGAAAGGCGCGCCCTACCTGCCCGCAGACGAGCCGAACCCGCTCTCGGTCTATGGAGCGAGCAAGCTGGCGGGCGAAGAGGCCCTGCTGTCGCTGGAGATCCCCGGCCTGCTGATCCTGCGCACGGCCTGGCTCTTCGGGCCGGGAAAAATGAACTTCGTGCAGCGCATCCTGGAGCTCGCCGCCCTGCGGCCGGAACTCAAGGTTGTGGACGACCAGTTTGGTTCGCCCACGTGCACTACGGATCTGGCCGAGCTCACGGTGACCCTGCTGAAGCAGGGCGCGACAGGGCTGCTGCACGCCGCCAACTCCGGCCAGGCCTCCTGGTTTGCGCTGGCCGCCGAGGCCGTGCGCCTGGCTGGACGGCCCTGCTCTGTGCTGGCCATCCCCACCAGCGGCTACCCCACCCGCGCCAAACGCCCGGCCAATTCCGCGCTGGACATCAGCGAAACGGCCCGCCTGGCCGGGCACACGCCCCGCCACTGGCGCGAGGCCCTGGCCGAGTATGTTGCGGGCCTCACAACTGCCTGAGTCGGCTTGCCAAAGCCGGGGGAGTGTGGTTTGCCCATGCCCATGAAGTCCTTCTTCTTCCTGCCGCCGGTGCGCCAGGCCGCCGGGGGCATCACCGTGCTCCGGCGCATGGCCGCCTTTCTGGTCGCCTCGGGCCGCGAGGCCTTTCTCGTCCCGCGCGAGATCGCGGGCGAAGGCCCGGGCTGGGTTCCCTCGGAGTCCTTTGTGGACGCGCCCATCGTGCCCTGGAACCAGCTCAGGCTTGAGCCCGGCGACCTCTGGGTGGTGCCCGAGGGCTGGGTCAACGCCCTCACCCCAGGCCTGAACGCCGGGGCGCGCTGCCTGGTCTACGTGCAGAACTGGGCCTACCTGCTCTCGGCACTGCCAGAGGGCGTGTCCTGGCGCAAACTGCCCGTGGACTTCGTGGCCGTGTCCGACCCTGTGGCGCGGTTCGTCAGCGCCACCACAGGCCGCGAAGCCCCCATCCTGCGCCCCGGCATCGACACGCTTTTATTTCGCGCGCCGGAACGAAAACCGGACGTTTCGGCTGGCGAACCAGTGCGCATCGCCTGGATGCCGCGCAAAAACAAGGCCCTGGCCAAGCAGATCCGCGAGACCTTCAACGCCCTGGACGAGGGGCTGGCCGCGCGCTGCCAGTGGCTGGAGATCGCGGGCCTGCCCGCGCAGGGCGTGGCCGAGGCGCTGGCCTCCGCGCACATCTTCCTGGCCACGGGCTTTCCCGAGGGCTGCCCCCTGCCGCCCCTGGAGGCCATGGCCTGCGGCTGCCTGTGCGTGGGCTACATGGGCTTTGGCGGCGCGGACTACATGCGCCAGGCCCTGTCGCCGGGGGCCGACCCGGCCCCGTATCAGCCCTGGTGGCCCCTTCGGGACGTTCATTGGGGTGGCGCTGGCTTTGTTGGCAACGGCCTCTGGAGCGCCGACGCCGACATCCTGGGCGCGGCCCTGCACCTCAAAACAGCAGCCACCTGGTTCCTGGAGGGCAGCGCGCACCTCGCGCCCACCCTGGCCCACACTCTGGCGAACGCCCGCGCGTGCGCCCAGGCATACAGCCTGGACGCCCAGCGCCAAAACATGCTGGACCTCTGGCAGCGCTTTGAGTCGGCCTGAGACACACCACGCCATGTCAAAAAAGAACACGCCGCCCCGGCCCGAGCCGGAATCCCTCCTGCTGCCGCCTTGCGGCGTGGACTCCCACGCGCACCTGGACATGGACGAATTCGCGGCTGACCGCGAGGAGCTGCTGAACCGCGCCCTGGCCAGCGGCGTGGCCCGCATTGGCAACGTGTTCCTCGGGCCAGAGGCCTACCGCAAGAACCGCCAGCTGTTCGCGCAACGGCCAGAGGTCTTCTTCCTCCTGGGCATCCACCCCGGCGATGCCGACCAGTACTCGCCTGAGGCCGTGGAGGCCATGCGCCAGGCCTTTCAGAACGACCCGCGCCTCAAGGCCGTGGGCGAGATCGGCCTGGACTTTTACTGGGACAGGCACCCGCGAGACGTGCAGGAACAAGCCTTCCGGGCCCAGCTCGACCTGGCCCTGGCCTTGGGCCTGCCGCCGGTGGTCCACTGCCGCGATGCCTTTGTGGACACGCTGCGCGTGCTTCTGGACGCAGGATTTTCTGGCCGCAAGCTCCTCTGGCACTGCTTTGGCGGGGATGATGTCCAGGCCCAAACCATCCTGGGCCACGGCTGGCACGTGAGCATTCCCGGCCCGGTGTCCTACGCCCGAAACGAGGCCCTGCACCGCGTCGTGGCGGCCATCCCGCTTGAGCGCATGCTGCTCGAGACCGACTGCCCGTACCTGGCGGCCGAGCCCTGGCGCGGCAAGCGCAACCACCCCGCCCTGCTCGGGTTCACGGCCCAGGCCGTGGCCCGCGTCAAGAACCTGCCCGTGGCCGAAATCTGGTCCGCCACGGGCCAAAACGCCTGCACCTTCTTCAGCCTGGAGGCCCTGCCATGACCGCACACCTGAGCGATGCCGAACGTTTCCAGCGCCTCAAGCGCTTTTTCAACAACCGCGACCGGCTGTGCAAATGCCTGGGCATCGAGGTCACGGACATCGGCCATGGCACGGCCTCCACGCGCATGGTCATCGAGGAGAAGCATCTGAATGGCGCGGACGTGGTCCAGGGCGGGGCCATCTTCACCCTGGCCGACCTGGCCTTTGGCGCGGCCTGCAACTCCCACGGCAGCCTGGCCCTGGGCGTCAACATGACCATCGCCTTCACCAAGCCCGGCCTCTCCGGCGTGCTCACGGCCCACGCGCGCGAGACCGCTGCGGCGGGTCCGCTCTCGACCTATGTGGTGGAGGTGAAGGACGCTTCCGGCGAGACCATCGCCACCTTCCAGGGCACGGCCTACCGCAAGCGCGACAAGATCGACCTTTCGGCCTGGGGCTGACCGGGCCTGGCGCCCGTTCCGAAACGTACGGGTCCGCTAGAGCTGCGTGGCGCGGGTCCTGGCGTTGGCCTCAGCCACGCGTTCGGCCAGCAGGGTCACGATGAAGCGGTTCACCGCCGCAGCCAGCTGCGGGGCCTTGGCCTGGATGAGCTTGAAGCGCTCCACCGAGAGCCGGTAGACCACGCAGCGCTCCGTGGCGATGACCGAGGCCGAGCGCGGAGCGCTGGTGTACAGGCCCATCTCGCCGAACACCGTGCCCGGCCCCATCTTCTTCAGGCGCATGAGCTTGCCTCCCGGCAGCGCCAGATCGACATGCACCTGGCCGGATTGCAGGAAATACATGGAGTCCGACTCGTCGCCCTGCTGGATGATCTTGGTCTTCTTCGGCAACTCCATCCGCTCCAGGCACTTCATGAGCGTGGGCACCAGCTGGGGCTCTGGGAAGGTGGCCGCCAGCAACTCCTCCAGGGTGTCCTGGCGCTGCTCCAGCCCGCCGGCCTCGACCAGGATGCGGTCCTCGCAGGACTCCAGGGCGTAGTCCAGGTTCAGATAGATGCGGCACGCGCCCGCCTCGTCGCCCAGGCGATAGCCCAGGGCCTCCAGGTGCTCCTCTATCTCCAGGTGCATGCTCGTAAAATAGAGCTGCAGACCGCGCTCCTGGGCCAGCTGCTCCAGCCTCCGGAATCCGTGCAGGGCCGAGGAGCCAAGGCCGCTCACCGCGCCGAAGTCCAGCAGCACGGACTTAAGGCCCACCGGCCCGGCGCCCTCGATGCGCGCGCGAATGGTCCGCAACAGGCTGTACAGGGTGCCCAGGAACAGGAAGCCCTGCAAACGCAGGACGAGGATCTGCCCGCCACGCTCGCGGAGAATACGGCGCTCTGAGGGCGAGCGGTCCACATTGCTGTGGAACACGTCCCCGGACTGGATGAACTTGATGCCGCCCCCGCTCACGGCACGCGCCAGGGCGATGCCCAGCCCGAGGGCCACGCAGCAGAACACTCCCAGCACCGGTCCCAGAATGACCGTCAGAAGGCAGGCGGCCCAGGCCGTGCGCTGCTCGTCCTTGCGGGTGAGCGGGTTCTTGCTGTCGCGCAAGAGCCAGCTCACGGGCATGGACAGGCCCGTGGCCAGCAGGATGCCCAGGGGCACGAACTGCGGGATATGCGCCAGGACCGCCTGGCCGCGCAAGGCGAAGGCCAGACAGACCAGGCCCACGGTGAACCCGGCCACAGGGCCGGTGGCGCCCAAGGCGCGGAGGCCCAGGCTGCCCGACAGGGACAGGGTCGCAGGCAGCCCGCCCAGAAATCCGGAGAGCATATTCGCCCCGCCCACCATGTTCAGCTGCGCGTCAGAGTCGGTGTCTCGTGACAGCACAGCCTCGAGTATGGAGGTGCGCACCAGGGTTGGCCCGATGGCCACCACGGCCACAACGGCGAACAACTCCTTGCGCGCGGCCAGAGCCGGCCAGTTGATGCGCGTCAGTGCGCCCATGTCGAACTGACCCATGTAGCAACTCAGGTCCAGCAGGTCCGGCGTGTGGGGCAAATGCGCCGTCCAGACGCCAAAGACGGGGCCGCCTCGCAGGACCGCCGCATTCCAGCCCACGACGGCCAGCAGCGTGAGCGCCAGCGGCCAGAGTATGCCCTGGCGGCAGGTGCAGGCCAAGAAATAGACGAGGCCGAAGGCCACCGGCGGCCCCCAAACCGTAACGCTGCCCAGGAGAACCGCGCCCATTTCCTGGACGGGCAGCTGGAACAGTCCAGCCAAGGCCGGTGTTCCGGAGGCCAGCACCTGGAACCAGGCCTTGACCAGGAGCAGGCCGAAGCCCGCCAGCATGCCCCCAAAGACCTCGGTCGGCAGGAAGCGGATGCGCTCAGCCAGGCCAAGCCGCGAGAACAGGACGCAGACCACGCCCGTCACGGCGCTGGCCAAGGCCAGGGCGGCGAGCATGGTGGCCGCCATCACCTGGGGCGTGGCATGCCCGGCGAGATCGGCCCCCACGGCGCCGACCAGAAGCAGCGCGCACAGTGTCGTTGCAGGGCCGGGACCGCCCACGGCCACGGGCAGCCGCCCGTGCAGGGCGAAGAGCACAGAGCCCAGCACTGCCGGGAACAGTGTCAGATACAGGGCATGCGGGAAAACCCCGCTTAAAGACGGCGCGGAGAACACGAGCAGGGCCAGGGCCAGGCAGACCAGGCTCTGGTGGACACCGCCCAGCAGGCCGGTGAAAACATTCAGGGCCGGGTTGCCCGAAAAAAAGTTGCGCAGGTAGTCCAGGGTGCCCTCGGGCTTCGAAATGGCCTCCAGGGCCAGGGAGTCCGGGGAGAGCAGGGGCGCGGAAGGACGCGGCAGGGCCGATGCCGGGTCGGCGTCAGCCAGATCGTCCAGGCGGACGTCGCTCTCGTCCGGCTCGCGCATCAGGGCCAGGGGCCGCTCCACCATGCCCAGCAGGCCACAGCCGGGGCATTTGGCCTGCCGTCCGAGAAGCTCCTCAGGCAGGGGCAGGCTGTGCCCGCAGGAGGCACAGTGAAACACGGCCCCTTCCGGGGCGGCAGGCGGCACGCCAATGGTCTCTGACATATCTTGCTCGCCGGACATCCACCCTCCGTGCTTCGTGGCGGGAAAACACCGCCTGGGGGACTATGGCAAATTCAGCCGCGATTCTCAAGGCCGCAGAGATGATTCAAGCCATTTACGCGAAACTCCCGCGCATGACACGCACAAGTTGCGTCAGCCGGTGCTCATAGGTGTGCTCGGCCAGGATGCGCTTTTGCGCCGCCCGGGTGATGCGCTCCCGCGCTACGGCATCCCGCAGGTAGCGGCCCGCGAGTTCCGCGATATCGTCCGGCGTCTCATACACCACCACCTCTCGCCCCGGCTCAAAGAGCGCCTCCAGCTGCGCGCGTCTGTCCGTGAGCACAAAGCCCCCGCAGGCCGGGACGTCGAACACGCGCTGGTTCACCGCGCCCTTCATCTGTCTGCTCGTGCAGTTCAGGCTCACCGCGCTCAAGGGGTAGAACGCGGGCAGGTCGCGGTAGTAGTCCAGGCGCGGAAGCAGGCGGACCGGACTGTCCGGGCCCATGCTCGGCCCGAACACGGCGCGCCAGCCACGGGGATCGCCCGCCACCACGGAAGAAAACCCGGCCAAAGCGCCGACGCAGCGCCAGCGGTACTGCCGGGTGGCCTCCCAGGTCAAAAGCGACTCGCAGGCCAGGCGGGCCTCGTCACTTTCCAGGGCCCGGAACAGGGCGGCATGGGCCGGATGCTCGGCCTCCAGGTACTCCGGCACCGAGCGCTGGCTGGCCGAACCGAACCCGGCGGCCACGCGGACGTAGTCCTTGAGCAGCGCCTGCGGCCCGGAACAGGCATGCAGGCTCTCGGCCACGGCCTGGGTCATGGAGTCGCCCACAAAGGACACCTCGGCGCGCCACTCGTCCGGACCAGGCGGCAGGCCGGGACAAAAGCGCGTGGCGTCCGTGGCCAGGGGCAGGTAGTGCACGTTGGCGTAGCCCTGGGCCTGGAGGCTCGGCACGTTGTCCGCGTCCCAGGTGAAGACCACCATGCCTGCGCGGTTCAGCCCGGCGTAGCGCGAGAGGATGAGGTGCGGATTGTCCACGAACCACGAGGCCAGGGGCAGGTGCAATTGCTCCAAGAGCTCCGCCAGCCGACCCTCGCGGTCCAGCCCGAAATGGTTCACCGTGAGCAGGAAGTCCGGCCGGAACTCCAGCACGCGGCGCAGCAGGTCCTCGATGAACCGGGTGCTGCCCCGGCACTCCGTGCCCACGGGCAGGGCCGACCAGGGGATGCCCAGGCGCGTGAGCGCGTCCTTGATCTCGGTCTGGAGGAAATACGGGCGGTCCAGGAGGAGCACGCGGGGCGCGCTGCCCTGGAACTTCGGATACACGGCATGGTCCCAGAAATTGGCGCGGGCGCTGGCAAGGAGCTCCTGCTCCAGCCGGGCGTACAGGTCCGGATCAATGCGCCGCGTCGTCGGGACCATGAGCGGCGCAAAGGGCAGCCCGTGGTGCGCAGCCTGCCAACGCGTGAGTTCGGCCAAAACGCCAGCCCCGTCGTCCTGGTCCAGCCAGAGCACGTTGGCCGCATTCCGGTGGCGCGCGCGCGCGCCGGTGACGGACCAGACGGCTGCTTCGCGGTCCACCACGGCCACCGGGCGGCCAGTGGCGGCCAGGAGATCCAGGCAGCGGCCCAGGCTGGGACCGAGGAGCACAGGCAGGGCGCGCTCCGGCAGCGAGGCGGCCAGCGCCTCCTCCCGCGCCAAGCCGTCGCGGCCCCAAAGGTGCCAGGTCTTGCCGCCCACCAGCAGGCGCAGGTCCGCCAGCGCATTGCCCGGCATGTTGCCCGCGCGCACGGCCTCAGCCTTGGCAACGGCCTGGGGCCGCGCCGTTCTGGCGTCAGATTTCTTGCGTTTCTGCTGCATGGCGCACCTGTCCGCAGGGTTGGATGCAAGGATCGTGACAGAGACAGACCTGCCGAAGGGCAAAGAATCCGGGCGCGGGCTAAAGATTCCCCCTGACCCAACCGATAAGAACAACGGATGGGGCGTTTTTCAGGCACACGGATGGTGCTGACCCCGCCCGAACCCAGGGAAGGGGAGCCGCATGAACGCAATGAATCGCATCCGGGTGCTGGTCCGCTCGCGCGGGACAGGAACCGACATCTTCCGGACCCTTGTCTCCCTGTCCTGCCAGGACATCGGCCCCCAGCGCCTGGAGATCGTCCTGGCCGCCACGGACGTCGGCCTGCACACCGGCCGCGAGGCCAAGCTCCTGCACAGCGCCTTTGATTTCCAGCAGGTGCAGGTGCTGGACGTACGGGGCCTCTCCCCTGCCCAGGCCCTGAACCTGGCCGCCACGAGCGGCGACGCCGAGCACCTGGCGCTGGTGCCCGAGGGCGCGCGGCTGCACCCGCAATTCCTGTCGCGCTGCCTCACGGCCATGCAGGGCAGAAAGAGCGCCCAGGCGGCCTTTTGCGAGCACACGGCTGGCGCCTTGGACCTGCTGGCCTTTTCCCGACGTCCGCCCTTCCGGCCCGAACAGCTGGTGCGGCGCAACGCCGTGGGGCCTGCCGTGCTCATCCAGCGCACGGCCTGGGACATCATGTGCGGCCTGCGCCCGACCCTGGACTACTTCCTGTGGGATTTCTGGCTGCGCCTGGCCCTGGCGGGCGGACGCATCCATCAGGTGGCCGGAATCCTGGCCTCCTGCCCGCCCCTGCCCAGGCTCTCGCCCGAGCTGGACGGCCGAGCCAAGGCCCTGCTCGTGGTCAGCACACCGGGGGCCTTTGAACCCGATGTCTGCCGCTGGGCGCTGGCCCTGCTGCGCGGCGAGACCTGGGCAGCGCCCTTTGAGCCCGGAGTCGTCCCGGCCCCGCGCGATGTGGCCGCCCTGTTCGCAGGCCTGGCGCCGCCCCTGCGCCCCGGCAGCCCCGGCTGGGAGCAGCGGCAGCGCAGGAGCGCCTGAACCTCCGCGCTAGCCGTCCTGGGCCTGGCTGCGCCGGTTTTTTTTGAGCTCCTTGCCCACGTTCCAGCACGGGGCCACCTGTGCGCCCAGGCTCCAGTAGGTGATGCTCGCCATGTCGAACAACAGCGGCCGCACCAGGGCGATGTCAACCGTTCCATCCGGGCGCAGCACGGACTCATCGGCGTGGGTGGCCACTATCTCGCCGATGAACACGTCGTGGGTCGCAAAGTCGATCACGCGGGCCAGACGGCACTCCATGCACACCGGGCAGCCCTGGATGAGCGGGGCAAAGGCCAGCTGGCCCTGGAACAGCTCAAAGACCTGGGACTTGTCGGTGTTCTTGCCCGTGACCAGGCCCACGTAGTCCGTCTCCACCACCAGGTCCTCGCCCGGGATGCACACGCTGAACTCACGGTTTGTATGGATACCCTGGTTGGTGTGGTGGGTCTTGTTGATGCCAAAGGACAGATACTGCGGCTGGCCGTGGTTCATGATGCCGACATGGGCCACTGTCAGAAAGTTCGGCCTGCCGTCCACCACGGCTCCGACGATGGTGGTGAGCGACGGGTACAGCGCGTTCACAGGTCCGAGATTGCGTTTCATGAGCGCCTCTTTATTTATTGTGTGTACAAGCAATCAATTAAGACAACATGGATAGAGCCGTTTGAAATCAAACGGTTACCCTTCCTCACCCTCCAGCTTGCGGCAGGCCGCGTGGATGTCCACAGCCAGGCGGTCGCCGTCCGGGCCAAGGACGTCGCTGTAGGCCCTGTGCAGCCGTTTCCAGGACTTCTCGATACCCTTGAGCAGGGCCAGTCCGGCCGGGGTTGCGGCCAGCCGCGCCGCCCTGCCCTCGGCCGTGCGCGAGAGCAGCCCCTTGGCCACCAGGGCATCGACGAAGCGCGTCACCGTGGACGGGGCCAGGGCCAGCCTGGCCGCCAGATCGCCCGGCCCGATGCCGGGACTGCCGGCCGCTGTCATGAGCACAAAGGCATGCGACGGCGACAAGCCCGTGGGCCGGAAGGCCTCCTCGGCCAGGCGCGTGATGCTGCGCCCCAGGCTGTTGGCCGTGAAATACAGGCAATGAGGTAGAAGATCAGCTGTTTCGGTCATGCGCGCCTCGCTTGCGTGTACAACTAACAAACATTGCAGACGCTGTCAACAGCGGAGGCAAAAAAGCCGCGCCCGGTTGCCCGGACGCGGCCCTGCCAGCGTTTCGCGGCGGCTGTTAGCGACCGCCCTGCTTCTTCTCGATCTTGCCCCAGGTGTCCTTGAGCGTGGCCGTGCGGTTGAACACCGGCGCGCCGGGCCGTGTGTCCTTCTCGTCCGCGCAGAAGTAGCCCAGGCGCTCGAACTGGCAGCGCCAGCCGGGCGCAACGTCGGCCAAGGCGGGCTCCAGCTTGGCGCGCAGCACGGTGAGCGACTCCGGGTTGATGCAGGCCGTGAAGTCCTCCTCAGCGCCGGGGTTGGGCTTGGTGAAGAGCAGGTCAAACAGGCGAACCTCGGCGTCCAGGGCGTGGGCCGCGCTCACCCAGTGCAGGGTGCCCTTGACCTTGCGGCCGTCCGGGGTGCCGCCGCCCTTGCTCTCCGGGTCATAGCTGCACCGCAGTTCGATGACGTTCCCGGCCTCGTCCTTCACAACCCCGGTGCAGGTGATGTAGTAGGCGTAGCGCAGGCGCACCTCATTGCCGGGGTACAGGCGGTGGAAGCCCTTGGGCGGCTCTTCGCGGAAGTCGTCCTGCTCAATGTAGAGAACCTTGGAGAAGGGCACTGTGCGTGAGCCCATGTCCTTTTCCGGGTGCCAGGGGAAGTCGAACCCGTCCACCTGCGTCTCGGGATAGTTCTCGATGACCACGCGCAGGGGACGCAAGACAGCCATGGCCCTGGGCGCGCGGGCGTTTTGGTCCTCGCGCAGGCAGTGCTCCAGCAGGGCGAACTCCACCATGTTGTCGCTTCTGGCCACGCCGATGCGCTCGCAGAAGTCGCGCAGGGCCTCGGGCGTGTAGCCGCGCCTGCGGATGCCCGAGAGCGTGGGCATTCTGGGATCGTCCCAGCCTGTGGTGATGCCCTGGGTCACCAGCTGGATGAGCTTGCGCTTGGAGAGGACCGTATGGGTCAGGTTCAGGCGCGCGAACTCGATCTGCTGCGGATGGAACACGCCCAGTTCGTCCAGTATCCAGTCGTAGAGCGGACGGTTGTTCTCGAACTCCAGGGTGCAGATGGAGTGCGTCACGCCCTCGATGGAGTCGGACAGGCAGTGCGCAAAGTCATACATGGGGTAGATGCACCAGGCATCGCCGGTGCGGTGGTGGCGCACATGCTTGATGCGGTAGAGCGCCGGGTCGCGCATGACCACGTTGGGCGAGGCCATGTCGATCTTGGCGCGCAGAACAAACGCCCCGTCCGGGAACTCGCCCGCGCGCATGCGCCGGAACAGGTCCAAGTTCTCGGCCACGCTGCGCTCGCGGTGGGGGCTATTTGTGCCGGGCTCCTTCAGGGTGCCGCGGTGGGCGCGGATCTCCTCGGCCGAGAGGCTGTCCACATAGGCCTTGCCCTTCTGGATGAGCGCCTCGGCGTAGTCGTAGAGCTGCTGGAAGTAGTCCGAGGCGTAGTAGAGCCGGTCCGCCCAGTCGAAGCCCAGCCATTTCACGTCGCGCATGATGCTTTCGACGTACTCCAGCTCTTCCTTGGCCGGGTTGGTGTCGTCGAAGCGCAGGTTCGTGACCCCGCCGAACTCACTCCCCAGGCCGAAATTCAGGCAGATGCTCTTGGCGTGGCCGATGTGCAGGTAGCCGTTGGGCTCCGGGGGGAAGCG
>CAYMIP010000045.1:0-19125 GCA_964390575.1 uncultured Desulfocurvus sp. | reverse complement strand
TCTACCCGGCCAAGCTCTCCGGCGGCCAGCAGCAGCGCGTGGCCATCGCCCGGGCGCTCGCCATGTCGCCCAAGATCATGCTCTTTGACGAGCCCACCAGCGCACTGGACCCCGAGATGATCGGCGAGGTGCTGGACGTCATGGTCACCCTGGCCAGGGAGGGCATGACCATGGCCGTGGTCACCCACGAGATGGGCTTTGCCCGTGAGGTGGCCGACCGCGTGGTGTTCATGGACCACGGCGCCATCGTGGAGGAGGGCACGCCCGAGCACTTCTTTGAGAGCCCGGAGCACGAGCGCACCAAGCTCTTCCTGAGCCAGATCCTCTAGCCCAAGGGCGCACGACAGTCCGCAGGCCGTTTCCCCCCCGGGAGGCGGCCTTTTGTTTCGCCCCTTGCGCCGATGAGCCCGGAAAGATAGAGCTTCGGCAACACCGGAGGCGTTCATGCCCAGCTCCATCCGCGTCCACAGCACTCCTGCCGCACCTGTTCCGGCCCTGCTCGCCCTGGCCCTGGCCTTGATTCTCCTCGGCTGCGGCCAGGTCCGCCCCGTTGCGCCCGAGGCAGCCGCCGCGCCCGCGCAGACCAACGCCAGCCTCGCCGCCGCCCCGGCCCCAGCTGCCCTGCCGCCTGCCCTCCCGCAGACCAGAGACGCGGCCGCTGTGACGCGCCAGCTCAACACCCTGGTCAACGACACCGACCCCGCTGACCCGCAATGGGCCCGGCTGCGCGCCGAGCTCGCGCCCCTGCCCGCCCTGCCCGACACCCTGCGCCAGGCCGTGGCCCGCGTGGCGGCCTTCAACCCGCCCCAGCTGCGCGAGCGCTGGCAGCGCCAACGCGAGGCCCTGGACAGCGTCGCCGCCCTGTACGCCGAGCATCCGCCCGTGGACACCGACGCCCTGCGCGGCGCGCGCGTGGTGCGCAGGCTGGGCCCGGCCCTGTATCTGGTGCGCCTGCCCGGTGGCGACACCGCGTTTTTTGCCACCAATCGCCGGCTGAAGCAGGGCGCGCGCCTGGACGGCGTCCTCGCGGTGGAGCGGCCCCGGCCCAAGCCGGACAAGGCCGCCGGGGATCTGGTGGACGAGATGGCCGACGCAGCCAGAACCTTTGCGGCCATCACGAGGCAAGAGGCGCACCGGCTGGCGGCCGAACACGCGCCCGTGCTGGCCCGGTTGAAGCAGCTGAAGGCCGAGCGCGCCAGCTTCCAGCGCGCCATCAATGCGGACCTGGCCAGCCTGGACGCCCTGGCCAGGGACGTGAACGCCGTGATCAGCCCGCGCCTGCTCGGCCTGGGCGAAGCAGACCCCGGCCAGCGCCCCGGGCCGAAACGACAGGCCCGCCTCATCCGCCAGGTCAAGCGGCTGGGGCGCACCTACAGCCCATTGCAGTACTACCGCTACGCCCTGCCCGTCACCGGCAAGACGCAGGTGGACGCCGTGCTGCGCGCCTCTCTGGAGGGGCGCAAAAAGGACGTGCAGGAGCTCCTGCGCAGCGTGGGCGTGGGCGCGGGCCGGGCGCGGACCAACGTGGACCTCGTCGGCTTCAAGGCCTACCGGGCCTCCGAGGCCCTGCTGTCCGTCCGCTTCGAGGCCCAGCGCGACACCGGCGGGGCGCACCCCAACCAGGGCTTCGCGTCCTTTGTGTTCGACATGAAGAGCCAGGCCGTGCTGGGCCTGGGCGACATCTTCCAGGACCTCCCGGCGGCCCTCGCTGTGCTCTCGGAGCTGGCGGCCTGGCGCATGGAGCTGGCCCTGGACGGCCACGTGTTCGCAGAGGGGCTCACGCCCAAGGCCGAGAACTTCCAGGTCTTTGTGCTGGACGGGGCGGACCTCGTGTTCAGCTTCCCGCCGTATCAGGTGGCCAGCTACGCCGACGGGCCGCAGCACCTGCGCGTGCCCCTGTGCCACCCGCGCCTGCTGCCGCTTTTGTCGCCGAAGCTGCTGGAGGCCCTGGGCGCGCGGGAGGCGGCGCAAGCCCGGCAACAAGGAAGAACGGGAGAGATCTTTCTGGGGGCCTGAGGCCCCCAGCCCCCCCACTCACGCCGAAAGGGCTGGCTCAGGTTCCTCCTGAGCCAGCCCTTTCGGCGTGAGTGGGCTCAAACAAATGAGGGGGTCCGGGGGGAATAATTTCCCCCGGCGGGGCTAGCGCCCCTGCTTGCGGTCGTTGATGTTCTTCATGGTCACCCCCGCCAGGCAGCCCACCAGGAGGCCCAGGCTGAGCATCCGGCCCATCTCCGCGCCGGGAATGAGCCACCCGGCCATGACCGCCAGCGACCCGCCGATGATGATGCCCCGCGCCAGATAGTTGAGCGTTCCGGCAAAACGCTTGTCCGCCGCCGTCATCACCTCAGGCGGCGCGGCCGCCGTGTCCCTGTCCTTCCTGGCGCGTTTGCCCATGTCTGCCCTCCGGCTTGTTTCGTGGCCCCATTGAACCACAAAAACGCAAGGGACTCAACCTCGTATTGCAACAGGCAAGTTATTGCTACGCAATGCCTCACGGTACAACTTGACATCGACTTTCAATATCATTATCTCTCCCCTCGAACGGTTCAGGCCCGCGTGGGCGCGCCGAAAGGAGAAATCGACATGTGGCAAGACAGCATTGTGTACGCGATTGTGGCACTGGTGGCCGGACTGGCGGCCTGGCGGATTTACAGGATGCTCACGGGCCGTGCCTCGAGTTGCGGCGGCTGCGCAGGCCAGGGCTCCTCCTGCTGCGGAAGCGGGAACGGCGCGGCATCCGGCTCAGCATTGCGCCCGCTGACCGGCCCCGGCTGCGGCTGCGGGCACTAGCCCAGGCCATCCAGCCCCACCCCGCCACATTCCGGAAGGAGTCTCCCGTGAACCAATGCATCACCCTGCGCCAGGCGCAGGTCAACCAGAAGCTGCGCATCTGCTCCGTCAACGCCCCGGGCGAACTGGGCCGCAGGATCCGCGACATGGGCCTGATGCCCGGCGCGGAGGTGACGGTGGTGGGCAAGGCCCCGCTGCGCGATCCCGTGGCGCTTCGCCTGCGGGACTTCACCCTGACCCTGCGCAACAGCGAGGCCGACCACATCGTGGTCGAGCTCCTGCCCGCCAGGACGGAGTAGCGTGTGAAAGAAAATCAGATCGTCATAGGTCTTTCCGGCAACCCCAACTGCGGCAAGACCACCATGTTCAACGCGCTCACCGGCGCCCACCAGCACGTGGGCAACTGGCCGGGCGTCACGGTGCAGACCAAGATGGGCCACGCCCACGTCGGTGGCGTCGTGGGCGGCGACGGCAGCGTGGAGATCGACATCGTGGACCTGCCCGGCACCTATTCCCTTACCGCCTTTTCCGAGGAGGAGAAGGCCGCGCGCAACTTCCTCATCGAGACGCGGCCCGCAGCGGTCATCGACGTGCTCAACGCCGACTCCCTGGAACGCAACCTCTACCTGGCCGTGCAGATCCTGGAGCTGGGCGTGCCGCTGGTCCTGGCCCTGAACATGATGGACGAGGTGCGCAAGGCAGGCAAGGACATCGACACCCAGCTCTTGACCGAGCTCACCGGCTGCCCGGCCATCGAGACCGTGGCCCGCTCGGGCCAGGGCAAGCAGGAGCTCCTGGACGCGGCCTATGCCCTGGCCAGCAAGCGCGCCGGACGCTGGGAGCCCCTGCGCATCTCCTACGGCCCGGACCTGGACCCGGTGCTGGACGAGATGGAGCCCCTGATCGAAAAGGCCGGGCTCATGGCCGGGCTGGTGCCACCCCGCTGGGTGGGCATCAAGTACCTGGAGGGCGACCCGTCCGTCATCCGCCGCTGCCGCGAGGCCAACCCCGAGGCCTCGGCCCGCATGGAGGCCCTGGCGGCCAGGGTGGCCGCGCACCTGAACAAAACCCTGCGCGCCGGCCCGGACGCCATCATCGCCGACTACCGCTACGGCTTTATCGCGGGCATCGCGCGGCAGGTGGTGCGCTACCCGGCCGTGGACGACGAGCGCATCCGCCTGTCCGACCGCATGGACCAGGTGCTCACCCACCAGCTGGCCGGGCCGGTCATCATGGCCCTGGTCATCTACCTGCTCTACATCCTGACCTTCAAGGCCGGGAAGGTGCCCATGGAAGTGGTGCAGGCGGCCTTCACCTGGCTGGGCAAGACAGCCGAGGCGGCCATGCCAGGCGGGCTCTTGCGCTCGCTGGTGGTGTCCGGCGTCATCGCTGGCGTGGGCGGGGTGCTGGGCTTTGTGCCGCTGATCATGATCATGTTCTTCCTCATTTCAGCCCTGGAGGACTCCGGCTACGTGGCGCGCATGGCCTACATGCTCGACCGCGTGTTCCGCATCTTCGGCCTGCACGGCACCTCGGTGCTGCCCTTCATCGTGGCCGGGGGCATCGCGGGCGGCTGCGCCGTGCCCGGGGTCATGGCCACGCGCGCCCTGCGCAGCCCCAAGGAGAAGCTGGCCACCCTGCTCGTGACCCCGTTCATGACCTGCGGGGCCAAGGTGCCGGTGTTCCTGATGCTGGCCGCAGCCTTTTTCCCAGGTTCCGAGGCCGGGGTCATGTTCCTGGTGACGTTGACGGCCTGGGTCTCGGCCCTGCTGGTGGCCAAGCTGCTGCGCTCCACCGTGGTCCGGGGCGAGAGCACACCCTTTGTCATGGAGCTGCCGCCCTACCGCACGCCGACCTTGAGCGGCCTGTGCATCCACACCTGGGAGCGCTCCTGGGACTACATGCGCAAGGCTGGCACCACCATCCTGGCCATCTCCGTGCTGCTCTGGGCGGCCATGACCTTCCCCGGCCTGCCCGGAGACCGCGCCAAGACCTTCGATGACCGCGCCGAGGTGGTGAAGACCCAGCTCAAGGCCGCGCAGCAGGCGAACGCAGAGGCTTTGGCCGGGCTTGAGGACGCCCTCAAGAAGATCGAGGCCCAGCGCTCGGAGGAGAGCCTGCGCGCCTCGGCCGCTGGCCGCGCCGGGGTGGCCCTGGAGTCGGTGAGCCGCCTGGCAGGCTTCAACTGGCGCGTGAACATCGCCCTGGTGGGCGGGCTGGCGGCCAAGGAAGTCATCGTGTCTACCCTGGGCACGGCCTATTCCCTGGGCGAGGTCGACACCAAGGACGCCGCGTCCCTGTCCGAGATGCTCGCCGACGACCCGACCTTCCCCAAGGCCGCGGCCCTGGCGCTGATCATCTTCGTCATCCTGTACGCGCCCTGCTCCGTAACCATGGTGACCATGGCCCGGGAATCCAGCTGGAAGTGGGCCACCTTCGCCATGCTCTTCAACACCTCCCTGGCCTTTGTTGCCGCCGTGGCTGTGTTTCAGACCGCGCGGCTGTTCAGCTAGGGCGGCCAGAACGTTTCCATTCCCTCCCTCCTCCCTCCCCCCCTGTAGCCGGAACCCCGGAGACCGCACGGCCTCCGGGGTTCCCTTTCGCGGCCAAAACGCTTAAGCTCCGCCCGCATGCCCGACAGCACCCACTCAGCCCCGGCCGCAGCCCTGCGCCGCGCCGCTTTTTTCCGCGCCGCCCTCGATGTGCTGGCCCAGAGCGCCCGCGTGTGCCGGGAGCTCTTCGCCATCATGATCCCCGTGGTCATCGGCGTGAAGCTGCTCCAGGAGCTGGGGGCCGTGCCCTACCTGGCCTGGCCGCTGAAGCCGCTCATGGCCCTGGCCGGGCTGCCCCCGGAGATGGGCCTGGTCTGGGCCACGGCGCTTCTGAACAACATCTACAGCGCCATCATCGTGTTCCTGACCCTGGACACGAGCGCCCTGACCCAGGCCCAGGTCACGGTGCTGGCCACCCTCATCCTGGTGGCCCACAACCTGCCCGTGGAGCTCAGCATCGCCCGCAAGTCCGGGGCGCGGCTGCGCTTCCAGCTGGCCGCACGCTTCCTGGGCGCGCTCATCCTGGGCATGATCCTCAACGCCGCGTACTCGTCCCTGGGTCTGCTGCAGGGCCCGGCCGCGGTGCTCTTCGCCCGGCCGGAAGCGGGCGCGGACCCGTCGCTCTGGCTCTGGGCCTGGGGCGAGGCCCAGAAGCTCGGCTCCATCGCCCTCATCATCACCGCGCTCATGGCCCTGATGCGCCTGCTCTCCGCCGTGGGGGCCATCGCCCTCTTAAACCGCCTGCTGCGGCCCGTGCTGGCCATGATCGGCATCGGCCCGGCGGCGTCCAGCCTCACCGTGGCCGGGCTGACCCTAGGCGTGACGTACGGCGCCGGGCTCATCATCCACGAGGCCCGAAGCGGCCGGGTGGACAAGCGCGACGTGTTCTTCTCCATGACCCTCATGGGCCTGTGCCACAGCCTCATCGAGGACACCCTGCTCATGGCCATGCTCGGGGCGCAGCTCTCCGGCATCCTCTGGGCCAGGCTGGTCTTCGCCCTCCTGGCCACGGCCCTGCTCGTCAAAGTCACCGCGCGCCTGGCCCCGCAGCTGGCCGACCGCCTGCTCTGGTCCACCCTGGCACGCACCCCAGCACCCTGAACCCAGGAGTTTTCATGTCTCAGGAAGTACGCATCGTCCACACCCCCGCCGCCCCGGCCGCCATCGGCCCCTATTCCCAGGCCGTGGTCTATGGCGGGCTGGTCTTCGCAAGCGGCCAGTTGGGCATTGACCCGGCCACGGGCGTCATCCCCGAGGACTTCGCCGCGCAGGCCAGGCAGGCCCTGGACAACGTGCGGGCCGTGGTGGAGGCCACCGGGTCGAGCCTCGAACGCGTGCTCTCGGTGGACGTGTACCTGATCGACATGGGCCGCTTCGGCCAGTTCAACGAAATCTACTCCGCCTACTTCAGCGCGCACAAGCCCGCCCGCGCCGCCATCGCCGTGGCCGCGCTGCCGCGCGAGGCCCAGGTGGAGATCCGCGTGCTGGCCGCCCTGGCCTAAAACGCGCGAAAAGGCGGCGGCCCCCGCTCACCACTGAGGGGAGGCCGCCGCCTTTCTTCGCCATCCTGCCGGGCTGCCAAGAGCGTCCGTCAGTCCAGACTCTCGTCCTTCTACTCGACTTTCTTTTCGACCTTCTGCTCGGCCTTTGCCTCGTCAATGTCGCGGCCCAGGTAGGCGCGCTGCACGTCCCGGTTGGCCAGCAGCGCGCGGCTTGCGCCCTCCAGGGTCACCCGTCCGGTCTCCAGCACATAGCCCCGGTCTGCAATCTTGAGCGCGCGCCGGGCGTTCTGCTCCACCAGGAGCACGGTGAGGCCCAGGCGGTCGCGCAGGCCCACGATGTGCCGGAAGATCTCGCGCGTCACCAGCGGGGCCAGGCCCATGCCCGGCTCGTCCAGCAGCAGCAGCCGGGGCCGGGCCATGAGCGCGCGGCCGATGGAGAGCATCTGCTGCTCCCCGCCGGACAGGGTGCCTGCGGCCTGCTTGCGCCGCTCGCGCAGCACCGGGAACATCTCCAGTATCCTGGCCATGTCCTCGGCCGTGCCCGCGCGCGCCTCTCCACGCGAACCGGCGCCGCTGCGGCCGTATGCGCCAAGGCGCAGGTTGTCCTCCACCGAGAGCGGACTGAACACGAGCCGGCCCTCGGGCACGTGGGACACGCCGTCCTGCACGATGCGCTCGGGCGCGCGGCGGGTGATGTCCGCCCCGGCAAAGGCGATGGCCCCCGCGCTGGCACGGATGAGCCCGGAAATGGTGCACAGGAGCGTGGTCTTGCCCGCGCCGTTGCCGCCGATGAGCGAGACGATCTCGCCCTGGCGCACGTTCAGGCTGACCTCGCGCAGGGCGTGGATCTTGCCGTAGAACACGTCCAGGCCGGAAATCTCGAGGAATGGGGCGAGGGCGGCGTCCATCTCAGTCCTCGTCGTCGCCCAGGTAGGCGGCGATCACTTTAGGGTCGCGCTGGACCATCGCCGGTGTGCCCCGGCTGATGACATTGCCGAAGGAGAGCACCAGCACCTGGTCGCTGATGCCCATGACCAGGTCCATGTCGTGCTCCACCAGCATGATGGACAGCTGGAAATGCGCGCGCGCGCGCAGGATGAGGTCGCCCAGGGCCTGGGTCTCGGACATGTGCAGCCCGGCGGCGGGCTCGTCGAGCAAAAGCAGCCGGGGCCGGGCCGCCAGGGCGCGGGCCAGCTCCAGCAGGCGCTGCTTGCCAAAGGGCAGGTCCTTGGCCGGGGACTTGGCCAGCTCGAACAGGCCGACGAAGTCGAGCACCTCAAGGGCCTCGTTGCGGATGGTCTTTTCCATGGCCTGAGACGTGCGCGTGCGCAGCAGGCTCTGCCAGGCCGCCAGCCGCAGGCGGGCGTGGCAGCCGGTCATGACGTTCTCCAGCACCGTCATGTTGGAGAAGATCTCCAGGTTCTGGAAGGTGCGCACCAGGCCCAGGCGGCTGCGCTCGTGGGGCTGGGCCTGGGTGATGTCGTCGGCTCCCAGGCGGAAGCTGCCGCGCTCCGCCGGGACCATGCCGGAGATGGCGTTGATGAGCGTGGTCTTGCCCGCGCCATTGGGGCCGATGACGGCCGTGATCTCGCCCTGGCGGGCCTCAAGGTCCACGCCGGAGAGGGCATGCAGGCCGCCGAAGCGCACGCCCACGTCCGTACAGAGAAGCAGGGGCTCAGCCATTGCCGTCCCCCCCTGGCCGATCCTTGTCGGCACGCACGTAGACCAGCCGCCACAGCCACCGCCAGAGGCGATTGAAGCCCCCGGCCAGGCCGTCGGGCAGGAACATCATGCAGAGCACCAGGATGGCCCCAAAGAGCAGGACCTCGACGTTCTCAAAGGCCCGCAGGAACTCCGGCAGCACGGTGAGGAAGAACGCGCCCACGATGGAGCCGGGGATGCTCGTCATGCCGCCCAGCACCACCATGACGATGAGCTCCACCGAGAACAGGAAGCCGAAGGAGGCCGGGGCGATGAAGGTCAGGTAGTGGGCGTAGAGCACCCCGGCCAGGCCCGCAAAGGCGGCCGAAATCACGAAGATGAAGAGCTTGTAGCGGGCGATGTCGATGCCCATGGCCTGGGCGGCCTTTTCCGAGGTGTGCACGGCGCGCAGGGCGCGGCCCACGCGGGAGTGCAGGATGTTGAAGGACAGCCAGACCACCAGGCCCAGGAGCGCAATGATCAGGGAGTACACGGACAGGTCACTGGTGAACTCCAGCCCGAACAGGCTGAGGCGCGGGATGCCCGTGAAGCCCGAGGGGCCGCCGGTGACCCCGACGGTCTCGTTGAACAGGATGGACAGGATGATGCCGAAGCCCAAGGTGGCCATGGCCAGGTAGTGGCCCTTGAGCTTCAGGGCGGGCAGGCCCACCAGGGCCGCCACGCCAGAGGTCAGGACCACGCCCGCGAGCATGGACAGGCCCACGGGCAGGCCCAGGGTGGCCGAGAGCCCGGCCGTGGTGTAGGCCGCCAGGCCATAGAACCCGGCGTGGCCCAGGGAAATCTGCCCGGCCTGGCCCACCAGCAGGCTCAAGCCCACGGCGACCATGGCGTGCAGGCAGCACATGGTGAGCACCGTGAGGTGGTAGTTGTTGCCCAAAAGCAGCGGGGCCAGGAGCAGCGCGGCCATGAGCCCGCCCAGCCAGAGCATGTCCTTGCGGTATCCCATGCTAGACCCGCTTCGAGTCCTTCCGCCCGAAGAGCCCGGAGGGCCGCACGAACAGGAGCGCCAGCAGGATGACGAAGGCCAGGGCGTCCTTGTAGGCCGAGGACACCAGCCCAGCGCCCAGGGACTCCAGCACGCCCAGGATGAGCCCGCCAGCGGCCGCGCCAAAGGGATTGCCCAGGCCGCCCAGGATGCAGGCGGCAAAGCCCTTGAGCCCCAAGAGCACGCCCACGTCGAAGCTGGTCAGGGTGATGGGCGCCAGGATGCTTCCGCCCACTGCCCCCACCAGGGCCGAAATCATGAAGGAGAGCAGCACCATGCGCTCCACGCCGATGCCCACCAGGGCCGCCGCCTTGGGATCAAAGGAGCAGGCCAGCATGGCCTTGCCGTGGATGCTGTGCGAGAAGAAGCTCTTGAGCCCGGCCAGGATGCACAGGCTGATGGCCAGCACCCACAGGCTCTGGGGCATAAGGGCCGCGCCGAAAAAGGGGATGGGCGTGCTGCCCGAGAACGGCGGCAGGGCGAAGGTGTCCTTGCCCCAGATGAGCATGGCCGCGCCCCGGATGAGGATGCTGACGCCGATGGTGATGATGACCAGATTGATGGCCGGGCAGTCGCGCACCGGGCGGATGGCCAGGCGCTCCACCAGTGCGCCGAGCAGGGTCGTTCCGGCCACGGCCAGGGCGATGGCCGCCGGTTCCGGCAGGCCCAGGGCGCGCATGAAATACACGCTCATCATGCCGCCCAGCATCACGAACTCGCCCTGGGCGAAGTTGATGATGCCGGTGGTGTTGAAGATGATGGTGAAGCCCAGGGCCGTGAGGCCATAGGTGGCGCCCACGGTCAGGCCCGTGATGAGGTATTGCAGGAGGCTTGGCAGATCCATGGGCTTCCAGAGACAAGACGGTCGGCGGACCCGAAAACCCGCCGACCGTGCTGCGCGTTCTTATTCAGGCTAGTCGACGACCTTCCACTCACCCTTCTCGATGGTCACCATGAAGAAGGCGCTCTCGTCCAGGCCGTTATGGTTCTCCGGGCTCATGCTGTACACGCCGCCAGCCCCGGCCAGATTCTTGGTCTTCTCCAGGTTGTCGCGGATGTCCTGGGGCTTGGCGGACTTGCCCGCCTTCACCGCGCTGACCACGAGCATCAGGGAGTCGTAGGCGTGGCCGCCGAAGGTGGAGGGCGCGCTGCCGAACTTCTTGGTGTAGTCCGCAACGTACTTGGTCAAGAGCGCCTTCTGGGGATGTCCGTCCGGCACCTGGGTTACGGCCACCAGACGGCCAGCGGGCAGCACGAGGCCCTCGGCGGCGTCGCCCGCCAGCTCGATGAACTTCTTGGAGGCCACGCCGTGGCTCATGTACAGCGGGGTTTTGAGGCCCAGCTGGGCGCGGTTGCGGGCCACCACGGCCGGGCCGGGGTTGGTGCCCCAGCAGATGATGGCGTCGGGCGCGGCGCCCTTGATCTTAGTCAGCTGGGCGGACATGTCCGTGTCCTTGGCGCCGTAGACCTCGTCGGCCACCAGGGTCAGGCCCTGGGCCGGGATGAGCTCCTGCAGCACGCCGCGTCCGGCCTGGCCAAAGCCGTCGCTTACTGTGAGGATGGCCAGCTTGGCGTAGCCCTTCTTCTTGGCGTCGGCCAGGATCTTGCCCACGGCGTGGCGGTCCAGCTGCGGGGTGTTGAAGACCCAGGGGTCCACGGGCTTGACGATCTTCTCGGCGGCGGCGCAGGAGACCAGCGGAATCTTGGCCGGGGCGAAGAATTTGGCGATGGCCAGGGTGTTGCCGGAGATGCTGGGGCCGAGGACCACGGCCACCTTGTCCTGCTCGATGAGCTTCTTGGCGGCCATGACGCACTTGTTCACGTCGGTCTCGTCGTCGTAGACGATGACCTCCAGCTTGCGGCCCTCGATGCCGCCAGCGGCGTTGATCTCCTCCTGGAGCATGAGCAGCGTGTTCTTTTCGGGCTCGCCCAAAAACGACGCCGGGCCGGTGACAGAAAGCACCGCGCCGATCTTGATGGTGTCGGACTCCTTGGAGCAGCCCAGGACCGCGAAAAGAGCCAAGATGATTGCGGCAACGCGCGCCATTCTCATGGAAAGGCCCCCACCTGATGTTGGAAGGTGATTGAGCAAGTACCCGCACCGCACCACACAGTGCGCCAGGGTGAGTGCTCATATCCACACTTCACGCGGGCTGTCAATGCGCGCACGTGGACGGCCGCAGGCCGTTCTCGTTTCCCGCATCCTGTCAGGCTCGCCGGACTAGTCGATGACCTTCCACTCGCCCTTCTCGATGGTCACCATGAGGAAGGCGCTCTCGTCCAGACCGTTATGGTTCTCCGGGCTCATGCTGTACACGCCGCCCGTCCCGGCCAGGCCCTTGATCTTCTCCAGGTTGTCGCGGATGTCCTGGGGCTTGGCGGACTTGCCCGCCTTCACCGCGCTGACCACGAGCATCAGGGAGTCGTAGGCGTGGCCGCCGAAGGTGGAGGGCGCGCTGCCGAACTTCTTGGTGTAGTCCGCAACGTACTTGGTCAAGAGCGCCTTCTGGGGATGTCCGTCCGGCACCTGGGTTACGGCCACCAGACGGCCAGCGGGCAGCACGAGGCCCTCGGCGGCGTCGCCCGCCAGCTCGATGAACTTCTTGGAGGCCACGCCGTGGCTCATGTACAGCGGGGTTTTGAGGCCCAGCTGGGCGCGGTTGCGGGCCACCACGGCCGGGCCGGGGTTGGTGCCCCAGCAGATGATGGCGTCGGGCGCGGCGCCCTTGATCTTAGTCAGCTGGGCGGACATGTCCGTGTCCTTGGCGCCGTAGACCTCGTCGGCCACCAGGGTCAGGCCCTGGGCCGGGATGAGCTCCTGCAGCACGCCGCGTCCGGCCTGGCCAAAGCCGTCGCTTACTGTGAGGATGGCCAGCTTGGCGTAGCCCTTCTTCTTGGCGTCGGCCAGGATCTTGCCCACGGCGTGGCGGTCCAGCTGCGGGGTGTTGAAGACCCAGGGGTCCACGGGCTTGACGATCTTCTCGGCGGCGGCGCAGGAGACCAGCGGAATCTTGGCCGGGGCGAAGAATTTGGCGATGGCCAGGGTGTTGCCGGAGATGCTGGGGCCGAGGACCACGGCCACCTTGTCCTGCTCGATGAGCTTCTTGGCGGCCATGACGCACTTGTTCACGTCAGACTCGTCGTCGTAGACGATGACCTCAAGCTTGCGGCCCTCGACGCCGCCAGCGGCGTTCAGCTCCTCCTGGAGCATGAGCAGCGTGTTCTTCTCGGGCTCGCCCAGGAAGGAGGCCGGGCCGGTGACAGAGAGCACCGCGCCGATCTTGATGGTGTCGGACTCTTTGGAGCAGCCCAAGATCGCGAGAAGAGCCAAGATGATTGCGGCAGCACGCGCCATTCTCATGGGAATCCCTCTCCTGGTGTTTGGTAAAAAAATGAGTACTCACCCGCACCGCTCCACACGGCGCCGCAAAGTGAGTGCTCAATTCCACACTTCGCCCGGCCTGTCAATGCGCAAGTGGCTTTGCCCCGGCTGGTCCGCAAGTCCGGCGGGAGGCCAAACCGGCCCTTTGCGCCGACCCGCAGCCCCAACTCAGACAGCGCGCTCGACGTATTCGGCCTCGAACAATGTCCCCCAGCGGCTCAATTGGTCCAGGATGGGCAGAACGCTTAAGCCCAGGTCCGTAAGCGAATACTCGACCCGGGGCGGGATCTGGGCGTAGACCTCGCGCAGGACCATGCCGTCGGACTCCAGCTCCCGCAGCTGCTGGGTCAGCATCTTCTGGGTCACGTTGGGCATGTGCCGCCGGAGCTCGCCGAAGCGCTGGCGCTCCCCTGTGCGCAGGTGCCATAGGATGATGGGCTTCCACTTGCCGCCGATGACCTGCAGGGCCAGCTCCACGGAACAGAAATAGTGCTTCCCGGCGCAACAGCGCTGGGTGCATTGTGTTGTCTGTGCGGTCGTGGTCATGTCCTCTCCTCCATCGGATTGCGGGCCAGGGGGCAGGCCAGGGCGGTCCGCAAGCCCGTTGGTTTCCTTTTAGGTACTACAGAACAAAATTGTTCCTGCTTGCATAAACGACCATACTCCACCAAAAGACAAGAGGCAACGGACGCCTCCCCCCATCGCAACGAAGGAGACCCAGAATGGAACTGATCACCGTGGACAAGGAAATGTGCAAGCGTGACGGCATCTGCATGGCCGCCTGCCCCACCGGCTGCATCGAGGCCGACGCCGAGGGCTATCCGGTCCCGGCCAGTGGCGCCCACTGCCTGGGCTGCGGCCACTGTGTGGCCATCTGCCCCTTTGGCGCCCTGGACAACGCCCGCACGCCCATGCGGGACTGCCTGCCCGCCCCCCGCGAGCGCGCGGCCCTGCCCGCCCTGGCCGGGCTCATGCAATTCCGGCGCTCGGTGCGCGAGTACAAGGACCAGGCGGTGCCGCGCGAGACCCTGGAGGGACTGCTGGACATCGCCCGCTTCGCCCCCACTGCGGTGAACACGCAGCAGGTCAGCTACATCGTCAGCCTGGACCCGGACAAGACCAGGGGCCTGGTAGGCGGCGTGGCCGAGTGGATGCGCGCCAACATCTCCGAGCGGCCCTACTTCGCGCGCTTCGTCGAGGAGTGGGACCGCGGACAGGACCGCATCCTGCGCGGCGCGCCGCATGTGGTGGTGGCCCTGGCCGATGCGCAAAACGACTGGGGCGACGTGGACTGCTCCATCGCCCTCACCTACCTGGAACTGGCGGCCGCCGCGGCCGGGCTGGGCGTGTGCTGGGCCGGGCTGCTGCACCGGGCCCTGCTGGCCAGCCCGGAACTGGCGGCGGCCATCGGCGTGCCCAGTGGCAAGAAGGTCTGCGGCGCGCTGATGCTGGGTGTTCCCAAGTACAAGTACACCCTTGTCCCGCCCAGGAACCCGGCCCCGGTGAGTTGGCTGTAAAAAAACAAGGGGCTCCGCCCCTGGAACCCCGCCGGGGGAAATGATTTCCCCCGGGCCCCCTCGATTCAAGCGAAAAGGCTGGGACGCGCGACGCGCGTCCCAGCCTTTTCGCTTGATATGGGGAGTCCAGAGGGCCTCAGGCCCTCTGGTGGGGGTGCCGGGGGCGAAGCCCCTGGCATCGTGCGCCTAGTGGTCACACTCGCAGACCCCGGAATAGACCACGCGGTCCACGTACTCGGCCTGCTTGCCCTTGTTCCAGCGCGACACCGGGCGGTAGTAGCCCACGATGCGCGTGTAGACCTCGGCCTCGGCCCCGCAGGTGGGGCAGATCTCGTGCTCGCCGTGGATGTAGCCGTGTTCCTTGCAGATGGAGAAGGTGGGCGTGATGGATAAAAACGGCAGCTTGGTGTTGCGGAAGCTCTTGATGATGAACTCGCGCAAGCTCGCCAGATCGGCCACGGACTCGCCCAGGAAGGTGTGGAACACCGTGCCCCCGGTGTACAGCGGCTGGAGCTGGTCCTGGTGCTCCAGGCAGGCCACCACGTCCTCGGAGTGCCCCACGGGCAGGCAGGTGGAGTTGGTGTAGTACGGGGTGCCGTTGCCGCTGGTGATGATGTCCGCATAGAGGTTGCGGTCGATCTTGGCCAGGCGGTAGCTGGTGCCCTCGGCCGGGGTGGCCTCCAGGTTGTACAGGGTGCCGGTCTCCTCCTGGAAGCGCGCGGTGATCTCGCGCAGGCGATTGAGCGTCCGGCGCATCAGGCGCATGCCGTTCTCGGTCTCGATGCCCTTGCCGATCAGGTTCAGGCAGGCCTCGTGCCCGCCCAGCAGGCCGATGGTGGAGAAATGCCCCCGGAAGCCGTTCTTCAGGTAGCGCCGGGTCCAGGGGAACATGCCGCGGTCCAGGTTGTCGGTGATGAGCTTGCGCTTGAACTCCAGACAGTCCTTGGCCAGGGTGGCGTACTCCTCCACCAGGGTCAGGAACTCGTCCTCGCCCTGGGACAGATAGGCCAGCTTGGGCAGGTTCAGCGTCACCACGCCGATGGAGCCGGTCAGATCGCCCGCGCCAAAGAGCCCGCCGACCTTGGTGCGCAGCTGCCGCAGGTCCATCTGCAGGCGGCAGCACATGCTGCGCACGTCCTCGGGCTGGAGGTCGGAATTGATGAAGTTCTGGAAGTACGGCGCGCCGTATTTGGCCGTGAGCTTGAGCAGAAGCTCGCCGATCTCCGTTTCCCAGGGGAAGTCCTCGGTGACGTTGTAGGTCGGGATGGGAAAGGAGAAGATCTGCCCGGCGTAGTCGCCGTCCAGCATGACCTCCAGAAAGGCCCGGTTGAACATCTCCATCTCCGGGCCGAACTCGCCGTACGTCTGGTCCATGAGCTTGCCGCCGATGATCACGGCCTCATTCGCTATGTGCTTGGGCGGGGTCAGGTCAAAGGTCAGGTTGGTGAAGGGGCTCTGCCCGCCCCAGCGCGAGGTGGTGTTCAGGTTGAACACGAACTTCTGCACCGCCTGGCGCACCTTCTCGTAGGGCAGGTTGTCGTGGCGGATGAAGGGCGCCAGGTACGTGTCCACGTTGTTGAAGGCCTGGGCTCCGGCCCATTCGTTTTGCAGGGTGCCCAGGAAATTCACCGCCTGGCCCAGGGCGGAGTCAAAGTGCCGGGCCGGGCCGGCGCTGGAGCGGCCCTCCAGGTTGAAGCCCTCCAGCAAGAGGTCGCGCAGGCTCCAGCCCGCGCAATACCCGGCCAGGCCAAAGGACAGGTCGTGGATGTGGAAGTACCCGTGCTCGTGGGCCAGGCGCACCTCCTCCGGGTACTTCTCCAGGGCGTAGCGGGCCTGCACCGTGCCCGAGAGGTGCAGCATGAGCCCCTGGAAGCTGTGGCTCATGTTGGCGTTCTCGGCCACGCGCCAGTCGCTCTTGGCCAGGTACTCGTCGATGGTCTCGGTGATGTCGAGGAAGGCCTCGCGCTGGTTGCGCAGCTGCCTGCGCTTCTCGCGGTAGACGATGAACTTGCGCGCCACGGTGAACTGGCGCGACTCCATGAGCACCAGCTCCACCATGTCCTGCACGTGCTCCTGCTCCGGGATGGCCACATCCGAGAGCTTGGCCTCGACCTTCAGCGCCAGGCGGCGGCCAAGGAGCGGGTCTTTTATGCCGCTGGCGGACAGGGCTTTGAAAATAGCCTGGGCGATGCGGTCATTGGACCAGGTTTCCAGCCGTCCGTCGCGCTTCAGAATCTGCGAGGGCATGGGGCCTCCTTGGAGGGTGATAATCCTGTGTGGCCAGGGCGAACCCTGCGGGCAGCATGCCGCGCACGGTCTTGATGTCGGTTTCTGTAAGCTGCGGCACCAGGGTGGTGCGGAAGGAAAAGGCCTGGGGCCGGGCCTCGGCCAGGGCGAAGAGGCGCGAGAGGTTGCGGCGCGCGTCGTGGGCGGAGACCGCCCCGCCGGTGAGCTCCGGGTACTGCGCAAAGGGGCCCTTCACGTCCACGGAAAAGAGCGTGACCAGCCCCTCGGCCAGCATGAGCTCCACCACCTCGGGCCGCATGCCGTTGGTGTCGAGCTTGATGGCCAGACCCGAGGCCGCGATCTCGTGCAGGATGACGCCGACGCCGGGCACGGCCGTGGGCTCGCCGCCGGTGACCGTGACCCCGGACAGCCAGCGCGCGCGCTTGGCCAGGAAGGACCGCAGGGTCGCCTGGGGCAAAACAGGCAGGCTCTCCATGTCCCAGGCGAGAGAGGCGTTGTGGCAGGTGGGGCAGCGCAGGTTGCAGCCGCCCAGAAAGACCACGCAGCAGGGCCGACCCGGCCAGTCGCAGAGGCTCAAGGGGGTCCTTCCCCGCAGATGCTGCCAGGCAAAATCCGGGTTCACGGTGCGCTCTTCTCCCTGCGGCGACGGGCCAAAACGGCCAAATGCGTCCAGGCTGGCGGCTCCGGGACATCCCGAAGCCACTGGCCCGAAACATACTCCAGCGGCCCTTTTCTGTACAGGCCGCCAAACCGCCGCAGGGCGTCTCATTCTCGATTCTGGCTCACCTGGGCCGGTCAGAACCAATCCTGCGCGAATCTTTTTTGTTTTCCACAGAACCTGGGCCGGGCTGTGGCGAGAATATTCACGATATTTTCTAGAGTGAGTTTAGAAGTATTTTCAGGGCCTCGCGCGCGCTGTGTTTTCGACAGCACGGCCGCGTTTCTGCCCCCCCTGCCGGAGCCTGGAGGCCAGCCGCCCAGGGCGCGCCGCCGTAGGCGGGGGGTCTGCCCTGTGCAGGCTGCGGCCGTCAGAACAAAAAACGCGGGCCGCCCTCCCGGTCAGGAAGGCGGCCCGCTTCATTGGTCGCATGAAGACGAGAAGATTGGCGCTACAGGGCGGCGTCCAGGAGCAGGTTGTCGCGGTGCACGGCCTCGGGCCACGGGGCCTCGCCCAGGATGGACGGCAGCTCCGCGCTCTTGCGGCCCATGATGAGCACAAGCTCCTGGCCGGAGTAGTTGGACTGGCCCACGCCCACATGGCGGCCCTCGTGGTCCACGATGCGCACCAGCGCGCCGCGCTCAAAGCGCCCCTCCACCTGAAGGATGCCTGCGGGCAGCAGGCTCTTGCCATGCTCGCGCAGGGCCTTGGCCGCCCCGGCGTCCACGCCCACCGTGCCTGCGGGCTCGTCGTGGTAGGCCAGCCAGAACTTGCGGTGCGAGACCAGGCGCGCGCAGGGCAGCACCAGGGTGCCCAGCACCTCCCCGGCGAAGATGCGCGTGAGGGCGAGGGCGCCCTGGCCGGACCCGTCCTTGCCTGAAACGATGAGCGTGGGCACGCCGAGCTGAGCGGCGCGGCGCGCGGCCCGGAGCTTGGAGTACATGCCGCCGGACCCGACAGACGTCTTGCCGTCGCACATGGCCGCGATGTCCAGGTTCTCGATGTCCGCGATCATGGGCACGCAGGCCGCGCCGGGGTGCTTGTCCGGGTTCTTGTCGAAAACTCCGTCGGCGGAGGTCAGGTTCACGAACAGGTCCGCGCCCACCAGGTCCACCATGAGGCTGGCCAGGGTGTCGTTGTCGCCGAACTTGAGCTCGGCCACGGCCACGGTGTCGTTCTCGTTGACGATGGGCACCACGCCCCAGTCCAGCAGCCTGCGGATGGTGTTGCGGGCGTTGCGGAAGCGGGCGCGGCTGCGCAGATCCTCGCGGGTCAGCAGGATCTGGGCCACGGTCTTGCCGAAGCGGCCAAAAGCCTCATCGTAGGCGTGCATCAGGCGGCTCTGGCCGATGCTTGATGCGGCCTGGCGCGAGGGCAGCTCGGCGAAGTCGATGCTCTCCGCGCCCTGCACGCTCTGGCGGATGCGCGTGCGCCCGGCGGCCACGGCCCCGGAGCTCACCAGCACCACCTCCAGGCCCTGGTCATGCAGGGCCGCTATCTGGTCCACCAGCCGCCCCACGGCCTGGGGCTCCAGGCCCTGGTCCGAGGTCAGCACCGCGCTGCCCACCTTGACCACCACGCACCTGGTCCGGCCCAGGATCTCGCGGCGCAGGGCCCTCGCGTCCAGGTCTGTGGGCACCGCGCTCATGCCTCGTCCTCCTCGGCCTGATGCAGCTCAGCGGCTGCATCGATCTCAGGCGGGCTCATGGCCTCATAGCGCCGCCACATCTCGGCCAGCAGCTCGGGCAGGCCCTGGCCGGTGAGGGCCGA
>CAYMIP010000044.1:0-19190 GCA_964390575.1 uncultured Desulfocurvus sp. | reverse complement strand
GGCCGCAGACCGGGCAGGCGTTGGGCTGGGCGTGGAAGCGCCGGTTGGCCGGGTCAACGTACTCGCGCTCGCAGTCGGCGCACAGGGGGAAGCAGCCCATGGACGTGTTCGGCCGGTCGTAGGGGATGCTGCGGGTGATGGTGAAGCGCGGGCCGCAGTTGGTGCAGTTGGTGAACGGGTAGAGGAAGCGGCGGTCGTTCTTGTCGCTCAGTTCGGCCAGACAGTCCGGGCAGGTGCTGATGTCCGGGCTGATGAGCACGTCGTGGCCGGTGCCGCCGGTGCTCTTGTGGATTGCAAAGGTGCTGGCCCCGGCGTCGTTCCCGGCCACGGGCGGGATGTCCTGGCTGCTCACGCGCATGATGCGCGCCAGCGGCGGCTGCTCGGCCTCCAGTCGACGCAGGAATTCGTCCAGCCTGCGCGGGCTGCCCTGGATCTCGATGATGACCCCTTCGGGGGCGTTGCGCACCTGTCCGGCCAGGCCCATGTCCTGGGCCAGCCGGTAGACAAAGGGCCGGAAGCCCACGCCCTGCACCTGGCCGGTGACGGTGATGCGGCGGCGGGGGGAAATGTCGGACATGGGCTCTCCTTGGCTGGGTCGGTCCCGGTGGTGATAGCCAAGGCCGGGGCCGGTGGCAAGGGGAGAGCCCCCTACCCCAGGTTGTCCAGCAGGCTCCTCACGCGCCCGCGCACAAAGCGCAGGGGCTCAAAGCGCATGGGGTCGAGCTGCGCCTGGACTGCAAACCCAGTGGCGTCAAAGGCGCTGGGGGTGTCCAGCACGAACCGCGCCGCCGCCGGGCGGGCTCCGGGCAGGTCCTGGGCCAGGGCCTCGGCCCAGAGCGGCACGTCGGCTGGGCTGAGGCCGAGTATCCCGTAGAGCGCGGCGTCCAGGGTCAGCGTGTCCGGCGAGCAGCCGAGCAGCCCCAAGGGGAAGCCCTGGCCGTGGATCGGGCCGCCCCGGTGCATGGCGGTGATGGCGTCGATGAGGCCGATGGTCGGCGGCAGGGCGGTGCGCACGTCGAGCACCAGGCGCTCCATGCGGCCTGGCGAATCGCCCAGGCGCACGTGGGCCAGGGCCTTGCGGCAGCCGCAGACCGCCCCGAAAAGATTTTTGGTGCTGGCCGTGACGCGGAACTGGCCGTGGGCCTTGAGCCGGGCCACGCTCAGGATGCGGTCGGCCTCCAGGGCGCGGCGCGAGAGGCCGATCCGGCCGCCGTCGCTCAAGGTGAGCGGAACCGGGCGGTCCAGGGTGGCCACGCGCAGGCCCAGGTCGCGCAGGGCCTCGGTCAGGCCGCAGGCTGCGGCCACGCGCCCGGCGCCGCCAAAGGCCGGGGAGTCGGCCACCGTGGGTCTGGCCCCGCAGTCCAGCAGGTGCGCGCACACGGCCCGCACCACCTCCGGGTGGGTGCAGCAGAGCGCGGCGTTGCTCTTTGACACGAGGTTCGGCTTGACCAGCACCCGTTCGCCGCGCGCGAAGTCCAGGCCGCAGGCGCTGACGAGCCGCTCCACGGCCCCGAGCAGGGCGGGGCGGTCATAGCTGGCCTGCCGCAGCAGGGCCACGGGGATGTGCCGGACGGGTTCCATGATGTGGAGCGGGGTAGCGCGAATCCAGGCGGCTGGCAAGGGCGCGGGCGCGCAGCGTTCTGTGGCGAGAGGGGGAAGGGGATGCGGGAGGCACGCGCGGCCCGCAAGGGCGTGCCGCGCGTGCCCGAACAATTAGCTGTTTCTGCTGATGAAGGCGCTGCGGATGCGCGAGGCGGGCCGGACGGCCTGGCCGTAGCCCTGGTGCCGCCTCTGCTCCTGGCCGGTGCGCAGGATTTCCCGGCTGATGGACCTGCGCAGGCGCGTGGCCTCATCGATGAGCCTGGCCTGGAGGCTTTTGAGCTCCTCCAGCTTGGCCACCAGGGTGTCCAGGCATTCCCCGTCCGGGGCGCCCAGAGTGTCCTTGGAGAGGGCCGCATTCAGAACGCCGTCGCGTCCGAAGGCCAGCTCCTCGGCCTTGTCCACCTCGCCAGCGGTCAGGTGCACCAGCTCCTGGTTGCCCATCTCGATGGCCTGGTCGAGCAGTGTGAGGGCCGCGCGCATGGCTTACTCCCTTCCGGAGGCCCGGACGTCCTCGCGCAACTGCGCGACGACCTTCTTCCAGCGGTTCACCGCAGGCAGGAACTCGTATTCCAGGAGGTCGGCCAGGAGGATCCAGTCCTCGTTGCCCATGACCGTGGTCATCTCCCCGAACAGGGTGGAGAGCTGGTCGCTGGCCTCCATGAATTCGCGGTAATCCTTGAGCGAGAACTCGCCCCGCAGGGTGCCGATCATGCCGAGGAAGTCGCGGGTCACGTCCACCAGATCCTGGTAGGTCTCCAGGGCCTCGGCGTCGTCGGCCTGGCGGAAGAGCTCGGCCACGCGGGAGGCGCCTTCACCCATGAGGGTGACGACCTTATACAGCTCGCGGGTGATCTCCACGGCCATCTCGCCCACGGGCATGGTGCGGATGTCCACGCTCCTGAGCTCGCTGGCGTCGATGTCCTCGGCTTGGTGCGGGTAGATTTCGGAGAAGGGCTCGTCATTGACGAACACGTCCGTGACAATGCGGTCATGCAGGAGCCCTTCTTCCATGACTTTGACGAAGACCTGGTCCAGGTTGCTGAAATTGGCGAAACTCAGGTCGCTTTTGTGTCCATCTATGAGCAGCATGTGCCCCTCCTTGGGTTCAGCGTTGGGTGAAATTCAGTGGCCTGACGCGTTTAATGCATTGTTCGTGCCAACATTTATTGACGCTCGCAGCGCATCGATAAGTTTGCGGAATCGCGAAGCCAGCGCCAGGATGTCCGGCATGTCCAGGCCGGGGCGCTCGGACTCGAACAGCCACAAGGCAGACAGGACCGCCAGGCGCGGGTCAGCGGCCAGGGAGCTCTGCACCCGCTGCCAGGTGGCCAGAAACTTGGCCTTGACGGATTTGAGCGGTTCGCGGCCCAGGACCTGGCCCTGGCGCTCCAGCAGGAACAGGAAATCCGAGGCCGCGCCCAGGGCTGCTGCCATGGGGCCTGCCGACTCGGGTGAGAGCCCGGCAGGCGCTGCGGCCTCCTCCAGGCAGTCCCCGTCAAGATATCGACGATACAGGCCGCGCTGGAGCCGGATGAGCCGCGTGCGGTCAGCCCCTTCGTGGCCGGACAGGGAATGCAGATCCAGCAGGCCATCCGCCCCGCTGCCAATGTTGGTGCCAGTGCTGATGCCTGTGCTGATGCCGGTGTTGATGCCCGTGTTGATGACTGTCCGCCAGACCCGCGCCCCGCGCAGGACAAGGTCGTCGGCGGCGGGCATGTCCCTGGTTCCGAGCAGGCCAAGGGCCAGGGCCAGCACCGTCTCCGGGGCGATTGCCTGGCGGCAGGCCTCGCCGCCATCGGCGCAATGGGCGCAGGCCCGGCCAAAGGCGCAGGGGTGGCAGGGCAGGTCCGGCTCCAGGCAGATGCTGCCGGGCAGGTACGGGCCGGTGTCCCAGGGCTGGGCCGTGGCCAGAAAAACGGCCAGGCAGGGTATGCCCAGGCCTGCGGCCAGGTGCATGGTGCCGGTGTCGTTGGTGACGAGCAGGCGGCAGCCCGCCAGCACGGCGGCCAGGGCGGGCAGGTCGGTTGCGCCCATGAGGTCGATGAGCGGAACCTCAGCCTGGGCGCGCAGACGCTCCCCCAGGGGCTTTTCCCCGGCGGTGCCCACGAGCACCGGGGCGCAGCCAGCGGCGCTGAGGCCGCGCGCCACCTGGGCGAAGCGCGCCACAGGCCAGCGTCTGCGCTCCTCGGACGCGCCGAGCTGCAGGGCCACGTAGCCGTTAGGCGGAGCCTCGGGCAGCAGGCTGCGCAGGCGGACCAGGGCCTCGGTTTTGGCTTCGCTGGTCGGGCCGCGCAGGCCGAAGCCCCCGCCGCCGCCGTCGCCGCCATGGCCATCAGGCGCGCCGGAGAGTCCGGCAATGCGCCGGAAGATGTCCACGATGTTGAAGGGGCTGGCCCCGCGTGAGGCGGCGGCCAGTTGCAGGAAGGCCGCCCAGGCGGATGTGTCGGCGTTGAAGCCGTGGTCGTCCAGGACAAAGCCGCGCGTCTGCGCAGCGCCCAGCGACATGGCCAAAAGCCGCGCGGGCTCGGACGGCGTCAGGTTGATGACGAGGTCGGGCCGGAATTCGTGGCGCACCCGGTCAGTGGCCTCGCGGTACGCGGCCAGGGCCAAGCGCCAGTCCTGGTCCAGCCGCGCCAGCAGGCGCGCGCCGGGGAAGGGGAACAGCCCGTCCAGGCCCTGCATCAGGCTTGCGGCCGGGGCGAAGTTCTCCAGGCAGGCCAGGCCCACGCGGTGGCCCTGGGCCGCGAGCCCGGCCACGGTGGGCTGGGACTGGAGCAGGTCGCCCAGTCGGGTCAGGTTCAGCACAAGGACTCTCATCAGCGCTCCGGCAGAATCTTCTCTGCCGGAAGGGTAGCAAGAAGCCTGCCGATGGTGCTGGCGTGCGCGTCTGGCGCGTCTGGCGTTGCCGCTTGCTGCCATTCGCTGCCGTTTACTTGGGCCTGCCCCCGGCGAACGGTGCAAATCCACGGGTGAGTGTTCATCGGCCCTGGCGGGATGCTCACCGCCGGAAATGCGCCACTGGGCGAAATTGCTTACCGCAATCGAAAATTGTGCTTTACATCCTCAATCGAAGACAGCGCACAGGGGCCACGGACGGTCCAAGGCCCCCCGCGCGCGTAACGACAATCAGGAGGGACCATCATGAAGAAAGACCCGGACGCCATCATCAACTCGCCTGAATTCAAGGCCCTGGTCGCCAGGCAGTGGTCCGTCTCGGCAGTCCTGTCCATTATCATGCTGGGCGCATATTTCGGGTTCATCCTGATCCTGGCCTTCAACAAGGCCCTGCTCGGCGTCATGATTACCGAAGGCCTGAGCGTGGGCATTCCCGTCGGCCTGTTCGTCATCCTGCTGGCCTGGGGGCTGACCGGAATCTACGTGTTCTGGGCCAATGACAAATTCGACAGCGCCGTGAACGCCATCCGGCAGAGCCTCAGGAGGAACTAGACATGGACCAGTTCACCACAACCATCGGGCAACCGAACCTGACGTCCATCCTGTTCTTCTTCGTCTTCATCACGGTGACCATGTTCATCACCTATTTTGCGGCGAAGAAGACCAAGACCACGGCCGACTTCTACGCCGCAGGCGGCGGCATCTCCGGCTTCCAGAACGGCCTGGCCCTGGCCGGCGACTACATGAGCGCGGCCTCCTTCCTCGGCATCGCCGGGCTCGTGTCCCTCAAGGGCTACGACGGCCTCATCTACTCCATCGGCTTCCTTGTGGGCTGGCCCATCATCATGTTCCTCATCGCCGAGCCCCTGCGCAACCTCGGCAAGTACACCTTTGCCGACGTGGTGGCCTACCGCCTGTCGCAGAAGCCCATCCGCATCGCCGCCAGCGTCGGTTCGCTCATGACAGTGTGCTTCTACCTCATCGCGCAGATGGTGGGCTCCGGCTCGCTCATCCACATGGTCTTCGGCCTGCCCTATGAGGTGGCCATCGTGTTCGTGGGCGCGGTGATGATCGCCTATGTGCTCTTCGGCGGCATGCTCGCCACCACCTGGGTGCAGATCATCAAGGCCGTGCTGCTCATCGGCGGCGCCACGGTCCTGGTGGTCATGGTCCTGTCCAAGTTCGGCTATAACCCGGTGAACCTCTTCGCTGCGGCCCAGGCCAAGTACGGCGACAAGGTGCTGGCCCCCGGCGGGCTCGTGTCCAACCCCTGGGACGCCATCTCCCTCGGCCTGGCCCTCATGTTCGGCACCGCCGGGCTGCCGCACATCCTCATGCGCTTCTACACCGTGCCCGACGCCAAGGCCGCCCGCAAGAGCGTGTTCGTGGCCACCGGGTTCATCGCCTTCTTCTACATCCTGACCTTCATCATCGGCTTCGGGGCCATGGTCCTCGTGGGCCAGGATGTCATCTCCGGCATGGACAAGGGCGGCAACATGGCCGCGCTGCTCCTGGCCGAAGTCACCGGCGGCACCGTGTTCCTCGGCTTCATCGCGGCCGTGGCCTTTGCCACCATCCTCGCCGTGGTGGCCGGACTGACCTTGGCCGGCGCCACGACCCTGTCCCACGACCTGTATGTGAACGTGTTCCGGGGCGGCAAGGCCGCAGAGCAGGAAGAGGTGCGCGTGGCCAAGATCGCCACCCTCTGCCTCGGCGTGGTGGCCGTGGCCCTGGGCCTGGCCTTCAAGGGCCAGAACGTGGCCTTCATGGTCGGCCTGGCCTTCGCCATCGCCGCCAGCGCCAACTTCCCGGCCCTTGTGCTGTCCATCATGTGGCGCCGGTTCAGCACCCTGGGCGCGGTGTGCTCCATCGTCACCGGCACGACCCTGGCCGTGGTGCTCATCGTCATCAGCCCCACGGTGTGGGTGGACATCCTGAAGAACCCGGCGGCCATCTTCCCGCTCAAGAACCCGGCGCTCATCTCCATCACCGGGGCCTTCCTCGCGGGCTGGATCGGGTCCGTGATTAAGCGTGACGAACGCGCTGAATCGTTGTATGCGGAACAAAAGGTCCGTAACTACCTCGGCGTGAGCGTGGAATGAATGATGCTTTAGTCACCTTCCTCAAGGCGGCACTTCCCTTCTCCCTCCTTCCCCAGCGTTTGCTGGGGTCGGAGGGAGATCATTTTTCCGTCCGCCACCTGGCCGCGGGGGAGGAGATCCTGAGCGCAGGAACCAGCCCGGACGCGGCCTGCGTGGTGCGCTCCGGCAGCCTGGAAGCCACATACGCCCAGTGCCTGCCCCTGACGCTCCTGCCCGGCGACATGCTGGGCTGCGAGGCCGCGCTGCCCACGGGGCAGGGAACGGCCACAGGACCCTGGGAGGCCAGAGCAGCCGAGGCCTCGGAGGTCATCCTGATCCCCCTGGATGCGCTCACCCGGCTCCTGTCCGATGAACTCTTCGCCCGCGCCCTCACAGCCCGCGCCAGCGGGCTGGCCGCAGCCTCGGCGCGCGCGCGCAGCCAGGCCTGCCAGCCCGGTCCGGACCCCTTCCTGCGCCTGCGCGTGGGCGATGTGGCCTGCCCGGCCCCGGTGTATGTGGAGTCCGCCTTCAGCGTTGCCGAGGCCGCGCGCGTCATGGCCCAGGCCCAGGCCACGGCGGCCCTGGTGCGCGCCGACGACAGGAGCAACGGCGCGGTGCTGGGCATCCTCACCGAGCGCGACGTGCTGGCCAAGGTGGTGGCCGCCGGGCAGAACGCCGAGTCCCTGCCCGTGACTGCGGTGATGACCCCGGGCCTGGTCACGGTTGGCCCGGCGGAGCTGCTCATCGAGGCCTTTTCGCGCATGGTGCACCACGGCATCCGCCGCCTGGTGCTGCTGGACGAGTCCGGCGCGCCCGCAGGAGTGCTGGGCGAGCGCGACATGCTCTCCGCGCGTGGGGAAAGCCCGCTGGCCCTGGCCTCGGAAATCGCCGGGGCCAAGGTTCCGGAGGAGCTGGCCCGGACCTTTGAGCGCCTGCACCGCATGGCCGGGCGCAGCGTGGCCGAGGGCATCTCCAGCGACGCCGTGGGGCGGCTCATCAGCGAAATGCACGACCGCATCATGACCCGGGCCTGGGAGATGGCCCTGCTCGAGCTGGGGCCTGCGCCCGCGCCCCACGCCGTGCTGGTGCTGGGCAGCCAGGGTCGGCGCGAGCAGTTTCTGGCCACGGACCAGGATCTGGCGCTGGTCTATGAGGGCTCAGGCGGCGGCTCCGCCCCGGAGCTGGAGGCCTGGTTCGAGCGCCTCGGCGTGCGGCTCACACAGATGCTTCTGGATATGGGCTTCCCGCCGTGCAAGAACCGCATCATGCTGGACAACCCGGACTGGCGGCGCAGCCTGGACAGCTGGCTGGACCTTTTTGACTCTATGGCCGACAGGCCCGACGCCGAGGCGGTGATCAAGACCTCGCTCTTGGCCGACATGCGGCCCGTGCAGGTGCAGGGGGCCGGGAGCGGCGGCCTGAACGCGCGCCTGCGCGAGGCCATGACCAAGCGGCTGCGCAAGAGCCCGATCCTGATCAAGCTCATGGCGCGGGAGGCCGTGCGCTTCAGCCCGCCGCTGGGCCTGTTCGGCAGCTTCTCCCTGAAGAAGGACGCCGAGGGCCGGGGCGTGCTCGACATCAAGCGCGGCGGGGTTTTTCCAATCACCCAGGGCGTGAAGACCCTGGCCGTGGACCACGGCCTGGCCGAGACCGGCACCTGCGCGCGCCTGCGCCTGCTGCACCGCTCCGGGGCGCTCTCCGTGCCCCTGGCGGAAGGGCTGTGCGACGCCTACGACTTTCTGCAGACCCTGCGCATGCGCACCCAGGCCGCGCACCTGCGCCAGGGCAGAGCGCTGGACAACGACATCCGGCCCGAGACCCTGGGCGCCATGGAGCGCGAGCGCCTGCGCGCGGCCTTCAAGCTCACCGCCGAGTTCCAGACCCTGCTCTTCGAGAAGTACTCCTTGCGGATGCTGGGCTAGCTTCGAACCAGGCTGCCTCACGGCGTCCATGGTTCATGCTCTGCGCTGTCGGCCACACTGCCCAAAAAGCCGCCATGTCTGGTGCGTTTGCCCCTGTTTCCGCGGTTGCCTTTTGCCCGCAATGTCCGCCCAAGTTAGGTCATTCGGGCGCGGCCTGGGGCGCCAGGCCTTGGCGCCTCTTTCTCAGAACCACGAGACCGGCCAGGACAGCCAGGCCGACAAGACCCCCGCCCAGGCCCCACAGCGCCCCCGGAAAGGGCGTCGCCGCTGCCGCAGCCGCCCGGACATGGGGATGCAGGGCCGCAGCCAGGGCGTCATAGCCCTTCTGACTGGGATGAACGGCGTCGGCGAACAGGCTCGGGTCGTCGGCGAACACGTCTTCCAGGTTGGCCAGCCAGAGCCTGCCCGGCTGCCCGTACCCTGAGACCATGAGCGCAAGCTGCCTGTTGAAGGTGCTGATGAGCGCGTTCTGCGCAGAGCTGGCGTCGCGGATGTGCCCGATCTGCGCCAGCACCACGCGCGCCGACGGGTTGCGGGCGTAGGCCGCGTCCAGGATGTCCTTCATGGCGGCCACGTGCGGCCCATACCCGTCGGGTCCCGGCGCGACGCTGCCTTCGTCCAGCCCATTGAGGCCCGCGTACAGCACATAGATGTCCGCAGTGTCGGTGCTGAGGAAGATCAGGCGGACCTGGGCGGGCGTCCAGCCGCCGTGCCCCTCGTGCCTGTTGCCGTCGGCGTCGCGCAGCAGGCCCACATAGGTGACGCTGTGGCCGTCCGCCGCGAGCAGGGCCTTCAGGGGCGTGCGGAAGTTGCCCGCACCCCCGCCCACGATGGAGTCCCCAAGGGTCATCAGCCGGAGCTCGTCGGCCCTGGCCGGGGCCGCAGACAGCAGAAGCAGCAGGCAGAACAGGCCGAGCGCCTTGGTCATGGTCATCCCTCGCAAGCAGCCGGGTGGCGGAATCCTCATGCCTTGAGCTCTCAAAAGTGTTGCCTGCGGGCTGCTGGCAGAGCTTTCCGGGCTAGCCGCCCGCCAGCCCCAGCTGCCCCAGCACAGCCGCCACCCGATGCCCATAGGCGTGCGCGCGCGCCAGCTCCGCCCGCCAGGCGGCTTTCAATCCTGCGGCGTGGGTTGTGGAGGACGTCAGTTCGCGGAAGCGCCCGGCCAGGTCTGCGGGCGTGCGGAAGGTGATCTCCTGCGCCAGTTCAGCCGGAAAGATATCCAGGCCCGGCGTGGCGTCGCTTAAAAGCAGCCCGCCCCAGGCCCAGGTGTCGAAATGGCGCTGGCTGAGCCCGCGCGGCAAGAGCGGACTGGTCAGGCCCAGGCAGCAGCCCGCGCTGGCCACGATCTCCGGCAGGGCCGTGTAGTAGTCCACCGGGCCGCGCAGGTCCGTTGGTTCCGGCAAGAGCTTTTGCCAGCCCGCATCCCCGAACACCGTGAGCTGGCCCAGGTCAGCCTGGGCGCGGCGCAGGCACAGTGCCCGCCAGGCCCGGCCGGTCTCCTCGGCGCAGAAGCCCGCCCGGCGCGCCTCTGTGCCGGGCCAAAGTTGCCCAATGCCCAGCCGCTCAAGCCACCAGCCGAAATCCGGCCGCTGGCCCGCATCCCATTGCCCCGCCTCCAGCATGGCCTGGGCCTCGGCCCAGGCGTTGTCCTTGGTCTCAGTCGGCACAGTGCAGCCCGCGAAAAAGCCCGCCTTGCCGGGAAAGGCGCTGCGGCCCACGAAGACCAGCCGCTCCGAAAGGTCCGCCCAGGCCGGGGCAGGCGGGCGCGGGGATCGTTCCATATGCTGGGCCAGGTCCCTGGCGCGGGCGGCCAGGGGCAGGTGCCGGACGTTCGTCGCGCCCAACCTGCGCAAGGGCGCGACGAACCAGTCATCGGTGACGAAAAGCGGCAGCCTGGTCCAGAACCGGGACTTGAGCCCGCTCAGCAGGTGCAGCGGGTTATCCACGCACCACACAGCCACCCGCGCCCCGGCGGTTTCAAGCAGGTGGAACGCCTCGCCCAGCGGGTCCAGGCCGCTGAAGTTGACGCTGAGGAACAGTTCCGGGCACTCGCCCTGGGCCAGCCAGGCGCGGTATTCCTCGCTGCCTGCGTCCCCGCTGAGGCGCACGGAAAATCCCAGGGCCTCCAGGGCCTCGCGCAGCTCGATGCGCAGCAGGCCGGCTTCGCCCCCGGGGAGCCAGGCCAGGCGCTGGCGCGGGGCCGGGGCATGGGCCAAAAGGGACAGCTGCACCCGCGCCAACAGCGGTCCCCAGAAGCACGGGAACAGGCGCGGGCCGGGCGCGTACAGGATGAACTTTGCCCCGCTCTTGGCCAGGGCGGGCAGGGCTTCGGCCTGGACCTCGGAATACCCGGCCGGGATGCGGCCGCGCCAGTCGTCGCCAGGGTTTGCCCCAAGCTGTGCGGCCAGCTCCGGGCATTCGAGGAAGCGCACGTTGCGGGCCGTGGGGAATAACTCCGGCAGACGCTCCGGCTCCGGCCCCAGGCCCAGGAACAGCACGTCCGGCCCCTCGCCGCAACTCTCGTGCTGGCAGAGTACGTGGAAATCCCCTGGCCCGGCGGGCAGGGACTTGGCCAGGCCAAGCTCGTCGAGGACGCTGTGGCGGACGGGGCGTGCGGGCATGGGGCTCCTTGGCGCTGGGCTCCTTGGCAATGGAGCCGGTTTGGGCTAGGTGTCGGTGGAGCAGGCCCCCCCATGAAACAATATCGCGACCATTATTTCAAGCGCGCCAAGGTGGAAAATTATCCCGCGCGCAGCGTGTACAAGCTCCAGGAGCTGGACGCCAAGTTCGCGCTTTTGAAACCCGGCCTCAAGGTGCTGGACCTGGGCGCGGCGCCGGGCTCCTGGTCGCTCTTTGCGGCCCAGAAGGTCGGCCCCTTGGGCCGCGTGCTGGCGCTGGACATCCAGACCACGGTGCAGGAGTTTCCGGCCAATGTCCATTTCCTGGTGCACGATGCCTTTGAGGACTCCCCGGAGCTGCTGGCCGTCATGACGCCGCTCTTGCCCTTTGACCTGGTCATGAGCGACATGGCCCCGAGCACCACGGGCATCAAGTTCACGGACCAGGCCCGGTCCCTGGAATTGTGCGAGCGCGCCCGCGACGTGGCGCTCAAGCGCCTGAAGATCGGCGGCAACTTCGTGGCCAAGATCTTTGAGGGGCCGGACGCCAAGGGCTTCCAGGACTCCCTCAAGCCGTTCTTCGCGCAGGTGCGCGGGTTCAAGCCCAAGAGCTCGCGGGCCGAGAGCAAGGAGACCTTTTTCCTCGGGCTCGGATATCGGGGACTTGGCTTTCAGGGCGATGTCGAGTAGGTAAACACGTTTCGCGGGACACGCGCCCGGACCAAGAATTTTTCTGGAGGAAGAATGTCAGGACACAGCAAATGGGCCACCATCAGGCGCGCCAAGGAAAAAACAGACGCCAAGAAGGGCCAGGTCTTCACCAAGGTCACCAAGGACATCATCCTGGCGGCCAAGGGCGGCGGCGACCCGGCCTTGAACGCCCGCCTGCGCGGGGTCATCGCCAAGGCCAAGTCCGCCAACATGCCCAACGACAAGATCGAGACGGCCATCAAGAAGGGCACCGGCGAGCTGGCGGGCGGCGAAGTGTTTGAGATGATGTACGAGGGCTATGCCCAGGGCGGCGTGGCCATGCTGGTGGAGGTGGCCACGGACAACAAGAACCGCACCATCGCCGAGGTCCGGCACATCATCAGCAAGGGCGGCGGCAGCATGGGCGAGCCCGGCAGTGTGGCCTGGATGTTCGACAAGCGCGGGGTGTTCGTCTTTGACAAGGCCAAGTACACCGAGGACCAACTCATGGAAGTGGCGCTGGAGGCCGGGGCCGACGACGTGGTGGACGAGGGCGACACCGTCGAGGTGCGCACCAACCCCGAGGACTACTCCGCCGTGGAGAAGGCCTTTGAGGACGCCGGGTTCACTCCGGACAGCGCCGACCTGACCATGGTTCCCAAGAACCTGACCCCGGTGGACGCGGCCACGGCCAGAAAGGTCATGGCCATCATGGAGAACCTGGAAGACAACGAGGACGTGTCCGCCGTGTACGTCACCGCGGACTTCACCGACGAGATCATGGAAGAGCTGGGGTAGAGCCGTGGCCGGGCCTGTCGTGGTGCTGGGGCTGGACCCCGGAAGCCAGGTGACGGGCTATGGCGTGGTGCGCGAGTCCTCGGGCCGGGCCGAGCTTGTGGCCGTGGGCACCATCCGCACCCCCAGCGGGGGCGACATGGCCCAGCGCCTGGGCGTCATCTACTCCCGCGTGGCCGAGGTCATCGCCGCCCACGGGCCCATGGAGGCCGCCATCGAGAGCGTCTTCGTGGCCAAGAACTCGGCCTCGGCCATCAAGCTGGGGCAGGCGCGCGGCGCGGCCATGGCCGCCTGCGCCGTGGCGGGCCTGAGCGTGGCCGGGTACCCGCCGACCTTGGTCAAGAAGAGCCTGGTGGGCGTTGGAAGGGCCGAGAAGGAGCAGGTGGCCTTCATGGTGGCCCAGATCCTGGGCGTCAAGAAGCCCGACTGGGCCCTGGACGCCAGCGACGCCCTGGCCGTGGCCATCTGCCACCTGAACGAGCGCCGGGTGCGCAAACTCACGGGGGCCGCATGCGCAAGCTGATGGGGGTCGTATGATCGCCTACATCGAGGGCCGCCTCTTGGACGTCACGGGCAAGGGCTGCGTGCTGCTCACCCCCGGCGGGGTGGGCTACGAGCTGGCCCTGCCCAGCAGCGCGCTTGCCACCCTGCCGCAGAAGGGCGCGGAGGTTCAGCTCTTCACGCACCTCATCGTGCGCGAGGAGGCCCTCGACCTCTACGGCTTTGCCGCCAGGGACGACCGCGACCTGTTCCGCCTGCTCATCGGCATCGACAAGCTGGGGCCGAAAAAGGCCCTGGCCATCCTCTCGCATTTCCGGCCCGACCAGCTGCGCGAGCTGGTGCTGCGCGACGCTGCCGACACCCTGGCCACAGTGCCGGGCATTGGCCCCAAGTCCGCGCGCGAGATCATGTGGAAACTCAAGGACAAGCTGGCGGGCATCAAGACCGGGCCGCTGACGGCTGCGGGCGCGGTGGAAAGCCCCCAGGGCGAATACTTCGACGCCCTGGCCGGCATGCGGGCTTTGGGCTACACCGAGGAGGAGGCTCGCGGCCTGGTGCGCGACACCTTTGAGGCCGAGCCGGACATCGACGCCTCCTCGGCCATCCGCGCGGCCCTCAAGAAGATCGCGGCGGGCCGGTCATGAGCGGCATGAACCCCCAGGCCCCCTCCCAGCCCGTCCAGCCCCTGCCGGACGACACCATCCGGCCGCAGCGCCTGGCGGACTTCATCGGCCAGGACGACCTGCGCGCCAACTTAAGCGTGTTCATCCAGGCCGCCCGGGAGCGCGGCAAGGCGCTGGACCACACGCTCTTTTCCGGCAACCCGGGCCTGGGCAAGACCACCCTGGCCCAGATCATGGCCTCGGAGCTGGGCGTGAGCATGGTCTCCACCTCCGGGCCGGTGCTGGAGCGCGTGGGCGACCTGGCGGCCATCCTGACCAACCTTTCGCGCCACGATATCCTTTTCATCGACGAGATCCACCGCATGCCCGCCAGCGTGGAGGAGATCCTGTACCCGGCCATGGAGGACTACAAGATCGACCTCATCATCGGCCAGGGGCCGGGCGCGCGCACGGTGAAAATCGACCTGGAGCCGTTCACGCTGGTGGGCGCCACCACCCGCGTGGGTTTGCTCACTTCGCCCCTGCGCGACCGCTTCGGCTGCGTCTTCCGGCTGGAGTTCTACGCCCCGGAGGAGCTGGCCCGCATCGTGCTGCGCGCGGCGAACATCCTGGGCATCGGCATCACCGAGGACGGGGCCTGGGCCATCGGGCGGCGCTCGCGCGGCACCCCGCGCATCGCCGGGCGGCTCTTGCGGCGCATCCGCGACTATGCCGTGGTCCAGGGCCAGGCCATGGTGGACAAGGCCCTGGCCGAGCAGTCCCTGGACCGCCTGGACGTGGACCCCTATGGCCTGGACCAGATGGACCGCAAGATCCTCTCGCTCATCGTGAACCAGTTCAGCGGCGGGCCGGTGGGGGTCAAGACCATTGCCGTGGCCTGCTCGGAAGAGGCGCGCACCATCGAGGACATCTACGAGCCCTTCCTCATCCAGTGCGGGTTCATCAAGCGCACCCCGCGCGGGCGGGTGGCCACGGCCAAGGCCTACCAGCACCTCAAGATGCGCCTTGACGGGGGCGAAGGTTCCCTGTAAGCCCTGCCAAGCATGATGGACGAGCCCTGTGGCAGCGTCTGCGTGCCAGGATGAAGTGGGCTCCCGGCCCATTTGGACACCGTCCCGACCGACACGCTGAACCGACACGCCGAACCGACACGCCGAACAGGCTGGTGCCGGAGTACCGGCGCAAGCCTTCCCCTGGACCCGGACGCGGCCACTGAAGCCGCCCGCGCCACGGGAACACGGAGGAACCACCATGTTCGGACAGCTTTTCCAGCCCATGCACCTGCTGCTGGTCCTTGTCATCGCCCTGTTCGTGTTTGGCCCAGGCAAGCTGCCGCAACTTGGGGCCAGCATCGGCAAGAGCATTCGTGAACTGCGCAAGGGCCTGGACGGCGTTGCCGACCCGGGCGCGCAGCAGCCTCAGGCCACGCAGCAGGCAGAGACCAAGAAATAGCCCGCCGCCGTACCGCCTGCCGGGAATGATTCCCCGGCATGAGCCTGCGGCGGCATCTGAGTCGCCGGAGTCCGCGCACCTGTGGGCTGCCGGCTTTTGGTGTTTTTTGCGCGTCCTGGCGACCGCCTGGAATCACCCGGAGTCCCGCTGGAACCGTCTGGAATCTGTAACACTGACGTTTCGCAAGTGCGGTTGACAGTTTCCACGGCCTGGGTCTAATACTTTCTCGGCTTCATAAACAGTCTTGAGGAACAAAATGGACGACCCGCATAGTAAACGCTTAAAGTTGCTTGTATTTTTTAAGCATAGGACAGAACTCGAGTTGCCCGCACGCCCGGCCGCTCGCGCCTGAAGCCGCCCAGCGCAATGTAAACGCGCACCGGGCCGCCCCTGACGCGCGCCGCTGTAAAGCTGGCGACGCCTATGCAGGAGGTGGCAGATGACTCACACGCTCATCCGGCTCTCAAATCCAGTGGACATGCATCTGTTCTCCGGCTGCACGGCCTTGCGCCGCCTTTTGTCTCGGCAATCATCCCGGCCATTGTCCGGAACGCGCCGGAGGCCCGCATGACCCAGCCCAGCAGTGGCATTTTCCTGAGCGCAGTGCTGGACCGTCCGGTCATCAGCCCCTCCGGCCGCGTCATTGGCGCCTTGTGGGACGTGGCCATGGGCCCCGGAGATCTCTTGCCCGTGGTGCCGCACCTGCTTGTGCGCAAGGGCGGGGGGGTGCGGCGCATACCCTGGGCCGACATCGCCCTGTTCAACCCCGTGGTGGTGTCGCTGCGGGGCGAGCCGGAAGACCTGGCCGCCGTGCCCGGCCAGGATTTTTCGCGTCCGCGCTTTGCAGCCAACGCCTCGCCCCTGGAACCTCCCCCCGGCCCCTGGCGAACACGCTAGGTCAGGCCCGGACCGCCTGAGCGGTCCCGTTTCCACGAGCCCCACCGCCAAAGAATACAGGCGGCCAGGGTTGGCGCACGGAGGTTTCCATGAACATCTTCACCCAGCTCTTCTACATGTTCCGCCGCAGCTGGAAGGCCCTCAGGCTCTTCCTCATCCTCTCCGGCCCCGGGCTGGTGGTCATGATCGCCGACAACGACGCCGGCGGCATCACCACCTATGCCGCCACCGGCGCGAAATACGGCTACAACTTCATCTGGTTTCTCATTGTGCTGGTGCCTGTCGCCTACTTCGTGCAGGAGATGACGGTCCGTCTGGGCGCGGTGACCAAGCGCGGCCACGCCGAGGCCATCTTCGAGAACTTCGGCGCCTTCTGGGGCTGGTTCTCGCTCATTGACCTGATCCTGTGCGACTGGCTGACGCTCATCACTGAGTTCATCGGCATGACGGCGGCCATGGGCATCTTCGGGGTGCCGCCCTGGCTGACCATCCTCGGCGTCATCGGCATCATGGGCTTCATGGTGCTCAATGGCCGCTACTGGACCTGGGAAAAGATCACCATGGGCTTCTGCCTGCTGAACCTCATCTACATCCCGGCGGCCTTCTGGGTGAAGCCGGACACCTCCGCTGTGCTCGCAGGAATCATCCCCAATCTTCCAGGCGGCAAGTTCGACAACCAGCTCTTTTTCTTCCTCATGGCCAACATCGGCACCACCATCGCGCCCTGGATGATTTTCTTCCAGCAGAGCGCCGTGGTGGACAAGGGCATGACCGAAAAGGACATCCCCTTCGGCAAGTTCGACACCCTGCTCGGTTCCATCCTGACCGTGGTGGTGGCGGCCTTCATCATCATCGTGGTGGGCACGGTGCTGCCGGGCGTGGAGATCGACGACGCGGCCCAGGCCTCGAAGATGCTTATGGGCTCCCACGGCTACGCCGGAACCTTCATGGCCATCGGGCTGTTCGACGCGGGCCTGCTCGGCGCCATCTGCATCTCGCTGGCCAGTTCCTGGGCCCTGGGCGAGATCTTCGGCTGGGCGCACTCGCTCAACAACAAGATCAAGGAAGCGCCCTGGTTCTACGCCGCCTACTTCCTGGCCCTCGTCACCGCTGGCGGCGTGGTGCTCATCCCCGGTGCGCCGCTGGTGCTCATCACGCTCTTCGTGCAGGTGGTGGCCGTGACGCTCCTGCCCGCCGCCCTGGTCTTTCTCATCCTGCTCTTGAACGACGAGAAGACCATGGGTGCATACAAGAACACACTCTTTGAAAACATCGTCAACATCGGCATCGTCTCGGTTATTGTCGTGCTCTCCTCGCTCTATGCGGTCAGCGCGCTGTTCCCGAGCCTGTTCAGTTAGCCCAGGGAGGCCGACCATGTTCAAGAATTTCTTGCGCAAGCACTTCCCAAAGATCAACGAGATCAACGAAAAATACGCCACGCCGAGCCTGGTCATGTCCCGCCCGGTCAAGGTTTGCCTGCTGCTCCTGCGCTGCTACCTGCTGCTGCTGGTGGGCCTGCTTCTGTACAAGTTCATCTCCGTGCTGACGACATAGCTCGGAAATATAGGGGGGAACATCATGGTCCAGCAGAACATCTCCACCTGTGTCGAGCAGCCCTATTCCCTTTCCGATCTCATCGGGCAGAAGGTCGTCTGGAACGGCAAGAGGATCGGCAAACTCGACGACATGGTCATCCGTGAGACCGAGGCCTTGCCGGAGGTCACCGACATCATCGTCAGCCGCTCCTTCGGACATAAATCGCTGCTGATCCCCTGGGCCGACGTCGAGATTGGCGAACGCGAAGCGACAGTGCGCCTGGAGAGCATCGAAAGCCGCGAGAAGGACCACTTCGACGGCCTGGTGCTCTTGCAGGACCACATCCTGGACAAGAAGATCGTGGACCTCGAGGACCACGAGGTCGAGGTGGTCTACGACGTGCGCCTGTGCAGTCGCGGTGGCAGGCTCTATGTCAGCGGCGTGGACTGCTCGCGCCAGAGCTTCCTGCGCCGCATCGGGCTCAGGCGCCTGGCCACCTTCATCAGCGACCTGGCCGCCACCTTGAAGGACGAGCCCATCCCCTGGAAGTATGTGCAGCCCCTGTCGCACGAGCTCGGCCGTTTCACCGGCAGCCTCAAGCTCAACATCCTCAAGGAGAAGATCCACGAGATCCACCCCGTGGACCTGGCCGACATCCTGGAGGAGATGGACCACGACCACCGCCTCTCCGTCTTCAACGAACTGAACGTGGAACAGGCCTCCGACACCCTGGAGGAGATCGAGCCCCGCGTGCAGCGCGAGATCATCCACAGCATCGGCGACGAAAAGGCCGCCGAACTCATCGAGGAGATGACCCCGGCCCAGGCCGCCGACGTGCTCTCGGCCCTGCCTGCCGCCGACGCCGACGACATTCTGGCCTTGATGGACGAGAAGGAGCATGTCGAAAAGATTGAATCGCTCATGGACGACCACGACAAGGACATCTCCGACTTCGCCACGGACAGCATCATCACCTTCCCGCCTGAGACCAAGGTCGACGAGGTCTTTCAGCAGTTCCGCGAGGTCGCCCGCGACAAGGACGTCATCTGGTACATCTACGTCACCTCCGGCGACAACCGTCTGCTCGGCGTGGTCAATTACCATTCGGTCCTGCGCGCAGAGCCGTCCCAGCGCCTGGACGCCATCATGACCACCGGCGTCAAGAGCCTCGCCCTTGGCGACACCCTCAAGGACGCCACGATAATGTTCGAACGCTATGGCTTCCGCGCCATTCCTGTTCTGGACGAGAACGATGTGATCCAGGGCGTGGTTCCCTACCGTGATGTCATGAAGCTCAAGCATACCTATGTGTAGCAAGCTCATGACCCTGGATCTCATCTTCCACGGATTCATCGCGCGGCTCATGGGCCGCTGACAGACGCGCTGACAGGGCCGCTGGCTGTCCTTATGGCAAAACAAACCGCCCGGCTCCGCAAAGGATGCCGGGCGGTCTCGTGTTCCGCGTGGCGCGAAAAAAAATACTAGCCCCGCGCGGCCGCGATCCGGTCCTTGATGAGGGCCACGGCGCGCTTGGCCACGTGGGTGATCTCCGGCTTGCTGATCTGGTCGTCCGCGCCC
>CAYMIP010000043.1:0-20256 GCA_964390575.1 uncultured Desulfocurvus sp. | reverse complement strand
GGCGCGGGCGGCAGGCCGCAGGCCGAGAGCGCCGCGGCCGGGGCCGAGGGGCCGGGCACGGGCGTCACGCGGAAGGAGGCCTCGCGGCAGGCGCGCACCAGCCGAAAGCCGGGGTCGGCCAGGACCGGGGTTCCGGCGTCGCTGATCAGGGCCACGGCCTGGCCCTGCTCCAGCATGGCCAGCACCTGGGGGATGCGCCCGGCCTCGTTGTGCTCGTGCAGGCTGAAGAAGCCGGGCCGGGCGCGCTGGATGCCCAGGCGCTTGAAGAGCAGCCCGGCGCGGCGGGTGTCCTCGGCCAGCACGGCGTCGGCGCGGCTGAGCACGCTGCGGGCGCGCGGCGAGAGGTCGGCGTCGTTGCCGATGGGCGTGGCCACCACGTACAGGCCAGGGGCCAGGGGCGCGGGGGCCAGGGCCGTGGGGGAAGTGTCCGGGCTGTGCGGCATGGATGCTTGCGCCGCCTAGTCGAAGTCCGCCATGAGCGCGCCCACCTGGATGCCCATGACCTCCGGACGGCTGTCGTAGAGGTGCCGGATGCGCCAGCGGGCCTGGTGCAGCTGTTCGTTGTTGATGCCGTTGCGCAGGGCCGTGTCGGCCTCGATGAAGGCGGCCAGGTTGTCGCACATCTTGAGCAGGGGGCCGTCCTTGGGGTCCAGCTCGTCGCGGTTCTTGGGGCCGCGCAGGTCCTCCTCGGTGACGTGGCGGACCTGGAATCCGTCCGGGCCGTCCTCGCGCACCGTGGCGATGAACTCCGAGCCCACGGCCAGGCCCAGCAGATAGGACAGGCGCTCGGCTAAGTCTGCGCAGCCCCCGTTCCGGAGCGGCCCCAGGATGCGCCGCTCCAGCTCCTGGGTCTCGTACTGCTTGATGAGCTCGCTGATGGAGGCGTCGCTCGACTTGACGGGCGAGATGATGTCGCGGGTCAGGAGCTCCGGCAGGTCGTGGAACAGGCCGGTGAAGAAGTTGTTGTGCCTGCGCGCGCGGCAGGCCCCGGCCTCCACGCTGAAGAACCAGGAATAGGCCGCCACCAGGAACATGTGGCCCAGCACCGTGGTCTCGGGCACGCGCGGGGTCTGGGACCAGCGCTTCTGGAAGCGCAGCTGCCCGGCGCGCGCGGCAAAGCGCTGGAACTCGTTGTCGTCACTGGCGATGAGGTCGGCCACGCCCGGAATGTCCGACAGGGCCTGCAGGCGCGAGACAAAGCTGTGCTCGATCTCCGGCAGCTCCTCGTCGTGCGGGTTGATGGGCTTGAGCAGCCGGAACTCGGAGTAGGAGGCGAAGAGGTGCGCGGCCATGAGGATGCGCCGGGACAGGGTCTTCTCCTCGGGCTCCATCAGGGCGTCGGTCATGCGCTGCCAGAAGTCCTCGCCCAGCGGGGCCAGCCGGGGCTTCAACTGCGGCAGCACCCACTGGGTGAGCTTCTGGTAGTCCTCGCGGTTGGCTTTTATCTTATAGAACACCGGGGGCTTGATGTCGGTGATGACCAGGCGGTAGAAATAGTCGAACAGCCCGCCCTCGATGGTCTCGTCCACCAGGGTCAGGCGGGTCTCCTGGTCCATGTCCTTGGTGATGCGCGACAGCAGCATCCAGGCCACGATCATCTTGTGGGCCTGCTTGTCCACCTCCATGAGCTCCATGGGGCGCAGCCGGTCGTTCCAGCGCTTCATGAAGGCGCCGGAGAACACGAGCTGGAGCAGGCTCTTGCGGATGACTGTGGACATGGGGACCTCCTCGCATGCGTACGTCGACGCTCTCACCTATCCCGCTTCCCTCTTGTCGGCAAGAGGGCGGCAAGAGGGCTCGCCGGGCCTACTTGGCCAGGGGCGTGAACAGGGCCAGGCACTCGGCATGGGCCGTGTGCGGGAACAGGTCCACGGCCTGCACCGCAGAGAGCTCGTAGGCTGCGGACAGGAGCCCGGCATCGCGGGCCAGGGTGGCCGGATTGCAGGACACGTAGACCAGCCGGGGCAGGGGCTTGTGTATCAGCCAGGCCACCAGCCCGGCGTCCAGCCCCTCGCGCGGGGGGTCCACCACGGCCACGTCCGGATGCTCAAAGCCCTCGGGCAGGCGCGTGGGCACGGGCGTCTGGCCGGAGAGGTCGGCGCGCACGAAGCGGCAGTTGGTGATGCCGCCCAGCTCCGCGTTGGCTTCGGCGTCGGCGACGGCCGAGGCGTTCATCTCCAGGCCCAGCACCCGGCTGGCCGAGGCCGCCAGGAACAGGGCGATGCCGCCCCCGCCGCAGTAGAAGTCATACACCGTGTCCGCGGGCGCGAGGTCCGCCAGCTCACGCAGGGCGGCGTAGAGCGCCCCGGCCCCGAGGGTGCAGGTCTGGAAGAAGGCGTCGGCGCTGATGGAATACTGCACGTTCTCCAGGGCCTCGATGAGCACTGCCGAGCCCAGGGTCAGGCGCGTGCGCTCGGCCTGGGACAGGCCGTCGGCCCGGCCGCGCTCGGAGTGGGCAAAGCCCGTGAGCCTGGGGAAGCGGGCCAGCAGCTCCTCGCCCAGGGTCTGCACGGCCCTTCCCTGGGCCTCGGTGGCGGGGGAGGTGATGAGCTGGGCCAGAAAGGCGTCCTGGTGCACGCTGTGGCGCAGCACCAGATGGCGCAGAAAGCCCTGGCCCCGGGCGCGGTCGTAGGCTGTCAGCCCGGCCTTTTTGCAGGCCGCACGCACGGCGTGGACGATCTCCTCCCCGGCCTCGGGGAAGATGGGGCAGGTGGCGAGGTCAAAGACGCGGCCAGTTCCGGTCTGGCCAGGCAGCCCGGCCTCGTACAGGCCCAGGCGCAGGCCGTCGCCACCGCCCTGTGCTCCAGTCGTCCCCTGGAAGGCGAACTCCATCTTGTTGCGGAAGCGCTGGCTCAGGGGCGCGGCCACAGCAGGCAGCACGGTCCTGGGCTCGACCTTGCCGATGCGCTTGAGCGCGTCCAGGATCTGGCGCTGCTTCCAGGCCAGCTGGCTGGCCGGGGCCAGGTGTTGCAGGGTGCAGCCCCCGCACACGCCGAAATGCGGGCAAAAGGGCGTCACGGCCTCGGGCGAGGGGCAGAGGACCTCCACGGCCACGGCCTCGGCATGGCGGCGGTGCACCGCCGTGAGCCGCGCCCGCACGCGGGAGCCGGGCAGGGCGCCCTCCACGAAAACGGCCATGCCCGCGCCGCTGAACTCTTCGACGCCTTCGACCGTTTCGGGCATGCGGGCCACGCCTGCGCCGCCCAGGGCCAGGGTGTCGATGTCGAGCTCCACCAGCTTGCCCACCAGGGGCGAGCCCGCGCCCTGGGACGTGCGGTGGGCCTGGCGGGGCGGACGTGTGGGGCGGGCCGGGCGGGAATCGGCCCGTTTGCCCTGGCCGCCCTTTCTCTGCGTTGTATTGCGGCTCATGGCGCGCTCCTATTTGTTCTGCTGGGGGTTTGCTGGCGGGCCTTCATAGGCCGTAAGCTCCATAGAGAAAGAGCCGACGATGACCTTGCTCCTGACGCGCACGGGCAGCCGCCTGGCGTCATTGGTGATCCAGACCTGGAGCGTGGCGTCCGGGCTCTTGCGGAAGACCCCGCCGATGTCCTTGATCTCCGGCTCCACCAGGAAGGTGTCGAACTCGCCCGCCGGGGTGGTGATGGTCTCCCGGCGCACCACGCGCGCCTTGCCGGCCACGGCCTTGTCGCCGTCGGTGACGGGCGCGGTGAACTCGTAGCCCACGCTGAGCGGCTTGGTGCGGAAGAAAAAGAGCATGGACAGCGGGTCAAAGGTGCCGGGCTGGGTCAGCACCGAGTTTTTCAGCGCGCCCTTGCTGTAGCGGAAGGCCATGGTGCCCTGGGGGTTGAAGCGGATGACGTAGTTGCGGACGTAGTCGCCCTCCTCTTGATTCTTCTGGTAGAGCAGGGCGCGGGTCATTTCCGGATCCACCCAGGACTCGATCTGGTCGCGCACGCGGTAGAATGTGTCCACAAAGGGCGTGCTTTTGGCCAGGGCCCGGAAGTGCAGGGCCTTTTTGCCCTCGGCCTCGCTGTTCGGCAGGGTCTCCAGGGTGGCTGTGCCCGCGCGGATGAAGGTCCAGAAGAGGTCGTAGGAGAGCTTCTCCCCGCTGGCAAAGGGGTGCTCGGCCTGGGCCGGGGCGGCTGCCAGCAGCAGGGCCAGCAGCATGAGGGTCGCAAGGCGGTTCATGCCCCGGAGAGTGGGGCCGGGCCGGTGTTTTGTCAAGGACGGCCCGGCTCTTGCCTCCGCAGGCCAGTGCGGGTTACAGGGAGGCTGACCCGCCCGGCCGCGCCGCCCTGAGAGGCCGCTCCCGGCGGAAAACCCCTGCGATGAGGAGAACCTATGCTGTTTCGCAAGCGCGCCTGGGACTTGATGCGTGACGAGTACGCCTGGGTGGACGAGTCGGCCAGCCTGGCCGAGGTGGTGCGGGCGCTACGCACCAGCCAGCAGCTCCATCCGGAGAACAACGTGGTGCTGGTGCTGGGCAAATCCGGCGGCGAGGCGCGCGTGCTCAAGGGCGCGGTGTCGGTTTGGAAGGTGCTGGAGGCCGTGGACGAGTGCGTGCTGCGCGACCCGGAGCTCAAGGTGGTGCAGGAGAGCGACTTTGACAAGACCTTTGCCCGGGCCTGCGCCGTCTGCACCCACACGGCCCTGTCCGGGCATATGGACCACGACGTGCCCGTGCTCAAGCCCAGCGACCCGCTGCCCGTGGTGCTGGAGCTCTTCCTGCGCAAGAGGCGCGGCTGGGCCGTGGTGGAGGAGAACGGCAGGGTGCTGGGCGTGGTCCTGGTGGCTGATCTGTACAGCGCACTCTCCACGGACATGATCGGCGCGTTTTAGGGCCCCCCGCAACGCCAAAAGAAAAGCCCCGGAGCAGTGCGCTACCGGGGCTTTTCTTGTCTGTCGGCGGGCTATTTCACGGGCTTCAGGCGCACGGCGGTGCCGTAGCAGGAGTAGTACTTGTCGCCCTCGGGGTGGAAGGCCACGGTCTCGCGGTAGCCCAAGATGGCGTCGGCGTTGACCTCCAGGGCCTGGGCGATGAGGCCGTAGAAGGCGTTGTCAAAGGTGTAGCTGCGGCAGACGATGAGCCCGAAGGTGCCCAGGACCTCGCGCCCCGGCACGGAGTCGATGGTCACGATCTTGAAGCGCCCGGCCATGTAGTGGTCTTTGGCCTGGCCCAGGCGCGGATCGGACTTGGCATCCTCCTCCTCGGGCTTGGTCTTGCGGCCGCCACTGTTGAATAGGGCCATCACGCCTCCTCGTCCTTGCGCGCCGGGCGGCCCATCCGCCCCTGTCCGCACTTCTGTTCCGCTTCCTGTAGCCCAACCTCGGCCCCGCTATCAAGGCCTAGCTGCGGCCTAGGGCTCCACCTGCACCACAAAGGCCTCGTCCCAGGTGAGCACGTCCTCGGCCGCGCGGCGCACGTCCTCGGCGCTGACGCCCTGGGCGCGTTCCACCAGCAGGCGCTCGTTGTCGCGGTCATAGCCCTGCACCAGCGCCCCTGCGGCCTCGCCGCTGCGGGCCAGCAGGGACTGGCGGTCCTGGTAGTACTCCCCGGAGAGGATGTTCTTGGCGCGGGACAGCTCGGCCTCGGGCAGCGCGCGGCTGCGGATGTCCAGGGCGGCCTTGCGGAAGCCCTCCAGCGCCTGGGGGATCTTGTCCGGGTCCGAGGCGATGTAGAAGGCCATGTAGCCAGCGCGCTTGCTCTGGGCCATGAAGGCCGTCACCGTGTAGCCCAGGCCCTGCTTGTCGCGCAGGTCGCGGAAGAGCAGGCCGCTCTGCCCGGCCAGGGCCGCGCGCAGCACCGCCAGCCGGGCGCTGGCCTGCTGGTCCGCGCGCCCGGGGGCCGGGAACACCACGAGCAGGTGCGACTGCTTGCGGCCCTTCAGGCTCAAGGTCTTCTGGGTCTTGGGGTTCCAGGCCGGGGTCTGGCTGGCGTAGCTCTGGGCCGCCACGCGCAGGTCCTTTTCCAGGGCCGTGGCAAAGGCCGTGAGGGCGGCCTCGTCGAACTGGCCGCAGACCGCGAGCACGAAGGGCTGCTTCGACTGCCGCGCCCAGAGCTCCCTGGCCTGGGCCTCGGTCATGCGCGCCACGTCTGCCGCCAGTCCCAGGCGCTTGAAGTTGTGCGGCGCGGTGCCGAAGAGGATGCCCGACAGGTTGCGGAAGAGCAGGCTCACGGGCTGGTCCTCGCTGCGCTTGATGCTGTTCAGCTGGTCCTCGCGGGCGCGGGCCAGCTCCTTTTTGGCGAAGGCCGGGCTGGTCAGGGTCTCGCGCAGCAGGCCCAGCATGTCCGCGCTGAAGCGGCTGGGGAACTTGGCGCTCACGCTGAAGGTCTCGGTGCTTGCGCCAGCGCCCAGGCTGGAGGCCCGGTCGGAGAGGAAGTCCTCCACCTGGTTGGCGCTGCGCTTTTTGGTCCCGCGCGTGAGCAGCGAGGCCGTGAGGGTGGCCAGGCCCTGTTCTTCGGGCTTCAGCAGGCCGTCGCCGCCGGGCCAGGCCAGGGACAGGGCCGTGTAGGGCAGGGTGGCGTCGGGCAACAGCACCAAGGTGCCGCCGCCGGGCAGGGCCAGTTGCCGCACGCCCTTGCCGCCTGTCGCCTGGGTCTCGCCCTGGGCCGCCGCCTTTGCTGGCCAGCGCGCCTTCAGCACCGCCAGAAGCGGCTCGGCCTGCACGCTGACGCCCTCCGGCGAGAGCACGGCGGCGACGAGCTTCTCGGGCTGGAAGAACTCGTGGTACAGGGCGCCGAGCTGGGCGCGGTTCACCGTGGCGATGCCCTGGAGGTAGTTGGCCTCGCCCTGGGGTCCGTTCTCAAAGGCATACTGGTGGCTGATCTTTCCGGCCAGCCCGCTGAGCGTCTCCTTGGACAGGAACAGCCCGGCCTCGATGTTCGTGCGGGCGCGGGCCAGCTCCTGGTCCGTGATGCTGGCGGGGTCGAAGGAGGCCAGCTCGGCCACCAGGGCGTCCCAGAAGGCGGGCAGCTTGTCCGCGTCGAGCACGGCGCCCACCAGGAGCATTCCGGAGCGCTCCTGGTTGCTGCTGCTGACGTGGATGGCGTCCACCAGGCGCTTGTCGTACTTGAAGGTGCGGTACAGGCGCGCGGTCTCGTCGCCGCCCAGCACCTGGGCCAGGATGTCCAGCCCGGCCATCTTGGCCGAGAGGAAGTCCGGGGCCGGGAAGGCCAGGGCCAGGTGCAGCTTGTTCCAGGGGCCGGGCACCACGGTGAGGCGCGGGCCGTTCTCCCTCGGCGCGGGAAAGGGCGAGGGCGGGGTCAGGGGCCGGGTGTTGGGCAGGCCGCCCAAAAGCCGCTCGGCCTCGGCCACGACCTCGGCGGTTTTGACCCGGCCCACCACGCAGAGCAGCATGTTCTGGGGCTGGTACAGGGGCGCGATATAGTCGCGCATGGACTGGCTGGTGACGGCGCGCACGGTGTCGGTGAAGCCGATGACGGGCCACTCGTAGCTGGTGCCTGCCCAGAGCATGCGCTGCACGGTGTGGAAAAGCATGGTGTCCGGCGAGTCCTGGCCGCGCTTGAGTTCGGCCAGCACGACCTCCTTCTCGCTCTCCAGCTCCTTGGGGTCCAGGGTGGGCTTGAGCGTCATGTCCACCACCGTGGCCAGGCCGAGCTTCCAGGCCGAGTCCGGCACCTCCACGTAGTAGGTGGTGTGGTCAAAGCTGGTGCCCGCGTTCAGGCTGCCGCCTGCGGCCTCGATGCGCCGGGCCACCTCGCCGGAGCCCATCTGGTCCGGACCGGGGCTTCCCGCGCCCTTGAAGACCATGTGCTCCAGCACGTGGCTGATGCCGGCCTGGGCGGGCGTCTCATAGGCCGAGCCCGCGTGCACCAGGATGCGGATGTTGGCGAGCGGGAAGCGGTCGTCCTCGCGCACCAGCACGGTCATGCCGTTCTTCAGGCGCACCAGGGTGTTGCCCGCGCCGGGGCTCTCCGCCGGGAGGGGGGAGGCCATGACGGCGGGCGCGGCCGGGATCTTGAGTGCGGCTGGTTTTTTGCTGGCGGCCAGGGCGCTGGCCGCGCAGAGCGGCACGAGAATCGGGGCGAGCCAGGACAGGGTGCGGCGCATGGAGACTCCTAAGAAAACGTTGGTGGGATGACACGTGGGGAGCAAGATAAGTCCGCCGGGGCCAAGGGGCAAGGGGCAGGTTCCGGGCTGCGCGCGGGTGCCTGCCTGTCGACCGCCCGCTGGCTGTCCGCTGACCGACGGTTGACTGGCCGTTGACCGCCAGGGCAGGGCGCAGTATCTTCCAGCCCATGCGCATTCCCGTCCGCTGCTCCCTGCGGAACGTCCTGGCCGTCGCCCTGGGCCTCTGCGTTCTCCTGGCCTCCGGGCCGCACCCGGCCCGGTGCGCCGAGCTGTCGATTCCTCTGTCGCCCAATCTGTCGTCCGAGCTGTCGCCAGAGTTGCCGCCGGCCCTGCCGCCGGATGCCGCCCTGGACCTGGCCGTGCTGCGCGCCGCCTATCCCGGGGCTGTGCAGGGCCTGGAGCCGGACGCCTCCGGGCGGCTGGCGCTGGTGCTCGCGGACGGCCAGCGCCTGCCGTACGACGACGGGCAGGTGCGCGACGCGCGCCAGGCCCTGGAAGCCCCGGACATCCGCAGCATGCTGGCCCAGGTCTATCCCCTGGGCCCGGTGCTTGAGGCCAGCGCGCACCCCCGGCCAGACTTCGACCCCGGCCGCGCGCGCGTGCAGGCCCTGTTCCAGGCGCTCTACGGCCACACCGAGGCTGCGGTGCGCGGGAACTGCGCGGTGGTGCGCTTCGACGGCCACGGCGTGGCCTTCAACGCCCGGCCCAACGGACAGCATGGCGCGGCCCAGGCGCTCTCGCGGGTCTGGCGGCGCATCGAGCCCCAACTGCCACAACACCCGGAATGGCGCACCACCCTGCGGCCCCTGGGTGGCAGCCTGGCCTGGCGGCACATCGCCGGAACAAAGCGCCTGAGCATGCACTCCTTCGGCATCGCCATCGACCTGAACCCGCGCCTGCCCTACTGGCGCAGCGAGCCCAACCCGGAAACCGTCCCGGCGCGGCGCAAGGCCTTCCCGCCGGAGATCCTGGCCGCCTTTGAGGCCGAGGGCTTCATCTGGGGCGGCAAGTGGGCGAGCTTTGACCTCATGCACTTCGAGTACCGGCCCGAGGTCATCCTCAAGGCCCGGCTCCTCTCCGGCCAAAGCCAGTAGCTGCCTCCGGCGGCCGGGGGAAATGAGTTCCCCCGGACCCCCTCCATCTAACCAAAGCGCCGGGCCGCGAGCGTCAGCTCGCGGCCCGGCGCTTTGGTTGGGATGGGTGTTCGCGGATATGCCGTCAGGGTGTGGAAAACGCTTTTCCTGACCGCCCTGTCTGCCTGTGGCCTATTCCGGCGGGTGTGTGAGCAGCGCGGGCAGGGCCAGCACAAAGACTTTGTCCCAGCGCTTGCCCGTGGCGTAGAGCACCCTGGCCCGGGGGTCAAAGGCGATGCCGTTGGCGGCCTCGGCCTGCGCGGCCAGCTCCCGGCGCAGGGGGGTCAAGTCCAGCCAGGCGGCCACCTGCCCGGCGTCCTTCGCGCCCAGGGGCCGGATGACGGCGATGCGGTCCTGGCCAAGGACATTGGCCAGCAGCCAGCCCTCCACCCATTCCAGCTCGTTCAGCTCGCGCACGGGAGCAGCGCCCTCGCGCACCGTGAGGCGTCCGGTCTCGGCAAAGGCGCGGGGCTCAAGCCAGCGCAGGGTGTCTGAGCCGTCGCTCAGCACAAGCCGCGATCCGTCCCAGGCCAGGCCCCAGCCCTCGCCGCGCAGGTGGTGGCTGTCGAGCTGGCGCAGGGTTGCGGCGTCGTAGGTCAGAATCAGCCCCTCGCGCCAGGTGAGCTGCACCAGCCGGGGCGGCCTGCCGGGGCGTTCCGGGCACAGGGCCAGGCCCTCGCCGAAGAGTGTGCCGGGCAGGCGCGTCAGGGCCAGGATGCGGCCCGTGTCCGGGTCTGTGCGGCGTAAGCTGGACTGGCGGTAGAGGCCGGTGCTCTCGATCAGCGCGCCCTGGTGGAAGATGAGGCCCTGGGTGAAGGCCGATGCGTCGTGGGGCAGGCTGTGCAGCACGCGCACGGCCAGGGTCGGGGCGGGCTCGGCAGATGCGGCCTGGGCCAGGGCCAGCAGCGCCAAAAGGGCCAGCAGCGTGCGGCGGATGCTCACCCGGCCTCTTCGGGCGGCAGGATGCGCGTCTCGGCCGGGGTCAGGCGCGTCAGCCAGACCTGGCCCGTGGCGGTGGCGAAATAGAGCTTGCGGCCGCGCGCGCCGAGGGTGTCCTCGGCCACGGGGCGCAGGCCGAAGGCGCAGAGGGCGGCGCGGGCGCTGTCCACGTTCTTGCGGCCCACGTCGAGGAACTCGCGCAGGGCCTCGGGCTGGGCCGCCTGCATGGTGTTGGCTCCGCCGAAGAGTTTCACCTCCAGCTCCGCCGGGTCCAGGCCGCGTGCGCGGAAGCGCTCCACCAGGGCGGCCACGGCCAGGTCGGCGAAGGTGCAGGGCCGGGAGTTGGGCCGGGCCAGGCTTTTGTCCGGCAGCATGGCGTGGAACATGCCTCCGGCCTGGCTGGCCGGGTGGTGGAAGGTGGCGCACACGCAACTGCCGAGCACCGTGGTCAGGAGCATGGGCCGCGTGGCGAAGGCGCAGTCGCCGATGCTCACGTGGGCCAGGGGCAGGCCCAGGGACTCTGGCGGCGCGCTTGCGGGCATGGGCGCTATCTGTGGATGATGATGTCGCCGTAGACGGCCTTGCCGGAGCGGCTTTTGGCCGCCGGGGCGGCCTGGGCGGGAGTGTTCCCGGCACCGAAGGAAGCCGCTGTGGGAGCGTTCTGTTGCCCGGCGGACTGGAGCATCTGGCCCAGGGTTGCTGCTGCGGCGGCCTGCTGGGCCAGGGCGGCTTGAGGCTGGGCGGCGGGTTGGACAGCCGGGGCGGCCTGCTGGGCCGGGGCGGCTTCGGGCTGGGCCTCCGGACCCTTGGCCAGGGCCGGGGCGGCGGCAAGGGCTACGGCCAGGGCGGCGAGGATGACGCTGGTCAGGAGATGTCGCATGGGGTGTTCCGCCTTTTCTAGGGATGGCCCAGGGCCATGTTGGCGATTTCCGTGGCCGTGAGGGCGCGGTTGTACAGGTAGACCTCGTCGATGATGCCGGTGAGGCCGTAACTCGTCGGGAGCTGCGCGCCAAGGATGAGGTTGCCCGTGGGGGCGGTCATCACTGCGCCGATGGTGTTCGCCGTTGTGGAGCCCAGCGCGCCGTTGAGGTAGAGCTTGACGTTCCCCGCGTCCCAGGTGGCTGCCACATGGTACCACTGGTTGTTGTTGGGCAGGGAGATGGTGTTCGACCACAGGGCCGTGCCTCCGGCGTTGGTCAGGATGAGCGCCACATTGCGGCCGCTGGTGAATTGCAGGGAGTAGGCCTCGTCGTTGAAGCTCGCGTTGCTGCCCTTGTGCACCAGTCCGGCCCAGTCCGGGGCGCCCTGAATGTTCACCCAGCAGGAGATGGAGCCTGCAGCGCTGAGTCGCAGGTTGGCCGCGTCGGGCACGGTGACGCGGTCATTGTTGGCGCTGAAGCGCAGGGCCGAGCAGTTGGGGCAGCCGATGCCCGGCACCCACTGGCCCGTGCCCGCGATGGTGCCGTCGTTGTGGTTGGTGGCGTTCATGTCGTGCACTGCGGTGCCTGTGGCCTCGTACATGGACCAGCCCGACACGTAGTCCTGGGGCACGATGGGCACAGTGGGCGCGGCCTTGTAGTACAGCGAGAAGTTGCTCAGGGTGGCCAGCTGGGTGGCCCCGCCCGTGCCTTCGGTCCAGCCGAAGAAGACCTTGTTCAGCTTCTGGTGCATGGCCGGGGTGAGGTTCACCACGCTGGTGAGGTCCGGAGGCCCGGAATAGGCGATGGTGCAGTTGCTTAAGCCCGTCGGGAAGGTGTCCGTGGGCTTCTTGACCCAGGAGCGCACCTGGTAGCAGTAGTTGCCCTCGGCGTTCACCGTGGTGGAGCGGTCCAGCTCGAAGCGGTACAGGAACTTGCCCCCGGTCTTCATCCAGTCGTTGCTGGTGGTGCGGTAGTAGTAGCCGTCATAGCCGGTGGTGCTGTCGATGTCGCTGGAGTTCCTGGGTTCAGAGGCGTTGCCCGCGCCCGCTGCGTGGCGGTTGTCGTCGTAGGTGGTGTTGCAGCCCGAGACGGTCTGCGCGCCCCAGAAGATCTGGGCGACGTGGTCGCGGACGTTGGAGTCGCAGCGGGAGCCCACGGTGCAGGCGCTGGCGGCGCAGCCATTGTTGTAGATGTCGAACTCCACGCCGAACTTGGGCGCCTGGATGCCCAGGCCCGAGGAGCCGAGCCCGCCGTAGCCCATGAGCTCGCCCCGGCCGGTGTCGCCGCCGTTGCTGGCGTTGGTGTTGGTGTCGCCGCTCATGAGGGTCCAGACAAAGCCGTCGCCCGTGGACCCGGAGGTGAACTCGTATTCGAAATAGGCGCACAGGCCGTTGCCCAGGGTGCAGTTGCCGGCGCTGCAGACGTCCCGGTTGCCGGTGTACCAGACCGAGGCGCTGTTGGCGTAGAGCGCATTGCCCAGGCTGATGGTTCCGGCGGCAACGTTCACGGTGATGCCGGCCTGGCCGCTGAAGCCCGGGGTGGTGGCGAAGGAGGCGATGTCGCGGCCGAAGTTGATGCCCTCGCCGGGGGTGCCTCCGCCTCCGCCGCCGCCAGCCGCAGGCACGTTCACCGAGGCCTGGGCCAGGGTGGTCGTGGTGGGCAGGAAGATGGCCCCGCCGCAGGCGCTGCCCAGGGAGCTGACCAGGGCGTTGCCCGTGCCGCTGGCCGTGACGGTGAGGGTGAAGGACAGGCCCCTGGTGGCGTCCACGGTGTAGGTCTGGCCGTTTAAGGTGGCGATCATGGCGGTCAGGGTGGCCTGGCTGGTGGCCGTGCGCAGGCGGGCCGTGGCGTAGCGCACGCCGCTCTCGGCCATGAGCCGGGCCTGGGTGGCGCAGTTGGGCGCGGACACGCCCAGGATGGACGAGCCGAAGCGGCCTGCTCCGGCCATGGCCAGCACGCCGAAGACCACCAGGGTGATGGCCAGGTAGACCACGATGCTGCCGCGCTGGCGGCAGGCAGCCTGGGCGGGTTCGCCGGGGGGGATCGGATTCTGGCGGTTCATGCTGCCCCCTACGAGGTCACGGGCGTGACGGAGTTGCTGCGCGGCTTCACGGTGATGCTGAAGCTCTCGCCCGTGGGCGCGTTCTGCATGGTGAAGGTCACGGTGAAGGTGCTGCCCCGGCCGGCGCCGCTGAAGCTCATGGTGCAGGAGCTGAGCCCGCCGATGAGGGTGTAGGCCGTGCCAGAGGCCGGGGTCAGGGAGATGGCGCCGCTGGTGTAGGCCAGGGTGCGCGTGCCGGACAGGGCGGCCTGGGTGGTGCTGTAAACGATGCTTGATCCGGCCAGGACCTGGGCCGCGCCGCCTGCGCCTGGTCCGCCGTTTACGTCGCGCAGCTCAAGGGCGATGCGCTCCAGGGCGATCTGGGCGCGCGGGCCTGCGTCGTCGGCCTGGCGGGCGGCGAAGAAGCTGCGAGCGCCCAGGGAGATGACCGAGGTTGCGCCGATGCCGATGAGCCCGAGGATCACGATGCAGGCGATGAGTTCGATGAGGGTGAATCCGGCCTGTTTGCGCATGAGGGAGCCCTAGAAGTCCGTCGCGTTGTCGGCGGCGTTGGTGCGCGCCTGGGTGAGCAGGGTGGTGTAGGAGGTGCTGCCCACGGTGGCGGTCACGGTGAGGACGCGCGCGTTGTTCCAGTTGTTGTTGTTGGCGACGGTGAGGGTGCTGTTGCTCGGGTGGGCGGTCACGAAGGTGTCCAGGGCGGTGGCGACGTCGCCGTTGACCCTGGTTGTGTAGTCGGCCACCATGGCTTCCATGAGCGCCTCGGCCTCGCCGGCGTCGCTGGCCAGGGTCGCCGGGGTGCTGGCGCGCATGAGCTGCGTGCCCATGAGGTTCAAGACCAGCGCCGCCAGCAGGCTGGTCACGATGATGATGATGATGACCTCCAGCAGGGTGAAGCCAAGGACGCCGCGCGCAGCGCGGACGTGCGGCGGGGACGGGTTGCTAGGGCACATAGCCGGTCTCCGGGGTCAGGGTCAGGGCGCCGCTGCCGCCGCCCGCCGTGATGGTGATGGCTGCGGCCGCGGCGAGCCTGGTGTTGACGCTGGCCGAGGTGTACGCCGTGTAGGGGATGCCGAAGCCGTCGAAAAAGTAGGTGAAGGCGGTCATGGTCATGGACTTTCCGGCCAGGGAAACCTGGCTGCTGGTCTCGCCGGGCAGGTTCAGGCGCGCGGCGGCGTTGGCCGGATCGGTGCCGTTGAAGGCCCAGTAGCTGGCGCCGTCGCAGATGAGCCCGTAGACGCTGCCGGTCTTCATGGCCCGGAGCTGCACGAAGCGGAACTGGGCGCGCACCTCGGACATGCGGGCCAGCTCCTGCCCGCCCAGGGGCGAGCTGCGCGTAAGGACGACCAGGGACAGGATGCCCAGGATGACGATGACGGTGATGAGCTCGACGAGCGTGAAGCCGCCCGTGCGGACGGGCGGCTTGCGCCCGCCCTGTCGAACTGCTGGGTGTGCCCTGTGGGTCATGGCGCGCCTCCGGGCTGGAGGACTGCAAGATCCAGGCCTTCCCGCACTGGGCAAATCATGCTGTCCATTGGGCCGATATAGCCCGTCAGTCCCGCCTATGCAAGGCCGGAGGCGCAGGAAGGGCGGAGGCTCAGGCCTTGCGGATCTCCACGTAGCCGGTGGTGATGGAGCGGATGTGCTGTTCGCGCTTGAGCTCCACGTCCAGCAGCTTGGTCGAGGTGAAGAGGATTTCCTCCTTCTTCTTGCCGGGCGCGCTGAACACGAGGTGGTAGCTTTCGGGCTGCTTGGTCTTGCTCATGATGACTCCGTTGACGCCCGTGGGGCGTGTTGTGTTCTGCGTGTGGCGCCTGTGGGCGCTGTGCCGGGGCAGCCGGACACAGGCGTCGATCCGGGTAAAATAACCGCTTGCCCCGCCCTTGGCAAGGTGCTCCTCGGCGCGGCCGCAGGCCATCCCGCCTGGGACTAAAATCCAATGTGAACACACATCGCCGCAGGAGTCTAGAGCAATTGCCGAGCCCGGACCGGGCCTGCGGCCCGGCTTGCAGAGCCGGGCGCTTTGGGCTAGGGTGCCGGGCTGGGCGCATGCCCTGGCAATGTCCTGTCCAGAGTCACTTTTCAGGCCTCAAGGGGGCGTCACCATGCAGATCCTCACCACCATCCGCGCCGCGTTCCTGGTCCTGGCCCTGGGCCTGGCCACGGCGGCCTGCACCTCCAACACCGTGGTGCCCTTGCGCTATCAGCCCTCCGCCCCCCAGGCCGGACAGGTCTGCACCCAGTCCTTCACCCTCGTGCCCTTTGCCGACAAGCGCGCCGACACCCTGACCATCGGCACCCTGGGCGAGGGCAAGCACTACTACGCCGAGAACGACCCCATCGAGTGGGTGAGCTGGGCCATGTTCGAGGAGCTCAAGGCGCGCGGCTGCGGCGTGACGTTCCGCGAGAAGCAGGACGGGACGCCCCCCAAGGGCTACGTCGTGTCCGGCTCCTTTGACAGGGTCTTTGTGGAGCGCGGGGCCACGCTCATGGTCAAGGCCGACCTGCGCCTGAACGTGAAGCTGGAGAAGGACGGCCAGTTCGTCACCGAGCAGATCTACTCCGGCTCGCGCGAGGATCTGGGCGTCTCCCCGGTTTCGGGCGCGCAGAGCGTGCTCTCGTCCACCCTGCAATACCTCCTGCAAGACGCCGCCACCCACGTGGTCAAGACGGCGAAGTAGCCCAGACAGTGCCGAGGCTGGCCGCGCGTTTTTTTCTCCGGCTCCGCCTCGCCGCCGCCCCCCGCCCGGATGGCGGCGCAGCCGGGCTGCTGCGCGTCTTGGGCCTGACCAGTCTCTGCTGCTGCGCCCTGATCCTGGTCCTGGCCTCCGCCGCCCTGGCCGGGGATCCAGGCCAGGGCCTGACCCTCGTCCATGCGGGCGACGCCCCGCCCTACTGCTTCCGCGACGGCAAGGGCCAGCCTGCCGGGCTTCTGGCGGACTACTGGCGGCTTTGGGGCCGCAAGGCCGGGGTGGAGGTTCGCCTGGTGCTGGCCGAGGGCGAGGAGGCCCTGGCCCTGGTGGCTGCGGGCCAGGCTGACGCCGTTGCCGGCATCCCGCTGACCCCGGCCCTGGAGGAGAGCTTCGCCTTTTCCCGGCCCCTGCTCGATCTGGGCATTGGGGTCTTTGCCGCCACCGGCCCGGGCGGGCTGACCCGGGAGCAGGTGGAGAGCGACAGCAGCACCGTGGGCCTGGTCTTGAACGACCCCTCAACGGCCTTTCTGGCGGCCACCTTCCCCAATCTGAGGCAGCAGTATTTCCTCAACATGGCCGCCCTGGCCACGGCCGCCTCCCTGGGCCAGGTGCGCGTTGTGGCTGGCCCGGTCCTGGCCCTGCGGCACCACCTGGCGGCCCAGGCCGAGGGGCAGCGCTTCGAGCTGGTGCGCGCGTTCCCCGGTGTGCAGCTGCGCGCGGCGGTGAGCCGTGGCAACGCGCAGTTACTGGAGCGTCTGAACACCGGCCTGGAGGCCATCAGCCCGGCCGAGGTGCGGGAGCTGGAGCGGAAATGGGCCGGGGGATCCTGGGATATGCCCGGCTGGGGGGCTGGCCTGGCCGCCTGCGCCGCGCTTCTGGCCGCCGCGTTGGGGGTGTTCCTGCACGCCCGCCGGGTGCGTTCCGGGGCTACGGCCTGCATCCGCGAAGCCGACCTCCTGGGCGAGAATCTGATGACCGAGATGGGCCGGCACCGCAAGACCCAGGACCTGCTCCTGGCGGCCATCGAGCAGTCCCCGTCGGGCATCGTCATTGCCTTTGCGGACGACTCCGCCCCGCCCATGCTCAACCGCCAGGCCGTGCACATCCTCGGCCCAGGCGACGTGCCGCCGCAGGGCTCGGCCCTGGGGGCCCACCCCTGGCGCGCGTTCACGCCCTCCGGCGCGGCCCTGCCCGAGGACGAGCTGCCCCTGAACAGGGCGCTCCGGCGCGGAGAGACCCTGGAGAACGTGGAGCTGCGCCTGGAGCTGGCCGACGGCGCGGAGCGCTGGGTCTCGGCCAACGCCGCCCCGGTGCGCGACGCCCAGGGCGAGATCCGCGCGGGCGTGGTGGTCTTCCACGACATCACCGAGTCGCGCCAGACAGCCCGGGACCTGGCCCGGTTCAAGTTCTTCCTCGAGTCCGGGGTGGAGGAGGTCTACCTGGTGCGGCCCGACGGGGTGCTGGCCTACGTCAACGAGGCCGTGGCCCGCAGCCTGGACCATCCGCGCTCGGACCTCCTGGGCCAGCCCCTGTCGCTCATCGACCCGGCCCACACGCCGGAGACCGTCCAGGCCCTGCTGCGCCAGGTGCGCGCCGGGCAGCACACCTTCGAGACCCTGCAAACGACCCGCAGCGGCAGCCACCTGATCAAGGAGATCAAGGCCTTCTACATGCGCTTCGGCGAGGAGGAGTACATCTGCGCCTTTGGCCAGGACATCACCGGGCGCAAGCGCATGCAGGAGGAGCTGGAGAGCACGCGGACCCTGTTCAGCGCGGCCATGGACCAGGCCCTCACCGGCATCATCATCGTGGACGCCGCCACGGGCCGGGTGATCACGGCCAATCCTGCGGCTGCGGCCCTGGTGCGCCTCACGCCAGAGGAGCTGTCGCGCATGCGCCTGGGCGAACCGCTGCCGAGCTGGAACTTCCAGCGCGAGGACGGGACGCGCTTCACGGTGGCGGAAAGCCCCCTGCACCGTGCGGTGGCCTTCGGGGAGAGCACCCGCGATCTGGTCGTCAGGTTCCAGAGCGAAGGCCAGCCGGAACGCTGGCTTCTGGTCAACGCCGCGCCCATCCAGACGGCGGACGGCGCCATCCAGGCGGGCATCATGGTCATGGCCGACATCACGGCCCGCAAGCAGATGGAGGCGCAGCTCCTGTTCAAGGCCCAGCACGACGCCATGACCGGCCTGGCCAACCGCGCCCTGTGCCTGGAGCGCATCCAGCAGGTGCTGGAGGACGCCCAGCGCCGCAACACGCTGTTCGCCGTGGCCTTCATAGACCTGGACCGCTTCAAGATGCTGAACGACAGCCTGGGCCACTCCTTCGGAGACCGCGTGCTCGTGGAGGCCGCCCGGCGACTGGTGCTGGGCATGCGCGGCCAGGGGCAGGTCTGCCGCTTCGGCGGCGACGAGTTCGTGCTCATCGTGGACGAGCCGGGCACGGCCGAGGAGGCCCAGGAGATCATCCGCAGCGTTCTGGACAGTCTGTGCATGCCCTTCACGGTGGAGGGCCAGGAGGTGCGCCTCGCGGCCAGCGTGGGCGTGGTGGTCGGCCCCACGGCGGACAGCCCCAAGGCCCAGGACATCCTCCAGAACGCGGACTTGGCCATGCACCGCGCCAAGGACACCGGCCGCAACCGCATCCGCCTGTTCCACCCGGGCATGCAGCGCCGGGCCAGGGAGCTCATGACCCTGGATGCGGACATGCGCCGCGCCCTGGAGCAGGACGAGTTCTGCGTGTACTACCAGCCGGTGATGTCCATCAGCGGGGACCGCACCCTGGGCCTGGAGGCGCTGGTGCGTTGGAAAAGCCCCAGGCGCGGGCTGGTCCTGCCCCACGCCTTCATCCCCCACGCCGAGGAGTCCGGGCTCATCGTGCCCCTGGGCGAAGTGGTGCTCCGGCGGGCCTGCGCCGCCATGGCCGCCTGGCGCGAGCGCTACCCGGAGTCGCGGCGCATGACCCTGGCCGTGAACCTCTCGGCCCGCCAGTTCAGCCAGCCGGACATCGTGGAGATCGTGCGCCAGATCTTGCGCGAGAGCGGCCTGCCCCCGGCCTGGCTCAAGCTCGAACTCACGGAGTCCACCCTCATGAGCGACCCCGAGGCCGCGCTCTCGTCCATGCGCAGGCTCAAGGCCCTGGGCGTGTCCCTGGCCATCGACGACTTCGGCACGGGCTACTCCTCCCTGGCCTACTTGCAGCGTTTCCCGGTGGACATCCTGAAGATCGACCGCTCCTTTGTGCGCGACCTCCCGCGCGAGGACTCCGACAGCCGGGTGCTGGTCCGGGCCATCATGGCCCTGGCCCATAGCCTGCGCTTGTCCGTGGTGGCCGAGGGCGTGGAGACCCGCGAACAGCTGGACCTTTTGGCTGCGCTGGGCTGCGAGGCTGTGCAGGGCTTCTATTTCTCGCCGCCCCTGCCCGAGGCCGGGGTGCCGGAGTTTCTCGGCCCGCCCGACGCTGCCGCCAGACCGGGCGACCAGGGTGTCCAGGGCGCCCAGAGCGGGGCTCCCCGGACCTGACCCCAGGCCCGGAAACGAAAACGACCGCCAGGCAAGCGCCGGGCGGTCGTTTTTTTGGGGCTGCGTTTGGTGTGCGGCTAGCGCATGGAGACCCTGAGGTTGTCGCCGGGCTTGAGGCCGCCCTTCCTGATGTTGTTCCAGTCCTTGAGGGCCTCGGCCGTGACGCCGAACTTGCGCGACACGGTCTGCACGGTGTCGCCCTGGCGCACGGTGTAGCGGGTGGCCTGCTCGCGCGCCTTGGCCGCCTGGACCCTGGTCTTCTTGGCGTCCTTGGCCGAGGCGTCGGGGATGCTCAGGCGCAGGCCGGGCTTGATGCCCTTGGAGTTGGTCAGGCCGTTGGCCGCCAGCAGGGTCTTCACGCTGACGTTGTACTTTTTGCTGATGGACCAGACATTGTCGCTCTTGCCCACCACGTAGTTGGCGCGGCTGGCGGCGATCTTCCGGGTCTTGCGCAGGCCCTCGGGCATGGCCTCGCCGGTGCTGCTGGCCGGGATCATGATGCACTGTCCGGGCCGCATGGCCTGCGCGCCCGCCCCGTTGATCTGGCAGATGACCTCCTGGGGCACGCGGTAGCGCTTGGCCACGGTCTTGAGCGACTCGCCCTTCTTCACCTGGTGGGCGATGAAGCCCTCATAGGCGCGGGTGCCGGGGTTTTCCAGGTAGGCCAGCATGGGGGCCTTCTTCAACACCGGGATGGACACGCTCACTAGGCGGTCCGGGGGGCTCACCTGGCGGCGGAAGGCAGGGTTCATCTGATGGAACTCGTCCCAGGTCATGCCGCCGGCCTTGGCCAGGGCCAGCAGGTCCGTGCCGCCGGGCACGCGCACGGTCTCGAGCCTGGGCGCGGCGTCCCAGCGCACGGGCTCGAAGCCCAGGGCCTCAAGGTTCTGGAAGATCTTGGTGATGGCGATGAACTTGGGCACATAGTGCTGGGTCT
>CAYMIP010000042.1:0-21032 GCA_964390575.1 uncultured Desulfocurvus sp. | reverse complement strand
AGAAGGGCTCAAAGGCCTGGCTGCGCACGGCCTCGTCCATGCCCTGGCCGTTGTCGGCCACGCTGACCCAGACCCCGGCCTCGGCGCCGCCTCCGTCAGGAAGGGGCTCGCGCCGGGCGGACAGGGTGATGCGGCCGCCCTCGTCGGGCACGGCGTCCAGGGCGTTGACGATGAGGTTCAAGAGGGCCTGCTTGAGGGCGTCCTCGTCGGCGCAGAGGTGCCCCTCGGCCAGGTCCAGCACGGGCGTCACGCCCTTGGCCTCCAGGTCGAAGCGCAGCAGGCCGCGCAGGCCTTCGACCACCCGGGCCAGGTCGACCCGGGCCGGGGCCAGCTCGCGCGGGCGGGCCAGATACAAAAGGTCCGTGACCACGCGGTTCAGGCGGTCGGCCTCCTGGACCATGGTGCAGGCGTATGAGGCCAGGGGCTCCTGGCCTTTCAGCTTGGTGGCGAAGAGCTGGGCAAAGCCGCGCAGGGAGCTCAAGGGGTTGCGGATTTCGTGCGCCACCCCGGCGGCCAGGGAGCCGATGGCCGCCAGGCGCGTGGCCTCGGCCAGGTCGTCCTCCAGGGTCTTCATGCGCGTGCGGTCGCGCAGGAGCACGAGCTTCTCCTCGGCCTGGGGTGGGGCCTGGGGCGCGGCCAGACATGTTCCGCCCTCGGCCTGCAAGGGCAGGCAGAGCACTTCCAGAATCCGGCCGTCGTGCTCGTACTGCCGCCATTCGTCCGGGCGGGAGCCGTCCGTGGCGGCCTGCTCGGCAAAGGGAAAGTCGCGGAAGCTCCGGCCGGTCAGGTCCGTTCCGCCTTGGGCTTCGCCCAGAAGCAGGCGCGCGGCCGAGCCGTTGGCCGAGAGGATCTGGCCGTCCGGGCTTAAGGTCAGCAGGCCGTCGGGCATGTTGTCCAGCAGCTTGGACTGAAAGCGCTCCAGGCGCACGGCCTTGAGGGCCTGGTTGCGGCGGTTCAGGTAGGCCAGGGCGAGGAACCAGAGCACTGCGGCCGCAGCCAGCACGTAGCCGGTCTGGAGCAGGGCCGCGCGGCGGTAGGTGTTGTAGTGGGCGATATGCCGGTCCGGGCTTAGGGCCGCCACCAGGAACAGCGAAGGCACCTCGGGCAGGCGCGCCGGGCCAGGGAGATCCGGTCCCGGGGGCGGGCCCATGCCGAGCCCCATGCCGGGCCCCAGGCCGCGTGGCCGCATCCCCGGAGGCAGGGGCGGCACGCCCTGGACCACGTCGGCGCACAGGCGCGAGAGGCTGGGCCGGGCGCGCAGGGCCGAGAACAGGGCGGTCTTGCCGTGGTAGGTCAGGGGGCCGGCCCAGCGGCCATTGACCTCCAGTTCGGCGATGATCTCCTCGGGCAGGGCGATGGCCTCGGGCTGGTCCGCCTTGGCCGAGGACACGAGCAGTCTGCCGTCCTCGGCGAACACGCCGAGGAACACGATCTCGCCCGTGGCGGTGATCTCCTGAAAAACTTCCTTGATGGTGGGAAACAGGCGCTCGGCGAGGTCCGGGGAGCGGTCCAGGGAATGCATGATGCGCATGAGGTTGGCCTCAACCCCGTAGATCACGGCCCCGGCCGAGAGCAGCAGGTGCTGGTCCACCAGCTCGCGCTGACGGCGGATGTTCTGCCAGGTCAGGAATACGCTGCCCGCGCCCAGAATCAGGAGCGCGACCACCGCCGCCAGCACCGGGCCTTTGTCTTTGTTGAAGGAGCGCAGTTCCATGTTCCTGTTTCCGCTGCCGCAATTTTTGGTTTAACCGGCGTTCTGGCTGGCCCGGCTCGACTGTGCATGGCCGCTTCGGGCGCGGCTGTCAACCGCAGCGCCTTGCACAGGCGCGGGCGGCCCGGCTGGGGGGAAACCAACCGGACCGCCCGTGGAGAGGAGGGAGCTCGGTGCGCCTAGTTGCCGCAGGCGCCGCCGGGGCAGGCGCCTGCGCCGCCCATCATGCCGCCACGACCGCCCAGGCCGCCGCCGGGGCAGTCGCCGCCGCCCATGCCGCCGCCCATGCCGCCACGGTGATAGCCGCGTCCGTAGCCCTTGAGGCCGGTTTCCTTTTCGATCTCGGTGCGCATGGCGTCGCGCTCTTCGTTCATGCTGGTGCGCAGCTTGGAAATCTCGGCGATGAGGTTCTGGATGTCGGACTTCTCGGCCTTGCCAGCTTGGCTCAGGGCCTGCAGCTCGGTGTGCTTGGCCCAGATCTTCTCGCGCAGCTCGACGAGCTTGGCGTGGTGCTTGTCGACGATCTTGGCCACTGCGGCCTGCTTTTCCGGGGTCAGGGCCGGATCAGCGGCAGGGCCGCGTCCGCCCTTGGGGGCGGCGAAGGCGAAGGCGGACATGGAGACGATGGCCAGCACGGCCACGGTGGTGATGAGACGCTTGTTCATGATGCAATCCTCCGAAAGATGTTGGTTCTTCACTGCTGGGCTGGGCCTTCCGGGCGGCGCTCCGCTCGGTCTTGATCCAGGGTAAGCATGCGCCGTGCCAATACGTATATCTCATGTTTCCGGCATGTTGCAGATGTGCTGCAAGGGTATTTGTGCAGTGTATTGCACAATTGTCGCACAGCTGTTGCACAACGATTGGCGCCCAGGGCTGCACAAGGGCCACTGGCCTTGACAGTTGGCGCGGGCGGACACACTGTTGTGCCAGTCCGAAACGGCCAGTGGATTTCGGTCAGCCAGACAGGGGAGAGACAGACCATGCCCATCTACGAGTATGCGTGCGGAAAGTGCGGGACAGTGTTTGAGGAGCTGGTGTTCTCGGCTGCGGACGAGGCCGGGGTGGCCTGCCCGGCCTGCGGGGCGGGCGATCCCGAGCGCCGCCTGTCGGCCTGCGTTGCCGTGGTCGCCGGGGCCGCGCTGCCTGCCTCCGCCGCCTCAGGCGGCTGCGGGGCAGTCAGTTCCGGCAGTTCGGGCGGTTCCGGCGGGTTCCGCTGAGGGGCCTAGCCCCCCGGCTCCGGTGCGGAGCCGTTCTGCTTCAGCCACACGTCCATGCCGCACAGCCCGCAGTCCGCGCAGCCCGCCTTGGGGCAGCCGGGGCTGGACAGCGCGCGCCCGGCCCGGGTCCATTCCCGCCATAAAGACTGGCGCGACACGCCCGTGTCGATGACCTCCCAGGGGAAGACCTCGTTTTGGCCGCGCTCGCGGTCCAGGATCTCCGCTGCGCGCTCCGCCCAGAGGCGCATGGCCTTTTTCCAGCCGCCCTGGGCAGCGGCCAGCTGCACCAGCTCAAAGGCCTCCTCGCCCCCGCGTGCGAGCACGCCCTGGAGCCGGGCCTGGAACGGCGCGTCCACCTGCAACGCCACCCCGCGCAAGGATTTTGTCATGTCCCGCAAGCGCTTCTGCGCGGCAACGAGGGTGTCCTCCGAGGCCATGGCAGCCCACTGCATGGGGGTCCAGGGCTTGGGCACCAGGGAACTGGCGCCCAGGGTGATGCGCATGAACTCGCTGGTCTTCTTGCCGTGGCCCCGGTCACGGGCCTCGACCATCCGGCCCAGGAAGGCCTCCAGTTCGTCGTAGTCCTCTGGCCCCTCCCAGGGCCAGCCCAGGATCAGGTACACGCGCAGGTGGTTCACCCCCAGGTTTGCAGCGCGCTCCACGGCGGCCAGGAAGACCCCGGCGTCGAGGTTCTTGTTGGCGGCGACGCGCAGGCGCTCGCTGGCGCCCTCCAGGGCCAGGGTCACGGTGCGGATGCCGCACTCGCGCAGGAAGCCGAGCAGCTCCTCGCTCAGGCCGTCGGCGCGCAGGGAGGACAGGGAAAATTTGGTCTTGCGGGCCTGCAGCCAGCGCAAAAAGGGCAGCAGGTCCGGCCAGTCGGTGAGCGCCGTGCCCACGAGCCCGACCTTGGCGGGAGCGGCCTGCTCAACGATGGCCTGGAGCGCCTCGATGCTGGCGTGGCGCGGCGGGCGGTACACAAACCCGGCGGCGCAGAAGCGGCAGGCGTGCGGGCAGCCCCGGTTCACCTCCAGCAGCAGGGCGTCCTGCACGGCGGACTTGTGGCCGGTGAAGCAGGACCAGGCCGGGGTGCCCAGCAGCCCGCAGTCGCCGGGACTCACGGCCACGGCCCGGCGCACGGGGGTGCGCGAGCGTCCCGGCACGTAGATGCCGGGCATGTCCTTGGCCGCTTCCAGGAAGTCCTGCTTGGGCAGGCCGGCAAACACGGCCTGCTTGAGGGCCAGGCAGAAGTCCAGGAGTCCGGCCTCGGCCTCGCCCACAAAAAAGGCGTCGGCCAGGGGTGCGAGGGGGGCGGGGTTCAGGAAGGCGATGGGGCCGCCCACCAGGATCAGCGGGTAATCCGGGCGTTCCGTCCGGGTAGACGGAACGCCCGCTGCGGTGAGCGCCCTGAGGAAGGGGAGGAAGTCCTCCTCAAAGGAGACGCTCACCGCCATCAAGGGGAAGAGTCTGAGATCCCTCTGACTGTCCGCTGAGACGGGCGCAGCAAAGCCCTTGCCGAGGAAGAAGCGCTCCACGGCGATCTCTGGCCTGGCCGCCAGCAGGCGATACACCGCCTGCCAGCCCAGGGCCGAGAGGCCCAGGCCTTCGTCTCCGGGCACCATCAGGGCCGCAGGGAGTCGGCCGCCGTGGTCCGGGGGCGCAGGCGCAGGCTTTCCGGGTCGGGCTGGGGCTCCGCGCTTGCGCGGGCTCTGGCCCCCGGCCCCGGAAGGGCGTTTCACTGTGCGCTCCTAGTCCGCGTTTTTGCGGATGTAGGCCGGGGTATCCAGTTCGTCGTCCTCGAACAGGAAGTCCTCCTCGCCGGGGGCGCCCATGGCCCGAAGGGCCTTGCGCTGGCCCTGCGGGGCCTGGTCTTCGGCCGGGGCCGCGCCAAAGCGCACAAAGGCCGGGACCTCGCGGTTGTTTCCGGCGATGACGCTGGAGATGGTGTTGCGCCGACCCGGACGCAGGGGGCCCTGCAACGGGGTCAGGATCGGGCGCAGGCCGCCGATGGACTCCGGCTTGGGCGCCACGTCGCGCTGCTCGATGTTGGTGGCGATGACCGTGACGCAGAGCTCGTCGCCCGCGCTTGAGTCGGCCACCACGCCGAACACGATGTTGGCCTGGTCGTGGGCTTCCTTGGCGATGAGGTCGGAGACCTCCTGGATCTCGTCGGTGCCCAGGTCCGGGCCGGCGGTGATGTTGTACAGCACCCCGCGCGCCCCGGCGATGGACACGTCCTCCAGCAGCGGGCTGGTGATGGCTTTCAGGGCCGCCTCGCGGGCGCGGTTCTCGCCGGAGGCGATGCCGGTGCCCATGAGCGCCATGCCCGAGCCGCTCATGATGGCCTTGACGTCCGCGAAGTCCAGGTTGATCAGGCCGTGCACGGTGATGAGGTCGGAGATGCCCTTGACGGCGTAGAACAGGACCTCGTCGGCCTTTTTCAGCATGTCCGCGAACCCGGCCTTCTTGGCGGCCATCTGCAACAGGCGGTCGTTGGGGATGGTGATGATGGAGTCCACCACCTGCTTGAGCTCGGCGATGCCCTTTTCGGCCTGCTGCATGCGGCGCTTGCCCTCGAAGTAGAAGGGCTTGGTGACCACGGCCACGGTGAGGGCTCCGGCCTCGCGGGCGGCCTGGGCGATGACCGGGGCTGCGCCGGTGCCCGTGCCGCCGCCCATGCCCGCAGTGATGAAGACCATGTCGGTGTTGGCGAGCACTTCGCGGATCTGGTCGATGCTCTCCAGGGCGGCGTTGCGGCCAACCTCGGGGTTGGCACCGGCGCCCAGGCCCTTGGTCAGCTTGCCGCCAAGCTGGATGGTGTGGTCGGCCATGGACTTCTCGATGTCCTGGGCGTCGGTGTTGGCGGCGATGAAGCTCACGCCGGAGAGTTTGGACTGGATCATGTTGTTGATGGCGTTACCGCCGCCGCCACCGCAGCCGATGACCTTGATTTTTGCGCTCATGTCAGACTCGATCTCGAAATGTGCCATGACTTCCTCCTCCCTGATCAGTGATGGACCCTTGGACCTTCCCCGTATACCCGCACCGCGCTCAGGCGATGTCCACAAACCACTTCTTCATCCGGCCGAGGATGCGGTTGAACACATTGTCCTCGCGGATGCGGAAATCCCCGCCGCCCTTGACCTGGCGGTTCTCCGCCCCGAAGAGCAAAAGGCCCACGGCGGTGGCGTACTTGGGGCTGTTGACCATGTCGTGCAGGCCGCCCACATACTCGGGGTAGCCCACGCGCACCGGCAGATCAAAGACCTGCTCGGCCAGGTCCTGCATGCCGTGGATGAGCGAGGTGCCGCCGGTGAGCACCACGCCTGCGGCGATCATGTTCTTGTAGCCGCTCTTGATGAGCTCCTGGTCCACCAGGGCCAGAATCTCCTCGCATCTAGGCTCGCAGATCTCGGCCAGCACGCGCTTGCTCATGGAGCGCGAATCGCGGCCGCCCACGCTCGGCACCTCGATGCCCTCGTCCACCTTGACCAGCTCGGCCAGGGCGCAGCCGTGGTCGACCTTGATCTTCTCGGCCGCGGTCATGGGCGTGCGCAGGCCAAAGGCGATGTCGTTGGTCAGGTTGTTGCCGCCGAGCGCCAGCACCGCGGTGTGCTTGATGGAGTCCTTGGAGAAGATGGCGATGTCCGTGGTGCCGCCGCCCAGGTCCACCAGGCACACGCCGATCTCGCGCTCCTCGGCAGAGAGCACGGACTTGCTGGAGGCCAGGGACTCAAGCACGATGTCGGCCACGTCGAGGCCCGAGCGGTGGCACGAGCGCACGATGTTCTGGGCCGAGGTCACCGCGCCGGTGACGATGTGCACCTTGACCTCCAGGCGCACGCCGGCCATGCCCAGCGGATCGGCGATGCCGCGCTGGTCGTCGACGATGAACTCCTGGGGCAGGGTGTGGATGACCTCGCGGTCCAGCGGAATGGCCACGGCCTTGGCTGCCTCGATGACGCGGTCCACGTCCTTCTGGGTGACCTCGCCGCCCTTGACGGCGATGACCCCGTGGCTGTTGAAGCCCTTGATGTGGCTGCCCGCGATGCCCGCGTACACGGAGTGGATCTCGCACCCGGCCATCAGTTCGGCCTCTTCCAGGGCCTTCTTGATGGACTGCACTGTCTGTTCGATGTTGACCACCACGCCTCGGCGCAGGCCCGTGCTTGGGCTGGTGCCGATGCCGATGATGTCCACCAGGCCGTCGTCCTTGGCCTCGCCCACCACGGCGCAAATCTTCGTGGTGCCGATGTCCAGGCCGACGATGATGTCGCTCTTGGCCATGTTTCCTCCCTTGTTAGACTCGCCAAAAAGCCGGGCCTTCCCTATTCTTCCCCGTCAGGAAGCTCCGGGCTTCTGCCTTTTCTCCACCCAAATCTTGCCGCCGGTGGCCTCGATGGCCGCAACCTGCCCGGTCTCGCCGCGCAGCTTGAGGTCGCGCCAGACAGCCTCGATGCGGCTGAAATGTGTCTCCCAGTCCTTGGTTTCCGCCCGCACGCGGATGCGCAGGGCGTCCAGGTACAGCTCCACCTGGCCGGAGTCCGTGAACTTCACCCAGGCCATCTGGCCCAGGGCAAAGGGCAGGTCCTGCTTGTTCATGCGTGTCACCATGGCCTCCAGCATCTTGTGCTGGGCCTGCAGCCCTGGCGCGATCTCCAGCAGCGGCAGCGAGGCCGAATCGCCGGGGGAAAGCTGCGTGATGATGCGGCCCTGGGCGTCGGCGAAGTACAGCGCGCCGTCCTGGCGCACCCAGAACGAGGGCTGGCGCTCGACCATGGTGATGAACAGCTTGTCCGGCAGCTCCCGGCGCACGGTGACGAACTCCACCCAGGGGTTGCTTGAGAGGGCCGTCTCCACGCGGCTCACGTTGACGCCGATGCTGTTCTGGCCCAGGCGCAGGCCCGCGATCTCCAGCACCTGCCCGTAGGCCAGGCGCATGTTGCCGCTGACGGTGATCTCGGCCAGGCCCAGGGCCGGGGTGGTGGTCACGAAACGGTAGCCGAAGATCAGCGTGGCCCCCAGGCTGACCAGCACCAGGATGGCGGCGAAGAACAACAGCGCGTTCTTCACGGCCACCGCCGTGTCCATGACCAGGCCCACGCCCCCGTCCTTGCGCTGCCTGTTCAGGCGCACCGGGGGCTTGCGCCCGTCGCGCGGCTTGCGCTGCATCCCGCCAGAGCGCATCATGCCAGCACCTGCACTTCGGTTTCCAGGTCCAGGCCAAAGCGCCCGTGCACGGCCCGGCGGCCCAGGTCCATGAGCTCCAGGGCCTGGGCGGCGCTGCCCTGGTTCTCGTTCACCAGGAAATTCGCGTGCACGGACGAGAAAGCCATGCCGCCGAGGCGCTGGCCGCGCATCCCGGCCTCGTCCAGCAGCCTGCCCGCGCCCATGCCTGCGGGTGCTCCCGCCGGGTTCTTGAACACGCAGCCAGCGCTTTTCGCGGTGACGGGCTGCGTGGCCTTTTTCCTGGCGTAGGTGGCCTCCATGCGCGCGCGGATGGCAGCAGGCTCGTCCATCCCCAGGGCCAGCTCCACTTCCCAGACCAGCCAGAACTCCGCGTTCAGATTGGGATCGAAATGCCGGTAGCCGAAGGCGCAGTCCGCAGCATCGCGCCAGACCAGCCCGCCCTGGGGGGTCCACAGGCGCACCCGGGTGACCAGCGCGCCCAGTTCCACGCCGTAGGAGCCCGCGTTCATGGCCACGCAGCCGCCGGTGCAGCCCGGCACGCCGGTGAGGGCCTCCAGTCCGGTGAGTCCGTTGCTCTGGCACAGGCCCAGCAGCCGGGGCAGGCGCAGGCCCGCGCCCGCGCGCACCAGGGTTCTGGCCGTCGGGCCGTCGGCCTGGGGAGACATTTGCGGGGCGGTGTTGTTCGCCGCGCGCACCAGCACGAGGGCGTGGGGTCCGTCTGCGGCCAGGATGTTGCTGCCCGCGCCCAGGGCCAGGGGGCGGCCGCCCAGGCCAGGCAGAAGCTTGGCCAGCTCGTCCAAGCCCGCCGCGCACGAGACCACGGCCTCGGCCAGGGCGGGGCCGCCCAGCCGGAGGGTGGTGCGCTCGCGAAGGAGCGTCTCGCGCGTGAGGGTCAGGGGCATGTGTTCCTACGCCTTATGATCCTGTTCAAGGGGTTCGTTCAGCCACTGCTCGCCCACTTTCCAGATGCTCCCGGCGCCCATGGTCAGGAACAGGTCGCCGGGCTTCAAGATCTCCTTCAGCTGCCGGGAGAGCCCGTCGAAGTCCGGGAAGAAGCGCACCTTGGTCTTGCTCACCTGCTTGATGCCCTGGGCCAGCGACATGCCGTTGACGCCTGGAATCGGGGCCTCGCTGGCTGGGTAGATCTCGGTCAACAGCAGCAGGTCGGCCTGGGAGAAAACGGTGCAGAACTCGCCGAACAGGGCCTGGGTGCGGCTGAAGCGGTGCGGCTGGAAGGCCACGATGAGCCTGCGCTCCGGGTAGCAGGCGCGGGCGGTCTCGAGGGTGGCCTTGATCTCCGCCGGGTGGTGGCCGTAGTCGTCCACCACGAGCACCCCGAGCTTTTCGCCCTTGCGCTCGAACCTGCGGCCCACGCCGCCGAAATTGGCCAGGCCTTGCAGGATGGCGGCCTTGGGCAGCCCGGCCTCGATGGCCACGCCGATGGCGCCCAGGGCGTTCTGCACGTTGTGGATGCCGGGGTGGGCCAGGGTTACCTGGCCCCAGCTCTCGCCATCCAGGGTCACGTCGAAGATGCTGCGCAGGCTGGTGGTGACGATTGTGCCGCGCAGGCGGTTTTTCGGCCCCAGGCCGTAGGTCAGGCAGGGCCGCTTGATCTGCGGCAGCAGCCGGGCCACGCCGGGGTCGTCGCCGCAGACCACGTTGACCCCGTAGAAGGGGATGGAGTTCATGAAGGTGGTGAAGGCCGTGTCGATGGCCTTCAGGTCCGGGTAGAAGTCCATGTGATCCTTGTCCACGTTGGTCACCACGCTCATGATGGGCGAGAGGCAGAGAAACGAGCCGTCGCTTTCATCGGCCTCGGCGATCAAGAACTCGCCTTCGCCCAGGCGCGCATTGCTGCCGTAGGTGTTCAGCCGTCCGCCGATGATCACCGTGGGGTCCAGGCCGGCCTCGGTGAAGATGGTGGCCAAGAGCGAGGTCGTGGTGGTCTTGCCGTGGGTGCCGGCCACGGCGATGCCCGTGCGCATGCGCATCAGCTCGGCCAGCATCTCCGCCCGGGGGATGATGGGGATGCTCAGTTCGCGCGCGCGCACCAGCTCCGGGTTCAGGTCCTGGATGGCGGTGGACTTGACCACCACGTCGGCCTTGCCCAGGTTCTCGGCCCCGTGGCCGATGAACACCGTGGCGCCCAGCTGCTTGAGCCGGCGCACGGCGCTGCCCGCAGACATGTCCGAGCCGGTGACGCTGAAGCCCATGTTCAGCAGCACCTCGGCGATGCCGCTCATGCCCGCGCCGCCGATGCCCACCATGTGCACCGTGCTCACGCGGCTGTACATGGCCGGGCTGGCGCTTCTGCCGGGGACTGCGATGTTGTGTGTCTCGGTCATGGTCCTTGTCCTCACGTGTCTAGGCCGCCTGGCGGCACAGCTCTTCCAGCCCGTCGACGATGCGCGCGGTCGCATCGGGCCGGGCAAAGGTTCTGGCCGCGCGGCCCATGACGCCTAGTGTTTCGGCGTCGCCCAGGAGCCCCAGCACGATCTCCGCCAGGGACGCGCCGCAGAGGTCCTTCTGGTCGGCCAGGATGGCCGCGCCCAGGGCTTCCAGGGCCTGAGCGTTGACGCGCTGGTGGTCGTGGGCCGCAAAGGGGAAGGGCACCAGCACCGCAGGGGTGCCCGTGGCGGCCAGCTCGAAGATTGTGGAGGCCCCGGCCCGGCACAGGGCCAGATCGGCCCAGGCGTATGCCCCGGCCATGTCCTCCACAAAGCCGTGGACCTGACCCTCTTCCGCCCCGGCGGCGCGGTAGGCGCTGCGGATGCGCTCCTGGTCGGCCTTGCCCGCCTGGTGCAGGATGTTCACCTGGGCGTCCAGAAGTTGCGGCAGGGCGGCCAGCACGAGGTCGCTCAAGGCCTTGGCGCCCTGGCTGCCGCCCAGCACCAGCAGGTTGCGGCCCGTTCCGCGCACATGGGCCACGGCGGAAATCTCCGCGCGCACGGGGTTGCCGGTGTGCAGCACCTTGGCTGCGGGGAAATGTTTCTGGCGGTCCTCAAAGGACACGAATACGCGGCGTACCAGCTTGCCCAGGATGCGGTTGGTGACGCCGGGGTGGCTGTTCTGCTCGTGTACGGCCGTGGGGATTTTCAGCAGCGCGGCGGCCAGCACCGGGCAGAAGCCTGCGTACCCGCCAAAGCCGATGACCGCCTGCGGGCCGAAGCGCCGCAAGCTGCGCGTGGCCAGGATGACGCCCCGGCCCACCCAGACCGTGGACAGCAGGGCCTTCACGCCCAGGCCGAGCACGCCGCTGGCGGGCAGGGCCTCAAAGTCCAGGCCGGCCTTGCGGGCCAGATCGCCCTCCGGGCCGGAGCCGCCCAGGAAGAGCACGCGGGCCTCGGGCTCGCGGCGGCGCACCTCGGCGGCCACGGCCAGGGCCGGGAAGATGTGCCCCCCGGTGCCCCCGGTGCTGACCACGAGGCGGCGTATGGCGCTGTACCCGCTCATGTGCGGTTCCTCGACAGGTTGAGCAGCACGCCCACGCAGATGAAGGACACGAGCAGGCTGCTGCCGCCGTAGCTGATGAAGGGCATGGGCACGCCCTTGGGCGGCACGGTGCCCAGCACCACGGCCAGGTTCATGCACGCGCCCAGGGTCAGCACCATGGTCATGCCAAAGGCCGTGAGGCGGTCCAGCAGGTCTTCCTGCAGGAAGGCCACGCGGAAGGCCCGCAGGAGCAGAAAGCCCATCAGCAGCATGACCAGCGACAGGCCCAGGAAGCCCAGCTCCTCGCCCACCACGGCCATGATGAAGTCGTTGTGGGCCTCGGGCAAAAAGAGCAGCTTTTGCTTGCCTGCGCCCAGGCCCGCGCCGAAGAAACGGCCGGAGCCGAAGGCATAGAGCGACTGCACCAGCTGGTAGCCCTCGTTCTTGGCCACGGCAAAGGGGTCCAGGAAGGCGGTCCAGCGCTTGTAGCGGTAGGGCGAGGAGGCGATGAGCAGCCAGCCGCTCCAGCCGCCCGCAAGACCGGCGCCGATGAGGTAGATGACCCGCGTGCCTCCGGCCAGGCACATGAACATGAGCAGTATGGCCAGGAGCATGGCCCCGCCGAAGTCCGGCTGGAGCAGCAGCAGAACGCTCATCAGGCCCGTGGCCGCAAAGGGCGGGATGAAGCCCACGCTGAAGGTCTTGACCTGCATGATCTCCTGCTTGCGCGCGAAGAAGTAGGCCAGGTAGAGCACCAGGGCGGGCTTGGCGAACTCCAGCGGCTGCAGGGAGAAGGGTCCCAGGTGGATCCAGCGCTTGGCCCCGCCCGCCGTGGTGCCGATGACCAGGCACAGGCCAAGCAGCACGATGGCCAGGAACATCCAGAGGTAGGTCAGGTCGTAGAAGAACCTGCGGCTCACGCGTGCGCAGAAGATCATGGCTGCGGTGCCCACCACGAAGAACACCGCCTGCTTTTTGAAAAACAGGTACTTGTCGTTGTAAAAGCGCTCGGCCATCATGCCTGAGCTGGAGAAGACCATGATCAGCCCGATGCCCGCCAAGAGCAGCGTGGCGCACAGCAGCCAATAGTCCATGGGGTAGTACTGGGTGCCCCGGCGCTGGTTCATGGCCGACCCCCTGCGCCCTGTCCATTGGTCAGGGCTTCATTCATCAGGGCCGCCGCCACCCGCGCGAAGTCGCGGCCGCGCTCGGTATAGCTGGTGTAGGCGTCGAAGCTGGCCGTGGCCGGGGAGAGCAGGATAACGTCGCCGGACCGGGCCTGGCCGAACTGGCGGCGCGTGGCGGCCTCCAGGGTCTGGTCCCAGCTGACTGCAAAGTGCGGGGCCAGCACGGGCTCAAAGACCTCGCGCCCGGCGCCGAACAGGCCCACCGAGGCCACGCGCTCCCGCATCACGGGCAAAAGCTCGGCCACGTCCCCGCCCTTGAACACTCCGCCCAGAAGCAGCCGCACGGGCCGCTCAAAGCTCAGGATGGCGGCGCGCACGGAGTCGAGGGTGGTGGCCTTGGAGTCGTTGATGAAGAGCACGCCCTTGGCCTCGCCCACGGGCTCGATGCGGTGCGGCAGGGCCGTGAAACAGGCGATGGCCGCGCGGGCCTGGTCCTCGGTGACGCCAAAGGGCCGCACCATGCGCCAGGCCGCGGCGATGTTCTCGCGGTTGTGCGCCCCTGGCAGGCCCGGGCAGGCGAAGTCCGTGTCCGCCGTAAAGTAGTCGAGGCGGGCCCTGGTGAAGTGTCTGGCCTCCAGCAGGGCGCGCATGTCCGCCGGGGCGATGGCTACACAGCCGCGGTCCTGCCGGGCGAAGAGGTTCAGCTTGGCCGCCAGGTACTCCTCCATGTCCAGGTGGTAGTCCAGGTGGTTGGCCGAGAAATTGAGCAGGGCCGCCACGCGCGGTGCGAAGCTGCGGCAGTTCTGGAGCTGGAAGCTGGAGATTTCGAGGACCAGCACGTCGGCCGGCGTGCCGCTCATGAGGTAGTCGCAGAGCGGGGTGCCGATGTTGCCGCCCACAAAGGGGGTCAGGCCAGCGTGGCGCAGAATGTGTCCCACCAGGGTCGTGGTGGTGGTCTTGCCGTTGGTGCCGGTGATGGCGATGACCGGCTCGCTCAGGAACCAGGAGGCGAACTCCATCTCGGCCACCACGCGCCAGGGCTCGACATCCGCCAGCACCTGGGCGAGCTTCTTCACTGGCACGCCGGGGCTTAAGACCACCAGTTGGGCGTCGGCGAACTGGCTGGCGCTGTGCGGCCCGGCCTGAAGGGTCAGGCCCGCTGCGGCCGGGCTCGGCGTCACCTGCAAAAGCACGTCCGGGGACAGGTCGGCCTTGGCGTCCACCAGGCGCACCCGCGCGCCCAGCGAGAGCAGGAAGCGGCAGGCGGCCAGGCCGGAAACGCCCGCGCCCACCACAACGGCCTGGCGGTTCTCGAAAATCTTTAGACTTTTCAGGATGTCACGTGTTCTGTCCATGCCCAGCACCTAGCGCAGCTTCAGTGTGCTCAGGGCCATGAGGGCCATGAGGATGGAGAGGATCCAGAACCGGATGATGATCTTGGACTCGGGGACGCCCTTCAATTCAAAGTGGTGGTGCAGGGGGGCCATGCGGAAGATGCGCTTGCCGCCGCTCATCTTGAAGTAGCCCACCTGGAGGATCACTGACAGGGTCTCGAACACGAACACGCCGCCCACCAGCGCCAGCACCAGCTCCTGCTTGGCCAGGACGGCGATGAAGCCCAGGACCCCGCCGAGGCTTAAGCTGCCCACGTCGCCCATGAACACCTGGGCCGGGTAGGCGTTGAACCACAGGAAGCCCAGGCCCGCGCCCACCAGCGCGCCGCAGAACACCGTGACCTCGCCCACGCCGGGCACGGGCGTGATGTTCAGGTACTGCGAGATGACCGCGTTGCCCGCAGCGTAGATGAAGATGGCGAAGCAGGCCGCAGAGACCACCAGCGGGCCGATGGCCAGGCCGTCCAGGCCGTCGGTCAGGTTCACGGCGTTTGATGCCCCCACCAGCACCAGGACGGCAAAGGGCAGGTAGAACAGGCCCAGGTCCGGGTGGATGTGCTTGAAGAAGGGCACGGCCAGCTGCGTGGAGTATGCGGGCTGGAAGATCAGGATGGCGATGGCCGAACCGGCTACGAAGATCTGCCCGGCCAGCTTGGCGCGCGGGGAGATGCCCTTGTTCTGCTTGCGCACCACCTTGGTGTAGTCGTCCCAGAAGCCCACGGCCCCGAAGCCCACAAAGACATACAGGGTGAGCCAGATGTAGACGTTGGTCAGATCCCCCCAGAGCAGCACGCTCGAGACGAGGGACACGCCGATGAGCAGGCCGCCCATGGTCGGGGTGCCTTCCTTGGCCTGGTGCGAGGGCACCTCCTCCAGGATGTGCTGGCGGCAGCGCAGGGCGTTGAGCCATTCGATGAGCTTCGGCCCCAGGAGGATGGAGATGACCAGGGCCGTCAGCAGGGCGTACACGCTGCGGAAGGTGATGTAGCGCACGACGTTGAACACCGTGAACTTGGCCGCCAGGGGGTAGAGCAGATGGTAGATCACGGGCGGCCTCCCTTCCCGGCGTGCCCCAGCCCGCACAGCAGGGCCTGGGCGTAGAGCTCCATGCGGCAGGAGCGCGAGCCCTTGACCAGGATCACCCCGCCCTTGCTGTGGACCGGGCCGTTCATTGCGTTGGCCATCGACAGCACAGGGGCCAGCACCTGGGCGGGCTCGGAAATCTCGGTCAGGGCCAGCGCCTGGCCAGCGCCGCGCGCCACGTCCTGGGCGTGGGCGCCCTGGAAGAACACGGCCGCAGGCCGCACGTCGCGCAGGGCCGCGCCCAGCTCCTCGTGGGCCGCCTGGGCGCTTGGGCCCAGCTCCTTCATGTCGCCCAGCACCAACACCAGGGCCTTGTCCCCGGCCAGGAGCCGGGCGGCCTCGATGCTGCGGCGCATGGACAGCGGGTTGGCGTTGTATGTGTCGTCCACCACGCACCAGCCCCCAACCTCGGTGCAGCGGAAGCGCTGGTCCGGCAGGCTGGCTTCGGCCAGCCCGGCGGCGGTCTGTTCCGTGGTCAGGCCCAGCAGGTGGCAGGCCCCGGCCACGGCAGCGGCGTTCTCGGCGAAGTGCGCGCCGCAGGCCGGAAGCTCGGCCCAGAAGGCCTGGCCGTCCACGATGATCTCGTACAGCCCGCGCCCGCCGGGCAGGGCTTCCTCGAACCGCGCGTAGTACCTGGCAAAGCTGTTGACTGCGGAGAAGCCGATGACGCCCGGCAGCACGCGCTGGGCCTCGGCCCAGAGTTCGGGGTAGTCCATGCTGCACAGGCCCGCGCCGCCCGGGCGCAGGTGCGCCAGCAGCCCGGCCTTGGCCCTGGCCACGCCCGAAAGATCGCCCAGCCCTTCCAGGTGCGCAGGCCCGATGTTCAGCACCAGGGCCAGGTCCGGGGCGATGATGCAGCCCAGCTCGGCCATGTCCTGGGGCTGGCTGATGCCCACTTCCATGACCCAGGCGTCCTCCTGCCCGCTGGCGGCCAGCATGGACAGGGGCAGGCCCACCTGGTTGTTGAAATTCTTGTGGTTCTTGGCGACCGACATGCTGGCCGCCAGGGTCTGGGCCAGGAGCTCCTTGACCGTGGTCTTGCCCGCCGTCCCGGTGATCGCGACGACGCGGGACTTGCCGTGGTGGGCGAAGTCGTCCCGCCAGCAGCGGGCCAGCCTGCCCAGGGCCTTGAGCGTGTCGTCCACCAGGAGCACCGGGCAGGCGACGCCTTCCAGCGGCCGCGCGGCCACCATGGCGGCTGCTCCAGCCTCCCCAACCTGAACAGCGAAGTCGTGGGCGTCGAAGCGCTCGCCCTTGAGGCAGACGAACAGGTCGCCGGGCGCGGCCTCGCGGGAGTCCGTGCGCACGGTCAGAATGCTGCGGGAGCCTTGCGGTCCCGGCAGCCCCGCCCCTGTCAGGCAGCGCGCGATGGCGTCCAGGGTCAGGTTCATGTCCGGACCTCCCGCAGGGCGCGTTCCACAGCCTGAGCGTCGGAGAAGGGGTGCTTCACGTCGCCGATCTGCTGGGTGCTTTCGTGGCCCTTGCCCGCCACGAGCAGGGCGTCGCCGGGCTGCATGAGGCCCACGGCCTTGCACAGCGCGGCATAGCGGTCCGGCTCCTCGATGACCGTGAGCCTGGCCGGGCCGCCAGCCAGGCCGGGGCGCACGTCGGCCATGATGGCCAGGGGGTCTTCGTGGCGCGGGTTGTCCGAGGTCAGCACGGCCACGTCCGAGAGTTCGGCCACGGCCCGGCCCATGAGCGGGCGCTTGGTGCGGTCGCGGTCGCCGCCGCAGCCGAACACGGTGATGATGCGCGAGAAATCCAGCGCGCGCAGGGCGCGCAGCACGTTCACCAGGGCGTCCGGGGTGTGGGCGTAGTCCACGAAGATGGCTAGGCCGTGGTCGTTGGGCACGCGCTCCAGCCGTCCCGGCACCCCGGTGAAGGGGGCCAAGGCCTGCATGTCGGCCGGGCCCAGGCCCAGGCCCAGGCCCACGGCCTGGGCGGCCATGAGATTGGAGGCGTTGTGCGCGCCCACCAGCCCGGAATCAAGACTCCAGCACTTGCCCTCGTACTCCATGCGCAGCGCGAGGCCTTGGCCGGTGTTGGTGACGATGGTTCCGCGCAGCATGCGGTTGCCTGGTGCGGCCCTCCCGGCCAGAGGGGGGCCGGCCAGGGAAGGGCCGCTCAGGGTGAAACCCACGGCGTCCGGCAGTTCTTCGAGCAGGCGCAGGCCATACGGGTCGTCGGCATTGGCGGCCTTGAACTTGTCGGTGCGGGGGTAGCTGGAGAAGAGCAGTTTCTTGGCCTGGTAATAGTCCTCAAAAGCGCCGTGGTAGTCCAGGTGGTCCTGGGTCAGGTTGATGAGCACCGCAGCGTCGAACTCCAGGCCCGCCACGCGCTTCTGGTGCAGGGCGTGGGAGCTGGCCTCCATGACCACGGTGTCCACGAGGTCGGCGGACATCCGCGCAAACAGCTCGTGCAGCCGCCAGCAGCCCGGCGTGGTCAGGTTGGCCTCGATGTGCGTGCCGGGCCAGCGGTAGCTCACGGTGCCCAGCACGCCGACCTTGCGCCCGGCGGCGGCCAGCAGGCCTTCCAGCAGGTAGGTGATGGTGGTCTTGCCATTGGTGCCGGTGACGGCGACCACCTGCATGGCCTGCTCGCGGGTGCGAAAATATTTGGCGGCCAGGACGCCCAGGGCGTCTGGCACATCGGGCACCACGGCCAGCTTGGCCGGGCCGCCCTTGGGCAGGGCCAGGCCCTGTCCGGAAACTGTCGGCTCGGCCACGATCCAGGCCGCGCCGCGCGTCAGCGCCTCGGCCAGGAAGGCCTGGCTGTGCTCGCCTGCGCTGGGCATGAGCGCAAAGACTTCACCGGGCCGCACCTGGCGGGAGTCCGTGCGCACCATGAGCCCCCGGCCCACAAGGGTCAGGAGTTCATTCCAGCGTGCCTTTCGCGTTGCGGGCATCACTTCCCCTTCTCGTGCAGCCAAAGGATGAAGCTCCCGTCCTTGCCGGCGCCCTGGGCCTCGGGCCAGGCTTCGCCCGGGGCGGGTTTCTGGTTGGAAATGACCATGCCCGAGCCCTTGAGGGTGGGCACGATGCCGCGCTTGCCCAGAACTTCCAGCGCCCGGCGCACGGGCAGGCCGCTCAAGTCGGGCACGGTGGCCCCGGCAGTGGCCGAGGGCGCGTGGGTGGCCTTGTCCTGCATGGACGACTCGGATTGCTCGGCCTGGGGCGCGGCCTTGGCCTCGGGCAGCCGGTTGTAGTAGGACAGGGTCTTGATGGCGATGTCGCGCACGGCGGGCGCGCAGACGATGCCGCCCAGCGACACGGGCGTGGGCTCGTCCACGATGACCATGATCAGGAACTCCGGCTTGTCGCCCGGAAACAGCCCCACGAAGGAGGCCACGTTGCCCTCGCCGTAGCCCTTGCCGGTGGCGGCGGCCTTCTGGGCGGTGCCGGTTTTTCCGGCCACCAGCACGCCGGGGATGCGCGCCAGCTTGCCGGTGCCGTCCTCTTCCACCACCTCGCGCATCATGCCCAGCACGGTTTCCGCCGTCTGCTGGCTGAACACGCGCTCCGCCGGGGGCGGGGCCGGTGCGGCCGGGTCGATGATCAGCTTGAGCGGCTTGGCCAGGCCCTTGTTGGCCAGGCACAGGTAGGCCCGGGCCATCTGTAGGCCGGTGACGCCAATGCCCTGGCCAAAGGAGATGGAGGCCAGGTCGATCTCGCTCCACTCCTTGGGGGGCCGCAGCTTGCCCTCGGATTCGCTGGGGATGTCCAGGCCGGAGCGCTCGCCAAAGCCCAGCTTGCGCAGGGCGCTGTAATAGTGCTGCGCGCCGAGCGCCAGGCCGATTTTGGCCGTGCCGATGTTGCTCGAGTAGCGCAGCACGCGGTTGGCGCTGAGCCAGCGGTAGGGGTGGGTGTCGCGGATGGCCTTGCCGCGCAGGATCCATTTGCCGTTTTCGCAGTCGATGATCTTGCCCGGGTCGATGACCTTCTGCTCCAGGGCGGCGGCAAAGACAAAGGGCTTCATGGTCGAGCCCGGTTCGAACATGTCCAGGGCGGCGCGGTTGCGGCGCGCGGAGACCTTGGACTCGCTGGCGGCGTTGGGGTTCAGGAAGGGGAAATGGGCCATGGCCAGGATCTCGCCCGAGTCCACCTTGACCACCAGGGCCATGCCGGAGCGTCCGTTGTACTTGTTCACGGCCTCGGACAGGGACTGTTCGGCGGCGTCCTGGACCACGGTGTCGAGCGTCAGGCGCACGTCGGCTCCGCGGATGTCCATCTCGCGGCCCTGGTCGTCCAGGTACAGCCTGCGGCCCGAGGCGTCGCGCTGGACCACGTACTTGGCCTGGCGTCCGGCCATGCGCTCCTCGAAATGCTTCTCCACACCCTCCAGGCCCACGCCGTCCACGCCGACAAAGCCGAGCACCTGCCCGGCGGAATGGTGGTTGGGGTACATGCGGCGGAACTCGCTGGTCAAAAACACGCCCGGCAGCTTGGCGGCCTCGATGGCCTGGGCCTCGCGGTCGGCGATCTGGCGCTTGACCCAGACAAAGCCCTTCTTTGAGGCCAGATCGCGCTCGATGTTCTTTTTGGGAACATCCATGATCTGGGCCAGGGTCTGGGCGGCCTGGGCCGCGTTGTCGACCTTGATGGGCGAAACGTACACGGATTTGCTCTCCACGCTTGTAGCCAACAGGGCGCCGTCCCGGGCGTAGATGCGGCCCCGCTCGCCCAATTCGAACCCGGTGGCCAGGCTCTGTTTCTCCGCCCCTTTCTTGAGCTCCGGCCCGAGGTAGAGCTGGACAAAGGCGGCCCGGCCCCAGAGCGTCAGCCACAGCCCGGCGAAGAACAGGCCCACCAGCAGGAGCTTCAGCTTGCCGGTGTCTGTCTTGGCCCTGGCGGGTGCGCCCTCCCGGCTGCGCGAGACTCGCTTCGCCATAGCCGCCCCCTGCCGCTAGTTCCCCTGACCCGGCCCGGTCATCAGGCGCATCTGCCCCGGCCCCACGGGCACAAGCCCGTACGTGGCCGCCAGGCGCTTGAGGCGGTAGGGCGAGGTCAGGTTGTTGCGCTCCAGCTCCAGCTTGCCCACCAGCGCGGTGCGGCTCCCAAGCTCCTTCTCCAGCTTGTTGATGTCGTAGGCCAGGTCCATGCGCTCGATGTTCAGCCAGACCGAGGACAGGCCCAGCACCAGCGCGCCGCTGATGGCGCAGAAAAACGTCAGCACCCAGCCCTTGATCCCGCTCATGGCCGTGTCTCCCGATCAGCGGGGCGGCCGTCCGGTCCCAGGCGCTCGGCCACGCGCAGCTTGGCGCTGCGGCTGCGCGGGTTGCGGTCCATCTCCAGCTGGGTCGGCAGCTGTGGCTTCTTGGTCAGCATGCGGGCCAGGGGGATGCGGTCGCAGGTGCAGATCTGCTGGGTCAGGGGGCAGCGGCAGCCCTTGGCCCAGAGGCGGAAGGCCTCCTTCACCTCGCGGTCCTCCGCCGAGTGAAACGAGATGACGGCCAGCCGGGCTCCGGGGTTCAGATACGGCACGATGCGCTCCAGAAAGTCCTTGAGTTCGCCGATCTCGTTGTTCACGGCCATGCGCAGGGCCATGAAGGTGCGCGTGGCCGGGTGGTTGCGGGCTTCGCGGCGGCGGTCGGGCGGATAGGCCTTGACCACGATCTCCGCCAGCCGGGAGGTGGTCCGGATCTCCTCCTGCTCACGCGCGCGCACGATGGCCCGCGCGATCTTTCCGCCCAGGGGCTCGTCGCCCAGGTCGCGGATGATGCGCCGGAGCTCCTCATAGTGTTCGCGGTTCACCAGCACGCGGGCCGGGGGCATGCCGCCGCTGGGGTCCATGCGCATGTCCAGCGGGCCGTCGGCCATGAAGCTGAACCCGCGCTCGGCCTCGTCCAGCTGGAGCGAGGACACGCCCAGGTCGAGCACTGCGC
>CAYMIP010000041.1:0-21081 GCA_964390575.1 uncultured Desulfocurvus sp. | reverse complement strand
TGCCCAGCACCCCGTGCAGGGGCGTGCGTATCTCGTGGCTCACGTTGGCCAGAAACTCGCTCTTGGCCTTGCTGGCGGCTTCGGCGGCCTCCTTGGCCTGGCTCAGGGCCTCTTCCGCGCGCTGGCGCTCGCCGATGTAGCGGGCCTGCTGCACGTTCCTGAGCGCCAGCTCGGAGAACTGGTCGGCCATGCGGTTCAGCGCCGTGCTGACCTCCTCAAACCGCTTGCGGTCCATGACCGGCACGGACTCCAGGCTCTTGCGGTACTCTGCGGGCTCCAGGCCAAAGGCCGCTGCCCCGGCCATGAGGGCGTCCAGGTCCGCATCCGCAGGCCGCACCTGGCAGATGAACCAGTGGGCCAGGACGCGCTCGCCCTCGCGGATGGGCGCCACGCCGGTGAACATACCGCTGGAGGGGCAGATCTGCGGGCCGGGCGCGGCCCCTGGCCCCACGAGGATCTGGCTGGCGGCGGCGCAGGCCGCGTGCCCGTTGGGGGCTGCATGGATGAGCTGGCACAGGCTGCTGGGGTTGCTGGGCATGGTCAGGTGCGCGCCCTCGGGCGTGGTGATGACCGAGGCCACGCCCACGGCCTGGGCAAAGGCGTCCTGCACGGCCTGGATGTCGTCCAGGTCGAAAAGATCAGTGAAGGAGAGGTCCGGGGTCTCGCCGGGCGGGCTGGTGACGGCCTCAAGGCGGCTCTGGATGATCTCCTCCAGGCGCTTGCGCTCGGTGATGTCCGTCACGGCCAGCATGGCCCCGAAGCCAGGCAGGGGCAGGGGCGCGGCCGTGGTCGAGATGCAGCGCGTGGTCCCGTCGGCCCGGCGCACGAGCTGCTCGGCCTGAAGCACCCGCTGCTCCCGGACCGCGCGCACGCTCATGAATTGATGCAGCTCCACGGGGGTGCCGTCCAGGTGCAGCACAGTGAACTCGCGGGCCTGGGGCAGCACGCCCAGGAGCCGCTCGCGCGGGCCGCCGAAGAGCACCTCCGCCGCGCGGTTGATCTCCAGAAAGCGTTCCATGGTGTCGGTGATGGCCAGGGCCAGGGGCAGGCTCTCGAACAGGACGCGGTACTTCTCGCGGCTCTCGCGCAGGGCGGCCTCGGTCTCCTTGCGCGCGGTGATGTCCGTCATGGTGCCGACAATGCCTTCGGGCTGGCCCTCGGCGTCATGGTACAGGGAGCGCACGAAGAGCATCTGGCGCAGGCGGCCCTGGCCGTCCGGAGCCTGGGCCTCGAAGACCTGCTGGCCCTGGTGGGCGTAGAGCCCGGCGTCCAGCTCCGCGATGCGGGCGGCAAGCTCCGGCGGGCCGATGGCCTCCAGGCGGCGGCCCAGGATGTCCGCCGCCGGGCGGCCCACGAACTCGCACAGGGCGCGGTTCACGCGCACATAGCGGCCCTGTGTGTCCTTGGCGAAGATGGGCGTGGGGTTGGAGTCCAGGAGCGCGTCGGTGAAGCGGAACTGGGCCTCGCGCTCGCGCTCGGCCTGGCGCAATTCGGTCAGGTCCGTGGCGGCGGCCAGAAAGCCCGTGACGCGCCCCTCGGCATCGCGCAGGCAGAGCCAGTCGACCTTGAGGTCGGCCCTGCCGCCGTCCAGGCGGTCCAGGCCCAGCATGGCCGAATCCGCCGGCGGCGGGCTGCTGGCGTTGGCGGCGGCGGACAGGACGGCCTCGATGGTCGCGCGCGCCTCCTTGGACCCGGCCAGGTCAAGGACGCTTTTGCCCGGCAGGCTGCCCGCAGGCGCGCCGCTGATGGCGTAGCCGCCGGGGTTGGCGTAGACGATGCGCCCGGCCAGGTCCACCTCCACCACGCCCACGCTCAGGGCCTCCACGAACTCGCGGTAGCGCCGTTCCGAGGCGCTGCGCAGGGCCTCGGCCTGGCGGCGGCGCAGGATGTTCACCCACAACAGCGTAATGACCAGAGCCATGACCGCGAACAGCGCACCCGCCAGCAGCAGCCAGCCCCAGTAGCGCTCCCACAGCCCCTCCGGGCGGTTCAGGACGATGCTGCCCGGCGGCAGCCTGGCCAGGGAAAAGCCGTGGCGGACCAGTTCGCGGTAATCGAAGATGGGCGCATTGGCGCTCTGTTGGACCACGGGGATGTCGTCCACGCGCTCGCCGCCGAGCACGCGCACCGCCAGCTCGGCCATGGCCCGGCCCTGGTGCGTGCCGCTGACCATGATGCCGCCCACCATATGGTGCCCGGACAGGAATTCCCAGACCCCGAAGATGGGCTGGGGCGTGGCCTTGCTCGTGAAGTCCATGAACTCCGGCATGGTCATGGTGCGGCCGTCCGGGTCGCGGAACAGGCCCAGGTGCAGGATGGCCGTGTCCGAAGACAGGGTGGACAGGGCGCTGGCCACCTCGGCAAAGGGCAGGCCAGCCAGTTCCTGCACCTCCACCCGGCCCAGGAAGGGGCGGGCCGCCTCCATGGCGTTCTTGCGGTCGAACCGGCCGGTCTCGGTGGCGTCGGTGAGGATCACCAGCCGCCGCATGCCCGGCATGAGGTGCAAGGCCGCACTGATCGTCCCGCTGATGTCTGCGCGCTCGGACACGCCGGTGTAGCCGCGCTGGCCCCCCAGGCGGTCCGGCCGGTAGTCGTTGACGCCGCAGAAGACCACGGGCGCGCCGGGGAACAGCCGCTCCCGGTGGGCCAGCAGGAAATCCAAGGCGTTGTCATCGCTGGCGAGGATGACGGCCGGCCGGAACCCGGCGTATTTCTTGGCGTAATAGTCCACCAGCGGGCCAAAGGCCTGCTCCGGGGCCAGGCGCTTGGTGTCCATGTACTCCACGTGCAGCTGGGCCTGCGGGGCCAGGCGGGCCAGGGTCTCGCTCAGGCCGGACTGGATGTTGTCCGTCCACTGGTAGCCCTGGTGGTAGGCATGCAGGACCAGGACGCGCTGCGGGGCTTTGGCCTGGCTGGCGGCGGCGGGGTACACAAGCAGGACGGCGGCCAGGACAACAGTCAGGACAACGGCCAGGGCGGCGCGCAGGAAGCGGGACCGGAGCGGTCCGCCCAGCATGGCGGGGTCTTTTCTGGCCATCAGACGCTCTTTCAGGATCAAAATCCGCGCCTTCGCCCAAGGGCGGGTGAGGGGCGGTCTGAACAGCCCATACACCCCGCACAGGGGTTTGTCACGCCACCAGACACGAATTTGGGAAGAAGAAACGAACCCTGCGGCCGTGCTCAGGCCACGGGCAGGCGCACGCTGAACACGCTGCCGAGGCCGAGGGCCTCGTCCACCGGGGAATCCACCCAGACCTCGCCGCCGTAGTTCCGCGCGATGTGCCGGCAGATGGCCAAGCCCAGGCCCGCGCTGCCCGTGCCGTCCACGTCGTTGTTGTCGGCCCGGAAGAAACGCTCGAACACGCGCAGCTGGTCATCCGGACTGATGCCCGGCCCCTGGTCCTGAAAGCGCAGGGTCACGCTCTGGCCGTCGCTCATGGCGCTGATGCGGACCGTGGTCTCCGGCGGGGAATACTTGATGGCGTTGTCCAGGAGGTTGTCCGCAATCTGGAGCAGGCCGTCGGGATCGGCGGCCACGTGGGGCAGGTTCTCGGGCAGGTCGTCCACGGTCAGGGTGATGGATTTCTCCTGGGCGGCAAAGGTGGCGTTCATGAGGGCGTGCTCCAGGGCCTGGGGCACGCTGGCGTCCAGGTCGCGCTGGCGCTTGCCGCCGCGTTCGCTCTTGGCCAGGGCGAACATGCCGCCGATGACCTTGGTCATGTGCACGGCGTTGGCGCGGATGATGTCGAGGAATTCCCGGCGCTTGGCCTCGTCCGTCGGGGGCGCGTCCAGCAGGGTCTCGGCATAGCCGCGGATGCTGGTGAGCGGGGTGCGCAGCTGGTGCGAGGCATTGGCCACGAAGTCGCGCAGCACGCGCTCCACGCGCTTCTGCTCGCTGGTGTCGTGGAAGATGAGGATGACGCGCGGACGGAACTTGTGGTCGCGGAAGGGCACCACGGTCATCTCGGCGCAGTGGCGGTCCTTGAGCTCGATCTGCCGGCTCACGTGCTCGGTCGACTCCCCGGCCATGAGGCTGTCCACCAGGTTCTGGATTTCGAGGCTCATGGTGGCCTCCAGCGGCGCGCGGCCGATGAACTCATGGGCCCGGGGGAAGATGTTCGACAGGGCCGGGTTCACATGCAGGATGCGGCCTGCGCTGTCGAGCACCATGACGCCCTCGGTCATGCCCTCGAACATGGCCCAGAGCTCGCCGCGCTGGTTCTCGATGACCTTCACGTTCTTCTTGATCTTCTTGGCCATGCGGTTGATGGCTTCGGCCAGGGGCTTAAACTCCGCCGCCGGGTAGAACAGGATCTTCCGCCGGTAGTCGCCCTCGCCGATGGCCGTGGCGGCCTCGGTGAACTGGGCGATGCCGGCGGTGATGGTGCGCGAGAGCAGGTAGAGCAGCACGCCGGAGCCCAGGAGCAGCGGGATCACGGCGGCCAGGAGCGCCCAGCGCATGCGCTGCAGGTGCATGCGCACCTGGCTCACGGGCGCGGCCAGACGCAGCACGGTGTCCGGCTCGCCCGCCTGGCCGGGCAGCTTGCGCGCCATGTAGATCATGTCCCGGTCCAGGGTGGTGCTGTGGCGGGTGGCCTGGCCCAGCTCGCCGCCCATGGCGGCGGCCACCTCGGGCCGGGTGGAGTGGTCGTCCATCTTGCCCAGTTCATCAAAGGGGCGGGAGGAGTCGGCCAGGATCTTGGCGCCCTGGATGAGGCTGATGCGCATGCCCATGCTGGTCGCCAGGGAGTGCAGGAAGTCCTGCCGGTCGCGCGGCTGCTTGAACGGGCCGCTCTTGTCCAGCATCCACTGCGCGGTCTCCAGACGGGTCAAGGTGTCGCGCTCGAAGTCGCGCGCCGTCTCCTCGTCCAGGGTGGCGCTGTAGCGCCAGAAGGCCAGGGCCAGCCCGACGATGAGCACGCCCCAGCCCCACATCAGCACACGCATCTGAATGGATTGCACTCTGGGCATGATGTATCCTTGACTCGGCCCGGCCCATGGGACGGGGATGCTTAAGCCCTGTCGCCAGGGCCAGTGTTCAGGCTTTGCAGACCTGCGGGAGAGTGCTGTGGGTCACGACCAGGTTGCGTCCGCCGGTTTTGGCGCCGTACATGGCCTGGTCTGCGGCCAGCACCAGGTCGCAGGTGGACTGCCCGGAGTCCAGCTGGGCCACGCCGATGCTCACGGTGATGCTGATGGGGTCGGTCAGCCCCGGGCCGTCGCACTGGGGCACAAAGGGGCAGCGGGCCACATCCAGGCGCAGGGCCTCGGCCCGGACCAGCGCCTGGGCCTCGTCCAGCCCCTCGCAGAGCACCACCAGCTCCTCCCCGCCGAAGCGGGCGGCATAGCCCCCGAACTGCATGGCATGGGCCGAGACGATGGACGCCAGCACGCGCAGCACCCCGTCGCCCACCACATGGCCGAAGGTGTCGTTGACGGACTTGAAGTGGTCCACGTCGAGAAACATAAACGAGAGCGGGCGGCCATCCAGCTTTGCGCGCTCCACGGCATCGCTCATTTTGGCGTCCAGGGCGCGGCGGCTGAAAAGCTCGCTCAAGAGCGGGTCGAAGTTCGCCGTGCGCTCCATCTGGCGCGCGCGCTCCTCCCAGGTCCGGGCCTCCTCGCGGGCCTGGCCCACCATCTCCGTGATCATGCCGCGCAGCTTCTGGAGCACCTCGGCCTTGCTGCCTCCGGACACGATGCACTGCTCGGTGTCTGCGCCCAGGCGCTTGATGCTGCTCTCCCGCGCCTGGCTGCTGGCCTGGATGTCGTGCACCACGCGGCTCACCTCGCTGTACAGGGCGATGGAGCCCTCGCGCTCGGCCTTGAGCTGGTCGCGCAGGTCGGCCACCTTGGAATTGTCCAGCAAAAAGCCCTGGAGGGAGTCGATGACGCGGTGGAAGCGCTGCTGGTCCAGGGGCTTTTTGCCCATCTGCACAAAAAGGCCAGACTGCATGGCGGCCTTCTGGCCCTCGGTGAACAGGTCCATCTCGGCCACCAGGTTGCGCGCAAAGAGCACCACGGCCATCCAGCCGGCATCGTCGGCCACGCCGAAGCGCTCCAAAATCTTCTGAACCACCTCAAGCCCGCCGTTGGGCTTCTTGCCATTGTCCTGACTCATCTGCACCTCTCGGCTACGTATAGTCCATCGCCGCGAGAAATCCAAGGGCAAAGCACCCCGCTCACCCGGCCTGGACCTGCCAGAGGAACAGGCCCGTGGCCTCGTCAAAGCCGCGCGCCAGCTCCGCGCCGGGCACGGGCAGCAGCACGGCCTCGGCCGCGAAGACCGGGCAGCCCTCCATGGCGTGGCCGCCCAGGCACGAGCCGTCAGACTTGGACAGGGTCAGGTGCAGGTGCACGAAGGCCTGTCCGTCCTTCAGGCTCACGTTGCCCGCGCCGCAGAGGATCTCGCAGTGCTCGGGCAGCGCATAGTCAATGTAGCGGCGTTCGTCCTGCAGATAGTAGCCGAGTTTGGCGCATTCCAGCGCGCCGATGACCTGGATGGCGGCCTTGGTGATGCCGCGCGTGGTACAGGCGTCCTTGAGCGCGGTGAGCAGGTCCGCGCCCTTGGGCAGGCGGACGAGCACGGGTTGGGTCTGGGGCATGGGGGGTACCTCTGGATTGGGTGTGGGCGCACTGCGCCGCCTCCTCCGTACTCCCGGGCGGCGGGGGCGTCAACGCTGGAGAGGGGGGGGCGGGGGGCGGCGGTTGCCTTCCGCCCTGCCCTGCCCTATCCTGCCGCCCATGCTGGACGACAACGACGACTTTTTCTCGCCCCAAGACCCCGGCCTGCCGCCGCTTGCCTGCGTGGGCTGCGGCTGGTGCTGCCTGGACACCCCCTGCGAGGTGTCCCAGGCGGTGTACGGCTACGCGCCGCGCTGCCCGGCCCTGGAATGGACCGGCACGCGCTACATCTGCGCCCTGGTGCTGCGCCCAGAGCCCGGCGTGGACCTCTCGCCGCTGTTCGTGGGCCAGGGCTGCTGCGCCCGGCACGCTTCCTGGCGGGAGAACGTGCACGAGCGCGGCTGAAAACCGTTCCCAGGCCCGAGCAGAGCGGGAATCCGTTTGCCTGAAGGGCCGCTACCTCCGCACCGTGACCCGGAATTCCTTCTGCGCCAGCAGCCTGCCCTCAAAGAGCAGCTCGATGACATACTCGCCGGGAATGAGCCCGGCGGACGTGTCAAAGCTCCACACCGCGTGCTCCGGCTCCCCGATGACGCGCTCGAACTGGGCCGTGCTGCGGGTCATGCTCTCCTTGGTGTCCGGGTTGACCATGGCCGGGTGGCGCACCGCCACCTCAAGCGTCACGGGCGAACCCTTGGGCGCGCCCAGCAGCACGTACTTGAGCCCGATGCTGGTGCCCAGGCTGGCCGTGACCAGGGTGGACTTGCGCACCAGCTTGAAGTCGCGGGCCCGGTCCTTGATGCCGTCGGCGATTGTGGGCGACTTCTCGCGGCCCTGCACCGTGGACGTGTAGACCCCGAACTCCAGCACCTTGACCCCGGTGACCTTGACCGGGACGGGTTTGGCGGGCTTGGCTTTCTTGGCCCCCGCCGTTTTTATCCCTGTCGTCTGTATCCCCTCCGCCTTTATTCCCTCCGGCTGCGTCGGCGCGGCCTGGGCTGTGCCCAGAAGGGCCAGCGCGCACAGCGCGGCCAGCACCAGCCAGGGTCTCCGTGTCCATTCCATGGCGATCTCCTTCAAGGTTGCGGGGCGGGCCGTTGCGCCCAAAATGCCCCCGGAATGCGCCCGGAATGCGCTCAAGATAATCCGCGGGCTAGATGCCCAGGCTGGCCCGCAGCGCATCCAGGCGCAGGTGTTTGGCCACCAGCTCCGCGCCCTGGCGCACCTTCACGGCGTCGCGCATCTTGTGCCGGGTCAGCAGGTTCTCCATCTTCTTGGCCACGGTGAAGGTGTCCTCGCGCACGATGATGATGCTGGTCTCCAGCACCTCGGAGCGCGTCAAAATCACGTCGTTGGGGTACAGGTTGCCTGTCAGCACCAGGCACGGGCAGTCGCCTTCGAGCGCCACCAGCTGCACGTCGGAGCGGTCGCCGCCGACGATGACCGCCGCGTTCTTCTTCTTGCGGAAGTGCAGCATGAAGTTCTCCACCTGCATGGTGCCGATGAGGAACTGCGAGACCACGCGGTCGGTGCGGTGGTGCGCGGAGATGACCTTTCCGCCCAGGCGCGCGGCCAGGTCGCCCACGGTGATGGAGCCCATGAGCGGGTCGCGCGGGAGGATGCCCAGGACCGGGATGCCCCGGCTCTCCAAAAACGGGGCCAGGTGCCCGGCGACCTCCTCCAGGAAGGGCGGGGGCACGTCGTTCAGCACCACGCCCGCCAGCCCCGCGCCCAGCTGCTCGCTCAGCATGAGCAGGAGGTCGTAGTTCAGCTCCTTCTCGAAGCGGTCGATGACCACGGCCTTGAAGGTTCCGCCGTCGGCGCCCAGGGTCTTGACCAGGCTCACGGCGTCCAGACCGCTGTATTTGCCGGAATACATGCTTCCGCTGCCTGCCACGAGCATGATGTCGCGCCCGGCGCTCAAGGTCTGGTAGGCCGCCTGGACCTGGGCCATGAGCCCGCCGCCGCCCCCACCACCGGCGATGCCCGGCAGCCGCCCCGCAAAGGCGTCCATCTTGAAGTCGTGGGTCACCACCACCGGGGTCATGGCCTGGGGCGTGTGCGCCGGGTCGGCCTCCAGGCCAAGGGCTCCGCGCACAAAGAGGGCGTCCTCGTCGGCCAGCCCGGCCGGGGTCTCCACGGGCATGGCCCCCACGGGCTTCATGTAGCCGATGCTGAGCCCGGCCTGCCGGAAGGCCTGGCCCAGGCCCACGGTGATGGTGTTCTTGCCGGAATAGCCCGAGGTGGAGCCGATGTAGAGTCCGGGCATGCGCCCTCCTTCAGGTGTCTGTGCTGCTGTGCTTGCGCCCGGGGTTGGCCCGAAAGTCGACCCAAATGGCAGCCCCCAAGGTCAGCCGAGGGGTCAACCGAGAGTCAGACGCGCCCCGGCGATGAACACCCCGTCTGGTCCGGCCAGCACGGGCGAAAATTCCGCGCCCACCAGCCCCGGCAGGCGCAGGGCCAGGCGCGCCACGCCCAGCAGCAGCCGCTCCAGGGCGCTGAGCGAGACCACGCTGCCGCCCCGCGCCCCGCGCAGCAGCGGGTAGAAGCGCACCTCGCGCAGCATGGCCCGCGCGTCCTCCGGGGTCATGGGCGCCAGCCGGTGCGAGACATCGCCCAGAAGTTCGCTCGACACCCCGGCCAGGCCAAAGGACAGGAGCGGGCCGAACTGCGGGTCGCGGGTGAAGCCCACCACCAGCTCGAAGCCGCCCTCGCCGGGCAGGCTGGCTGCCGCCTGCACCAGGCAGCCGGTGACGTAGGCCTCGGGCCGGAGGCGCGCGGCGCGGCTGGTCAGGGCCAGAAAGGCCTGGCGCACTCCAGCCTCGTTGTCCAGGCGCAGGAACCGGCCCACCGGGTCGGGGTCAGAGCCGGACCAGGTTCCGGCGGCCGGGCCAGGATCGGGCGTGGCCAGGCGCAGGGACACGGGCAGGCCGATCTCCCCGGCCAGGCGCACGGCCTCGCGACTGGTGCGCGCCAGACCCGTGGTCAACACCGGCAGTCCGGCCGCGTGGGCCGCCTCCAGGGCCTCCACGCCGAAAAGTTCAATGAGCCCACGCGCCTTGGCCGACTCCACGATGACCTGGGCCTCGTCGTCCCAGGGCGCGTCGCAGGCCTCCGGGCCGCCCGCGCCGTCGCAGGACAGGGTTGGCGGCGGGGCCTTCTGGGTGCGCCGGAAGTGCAGGTACAGGGCGTCCAGGGCGTCCACCGCAGCCTCGGGAAAATCATAGCAGGGAATGCCTGCGGCCTGGAGCAGCTCGCGCCCGGCGCGCACGCCCTCGCGGCCCATGAAGCAGGCGGCAAAGGGCTTGACCTGCCCCTGGGCGGAGGTGTTCTCCGGCCCCTGGGCGGCCTCGATGACCGCGCGGGCCGTGGCCTCGGCCTGGGCCAGGGCCGTGGGGGTCAGGATCACCAGCACCGCGTGGGTCTGGCTGTCCGCCACCAGGGCGGCCAGTGCGGCGCGGTAGCGCTCCGCCCCGGCATCGCCCAGGATGTCCACGGGGTTGTAGGCCGAGGCGAAGCTCGGCAGCATCTCCGTCAGGCGCTTCAGCGTCTCCGTCGACGGGCGCGGCAGGGACAGGGAGCTGCGGGCGCAGGCGTCGGCGGCCAGGATGCCGGGACCGCCGGAATTGGTGAGGATGGCCAGGCCAGGCCCCCCTGGCAGGGGCTGGGTGGCGAAGGCCTGGGCCAGGTCAAAGAGCTGGGCCGACTCCGCGATGTGCAGCACCCCGGACTGGCGGAAGGCCGCGCTGTAGGCCGCAGGCGAACCCGAGGCCGCGCCGGTGTGGGCGGACACGGCCCGCGCCCCGGCCGCCGTGCTGCCGGCCTTGAGCATGAGCACCGGCTTTTTGGCCGAGACCTCGGCGGCGGCGGCCATGAACGCAGCGCCGTCCTCCACGCTCTCGCAGTAGCCCAGGATGACCTTGGTCTCCGGGTCCGCGCCGAGGTAGCGCAGCACCATGGCCTCATCCAGCAGGGCCTTGTTGCCCAGGCTCACGAAGCGCGAAAAGCCCAGGCCCTGGCTCATGGCCCAGTCCAGCACGGCCACGCACATGGCCCCGGACTGGGAAAAAAAGGCCACGCCCCCCGGTTTCGGCTGGCCCGAGGCAAAGCTGGCGTTGAGCCCGCAGGAGGTGCTGATGCAGCCCAGCGAGTTGGGGCCGAGCAGGACCATGCCCGCATCCCGCGCGATGCGCGTGAGCTCCATTTCGGCTTCAAAGCCCAGCCGGCCGGTCTCGCGGAAGCCCGCCGCGAGCACGATGGCCGCGCGCACGCCCTTGTCGGCCAGGATGCGCATCTCTTCGAGCACCTGCTCCCTGGGCAGGCAGAGCACGGCCAGGTCCAGGCCGTCAGGCAGCTCGGCCGAGGAGGCCACGGCGGGCAGGCCCAGGATGTCCTTGCCGTGCAGGGCGGCGGCAGGATTGACGGGATGGATGCGGCCCCTGTACCCTGCGGCCAGAAGATTCGCGAGCACCATGCCCCCGACCTTGGCCCGGCTGCGCGAGGCCCCCACCACGGCCACGGCGGCGGGGCAGAGCAGCGGCGAGAGGTCGAGCGGCAGTTGGGGCATGGGGTCAGGCCTTCCGGGAGCGTACATGGACGAAATTCTCACGACCATACAGGAAGATATCCACTATCGTTTCCGGCAAGTCAAGCTGCTCGAACTGGCGCTGGCGCACAGCTCCTGGGCCAACGAGCGGGGCTGCCCAGGGGAGTCCAACGAGCGCCTGGAGTTTCTGGGCGACGCCGTGCTGGAGCTGTGCGTGAGCCAGGAGGTCTACGGGCGGTATCCCGACGCCGACGAAGGGCTCTTGACCAAGGTGCGCTCAAAGCTGGTCAAGGCCGCCACCCTGGCCGAGGTGGGCCGCCAGCTGGGCCTGGAGCGGCACCTCTGCCTGGGCCGGGGCGAGGAGGCCCAGGGCGGGCGCGAGCGCGACGGGCTTCTGGCCGACGCCTTCGAGGCCCTGCTCGGCGCGGTGTTCCTCGACGGGGGCTTTTCCGCCGCGCGCAAGCTGGTGCTGCGCGTGCTCGGCCCGCGCTTCCCCGAGACCGCGAGCGCCCCCCCGGCCAGGGACCACAAGAGCCGGTTGCAGGAAGTGACCCAGGAAACCCACCGCGAGCGGCCGCAGTATGTCCTGATGGAGTCCAACGGGCCGGAGCACAGCAAGGTCTTTGCCGTGGAGGTGCTTTTGCCGGGCGGCGCACGCTTCCGGGCCGAGGGCGGCAGCCTCAAGAAGGCTGAGCAGGCTGCGGCGGCCGTGGCCCTGACCCATTTGCAGCCCAAAAGCAGCTAGCGCCCGCCGGGCATTTTCCACGCCCCTCAAGCGTCCTCCACCCCGCATGAGGGGGTTCGGGGGAAATCATTTCCCCCGGTCGCCGGAGGCCCGCTTTCCCCTAGATCCCAGAGGCAGCGGCCCTGCGCGCCCCTGCGCCCCGCCTGAAAAGCTGGGAACAATACGCCCCGAAGGGGACGAAAAAGGCCGGAAGGGTTTCCCCCTCCGGCCTTGTGCTGGACTGTGTGCTTAGCCCTGCTAGCCCTGGATGAGCTGCATGGCCATCTTGGGCAGGGAGTTGGCCTGGGCCAGCATGGCCACGGCCGATTGGCTGAGGATCTGCTGGCGGGTGAACTCGGTCATCTCCTGGGCCACGTCCACGTCGGAGATGCGCGACTCGGCGGCCTGCATGTTCTCCGCCTGGATGGACAGGTTGGTGATGGTGTTCTGCAGGCGATTTTGCAGGGCGCCCAGGCTGGCGCGGATCTTGTCCTTGGAGATGATGGCCTGGTTGATGGCGCTCAGCGCCTGCTGGGCCAGCTCCTGGGTGGAGATGGACTTGCCGGCGTTGTCCGCAGCGGTGCCGGACAGGGCGTCGCCGGTGGCGTACTTGGCGCCAGCCAGCTGCCCAAGCCCCAGGGACGAGGCCGTGGAGGTGCCCATGGACACGTAGTAGTAGTCCTCGGAGGACTCGTTGCCGGAGCCGAAGTGGATCTTCAGCGCGCCGATGGAGTCGATGCCGTTGCCGTTGTGCGAGGTCGAAGCGCCGGAAAGGTGGCCGTTCAGCATGTGGATGCCGTTGAAATTGGTGGCGTTGGCGATTCGCGTGATTTCCGAGCACATGGCCTGGTACTCGGAGTCGATCATCAGGCGCTGGTCCGATGAGTAGGTGCCTGTGGAGGCCTGCATGGCCAGTTCCTTCAGGCGGATGAGCTTCTCATCGATGACCTGCAGCGCGCCGTCCGTGACCTGGATCATGGAGATGGCGTCGTTGGCGTTGCGGATGCCCTGGTTCATGCTCTTGATGTCCGCGCGCATGAGCTCGCGGATGGCCAGGCCGGCGGCGTCGTCCGCCGCGGTGCCCACGCGAAGACCCGAGGACAGACGCCTCGTCGAGGTCGCCAGGGCGCCGTAGGAGTTCTGCAGGTTCCGGGTGGCGTTCATCGCCATCAGGTTGTGATTGATAACCAAAGACATGACGGAAACCTCCTTGTTCGTAAAAAACATTCCCTTTGGCCGCCGAAAATGCACTGGGCGTGCCAAAGTATATTTTATTTAAAATTACGGAATGTTATCTGTGGCAAGAAAGTCTAGAAAAGGTTTCAAGAACCGGAAGAGGAAAGAAAATCCTGCCGCTGCGTCAGGGCGCTGTCGGGCCGCAGGCCGGCCTGGTTTCGTATTTTCACTACGCACCGGGCCTCGACAACAGACCCCGGCCCATGTAGTCAGACACCATACACAAGCGCCGCCCAGGGCCTTTGCGCACGGCCGCAGGCAGGCCCGGCCAGGAGGACGAGAGAGTGATGCTGCCCACGCCCCCGAAGTACGACCAGGTTCTGCGCGACTTTCTGGAGACCCAGCGCGGGTACCTGATCATGCTCTCCGACGACCCGCTCTTCGTGCGCACCCTGCGCACCACGATCCTCAAGACCCTGGGCGTCAAGGCCGATTGCCTGGAGATCTACCAGGACTCCGGCCAGGCCCTGAAGAGCGTGCGCGACCGCCTGGGTCAGAAGTGCCCGGTGCTCGTCCTGGTCGACCGCCTGCTGCGCGGCATGCCCACCCTGGAGTTCATGCGCGGGCTCAAGGGGGCCTTTGGCGAGGCCAAGATCCTGGCCATGACCCAGGAGACCAGCAAGGATTCCCTGTCGCAACTCTACGAGATCGGCGTGGACAGCATCCTCACCAAGCCCGTGAGCGTGGACACCTTGATCGAGAAGATGGCCGGGGCCATCAAGCCCCAGGGCAAGCTCAGCCAGCTCGTGCAGGAGGCCAGGCGTCTGCTTGAGCTGGGCGAGACGGCCAAGGTCAAGCAGATCAGCGCGGCCATCCTGAAGGTCAAGGCCAAAAGCCCGGTGGCGCTCATGCTCATGGGTGACGCCCTGTTCATCGAGGGCAAGCGCAGCGAGGCCATCCAGGCCTACAAGGAGGCCCACCAGGGCGCCGCCCTGTATCTGGAGCCCCTGAAAAAGCTGGCCTCCGTGCACCAGGGCGAGGACGACGACAACTATCTGCGCTACATGAAGAAGCTCGACGTCATCAGCCCGCTGAACACCGAGCGCAAATGCGAGATCGGCAAGGCCTACGTGCGCAAGAACGACATGGACAAGGCCGAGACCTACTTCGGCGAGGCCATAGCCAACGCCCAGCGCGAGGCCTCAAGCTATGTGGACCAGATCGTGACCGACATCGCCGAGAGCGTGTCCGAGGCCTCGCCGGCCATGGCCGAGAAGTACTATTCCAAGATTCTGGAGCTCAAGGGCGACAACCTGACCACGGCGGACATGGCCACCTTCAACCGCTTAGGGATAGCCATGCGCAAGCAGGGCAAGTGGAGCGAGGCCATCGAGAACTACAAGAAGGCCCTCACCGTGGTCCCCGGCGACACGCGCGTGCTCTACAACATGGGCCTGGCCTATGCCGACGGCCAGCAGCACAGCCAGGCCGTGGGCTGCTACGAACAGGTGCTGAAGAGCGACCCCGAGTTCCACCGCACCGCCGCCGTGGTGGCCTTCAACATCGCCAGCGCCTACACCTTGGCCAAGCAGAACGACATGGCCCGGAAGTTCCTGCAAACGGCCCTGCAAATCGACCCGAACCACGCCAATTCGAAGATCCTCCTGGCCAAGCTGGACGCCGGAAGCTGACCCCGCGCGCCGCGCAACTCACTGCGCGCCCTGGCAGTAGCCCACGGCGCGCGCCGAATCCAGCCTGTGGCACGCGCCCAGGCGGCAGGCCGCAGCATAGTCCGCGCACATGCCCGCCATGTCTCCGGCCTGCGAGCGCGACACCCCCCGGTTCACCAGCGCCGCAGGCGACCCCGGATCAAGCGCCAGCGCCCGCGTGAAGTCGGCGATGGCTTCGGCGAAGCGGCCCTGCTCGTCGCGCGCCACGCCCCGGTTGATGTGGGCCAGGGCGCTGGCCGGGTCCACGGCGATGACCTGGGAGTACCCGGCCTCGGCCTCGCCGGGCTGGCCCAGGGCGAAGAGCTGGTCGGCCCGGGCCATGAGGGCCGGCACGTGCCCGGGGGCCAGGACCAGGGCCGAAGCAAAGTCCTCTGCGGCGCGGGCCTGATGGCCCAGGGCCGCCAGGGACTGCCCGCGCTCCACAAAGGCGTCGGCCAAAGCGGCTACGGACAGGTCGCGCCGCGTGAGCAGCAGGCGGTCCAGGGCGTCCACGGCCTCGGCGTTGCGGCCCAGCTGACGGTACGCCAAGGCCCGGAGCGCCAGCTCCCCGGCCCCATTCTGCGCGGCAACATTCTGCCCGGCATCTGGCCCGGCCCCGCCCGGCGCAGCATCCGGCGGCGCATCCAGAACCTTCAGCGCCTCCAGCGGGCCAGCCCCACGCTCGTCGCGCAAATGGAAGGCGGCCAGGACCAGGCGGCGGCTGTGCCCAGCCGGAGGCGTCTGAGCGGCGGGGGCCAGAGCGGAAGAAGCCAAAGCAGAAGACGACGGATTGGCGGAAACTGGCCGCGTGACCGGCGCGCAGGCGCACAGAAGTGTGGCGCACAGCAGCGTGGCCCAGAGGACCAGAGCAGAAACGTCGGACACGGCAGGGCGCTTGGGCATGGGCACCTCTCAAAGCCAGGGTAGGCCCAATCCGGGCCAAGGGCAACAGAGCTTGACAGGTGTGCGGCCAGGCGGCACACACAGGCGTGCCCAACGTCTGCTCCTGCGAGGTCCCCGTGTCGCGCAACACCCTCCTGGCCGCCCTCATCTTCGCCCTGACCTACGCGGGCAGCTTCTATTTCCGCATCTACGTGGTGGACACGCCCGTGGGCCCGGGTGGCGGCGACGCCCTGCTCATGGGCCTGCGCCAGGCGGTGCTCTGGGGCCAGCTCTCCGGGGCCTGGGGCCTGTCGAGCCTCTTCGCAGGCGCGCTGGCGCTCTTCTTCGGCGGCCGGGCCCTGGTCTTCCTATGGAGCTTTTGCACGGCCATGGCCCTGTGCAACTACAACGTGGACCTCGGGGCCATCGGCTTTGTCCTGGGCTTTCTGCGCATTGTCCGCTTCTGAGCACCATCCGGTTCTGATCGAGATCCTCTTCCAGACCCGCCCCCACAAACGAGAAACGGCCCGGCAGGAGAGCATCCCGCCGGGCCTTCTTCGTATAGAAAGGACAGGCCCTAAGCCTGCTTGCGGTTGAAAAAGCCCACAGCCAGACAGAAGCCCAAGCCCACCACCACCACGGCCAAGGCGTTGGGGCCCGGCCCAGCCGGGGAGCTGGCCCAGCCCATGTTGTGGGCCAGGGCTCCGGCGGTCAGCATGCCCAGCACAAAGGCCCCGGCATCGCCGCTGCCCTCGCCCGCCAGGATGAGCTGCCGGCCAGGGCAGCCCCCGGCCAGGGAAAAGGCCAGGCCCGCCACGAGCATGCCCAGGTAGTTCCACAGGGAGGCGGTGTGGGCCACGGGCTGGCCCTCGAAGCCCGGCTTGAACTGGCCGAGCACAAGGTTGCCGATGAAGGCCGCCAGCAGGAACGTCACCACCCCATAGATCAGGTGCGTCTGGCGCAGGGTGAACAACTCGCGCAGGGAGCCCACGGTGCAGAAGCGGCTGCGCTGGGCCAGCACGCCGATGAGCAGCCCGCCGCCCAGGGCGGCGAGGAGCGGCGCGTGCGCGGCTCCCGGGCCTTTCAGCGAGGACCAGAGCCAGCCCCCATTGCCCGTGATCATGCCTGCGGCCGGGTCCGGGGACAGCAGGAACCGCGCGGCCAAGAGGCCCACGGCCACCAGCGGCAGGACCAGGCCGGAAAAGTTGGACTGGCCCTCGCTCTTGGGCAGGCCGAACCCGGCCTTGTAGAAGCGGTGCCCCACGTAGACGCCGGACAGGAGCCCGGCGAAGCCGAACAGGGCGTTGCCGTCGCCCCCGGCCAGGCGCAGCAGCACGCGCCAGGGGCAGCCCAAAAAGACCAGGGCCCCGGCCATGGCGGCCATGCCCAGGAAGAAGCGCAGCACCGGCGCGGACCCGGCCCGGGAGCGGAACTCGCCACCAAACAGGGCTGCGGCCAGGGAGCCCAGCACAAAGGCCGGTATCTCGGGCCGCAGGTACTGCACGGGCTCGGCCCGGTGCAGGCCCAGGGCGCCGGCGATGTCGCGCAGGAAGCAGGCCACGCACACGCCCATGTTGGCCGGGTTCCCGGCGTATTGCAGCAGCACGGCGGTGAGGCCGATGACCGCCCCGGCCAGCAGAATCTCGCCCTTGCCCGCAAACAGGCTCTTCCTGGTGTCCATCATACCCCCCGTTGAATCTGCGCCATACACTGTCACAATAAAAAATCCCATCCATTACGAATTGTTACGGCTGTGATTATGATGAGCCTATCTATTTGTCAAATATACTCCATCTATGCAAGCCTTGGCACCAGCAGGCCCATTCCCTCTGGATTTTTCCCCTGGCCTGGGGCAAGGTGGCGCATGGCTCCCCCCTCCAGCGGGCGGGCGCCCCGGTTCAGGGGAGGACACTATGCGTCTCACCACCATGCTTGCGCTTCTGCTGTCGCTGCTGCTCGCAGGGGAGCAGCTGGCCGTCGGCCCGGCACAGGCGGCGGACGCCCGCTCCACCCTGACCCTGGTGCGCGGCGGCGACTCCATAACCCTGGACCCGGCCCGGGCCAACGACTCCGAGTCCACCCTCGTCCTGGACCAGATCTGCGAGGGCCTGGTGCGCATGAAGGACGGCAGCTTCCAGGTGGAGCCCGCCCTGGCCGAGTCCTGGACCATCTCGCCCGACGGCCTGGCCTGGACCTTCCGCATCCGCAGGGGCGTCAGCTTCCACGACGGCAGCCCCATGAACGCCCAGGCCGCAGCCACCTCCATCATGCGCCAGGTGGACCCCGCGCACCCCTTCCACGCGCCTGGCATGTACACGGCCAAATCCCTGTTCGAGCACGTGGCCGGGTGCGACGCCCTGGACGAGACCACCCTGCGCATCCGCCTCAACCGGCCCTCGGCCTCCCTGCTTTACTCCCTGGCCGCTTCCCAGGCCCCCATCCTCAGCCCCCAGGCCCTGGCCCGGTGGGGTGCGGACATCCGCAGCCATCCCGTGGGCACCGGGCCGTTCATGTTTGTGGAGTGGCGGCGCGGGGAGTCCATCACCCTGGTCCGCAACCCGGACTACTGGGCTGGTCCGCCGCGCCTGGAGCGCCTGGTGGTCCGCACCATCCCCGACGCCGGGGCGCGCTTCCTCGAATTCCAGACCCGCCGTGCCGACGCCCTGACCGGCATCCCGCCCTCGGACCTGACCCTGCTGGAGAAGATGCCGGGCGTGCAGCTCCTGCGGGTGGCCGGGCTGAACATCGCCTACCTCGGCATCAACACCCAGCGCGGCCCTTTCCGCCGGGCAGGCGTGCGCCGGGCCGTGCTCCTGGCGCTGGACCGCGAGGCCCTGACCCGGCTGGTCTACGGCTCCTCGGCCTTTCCCGCCGCCGCCCTGCTGCCGCCCGCCCTGCTAGACACCGGGTTCGTGGCCGACCCTGTCCGCCCCAAGGGCGACCTGGCCCAGGCCCGCAAGCTCCTGGCCCAGGAGGGCCTGGCGGGCGGGATGGACGCCGTGCTCCAGGTCATGGACATCCCGCGCCCCTTTCTGCCCGAGCCCCGGCGCATGGCCCTGGCCATCCGCCAGGCCCTGGCCGGGGTGGGCATCCGGGTGCGCATCGTCACCGTGCCCTGGGCGGACTATCTGCCCCAGGTGGCCAAGGGTGAGCACGACCTCTGCCTGAGCGGCTGGACCTTCGACTCGCCCAACCCCCACGAATTCCTGCGCTACAAGCTGGGCTGGGACTCGGGCGGCAATGTCTCGCTCTGGCGCGACGAACGCTTCCAGGCCCTGGTGAACCGCGCCGAGGCCAGCCGCGACGAGACCGAGCGCAGCGGGATCTTCCGCCAGGCGCTGCGCCTGATTGTTGCGGAGACCCCGGCCGTGCCCCTGGCCCACGTGCGCGACACCCTGGCCCTGCGCGGCGGCATCAAGGGCGTCATCCTGCAGCCCACCGGCGCCACGATCCGTTTCGCCAAGGCCTTCCGGGAGCCGTAGCCATGGGGCTGAAGCCGCGCCTCCCCCGCTGCCTGCGCGGCTCCGTGCGCAACCGGCTCGTGGCCGTGCTCCTGCTGGTCATCCTGGCCACGGTGTCCCTGGCCACCGTGGCCAACATGTTCATCCACCTGCGGCGCATGGAGGGGGACTTGAGCGGCCATACCTGGGCCGCCCTGCGGGAGGCCCAGAACTCCCTGCTGCGCCTCTCGCGCCAGGCCGAAACCACGGCCCGGCACCTGGCGGGCCTGTCCGAAATGCGCGAGGGCATCGGCTCCCCGGCCCTTACGGGCCTGCTGGAGGAAGCCCGGGGCCTGTGGTTCCTGGGTCTGGTGGAGGTCTTCGGCACGGACGGGCGCCGCGTAGCCGCCTCGCACTCCGGCAACGACCAGGCCCTGCGCTTCGCCACAGCGGAGGGCAGCCCGGCCCTAAAGAGCGCCCTGGAGCTTTACGGGAGCACGGACTTCTACCCCAGCGCAGACGGGCTCTGCATCAAGGCCTTTGCCCCGGTTCTCGCGCCCGGCACCATGCAGGTCCAGGGCGTGGTGGTCGTGACCTACCAGGTGGGCGGCACCCAGCTCACCACACTCAAGGACCAGGTGCGCGCCGATTTCGCCCTGCGCTGGGACGATTCCGGCCGCAGCGTCAGCACCTTCATCGACAGCCAGGGCGGCTCCGTTTCCTCCGGCCTCGACCTGCCCGCGCCCGAGGACCTGGACGATGGCGCCGCCCTGGGCATCCGGCCCGGCCCCGGCGGCGCCTACGCCATGGCCGCAGCCCCCCTGCGGAACAACCAGGGGCGGCCCGTGGCCACGCTCATGGCCCTGATCAGCGCCGAGGTCATCCGCGCAGGCATCCACGACACCACCCGGCTCGTGCTCCTCTCCGTGGCCGTGGCCCTGCTTTTGGCCCTGGGCCTGGGCTTTCTGGTGGCCAATTCCTTCACCCGGCCCATCCAGGCCCTGCGCGAGGGCATCCAGGCCCTGGCCCTGGGGCGGCTGGACACGCGGGTGTGTGTGGCCCAGGAGGACGAGCTGGGCCAGCTGGCCCAGGGCTTCAACGAGATGGCCGAGCGCATGGAGGCCGCGCGCGGCGCCATCATCAGCGCCCTGGAGCTCAAGGAGTCCTACGCGCGGGAGATGGAGGCCAACAACGAGAGGCTGGCCCGCTTCAACCAGGAGCTGGAGAGCGTGGTGGCGCTGCGCACCGGGGAGCTGACCCAGCGCAACAGCTCCCTGACCCGCGAGATCGGGGAGCGCCACCTGGCCGAAAGCCTGCTCAAGGAATCCGAGCAGCGCTTCATGGACATCCTGGAGTTCCTGCCCGACGCCACCTTTGTCATCGACCGCCAGGGCCGCGTCATCGCCTGGAACCGGGCCATCGTGGAGCTCACGGGCGTGGCCGCGGAGCAGCTGCTCGGCCGGGGCGATTTCGAATATGCCCTGGCCTTCTACGGCGAGCGCAGGCCCACCCTCATCGACCTGGTCCTGGACGACGACCCGGCCCAGGAGCTCAACGCCGGCATAGTCCGCGTGGGCCGCACCCTGCGCACCGAGATCGCCGTGCCCAGCCTGCGCGGCAGGCCCGTGCACCTCTCGGCCGTCGCCACCCCGCTGTTCAACGCCCAGGGCGCGGTCATCGGCGCCATCGAGAGCATCCGCGACGTCACCGAACGCGTGAACACCCAGAAAAAGCTGAGCCACCACGCCCTGCACGACACCTTGACCGGCCTGGCCAACCGCGCCCTGTTCGGCAACCGGCTGGAGCATGCCATCAAGCGCTCCCTGCGCCGCCCGGACTACCGCCTGGCCGTGCTCCTGCTCGACCTGGACCACTTCAAGCGCATCAACGACACCCTGGGGCACCTAGTCGGCGACGTCCTCCTGACCACCGTGGCCCGCAGGCTGGAGGCCGTGGTGCGCGACGTGGACACCGTGGCCC
>CAYMIP010000040.1:0-21436 GCA_964390575.1 uncultured Desulfocurvus sp. | reverse complement strand
CACGTGGTCGTCGAAGGCGATCTGGCTCCCGTCCTCGGGCATCTCCAGCAGGTGGTAGCGGGCGAGGTGGCGGCGGATGACGCGCGGCTTGCCCGAGCAGGCCTCGCGGAAGTCGTGGGCCAGCATGAGCTGGGTCTGGGGGTCACCGCTGGCCCGGACCATGTCCTTCATGAGCTGCACGAGCACGCGCGCGGTGTTGCGGCGCAGGCCGCCCTGGGCCGTGGTCAGCACCTCGGCGTGCAGGCCGCCCAGGGCCGAGAGCCGGTCCTCGGCCTTGCCGGTTTCCAGCGAGCCCAGCAGGTGCACCACGGCATACGCGATGCGCAGCCCGCGCGAGGCGGCCATCTCCTTGATGCCGTGGGGGTGCATGTAGGGGGCGAGCAGCTTCTTGTGGGCTGGCGCGTCCTCGCGGTTCACCACATCGCAGACGATGCGCAGCAGGTCGTAGTCCTTCTGGTCGAAGAACGCGCGCGAGGGGCGGATCACCGCAAAGGCATCCGCAGTCTGCCCGTAACAGGATTCGCTTCCGGCCATGACACTCCCTGTGCGTTCGTGCGGGGCGTTCCCCGGACACGAAACGTGACACTTTTCACAATCGGCAGGAAACGGCAAATAGTCAAGGCCATGCGGGCTGTTTCGCTTTCAAGCGGCAGCCGAAATCCTGTCAACCGGGAATTCTCGTCCTTTGAGCGGCCAAAAGCGGGTATTTTTTGTCCGGGCCAGATTTCCGGGTGTATGCTTGCGGGAAAAGGAGGATCAGCCATGCCTGAACAGTTGGACCTGCATCTGGCCTATGTCCGGGCGCTCGCGGGCGAGGCCGGGGAGCTGGTCCTGGCGGACATCGCCCGCCAGGGCTTCCTGCGCGAGACAAGCTTCCATACCGATCCGCAGCGCGCGGCATTCAACGAGGGCCGCCGGAGCCTGGCCCTGCACATCCAGAGAATGGTCGAGGGGGCCGAGCCCCGTCGCGCGGCCGGGCCGGACAGGGGCTGAGGGCCGGACAAAAGAAGAGGGGGGTCTTGCGACCCCCCTCTCAATGGACGATGTCCGAGCCTTAGGGCTTCTTGGCTTCGGCCGGCTTGGCGGCTTCGGCGGCGGGGGCAGCGGCCGGAGCAGCGGCATCAGCGGGCTTGACTTCGGCGGGGGCGGCCGGAGCGGCAGCGGCGGGGGCGGCGGCAGCGGGCTCAGCCTTCTTCTCTTCGGCTTTCTTCTCACCGCAGGCGGAAACGCCAAGGGCCAGGGACGCAACGATCATGACGGCGAACAGCTTCTTCATGGGAACCTTCCTCTCTATTGGTGGTGACGAGACACGAACACGAAATTCCTTCATCCCCGGCAAAATCCCACCCGGGATCCGTACCCTCGACCGTTTGCCCGGAGGCAGCGGCTCTGGGGAGCCGGAGAGGGGATACGGTCCTGGCGCATGCCCACGGCAACGCCGCGCCACGCGGGGGCCATACCCTCACGCGCAGTCATTATACCCGTTGCCCTTGATTGGCAACAGAAAAATCGGGCTTTTTTACAGGTCTGAAAAACAGCCCAAACCCTAGCCCCGTAGGGCTGGCCGGGGCAAATCACCCGGCCCTGGAGAACGATCATGGGCATAATCCCGCAAACGCACGCACATTCTTCGCTCACAGCCATAGGCGAGGCATGGCGCTTCCGCTTCTATGCCCTGGCCGATGAGGACGGGCAGTATGCCGCAGCGGCCCTGGCCGAGCACGAGGACGCCCTGGAGCTGCATCTTGAAGTGCTGCGCTTCGGCCCGGCCACGGTGCGCGCCCTGCGCGCCGACGTGGGGGAGCTCAAACGCATGGCGCGCGCCCTCGGCAAGACGCGCATCGTCGGTCTGCGCGTCGAGCCGGGCGCTCAGGCCGATCCCCTCTGGCCCAAATTCACGCGCCTGTTTGGCTTCACCGGCCAGAGGGTGCTCCAGGTGGCGGAACTGCACCTGGAGTGAAACCCCTGTCAACCGGGAATTTTTGTCTTTTTACCGGCCAATCAGTACCTATTTTTGTCCGCTGGCAAAACATGGGATATACTGACGGCCGAGCGCCCGGCCCGGCATGGGGCCGCGTGTCCGGGCCGCCGCATCCACCCCTGACCAAGGAGACCATCATGCCTGATGCCCCCACCCCGGCCCAGAAACGTCCCGCCCCGCAGAACCCGCCCGTGGCCCCCGGCGCCGACTGGCGGCTGGAGCTGCCCGAGGAGCTCACAGCGCCAGGCCGCGACGAGGCCGGCCTTGAGGCCCAGATCCCCCTGCGCCGCCACCCGGCCCTGGCCAAATACGCCTCGCGCGAGGAGGCCCTGAAGGCCCTGGTGCACGCCCAGCGCCTGCTAGGCCGCAAGACCGAGCCCGAGGGTTCGCTCCTGTCTCATGGACAGGCACATGGACAAAGCATGGCCCAGAGCCAGGACGGCCGCCCGGAGTCCCCGGAGGCCTACCGCCTGCCCGAGGTTGAGCTGCCCGAGGACTTCCGCGTGGACGAGGCCCTGCGCAGCGCGTTTCTGGCCAAGGCCCACGAGCTGGGCCTTTCCGACGCCCAGGCAGGCGGCCTGTACGCCTGGTTCCTGCCGCTGAACGTGGAGGGCCTGCGCGCCCATGCGGAAACAGCCCGGACCGAGCGGCGCAAGACCCGCGACCGCGAACTGGCGGGCCTGCGCCAGTCCCACGGCGACGAGGCCCTAAGCGTGCTGGAGGCCGCGCGCAAGGCTGTGCTGGCCCTGGGCGGCCCGGCCCTGATGCAGGCCCTGGAGCACAGCGGAGCGGCGAACAACGCCTGCGTGGTCCAGGCCTTTGCGCGCATGGCGCCCCTGGTCAGCGAGTCCGGCCTGCGCGGCAAGAACGGCGGGGCCGCCGCCACCCTGACCCCGCAGCGCCTGCGCGAAATGATGCGCGACCAGCGCTACTTCGACCCCTCGCGCCGCGATCAGGACTTCGTGCGCCAGGTGCAGCAGGGCTTCGAGGCCCTGTACCCCGGCGAGCAGAGCCAGGCCCTGCGCGCCTCCTAGGCCCGCGCCCCACCCCAAACAACAACGGCCCGGTCAGGCGAACAACCTGGCCGGGCCGTCTGGCCTGGGCGGGAACCTGGGCGGAGACGGGCGCTGCGCGCCCTAGATTTCCTTGAGCCGCGCCGCCAGCCGCCCGGCCCGCGGCCCCACCTGGGCGGCCCATTTCGAGCGCAGCATCTCCTCCGCCGCTTCAAGCCAGCGCCCGGCCTCAAGGTGCCCCAGGGTCTGCCGGAACTGCAAAAGCCCGGCCAGCCCCAGGTTGAAGCACATGTTCAGCAGCACCTCCTGCACGGCCTCCGGGGCCTGCACCAGCCACGGCAGGGCCAGCACCAGCTGGCTCCAGAAGGAGCGGATGTCGTGGTCCAGGAGCGTCAGCGCCTCCTCTTCGGTGATGCCCCGGTCCTCCAGGTTGCGGCCCACGCCGATGGTCAGCCTGCCCGCTGTGCAGCGGTAGGGCTTGAAGCGCAGGCCCTCGTCCAGAATGAGCTGCTGGGCGAGGCGCAGGGTGTTCACTTGGCCCCCCGAATCTTTTCGCCATTCACCTTCTCAAAGGTCCGCAGGGAGCCCATGCCGAGCATGCCGAACATGAGCTGCCAGAGCATGTCGTCCAGGGCCGGAGGGGGAGGAGCGGCGGGCCACCAGACGCCCGAGGCCCAGGCCCAGAGCGGCCGGGCCAGGTACTGGAAGGCCAGGGCGAGCGCGCAGACCCAGCCTATGGCTGGCCGCCAGCCCGCCACAAAGAGCGACGGGCTCTGGGCCTCGGTCCTGTTGATGTCGCGCTGGTCGGCCTCGGCCCTGGCCGCGATCTCCAGCACGGCCCGCTGGTAGTCCTCCGCAGCCTTGGCCCGGGCGCCTGGGTCGGGGATGAGATCGAGCAGCTTCTGCGCCGCAGCGCCGATGAGCGGGATGAATTCTAGCAGCATGGGGTCCTCCTATTTCAGCACCATTCTGAGCACCAGCGGGCCGACGAGTTGCAGCACCAGCCCCACGCCCAGGCCCACGTAGACGTGGAAGCGCAAGCTGTTCACCGCGCTCCAGAGGTCCGCCCGCTCGGCCAGGTGCTCCTCGCGCTCGCGCACGTGGTCCTCGCGGTGCTGCTCCGCCCCGCGCTCCTGGGTCGAGAGCCGCTCCTCCTGCCGGGCGCAGAGCTCGCGCCGGGCCACCTGGGACTCGGCGATGCGCACCAGGGTCTTGCCATTGGCGCGCGACTGGGCGGCCACGGCCTCGATGCCCTGGCGCATCTGATCCTTCAGGCCCAGCAGCGCGTCGCGGATCTGCTCCATGAACTGGTCGTGGAAGGCGCAGGGCTGGTGCATACACGCCTCCTAGAGCGCGGGCCTGAGCCGCGCCCGGTCCTCCACCGAGTCCGCAAACGAGACCACAGCGTCCCAGCTGGCAACCATGCGCAGCGCCTCCTGGTGCGCAGGCACCGTCACTGCTGCCATGCCCAGAAACTCGCCCTGCTCGCCGAACAGCGGGCGGTCCTCGGCATAGGCTGGCACGTCCGCAAGCACTGTGGGAAAGGCCGAGGGCGAGGGGCCGCCCAGGGCGGCGTACTCCGCGCGCTGGGCCTCGCTCGTCCAGTCCACGCAACCGCAGCCAGCAGGGAGAGCCGCCAGCAATTCACGCGAGAGTTCCACTTCGGGATGATGCAAAAGAATCATGGTGTCGGCCTCCTATGCTGCCGTGAAGATGTTGACCGAGCCAGCGCCACCAGGGCCGCCGCAGTGGTTGCCGGATGCGCCAGTGACGTTTCCGCCAGCCCCGCCGTTGGCCCTGACCGTGCCGTTGTTCGTGTAGCCGCCGGGCCGAGTGACGATGCCCACGATGCCGCCGCCCGCGCCACCCCCGCCCTGGCTGTACCCGCCGCCTATGCCAACGCAGTCGCCCCCACGGGAGCCGTCAGACTGCACGACTGTGCCGGAAGCGACACTCACGATGGGCGAGAGCAGGAACAGGGGTGCCCCGCCCGCGCCAGGAGCGTCGGAGACGCTGCCGCACTGCGGGGCCTCCTTGGTGCCGATGGGATCGCCCGCGCCGCCCGCGTTGTTGCAGTTGCTTTGCTGCCCGGTCCTGGCATTGCCGCCTGGGCCGTAATCCGGGGCGTTTCCGCCCGCGCCAGAGGGATAGCCGTTGCCGCCACCCCCACCGCCACCACAGCACGGACCACCCTTGCCGCCGTTTCCGCCCTGGGTAGCTCCATAGGTGCCACCAGACCCGCCGCCGCCCGCCTGGAGGGGCAGGGTTGCAGCGGAGCCGGAGCCGAAAGCCCCCGTGGTTGTGCTGCCCGGCCCGCCCGCCGCGCCCTCGCCCATAAGGACATATGCGGAGAGCGCGGCCTGCTTGAGCTTGCTCTGGAGTCTGGCGGGGATGAGCGACCAGAGCGCGCAGTTGCCGAAGTTTCCGGCCTTGCCCAGCCACGAGGCGCTGATGGTCCCGCCGTTGATGGTGTAGATGCCTGTCTTGGCGATGATGAAGAGGCCCGTGGTGTTGGTGCTGGGCTTGAGCGAGGCCCCTGCGCCATCCACGATGAGCGTGTTGCACAGGACCACGCAGGAGAACGTGAGCAGGTCAGGGGCAACCGTTGCCGCTCCGGTGATGGTCAGCACCCCGCCCACGGGCTGGAGCACGCTGCCGCCCTGGATGACGTTCTGGCTGTAGGTGCCATCCCCGAACATGGACCTGGCCCCAAACGGGCCGGGAGGCAGACCCCCGACCCCGCCGGGCCAGCCCCCGCCGCCTTCATGGGACGAGAGGCGCATGGCTAGTACTTCCCGCCGCGCGCAAAGACCCACATCTTCTTGCCGCTGGTGGGGGCCGCAGCTTCCTGGGCGCGGATTTTCCAGCCCGGCGGCAGGTTCAGGAACCTGTTGCCAGCGGCGTCCGCGCAGACATGGGGAGCCATCTGGGCGCTCGTGATGAGGTTCACCGGGGCCAGGGCATTGGTCAGGCCGCTGGTGAGCGGGATTTTGACCGTGCTGGCCTTCTTGCTGGCCGTGCCGTCGTGGAACAGGAGGATCAAGTCCTTGTCGGCAGTGTCATCCGTGCTGACCGCCAGCACGTCCACGCGCGTGGCCTCCACGCTGTCGCCCACGAAGATGTCGGTCTCGGTGGTGTCGGACAGTTCCGTGATCTTGCCGTTGATTGAGCCGATGAAGAGGGGTTCCTTGTTCGCTGCCATGTTAAGCGCCTCCCAGGAGTGCTTGGTTGAGGACGCGGCCAGCCACCATGGCGGGCCGCTGGGTCTGATTGATGAGTTCGTTGGTGGGGATCTGGCTGGGGCCGACGCCGGTGTCCGCAGCCAGGCCCGAGGCCGTGCGCGCGAGCCCGCCGCCGGTCATGACCCTGGCCCGCAGCAGGCCCCCGGCCAGTTCCAGGCCGCTCTCCTGGGCCAGGGCCACGGACAGCCGCAGGCACTCGTCCGCGCCGGGGAAGAGCAGGGTCTCGGCCAGGCCGGCGCCTGCAGCGAGCTTGGCCGCGAGGGTGCCGGGGGTGGTGTCGCTCGCGCTCACGCGCAGCCCGCCCACCGCGGCCTGGGACTGGGCGGCGAAGACCTCGGCCTGGAGAGCAGCCGCGCTGGCCTGGGTCTCGGCCACAAGGGTCTGGTCGCGGGCGCTCTCGCAGGCGGTCAGGAAGACCGAGGAGTCGCGGATGTCCTCCTGCGGCGTGCTCACGGGGTACAGCACGGCCCGGCGGACCTTCTCGTCCAGGGCCTGGCAGATCATGGTCAAGAGGTCCAGGGCCGCCTCGTGGGTTTCGGCCGGGAAGGCCGCGTTCTCCACGTAGTCCACCTCCTGCACGATGGCCGGGTCGCGGTAGAGCACCAGGATCTGGCCCGTGGCCGGGGGCGTGGCCAGGGTCAGGCTGCCGCCCGAGGGGCTGCCCGCGCCGCTCACGCTGTAGTGCGTGCCAGGCAGAAGCGGCGTTTCCGCGCCTTCCTGGCGCAGCAGGGCCTTGATGTCGGCCGCGCGCAGGAAGGGGAAGGGCACGGGAAACACGCGGGTCGCCCCGTTGCCGGTGTAGGAGGTCTTGGAGGTCTGGGTGGACAGGGTCATGGGGACTCCTTTTTCGCGCCTGCGGCGGCTATTCGTTGATGGCCAGGGTGGGCGCGACGAGCAGCACGGTCATGGGCAGGGGCTGGTCCTGCACCACGGTGAGCACGCCTTCCGGGGCCCAGCCCTGGGGGAAGCGCACGGCCTTGTCGCCGCTGAACAGGGCGGGCGGCCCGTCCATCGGGTCCGCGCTGGTGCGGTAGAGCAGCGGCTCCAGCCGCTCGGTATTCGGCCCGACCTTGCCGCCCAGGCTGCGGTGCAGGCGTAAGGAAACCTCGGTGATGCGCTTGGTGCGCGTCTGGGCGCTGCCGCGCGCCCCGGCGTACTCCAGGCGCATGGGCTTGAGCACCGAGGTGTAGGCCAGCCCGGCGTGCACCACCGAGGCCGCGCGCTCCAGGCCGATGGACCCGTCCGGGGCCACGCTGCGCTCGGGCAGCACCGCGCCGTCGGCCAGCACCTGCACACGGCAACCGGCCAGGTGCGCCAGGCCGGTGAGTTCGCTCACGGGCTCGCCGCGATAGGTCATGCCCGCGTCGAGGAAGAAGGCCTCCACAGTGCTGGCCGCGTCCTCGGAAAAGGCCGGGTCCAGGGTCTCGATGAAACGCCGGACCAGGGGCTGGCCGTCCGGTCCGGGTCGGCTTCGGCGCACCACCAGCCACAGCTCGTCGCGGCCGCTCAAGTCGCTCGGCACGGCGCACACGGCCTCCACCGCCCCGTCGGTGAGGATGCGCGCAAACGCGCAGACGTCCTGCTCCGGCAGGTAGGTCATGGCCACCAGCACGCCGTCGGCGCGCACGCAGAAGAGCACCGGGTCCGGCTCCTGGGCAAAGGCCAGCTGGATGATGCCCGGCTCGGCCAGGTGCGCCGAGAGCAGGGTCAGGTCGCGCGAGGTGTAGGCGTCGGATTCGAAGCGGTAGGCCATCTCGCGCACCTTCTTGCCGGAGCGCTGCACGTAGAGCGTGGCCGGTCCGGCCGGGCAGGCCTGGAACTGCGCCGCGCCGCTGGTGCCCTGGCGGTCGGCCTTGACCCCGCCCGGGGTGACGGGCGCGCCCAGCGAGCTGCCGGACACCGTCCACTCGCCGCAGGTGGCGCCGATCCAGAGCTTGTCGCGCGGGGCCAAAAAGCAGATGCGCCCGCCCTGCTGGGCCGAAAGCGTGATCTCCACCGCGTCGTCGTCCAGGGGAGCGGAGCCGGGGTCGGCGCTGATGCGGTCGCCCACCTGGAACTCCTCCCACAGGCCGGAGTTCAGCGCGCCGCTCGCGTCGCGCACGCTCTCGATCTCCGAGGACGCGCCCGGCGCATCCCGAAAGGTGGCGCGCACAGAGCCGCTCTGGGCCGTGAGGATGCGCGAGCCGGTATAGCGGTAATAGCGCGGCTGTCCGTCGGAGTTGTCTCCGCACAGGGCCGAGCCCTGGCTGAAGGAGTCGCCCCCGAGCAGCAGGAAGGTGTCGCCCTGGCGGCCGTCGGCGCGGGAGTCGCCGGAGCCGTCGGCGATCTCGAAGTCGTCCCAGCCGCTGAGCGGCACCTCGCGGGTGCACAGCCGGAAGTCCCGGCGGCCGGAGGTGCGCGAGAACCAGAGGCTGAAGGGCTCGTTCGGCGTGGCCGCAAAGACCAGCCGGTCCTCGTGCAGGCAGGCCAGCCCCGGCCAGTTGCCCTGGCCCCAGGCCGCAGGCCTGGCGGTGAGACTGAGTTCGGCCAGGGCAAAACCGCCGCCCTCGGTGCGCGAGAGAACCTGCGGGGCCACCTGGGGGTGGGTCAGGACCAGCTCCTGGCGGTCCTGCACCACGCGCAGGGCCGCCAGATGCTCCGCCGCGTAGGGCGTGGCCACTTCCAGCACGCCGCCGCCTGGGGCCAGCACGCGCCCGCCGTTGTAGAAGAAGCGCAGCACGCCCTGGCCCTGGGGGGCCGCGGCGAACTCCAGCACCCAGGCCTGGCCCTGGGCGTCCTCAAAGGGCACGAGGACCGAGCGGGAGTCGTGGCGCGCGGCATCGGCCACGTAGCGCATGCCGCTGCGGCGGGTGACGCCCCCGTGGGGATGCACCAGGAAGTTCTCCAGGGTCTGGCAGCCGTTGAAGTACTTGGCCACGTCCACGCGGCCGGAGAGCCGGGGCGAAAGCTCCCCGGAGGTGAAGTTGGTCAGGATCACGGGCACAAGGGACATGAGGGGCCTCCGCTAGTCCATCGGGAAGGTGGTGAAGACGCCGCCGTAGCCGCCCCTGCCGCCGCCGCTGAAGACCTGGCCGCCCAGGCGCAGGAGCGAGCCCAGCCCCTCGCCCGGCGCGCGGCTCTGGCGGCCTGACAGGCGGATGCTCTGGGCCTGCTCGGCCCCGGAGGCCAGGATGTCCTGCACGCGCCGCGACGAATCGCCCAGGAGCTCGCCCACCTGCTCGCCCTGCGCGTGCTCCAGGCCTTGCAGGGACAGGAGCGAACTGCCGGAGAGCGTCAGCCCGGACGAGGCTGCGGCCACGCGGGCGCGCGCGCGGCGCTGCTGGCCCTCTTCGCGCAGGGACTCGGCCTGTCCGCGGGCGCGCTGCTGCTCGGCCTCGGCCTTGCGGTCGGCCTGGGCCAGGGCGGCCTGGGCCCGGGCCTCTGCGGCCGCGCTCACGCCCGGATCGCCGCCGCCGCTGCCGCCAGCGCCGGACAGCACGTTCTTCAGAATGCCTGTGCCCGTTGTGATGGCCAGGGGCATCACGGTGCTTACTCCTTCCATGTGCGAAACCTCCCGTAGAGATGATGGGGTGTCTGGTCCGGACCGAAACCGGGACAGCTGCCCTCCAGGGTGAAGCCCAGGTGCCGGGCGAAGCGGTTTGCGCGCTCGTCGTCCGCGCGCACGTGGGCCTGCAGGCGGTGGAAGCGCTGCTCCCGGACCAGGCCGTCAAGCAGCAGTCCGGCCAGCCGGGCAAAGGCCACGGGCTGGACGTCCACGCCCAACCCGGCCCAGCACCAGCACTCGCCCACGCCGGGCCAGAAGCGCACCACCCCGCCGCAGGCGATGGGCGTGCTCCCGGCCAGCACGGTCCAGGCCGGACCGCTCGCGTGGTAGGCCTTGGCCAGCTCGGCCAGCGGCGGCAGCCCGGCCAGGGCCAGGGCCGCGCCGGGCCGCAGGCAGAGGTCCGCTGCGTGGGCGGGCTGGAAGGTGCAGGCGGTGAGTGCGGTTGGCATGGCGTCTCCGTGGCGGTGCGGTCTGTACGGACTGTGCTTTTGGACCCGGCGCGGCCCGGCTGAGGCAGAGTATAGCCCCCCTTTGTGTCAATAGACAAAACTGGCCTGGTCTTGGCCGGTAAAAGGACAAAAATTCCCTCTTGACAGGGTGCTGGGCAGGGCTGTTTTGGCGGAAACGAGGAGTCTGCAGGAGGGGCGGAGTCTGCGGGAAGGGCTGTGCGCTGGCGTCTACAGCCGGTTCTGGTGCGCGCTTGGCGCGTCATCAGGCCTTGAGACGCAGCACAGCCCGGACTGCCAAGGCAATCCGGGCCGCGCCGGGAGGCTCAAGGCGAGCCGGAAAGGTCAAGTCACGGTTAGGTCAGATGCGGTCTGCTATTCCACCGTCACCGAGCCGTGGCCCAGGATGCGCCCGGTCTTGCGCGCGGCCTCGGCATTGGCAAAGGGGCCGACCAGCACGCGGTAGAAGGTGCCCTTGCCGTCGAGCTTTGCGGCCACGACCCGCACGGGCAGGCCCTTCTTCTCAAGGTGCTGGGCGCGGCGTTCGGCCTTCTGGCGCGACTGGAAGGAGCTCTCCTGGATGGCGTATGCGCCCTGGGCGGTCTTGCGTTGGAGCAGGGCCGTGGCTGGTCTGGCCTCCTCGCCAGCGACAAGGGCCGCAGCAGGGGCGGCGGCCGGGGCCTGCTGAAGCTGTCCGACCTTGGCGTCGGCCAGCATCTGGGCGGCCTTCAGGTCCGGATCCTGGCGCGGGGAGGCCTGGGCCAGGGACGCAGGCAGCACGCCCTTGCCCTTCTGCTCATCCAGGGTGGCCAGGCCCTGCGTTCCCTCGCCCAGCTTGGCGAAGGCCAGGTCGAGCAGCCGGTGCGAGGCCGCAGCCCTGGACCCGGCGCTCCGCGCACCCAGCACCACGGCCACCACGCGGGTCGCGCCACGCTTGGCCGTGACCACGTTGTTGTAGCCCGAGGAGCGCACATACCCGGTCTTGAGGCCGTCCACGCCCTCATAGGAGGTCAGCAGGCGGTTGGCGTTGTGGTGGTTGCGGTTGTTGTGCACGTAGCTGGTCATGGAGTGGAAGGTCAGCGCCTGGGGGAAGCGGCGCAGATAGCTGGCCGAGAGTTTGAGCATGTCGCGCGCGGTGGTCAGCTGTCCGTCGGCGGGCATGCCGTTGGGGTTCTTGAACACCGTGTCGGTCATGCCGAGCTCGCGGGCCTTGGCGTTCATGGCCGCCACAAAAGGCTGGTAGTCGTCGCCGACGCAGAGGTGCTGGGCCAGGGCCACGCAGGCGTCGTTGCCGCTGGCCACGGCGATGCCCTTCATGAGTTCGCGCACGATGACGCGCTCGCCGGTGCGGATGTTCATGCGCGAGCCCCCGGCCACAGTGGCCGCAGGCGTCACGAGCACGGGGTCGGTGAGGGACAGGCGGTTCTCCTGCACGGCCTCGAAGGCCAGGTACAGGGTCAGCACCTTGGTCAGTGAAGCCGGGGCAATCTGCTCGTCGGCATTCTCTTCATACAGGATCCGGCCTGTAGCCAGGTCCATGGCGATGGCCGACTTGGCTCCCAGCGCAGGGTAGCGGCTGTTGGCCGCATGCACCGGACTGGCTCCGATCATCACGAGGAGCATGGTCAGGAAGAATACTCTGCTTTTGGTTCGCATGGCTTCCCACTGGTTTCAGGTTGTCCCCGCCTGCACCGGGCATGGCCCAAGCACTGGCACCATACTCCAGGGCCGGTCCGGCTGGCAAGCCCGTCCGGCCCGCAGGCCTTACACGCTTTTGCCTCTGGTCTCCACGCGGTTTCGGCCCCCGGCCTTGGCCGCGTAGAGGGCCTGGTCGGCCCTGCGGAAAAACTCATCCGGCGACTCCTGCCCGTCCGTCCCGGTTACCCCGAAGCTTGCAGTGATCCGCAGGTCCCCGTCCAGAGGGCTGGCGGCCACGCGCTCGCGCAGCTTCTCCGCCGTCACCCGGCCTTCTTCAATATCCGTGCCGGGCAAAAGCAGGGCGAATTCCTCGCCGCCCAGGCGGTACACGCTGTCCGAGACGCGCACGGTCTGCAGAAGCCTGTTTGCGAACTCCTGGAGCACCCGGTCGCCGCGCTGGTGCCCGTGCGTGTCGTTGACGCGCTTGAAATGATCGAGGTCTGTCATCACCATGCACAGGCTGCTGTTCTGGCGCTGGGCCTTGGCGAACTCGCGCCAGATTTCAGTGTCCCAGGTGCGGCGGTTGTAAAGCCCGGTCAGCTTGTCCGTGCCGGCCTGGGTCTCCAGGCTGCGGTTCAGGCTCTCCAGGTGCTCCTGGTCACGCACCACGCCGGCCACCATGGGCCGGAACAACATCATCCCCGTGAGCAGCAGGCCCACCAGGGCCGCGCCCGAGAGCAGCATGATGAGCCGGTTCAACCGGTTCAGGGTGTCCTCGCCCAGGCGTTGCAACTTCTCCATCCGCTCGTCCAGGCTTCTCAAGAGGTTGTCGCCTTTCTGGTTGAGCCGCAGCATGGCTTGTATGTTCGCGCCCTCGTCGCCGCCCCGGGCCAGGGACTCACGCAGGGCCTCGGCCTCGGCCACGAAGCCGTGGACCAGGGCCTCGTGCTCGCCCACGTCCACCCGAAGCACGGCCAGGGCCGCGTTGCCCTCGCCTACTTCTAGATCCTTCGCCGGGCTGTGCACCAGGAGTTCATGCCCCTTGGCCAGCTCCTTGAGCGTCCCGTCCAGCTCCACCAGCCGGGTCTGGCGCTCCGGCCCGGCCAGCCGCAAGGCGCGCATGCCCAGCATGTCCACGCGCTGGCAGAGCATCCGCTGCCGCCCGGCCACGTTCAGCAGCTTGGCCCCCAGCACTTCCGTGGCCACGGAGTGCTGCATGAGGCCGTAGCTGGCCAGGCTGAACACCGCCACGAGCCCCAGGGCCAGGGTGTAGCGCAGGGTCAGGCGCGTGTGCAGGGACATCCCGTTGAACAGCTTCATGCGCTCCACACCCGGCCGACCCTTGTGCTTCCAGGCCGCACGGTGTTGTTATAGTGATTCTTTAAGAAAAGTCTAGGCATATTTTTGCGGGTCCGTCAACCCCTGCGCGCATATTTGCACCAAATGCCCACGGCCGGTGCGGGCCAGCGTGTACCTTGACAGGTGCGCAGGCCGGGCCTATTTACCTGCACGAGCACCTCCAATAAGGATTATACTTCCATGCTGCTTTCCTGCCCCCCCTTGCCGAATCCGCCGCGCGTGCTCATCGTCGAGGACGAACGCATCATCGCCATGGCCACCACCGTGAACCTGAAGCGCATGGGCTGCGAGGTGGTGGCCACCGCCGCCACAGGCATTCAGGCCGTGGAGTTCGCCGCGAAGAAAAAGCCCGACGTGGTGCTCATGGACATCATGCTCCAGGGCAACATGACCGGCATCGAGGCCGCGCGCCAGATCCGCGACGCCGCACCAAACATGCCCATCATCTACTGCACCGCCTACACCGATGCCGGCACCAAGGCCCAGGCCGCCCAGACCAATCCCACGGCCTTCATGGGCAAGCCCCTGAACTACGCCGAGCTCAAGAACCTCATCGACGACCTGGAATGAGCCGGAATGGGCTGCCGCTGCGACCGGGGCTGACGGCTCGGCCTCTGTGTTTTGCGCTGCTCGTCACGCTTTTGGGAGCGCTGGCCATTGCGCCCTGCGCCCTGGCCGCTGGCGCCCGGCCCTGGCTGGCCCCTGGCCAGCAGTCAAACGACACGGCCCCTGGTCAGCAGGCGGGCGACACGGCCCCTGGTCAGCAGGCGGGCGACACGGCCCCTGGTCAGCAGGCGGGCGACACGGCCCCCAGCCAGCAGACCGACACCACAGCCCCCGAACAACACGCCGCGCCTGCGGCCATTCCGGATGACGCTGCGGCCCAGGCCCAGTACGAGGTGATCCGCAGGTTCTTTCGCGGGCAGCTGACCCTGGACGAGGACTTCCCGCTGGTCTTCTCGCGCCGCGTCAAGGACGGCGAGACCCTGGCCTTCCTGGCCATGCGCGAGATGCAACGCAGCCGGGGGCTTTTGGAGCGTTTCCGGGCTGCGGAGGTCAATCTGGAGGGGCTGGTGTTCACGCGCGTCACGGCCGACCCGGACCTGGCACGCATCCGCGTTACCGGCCGGTACAGCCTCTCCGTGCCCCCGGTCGAGCAGACCGTGGAGGAGGACGCACTGTTCGTGCTCTTGCCCGAGCTGGGCGAGTGGAAGATCTGGGAGCGCCGCGAGGGCTGGCGGCCCTAGCCGGCTACACTTCTGTCACATGGCCGCGCGGTCCGCGTTGAGGATCTGTCCAATGCCCGGCCCAAGGATTTCCCGCACCACGCGCAGGGGCTGGTCCGGCATCTCCACGTTGCTCTGGCCCGCCAGGGGAATGTTCACGGGGCCGGCCACCACCACGCGGTTGCGGCCGCCGTTTTTTGCCAGGTACAGCGCCTGGTCGGCCAGGAGCACCAGGTCTTGGGCCGAAGTCCCGGGCATCAGGGCGGCCACGCCAGCGCTCACCGTGAGGTGTAATCCCGTCCGCTCCGCGCCGACATGGAAGACGCGCTCGGCCACGCGCAGGCGGATGCGCTCGGCCAAGAGCGCCGCCTGCTCACGGCTGGTGTGCGGCAAGACCACCACGAACTCCTCCCCGCCGTAGCGCGCCGGATAGTCCGAGCTGCGCAGGCCCTCGCCCAAAAGGGCGGCCATCTCACGCAGCACCTCGTCCCCGGCCGGATGCCCATGGGTGTCGTTCACGACCTTGAAATGGTCCACATCCACCAGGATGAGGGACAGGGGCTGATCGTAGCGGCCATGCCGCGCGGCCTCGTCGGCCAGGCGCTCCTCGAAGCTGCGGCGGTTGCCGATCTTGGTCAGCCCGTCGCGGTCGGCCATGATTTTGACCTGATGGTAGAGCAGCGCGTTGCGCAAGGCCAGGGCCAGATGGTTCACGCAGGCGTTCAGGGTCTGCACCTGATCCTTGGCCAGACGCAGGCCCTTGTCGGTCATGAGGGCCAGACAGCCGAAGCTCTCGCCGCCCACGGACATGGGCAGGAGCAGCAGCCGCCCGGCGGAAAACGCAGGCACGGGCTTCTGGCTGCGGTCCGGGGCCAGGCTGACCTGGCGGTATTCCGACACCGTGGCCCCGGCTTGGCGCTCGGCAGCCTCAATGAGGGTCTGCTGCCACTGCTCGCTCTCCGGCGGGGCCAGGACGCTAGGCATGTACAGCGCGGCCGTCAGGCCTTCGCCATGCTCGGGCCGGGTCCAGAACGCGGCGGACAGGGCCGTGACGGGCAGCAGGTACCGGAGGTCGCTCCGGGCCTTGGACAGGATGGTGACCGGGTCAAGCGAGGCGGTGGCGCGGGACAGCAGCCGGTTCAGAAAGCTCAAGTGGTTGCCCTTGCGCACGAGCAGTTCGCGCTCCAGGGCTATCTCCTCAGTCTTGCGGCGCAGGTCGGCGGTGAGCGAGTCTATCTCGCGCAGGCGCAGCAGGGCGTCGCGCACCTTGAAGCGGGTCAGCGGCGCGCGCACGGCGGTGACAAAGCCCTCGCCCAGCACCTGCTCTGTCTCCAGGGGTTCGGCGTCTTCCTCCATGACGAGGATGCGGCGCACGCACTCGTCCTGGCTGCAGGCCAGGCGGCGGTTTTCTGACAGGCTGGTCCACACCTGCCAGGGCACCCAAGCGGCCTGGGTGCGGCCATCGGCGCCGCGCATCCAAGCCACGGCGTCGGGCGGCACATTCCGCAGGGCGTAGCCCGGCCCGGCTGCGGTCTCCACAAGAGCGGCGGTGTCCGGGTCGAGCCCAAGACCCCACATGATTTCTGGATGTTCCGTGCTGTGCATGTGAATCAAGCCTCCTTGCTGGATGCGTCCGCAGAGGAACATGCAAAAACCGCTCCCACGGCGAAAATGGCCCGCAGTTGCCGCCCGCCCTGACGGACAACCAGGCGCCCCTCCTGGCGCCCCTCCTGGCGGACAACCTGGCGAAGGAACGCCTTGGCTTTGACAAATCGGGCCAAGTATGGCTTGGTCCATCCATGAAAAAGCCCGGCGTCTTCGGCACCCTGGACCCCTTCCTGGAAACCGGCCCCATGCTGGGCCGCAGGGTGGCCAACAGCGGCTTCCTGCGCTTCCTCCTCGCGGCCGATCCCTTCGAGGCCTACCACTTTTTCCTGTCCGACAAGCCCCTGCGCGATTCCTTGACGGAGATCCTGGCCGGGCTGGCCCCGGACATCGCGGCCCGGGGCGGCTTCGCGCTCATGGACCGGCGCGAGCTGCCCGCCCGCCTGGCGAATACGGACTACGCCTGCTTCCATCAGTCCGACTGCATCATGAACCCCACGCACATCGCCCGGCTGCGCAACGCCCACAGCAGACGGCTGTTCCCCATCACCGGCCCCATCCACTCCCTGTCCTACCCGGACTATCCGGTGGCCTTCCTGCGCCACCTCTGGGCCGGGGCCACCGGGCGCGACTGCATCATCGCCACCTCCGAGGCCGGGCAAAAGGCGGTGCAGGCCTTCCTGGCGCACCTGCGCCTGGGCTACGGGCTTGGCGACACACCCGGCCCGAGCATCCGACGCATCCCGCTGGGCCTGGACCCCGAGGCCGTGAACACGCCACTCAAGACCCCGGCGGACAAGCTGGCCCTGCGCCGCAGCCTGGGCCTGCCCGAGGACCGCGCCCTGATCCTGGTGCTGGGCCGGGTCTCCCACGCCTCCAAAATGGACGTGCTGCCGCTCATCCGCGCCCTGTCCCGGCTCTGCGACGAGGGCCTGAAGCGTGACTCCGTGGCCCTGGTGCTGGCAGGCTGGGCCGAGGAGGACGACCCCTTCCCGCAAAGCCTGGTCGACATCGCCGCGCGCATGGGGCTCACCGCCTGCCTGGAGCTGCGCCCCGGCGAACGCCGCAAGGCCGATATCCTGGCCGCCTGCGACCTCTTTGTGTCCATCGCCGACAACCCCCAGGAGACCTTCGGGCTGACCCTGCTGGAGGCCCAGGCCGCAGGCCTGCCGGTGCTGGCCTCGGACTACGACGGCTACCGCGACCTCGTGGCCCACGGCGTCACGGGCCTGCTCGTGCCCACCCTGGGGCCGCAGCCCGGCGCGCCTGAGAACCTGCCCGACGACCTGGCGCACGCTGGCCTGCCCCAAGATGATATGATCGACCAGCTGGCCCCGCTGCTTTTCGACAACCAGTACCACCTGCTCCTGGCCCAGCGCACCGCCGTGGACGCCCCGGCCCTGGCCCTGGCCCTCAAAACCCTGCTGGCCGACCCGGCCTTGCGCGCACGCCTGGGCTCGGCTGGCCGCGAGCGCGTGCGCGCGGGCTTCCTCTGGCCCCAGGTGGTGGCCCGGCACCTGGAGCTCTGGGACGAGCTCTCCAGCCTGCCCGCCCCGGACATCGAGACCCTGCGCCACGTGCCGCACCCCCTGCACCTGCCCTACGCCAGGGTCTTCGCCAGCTACCCCACGCACACCCTGGCTCCGGGCACGCCGCTCAAGGCCGGGCGCACGGGCATGGCCCTGCTCGCAGGCAAGGAGTTCCCCCTGCTCTACGCCGGGCTGGACCACCTCCTGGACGCCCTGGCCATCCGCAAGCTGGTCTTCCTGGCGCGCCACGGCGAGACGGCCGGGCAACTGGCCGAGCGCTTCCGCGAACTGTGCCCCGGCCTCGACGCCGACCGCGCCGCCTACCACATCCTCTGGGCTGTGAAACACGACCTGCTCGAGGCAGCCCTGGAGACCTGATGCCCCCATCGATTTTGCACCACGCGGCCATCCAGCACCGGGGCGGGGCCGTGCGCGTGGCCCGGCTGCTCCTGGCCACCCAGAAGGCCGCAGGCCTGGACGCGCAGCTGTCCTTTGAAATGGCCGAGAACGACCCCGAGACCCTGGGCGCTCCTGCCGGGGCAATTCCGGCCTGCCCTGGCCCGCCCTGCACTGGCCCGGCCGAGCTCCCGACGCCCCCGGCCGCCCTGGCCGGCCGCGCCTCCCGGCTGCCGCCGGACGGCCTGGTGCACCTGCACACCAGCACCGACTGGCCCGTGCTGCTGGAAAGCCTGCTCGACAGCAACGCCTCTCTGGGCCTGGTCCTGACCCTGCACGACGCCACGGCCCTCACCGGCGGCTGCACCTACCCCCTGGACTGCCCGCATTTCCCGGCCTGCGCCGAGCCCTGCCCACGGCTGTTCCCCCAGGCCCGCCTGCGCCAGGCCCACATCCTGCGCCTGCTGCGCCGCCTGGGCCCGCAGCTGGTCAGCCCCTCGCGCTGGCTGGCCGGGCTGGCCAAGGCCGTCCTGCCGGAGCTGCCCCTGCGCGTCATCCCCAACGGCGTGCCCTGGCCCGAGACCCTGACCCCGCGCCTGGAGGCCCGAAGCGCCCTGGGCATGGCCCCCGGCGCGCGGGTGGCCCTGTTCGCGGCCCACGGCGGCACGCGCGCATCCTACAAGTCCGGCTTCGCCTGGCCGGAGTACTGGACGCGCATCGCCAGCCGCCTGCCCGGCAGCCTGGGCGTTGCCGTGGGCGGCAGCGCGCTGGACAACCAGGACGGCCTCATGGTCTGGCCCTACCTGGATCGCGCCAAACTCGCCCTGCTCATGCGCGCGGCAGACTGCCTGGTCTATCCCACCCTGGCCGACAACCACCCCCTCGTGCTGCTGGAGGCCGCAGCCCAGGAACTGCCCGTGGCCAGCTTCAACGTGGGCGGCGTGCCGGAAATCGTGCGCCACGGCGAAACAGGCCTGCTCGCCCCGGCCGGAGACGGGGCCACCCTCATCGACCACGTCGTGGCCCTGCTCTCCACACCCATACTCGCCCGCACCCTCGGCCGTACCGCCCGCGACCAGGGCAGCCGCCGCTTCAACACCGAGCGCATGGCCGAGGACTACCGGAAACTGCTCAGAGATGCCTCCGGCGGCCAAGGGGCCTAAAGGCCCCTTGGAACCCCCAGTGCGCCGAAAGGGCTGGCTCAGGTTCCTCCTGAGCCAGCCCTTTCGGCTTGTGGCGGAACAGGGGAGGTCGCGGGGGAATGCCTCTTTTGGGGCCAGGGAGTGTACTCATGCGGTACAGCCCTGGACCAAAAGCGGCTCGCGACAACGTCCAGGGGACAAAAGATGCTTTTAGAAACAGGCGTTAGCTCCGGGCCTTGCCCTTGGCCTTGCGCGATGAGTCGTTCTTATACGAAGAGTCTGGCTGGCGCGGCTTCTCGGCCTTGTTCGCCTTTTCAGGCGGGCCGGGCCGGGCCTGGCGCTTGAAGAAGTCCCAGATGAGCGCCGTGGCGTCAGGGTCCGGGCTGGGCAGGTCGCAGTAGCGGTAGTGCTCGCGCGGGCCGCCGGGCCAGGCGTGGCCGCCGCCCTTGACGATGACGAAGGCCACCGATCCACGCCCCTTCTGGCCGTAGCGCTCCACGCGCGTGCGGCTCTTGCGGCCGTCCTGCACCTGCTGCGGCCGGGCCTTGAGGCCCATGCCGCGCACCCAGAACTCCACCTGGGCCTTGGCCGGATAGTCCTCGCAAAAGCGCCCGGTGCGCGGGTAGGCCGCAGTGGGGCCGAAGCGCGCCACGCGGTCCTGGTCGCCGTGGATGACGAGCACCGGCAGGGGCTCTTGCGGGACTTGCGCGTCGCAGGGCAGGTACCCGGCCACCGAGGCGATGGACGCGATGCTGCCGGGCCGTTCCAGGGCGAAGCGGCTGGCCAGCATGGCGCCATTGGAGAACCCGGCCAGGTGGATGCGCCGGGGGTCCACGGGATAGTCGGCCTTGAGGCGATTGATGAGCGCGGCCAGGTAGCCCACGTCGTCGATGCGCTGGTCCCGGGCGTAGCCGCAGCACATCCAGGCGTTCCAGGTCTGGATGCCGCCGCTCTCCTGGCCCGCGGGCCCGGCCAGGCCCTCGGGAAACACGGCGATGAAGCCCGCGCGCTCGGCCAGGCCGCCCAGGCCGGTCTGGCGCATGGCCTGCGAGGCCGTGCCGCCCGCGCCGTGCAGGAAAATCACCAGGGGCAGCAGGGGCGACCGGGGCGCGGGCTGGCCCTTTTTCTGGGCCTTCATTTTTGGCATGCGCAGCACGGCCCTGCGCTCGCGGCCATCGTGCTCCAGGGTCAGCACCTCCTCGCGCTGTCGGGGCTCGACTGCGGCGGGACGGGTTTTCGGGGCGGACGGATTGGCGGGCGACGGGGCGGGCTGCGCAGACAGGCGGCGTTGCGGGGCGCTGGGCTGCACGGGCCAGACCGGCTGGCCTGCGGGCTGCGTGGTTGAGGGCGAGGCCGGGGCATCCGAGAGCGGCGAGCCCGCAGGCGGTGAGCCAGTGGGTCCGGACGGGAGCTCCTTCACCACCGGAACCTTGGGCGGGACCGGGGCGCTGGGCCCTGTCTGCGCAGCGCCGGGTCTGGCGGGCTTCTGCGGGAAGCCCGTGGCGGACTTGTCCTGCCCAGCCGGGGCATTGGTCAGGGAGTCGATGATGGAGCCCGCGGTTTCCCTGGCCGAGGCGGCCTGGGCCGGTGCGGCCGGGAGAAACGCCAAGGTCAGGACGAGGACCAGGGCGAGGGCCAGGGCCAGCGCGGCTTCCCGCAGCCGCCTGGGGCCGCGCGCGTGGTCCGGCACGCTGTTCATGCGCCCGGCCCTACGACTTGTTCTCCATGATCTTGCCGGTCATGGGGATGAAGAACACGCCCATGTCCTTGCGCGAGTGGACCTTGCCGTTCTTGTCCTTGGTGAACACGTAGAGCACCTGGCCCTTCTTGAAGGGCTGGCCAATGGGCACGATGAGCCGGCCCTCGGGCTTGAGCTGCTTCAAAAGCTCCGGGGACACGTAGCGCGCGGCGCAGGTGACCATGATGATGTCGAACCCTCCCGCCACCTCGGGCCAGCCAAAGTAGCCGTCGCCCACGCGGGTGCGCACGTTCTCCAGGCCCAGGGGCTTGTAGATCTTGGCCACTTCCGCGCCCAGGGGCTTGATGATCTCAACAGAGTACACGTCCTTGACGATCCGGGAAAGCAGCGAGCTCTGGAAGCCGGAGCCGGTGCCGACCTCGAGCACCGTGTCGCCGGGCCTGGGCTTGGCCAGCTGGGTCATGTAGGCCTGACCCAGGTAGTCTGACAGGGCCGATCCGTAGCCGATGGCCCAGGGCTTGGGCGCGGCCTCGTAGCAGGCGCCCGCAAAGGGCCGCTTCTGCTGGTAGTCGTAGTGGTAGTACTCGCGCGGCAGCTCGCGGAAGGCGCGCAGCAC
>CAYMIP010000039.1:0-21800 GCA_964390575.1 uncultured Desulfocurvus sp. | reverse complement strand
TCAACTTCGCCCCGTCGCGCATCTCCGTGCCCAGCCACATCCACCTGGAATACGTCGACTTCTTCCACCATTTCTACGCTGCCGCCTTTCACATCCGCTTCAGCGACCACCAGTCATAGCCCGCCGCCGCCCTCCATAGAAGCTGTTGACAGTCCGGGCTGATGGCCTGATACTTCCGGATATTCCAGGGAAAGCTTGCGGAGTGCTTGCGTGCGCGATCTCGACCACTATCCCAAGGTGTTCCTACAAACCGGCGACTGCTTCCTCGGGGTGCAGCCCACATTGGTGGCCACCGTGCTGGGCTCCTGCGTGGCCGTAACCATGTGCTCGCCGGAGCGCGGCATCGGCGCCATCTGCCACGCCTTTCTGCCAGACAGCGCCCGGTTCAGCGCTCGACCCAGTGACCCCCAGGTCTGCCGTTTCGTGGACACGGCCCTGGAGAGCATGCTGTCCAGTCTCATGCGCCTGAAGGTGTCCCCGGAGCAACTGGTTGTGAAGGTGTTTGGCGGCGCCTCGGGCATCATGAGCGGCGACCGCTGCAATCTCTACGACATCGGCGGCCGCAACCTGCAGGCCGTGCGCCTGCGGCTGGCGGAACACGGCATACGGGTGACCCGCTCGGCCACCGGCGGCTGCCAGGGCCGCAAGCTGCTGTTTCTCACGCACACGGGCGACGCCTGGGTCAAGCTGCTCCACAAATCGAACGGGGGAAACCAGACATGACACAATGGCGCAGGTCTTGGGCCTGGGTTCTGCTGCTGGCGCTGCTGCTGCAAGCCCTGCCGGCCCTGGCCCGGCCAGCTCTTGCCCAGCCCTCTCTTGTGCAGATTGGGGTCATCGACGCCCTGCTGGCCGGGGGCTACGACGGCGCCGTGCCCGTGGGTGAGCTGCCGCGCCTGGGCGATGTCGGCCTGGGCACCTTCGACGCCCTGGACGGCGAGCTGGTGCTCGTGGACGGCGTGGTCTACCAGGTGCCAGCCAGCGGTGTGGTGCGCCGGGCCGAGGCCCGCCTGAGCACGCCCTTTGCCCAGGTGGCGCGGCTTTCCCCCGGTCCGGCCCTGGCCCTGCCCGCAGGCGGGCTCAAGGACCTGGAGGCCGCCCTGGACAGGGCCCTGGGCGAGACGAACCTCTTCGCTGCGGCCCGTGTGGAGGGCTTTTTCGCCAGCCTCAAGGCGCGCAGCGTGCCGCGCCAGACCAGGCCCTACCGCCCCCTGGCCGAGGTGGCCAAGGAGCAGTCGGTGTTCGAGTTTGCTCAGGTGCGCGGCACCCTGGTGGGCCTGCGCGGCCCGGACTTTGTGCGCGGCCTGGGCGTGCCCGGCTGGCACTGGCATTTTCTGACCAGCGACCGCAGGCGCGGCGGGCACGTGCTCGACCTCACCCTGGAGTCGGGCCAGGCGCGGCTTGCGCCCCTGCGCCGCCTGGAGCTGCTGCTGCCGGAGCGCGGCCTGGGCGGGCTCGACCTGGCCAGGGACCGCACACGCGAACTCAAGGCCGTGGAGTCCGCCGTGGGGAGCGCCGTGGAGACCGGGCGTTGAACATCCTCATGATCGCGGTGAACGATCCCGCAGGCACGGGCATCGCCTTCTGCCGGGCCACAAACCGCCTGGGGCGGCACAGCTGCCGCCTGGCCACCCTGGAGACGCGCTACACCCACGCCTGGGACAAGGACCTGCACCTGCCGGACCTGCTCGGTCCTGACGGCGACGGGGCGGGCCTGGCCGAGCTGGAGCGGCTGCTCAAGACCAGCGACGTGCTGCACTTCCACATGACCGCCGACGAGAACCTGCGGCTGGGGCCGTTTCTTCCGGCGGACTTTCTCGCGGGCAAGGCCGTGGTGCACCACGAGCACGGGCACCACGAGTTCCGCAGCGACCCGGAGCGCTTCCGCGCCAAGTACCGCGCCCTGGGCCGCCGCAACCTGCTGGTCAGCACCCCGGACCTGCTGCGGCTCATGCCCGAGGCGCGCTGGCAGCCCAACCTCGTGCCCGAGCAGGAGCCGCTCTTTCGCCCTGTGCAGCGCGACTGGTCCGGGCCGCTCACCCTGGCGCACTCGCCCACGCGCAAGGACCTCAAGAACACCGACGAGCTGCTGGCCGTGCTGGGCGAACTGGTCCGGACCGGGGTGGACGTGCGCCTGGACCTCATCGACAACGTGCCCCACCGCGAGTGCCTGGCGCGCAAGCAGGCGGCCCATGCCCTGTTCGACCACATGCAGGGCTACTACGGGGTCAGCAGCCTGGAGGGCTTGAGCCAGGGCCTGGCGGTCATCGCCGGGCTGGACGAGTGGAACCGCGCCCAGGTGGCGGACTTTGCGGGAACGCAAGACCTGCCCTGGGTCCTGGCGCGCGACAGGGACGAACTGGCCTCCCGCCTGCGCGAGCTGGCCGGGGACAGGGACCGCTGCCGGGCCATTGGCGCGGCCTCGCGGCGCTTCATGGAGTACAGCTGGTCCGAGGCCAAGGTGGCCGGGCGGCTTGCGGATTTCTGGGACGGCCTGGCGCCCGGCTTTGCCAAGGGGCCGGAGATTGTGTAGAGCCAGGGAAACGGAAAGAGCGTGGGGGATGCGCGGGATGTCGAACCATTTCGGACAGACGGGGCTTGTCCTGGGGGTCGTGCTGTGGCTGCTGGCCGGGGCAGGAACCGCCCTGGCGGCGGAGAACGAGCTGCGCCTGCCCGTGGAGAAGAGCGTGCGTCTTGCGCCCCCGCCGGAGGCGCCCAGAGCCACGCCCGCTGAGGCCGTGAAGCCCGCTGAGGCCGTGAAGCCCGAGAAGAAGGCCGAGCCCGCGCCTGCGGGCCCGAAAGCCGAAGCGCCCAAGGCCGAGCTGCCCAAGGCCAAGCCTGAACTCAAGCCCGAACCTAAGCCAGAGCCTAAGCCAGAGCCTAAGGTCGACGCGAAAAAGCCAGAGGCCCCCAAGGCTGAGAAGAAGCCCGACGCGGCGAAAGCCGAGACCGCCCCAGCGCCCAAAGCCGTTGCCAAGCCCAAGGCTCCTGAGGCTGCCCCCGAACCCGCGCCCAAGCCCGCGCCCAAGCCCAAGCCGGAGCCCAAGGTCGACCCCCTGGCCCTGTTGTTCCCGGCCCAGCCGCAGCCCCACGAGACCACGGTTCTGCCCGCGGGCGGCCAGTTCGTGGGCGATGTGGAGCTGGAGTTCTTGGCCGACCGCCTCATCCTGCGCGCGGCGACCAGCGCCCCGGTGGAGCGCGTGACGCATTTCGGCCTGACCGCTCCGTCCGGGCCGCGCAAGCTGGCCCTGGATCTGCGCGGCCCCTGGCGCAGGAAGGGCGGGGGCGTGCTGCGCTTCGACACCGGCCCGGTGAAGGCCGTGGTCACGGGCGAGCATCCGGACCGGCTGCGCCTGGCCGTGGAGTTCCGCGAGGGCGCAGTGGCCCCGGACATGCAGCCCACGGTGGAGCTTGGCCCCAAGGGCTGCACCGTGACCATCCCCCTGGCCGTGCGCCTCAAACGCTAGCAACCGCACAAACGGCGCCAGGCTCCAGCGCTTCGTCACCGAATCGTCACATTCCCGTGGCCCAGGCGTTGCGTCTGGTGCGTACCTCCACCAGGTCGGCAGTCGCACAGCGGGGAAGCGTCCCGCCAGGCATTGTCCGGCAGAGCACGGAGAGCCCATGTCCAACATCAAGATCGAGTCACAGTCCCTGGACTTCCACTACGGGAGCTTCCAGGCCCTGCACCAGGTGGACCTGAGCTTCGAGGAGCACCAGGTCACGGCCCTCATCGGCCCCTCGGGCTGCGGCAAGAGCACCTACCTGCGCTGCATCAACCGCATGAACGACTTGATCCCCGGCGCGCGGGTCAGCGGGCGGCTGACCCTGGACAACGAGGACATCTACGCCCACGGCGTGGACGTGGTGGCGCTGCGGCGGCGCATCGGCATGGTCTTCCAGAAGCCCAACCCTTTTCCCAAGACCGTCTACGAGAATGTGGCCTACGGCCTGCGCGTCAACGGCGTGAAGGACAAGCGCGCCCTGGAGCAGAGTGTGGAGGCCTCCCTGCGCGGGGCCGCCCTCTGGGACGAGGTCAAGGACCGCCTGAACTCCTCGGCCCTGGGCCTGTCCGGCGGGCAGCAGCAGCGGCTGTGCATCGCCCGGGCCCTGGCCGTGCGGCCGGAGGTGATGCTCATGGATGAGCCCGCCAGCGCGCTCGACCCCATCGCCACCCAGAAGATCGAGGACCTGATCCACGAGCTCAAGCGCGACCTGACCATCATCATCGTCACCCACAGCATGCAGCAGGCCGCCCGTGTGTCCGACCGCACGGCCTTCTTCTACCTGGGCAAGCTCATCGAGGAGGGCGACACGCGCACCATCTTCACCCACCCGCGCAACAAGCAAACCGAAGATTATATCACTGGCCGCTTCGGCTAGGAGAAGGACCATGAAGCAGCGCATCCATTTCACCCAGAAGCTCGAAGAACTGCGCATGCAGCTCCTGCGCATGGCCGCCCTGGTCGAGCAGGCCGTGCGCGACGCCACCCGCGCCTATCTGGAGAACGACACCGACCTGGCCGAGAGCGTGGTCATGAATGACGTGGCCGTGAACGACATGGAAGACGCCATCGACGCCTACAACCTGGAGCTCATGGCCCTGGACCAGCCCATGGCCTGTGACCTGCGCTTCATCATAGGCTCCATGCGCCTCACCGTGAACCTGGAGCGCATCGGCGACGAGTGCGTGAACCTGGCGCACCGCACCCTGTTTTTGTCCACCCGGCCGCCCCTGCCGCCCAATGCGCGCATGGAGCGGCTCTGCGCCCATGTGCAGGACATGCTGGCCAAGGCCGTGCGCGCCTTTGTGGACGAGGACACGGCCCTGGCCGGGCAGATCTGCGCCATGGACCACACCGCCGACGAGCTCTCCCTCAAGGTGCTCAAGGAGGCCATCAACACCATGGTCGACGAGACGCGCATCGTGGAGCGCAGCGTGCACGTGATCATGGCCTCGCGCCACCTGGAGCGCATCGGCGACCTGGCCACCAACCTGGCCGAGGCCGTCATCTTCATCAAGGAAGGCCAGAACGTGAAGCACAGGTGCAAGGGCTAGAAGAGCCTCCGGCGGCCAACGGGGCGTTGCCCCTTTGGAATCCCATTAGACGCCAGCGGGGCATTCCGGCGACGCCGCCGGGATGCCCCGCTGGCTTTTTCGGGCGATGCAAGGCGCGCGGGCCGTCCTTGTCTTTGGCGCAGGTCCGACAATAGTGTTGCCTACACCTACGGATTTGTCGTTGCGCCCTGAGGTCGACATGTAACATGCTGGAATAATTTTAATATATATTGGCACTGCCCTTGCTTAACCGGTGGAATGGGGGACAGCATGGAGACAGTGACCACACGCTACGGAGCGATTCCCGTGACCGGGATTCTGGAAAGGCATCCCACCGGGGCGCTCATGTCCTGCGCGCCCGCAGGCCCGGCGCTGCTCAACACGTCCCTGGGGCTGCTCCCGGCGCAATACAGCACGGACGATCTGCGTCGGCGCACCGTGCAGGCCGTGTATTTCTACGACAACGGCGCGCTGCGGCATCTGCCACTGGAGGCCCCGACCGAAGTCCCCACCCCGGCGGGCCCCATGGTGGCGGAACTGGTGACCTTCCATCCCAGCGGGGCCGTCAGCCGCGTCTTTCCCCTGAACGGCAAGCTCTCGGGCTACTGGACCCAGGAGGACGAAGGGCGTCTGGCCGGGCCAGTGACGCTGCAAACGCCCCTGGGAACCATTTCTGCGCGGATCATCAGCCTGAGCTTCTTCCCGGCCGGGAACCTGCGCAGCATCACGCTCTGGCCCGGCGAGAACATCGACGTGCCGACCCCGGCCGGGGTGCTGGCGGTGCGCATCGGGGTCAGCTTCCGGCCGGACGGCTCGGTGCGCTCCGTGGAGCCCGCCCGGCCCCAAAGCGTGGCCACGCCCGTGGGGCTGGTCCAGGCCTATGACCTGGACGCCTGCGGCATCTGCGGGGACGAGAATTCCCTGGAGTTCGGGGCGGACGGTTCGGTGCAGGCCGTGGCCACCAGCCTGACGCGGCTCGTGCTGAGCGGTCTGGACGGGCGGGAGCGGATCTTCGCCCCGGCCAGCCGCGAGAGCCTCTGCGGCGATAGCGAACGCGAGCCCGTGCCCATGCGGCTGGTGTTCTCCCCCGGCGCGGTGGAGGTCCGGACCAGGCCTGAGGCCGGGCCGGTGCTGCTGCCCACGGCCGGCCTGCGCATCCGCACGGCGCCCCACCTGGAGCAGTTTGCCAATCCTTTTGGCCGGATGAGCTGTTCGGCCTGAGACGCTGTCCGAGCTGGGCTAGAACATGCCGTAGAGCATCTTGCTGCCCATGATGATGAGCAGGCAGGCGAAGATCTTCTTGAGCTTGCTCACGGGCAGGCTGTGGGCCAGCTTTGCGCCCAGGGGCGCGGTGAGGATGCTGGTGGCCGCCACGCCGAGGAGCGCGGGCAGGTAGATGAACCCGGCGTAGCCCTCGGCCAGGCCGGGCAGGGGGGCGGAGAGGCCGTTGACGTAGTACCCGGCGGCCCCGGCCACGGCGATGGGGAATCCTATGGCGGCTGAGGTGCCGATGCAGGTGTGCAGGGGCACGTTGCACCAGGTCATGAAGGGCACGGACAGGGTGCCGCCGCCGATGCCCACCAGGCTGGAGATCCCGCCGATGACGCTGCCTGCGCCGAACATGCCAAGCCCGCCCGGCGTCTGGCGCGTGGCCTTGGGCTTGATGTTCAGCAGCATCTGCGCGGCCACGTAGAACAAAAAGACCACGAAGAAGCCGGTCAGAAAGCGCGTGGAGAGCAGGGCCGCGACCTTGGAGCCCAGGAAGGTGCCCATGAGGATGCCTGGGGTGACGGCCTTGACGATGGGCCAGACCACGGCCCCGTGCTGGTGGTGCGCGCGCAGGGAGGACACCGAGGTGAACATGATGCTGGCCAGGGAGGTGCCCAGGGCCAGGTGCTGGATGTAGGCTGCGGGCAGGCCCTGGGTGCTGAACACGAAGTTGAGCATGGGCACGATGACCAGTCCGCCGCCCACGCCGAGGAGTCCGGCCAGGACTCCGGCAAAGGCGCCGGTGCCGATGTAGAAAAGCCAGGCGGTGAGTGCTGTTTCCATTGGGGGGCCTCCGGGGGGGTGTCCACGGCGCGCATGTTTTCGGGGGGCGCCCGCGCCGGGTGTGCTGTGCAGGGGCCTCTCTACCCCTGGCCGGGGCGGCTGTAAAGATGCGACAGTGACCGCAGGCCAGGCTGGGCGCATTGCCACCCCTGCCGCGAACTGGTAGGGATGAGCGCACCATGTGCGGTATCGCAGGCATACTCGACGCCACCGGCGCGTTCACCCCGGCGGAACTGGCCGAGGTGGCCGCGCGCATGGCCGGAGCCCAGGCCCACCGCGGCCCGGACGACCACGGCGTGTGGGCCGATCCCTCCGGGCAGCTGGCCCTGGGCCACTGCCGCCTGTCCATCCTCGACCTCTCGCCCCAGGGCCGCCAGCCCATGCTCAGCCACTGCGGCCGCTTTGCCCTGTGCTACAACGGCGAGATATACAACCACGCCGACCTGCGCGCCCAGATCGAGGCCGCCCGGGCCTACTCCGGCCGCGCGGCAATCGCCTGGCGCGGCCATTCGGACTCGGAAATCCTGCTGGAGGCCTGCGTGCTCTGGGGCGCGGAGGGCGCACTGACGCGTTCTGTAGGCATGTTCGCCCTGGCCCTGTGGGACGTGCGCCAGCGCATCCTGACCCTGGCCCGCGACCGCCTGGGCGAGAAGCCCCTGTACTACGCCCTGCGCCAGGGCAGGCTGCATTTCGCCTCGGAGCTGCCGGGCCTCACCGCTGCACCGGGCTTCACCGCCCGCGTGGACCGCGCGGCCCTGGCCCTTTTCTTGCGGCTGTCCTGCGTGCCCGCCCCGCACAGCATCCTGCAAGGCGTGCGCAAGCTCCCGGCAGCGCACCTCGTCACGGTGCGCCTGGCCGACGCGATGAGCGGCGACCTGCCCGCGCCCCGGCCCTGGTGGTCCCTTGCGGGCGCGGTGGAGGCCGGTCTGGCCCGGCCCTTCGCCGGTTCCGAGGCCGAGGCCCAGGACGCGCTGCTGGATCTCCTGCGCCAGAGCGTGCGCGGTCAGATGCAGGCCGACGTGGGGCTGGGCGCGCTCCTGTCCGGCGGCATCGACTCCTCGCTCATCACCGCGCTCATGGCCGAGCAGGCTGCCCTGGGTGGGGCCGGGAAGGTGCGCACCTTCACCATCGGCTACAGCGACGCGGCCTACGACGAGTCGGCCCAGGCCGAGGCCGTGGCCCGGCACCTGGGCACGGAGCACACCACCTTCGTGGCCGGCCCAAAGGACGCCCTGGCCCTGGTGCCCCGGCTGGCGCAGATTTCCGGCGAGCCCTTTGCCGATGCCTCGCTTCTGCCCACGCGGCTGGTGGCGGAGCTCACGCGCGGGCACGTCACGGTCTGCCTGTCCGGCGACGGCGGGGATGAGCTCTTTGCCGGGTACAACCGCCATGTCCACGCCCCCCGCCTCTGGGCGCGCCTGGCCGGGCTGCCCGTGGGGCTGCGCGCTGCTGCTGCGGGCCTCCTGCAAGCCCTTTCGCCCCAGGCCTGGGACCGGGTTTTCACGGCCCTGGGGCCCGTTCTGCCAGGCCAGGCGCGGCAGCGGCTGCCGGGCGAGAAGCTGCACAAGCTGGCCCAGGCCCTGCCTGCGCGGGTGCCCACGGCCTTCTACGCGGCCCTGGTTTCGGCCTGGCCAGACCCCGGCCTGCTGGTGCCCGGCGTGGGCGAGGCCTCCTGGGCGCTGCGCCAGCCCGGCTCCTGGCCTGCCGCGCAGCTCTGCCTCCAGGGCGGCACGTCCTGGCTGCAATACCTGGACGCGGCCTGGTACCTGCCCGAGGACATCCTGACCAAGGTCGACCGCGCCAGCATGAGCGTGGGCCTGGAGTCGCGCGCGCCCTACCTGGACCACCGCGTGGCCGAGTTCGCCTGGAGCCTGCCGGTTTCCTCCCGCGTGCGCGGCGGCCAGGGCAAGCAGGCCCTGCGCACCCTTTTGGCGCGGTACATCCCGCCCGCGCTCTGGGAGCGCCCCAAGATGGGCTTTGGCGTGCCCCTGGACGCCTGGCTGCGCGCGGAACTCAAGGACTGGGCCGCCGGGCTCCTGGATCCCGTCCGGCTCCGGCGGGAGGGGCACCTCCAGCCCGCGCCCGTGGCGACAGCCTGGGCCGAGCACCAGTCCGGCCGCTTCAACCGCCAGTATCGGCTCTGGCCTGTGCTGATGTTTCAATCCTGGCTGGAAAGCGCCGGGATTTCGGGGTAGAAGGCGTCATGCGCATCGTTGTCGTCGCCGGCTACGCCCCGTCCCTCGTGAACTTCCGCGGGCCGCTGCTCAAGGCCCTGGTGGAGCGCGGGCACGAGGTCATCGCCCTGGCCCCGCCCGACGAGCCTGAGGAGTCTGCGCCCGGCACGGCCGCTGCCCTGCGCGCCCTGGGCATCGAGCTGCTGCGCTTCCCCATGCGGCGTGGCGGGCTGAACCCGTTTGAGGACGCCCGCACCCTTTTGGCCCTGCGCCGGGAGCTTCTGCGTCTCCGGCCCGATCTCGTCCTGGCCTACACCATCAAGCCCGTGGTCTACGGGTCCCTCGCCGCAAGGTGGGCCGCGAGGTGGGCCAAGACGCCCCAGGTGGCCTCGCTCATCACGGGTCTGGGCTACGCCTTCGGCGACATGCACTCCGGCGGGGAGCCCGGCGCGCGGCAGAGCCTGGCCCGCCGCCTGCTCTCCGGGCTGGTGCTGCGCCTGTACCGCACGGCCCTGGAGCAGAACAGCGTGGTGTTTTTCCAGAACCCGGACGACCGCGACCTCTTCGCCCGCCTGGGCATCATCGGCCAGAACCAGGGCCAGCGCGTGGTGGTGGTGGCCGGGTCCGGCGTGGACCTGGCGCATTTCGCCCCGGCCCCCCCCGTGCTGCCCGGCGGCCCGGTCTTCTTGTGCATCGCCCGGCTCCTGTGGGCCAAGGGCGTGGGCGTGTATGTCGAGGCCTGCCGCCTGCTCAAGCAGCGCCACCCCCAGGCCGTGTGCCGCCTGCTCGGCCCCCTGGACCACGTGCCCGACGCCGTGCCCGAAGAGCTCGTGCGCCGCTGGCGCGAGGAGGGCGTGGTGGAGATCCTCGGCCCTGTGGACGACGTGCGGCCGCAGCTGGCAGCGGCCAGCGTGTTCGTGCTGCCGAGCTTCCGCGAGGGCGCCCCGCGCTCGGTGCTGGAGGCCATGGCCATGGCCCGGCCCGTCATCACCACGGACGTGCCCGGCTGCCGCCAGACCGTGGAGGAGGGCGTCACCGGCTATCTGGTCCCGCCCTTTGAGCCCGGCGCGCTCATGCGGGCCATGGAGCGGTTCATCGAGGAACCGGAGCGCATCACTCAGATGGGCGCGGCGGGCCGCCGGTTGGCCGAGGAGCGGTTCGACGCCGCAATCGTGGTGCAGGACATGCTCGCGGGCTTAAGCCTGGACGGGCCTCCGGTCATGAGCCCAAAACCCGGAGCAAACCGGTGACGGCCAAGCGCCTGCTGGACCTGGCCCTGGTGCTGCCGGGGCTGGTGCTGCTCGCGCCGCTGCTTCTGGCCGTGGCCCTGGCCGTGCGGGTCAGGCTCGGCCCTGGCGTGTTCTTCCGCCAGGAGCGGCCCGGTCTGCACGGCAGGCCCTTCGTCATCCTGAAATTCCGCACCATGCTGCCCGGCCCTGGCCCGGACGCCGAGCGCCTGACGGCCTTTGGCCGCTTTTTGCGCAGCACATCGCTCGATGAATTGCCGGAGCTGTTCAACGTGCTCGCCGGGGACATGAGCCTGGTGGGCCCCCGGCCGCTGTTGATGCAGTACCTGCCGCGCTACACTCGTGAGCAGGCGCGCCGCCACGAGGTGCTGCCGGGCCTCAGTGGCTGGGCGCAGATCAACGGCCGCAACGCGCTCACCTGGGAGGAGAAGTTCGCCCTGGACGTGTGGTACGTGGACAACCGCTCACTGAAGCTGGACCTCACGATCCTGGCTCGCACGGTGCTGGCCGTGCTGCGCCGGGAGGGCGTGAGCGCCGCCGGGGAGGCGACCATGCCCGAGTTCATGGGCGCAGAGCGCCCTGGGCCCGAGTTCATGGGCACGCCCCCCATGAATGGGGCGAAGCCCCCTGATTGAACATCCGGGCCGCTTCTGGTACCCCTCTCGGCAGCCTGAAGCCCGGAAACAAGGAACACCTGATGTCTGACACGCCTCCTGTCCGCAGCAAGGAGAACTTCCTCGTCTTCGGCTCGCCTGCCCTGGAGCAGCCCGAGATCGACGAGGTGGTGGCCTGCCTGAAGAGCCGCTGGATCGGCACCGGCCCGCGCACGGCCCAGTTCGAGCGCGACTTCGCGGCCTACAAGGGCGTGGACGCGGCCGTGGCCCTGCACTCCTGCACCGCGGCCCTGCACCTGGCCCTGGTGGCCCTGAACCTCAAGCCCGGCGACGAGGTCATCACCACGCCGCTGACCTTCTGCGCCACGGTGAACGCCATTCTGCACGCCGGGGCCACTCCGGTGCTGGCCGACGTGGACCCTGTGAGCATGAACATCGACCCGGCCCAGGTGCTCGCCACAATCACGCCCCAAACCCGCGCCCTGCTGCCCGTGCACTACGCCGGGCGGCCCTGCGACATGGACGCGCTCCTGGCCATCGCGCAGGGGCATGACCTCGCGCTCATCGAGGACTGCGCCCACGCCATCGAGACCACCTTCCACGGCCAAAAGGCCGGCACCTTCGGGGATTTCGGCTGCTTCAGCTTCTATGTCACCAAGAACATCATCACCGGCGAGGGCGGCATGGTCATCGCCAAGCGGCCGGAGGACCTGGCGCGCATCAAGGTGCTGGGCCTGCACGGCATGAGCGCCGACGCCTGGAAGCGCTTCGGCGACGAGGGCTACAAGCACTACATGGTGGTGGAGGCTGGCTTCAAGTACAACATGATGGATCTGCAGGCGGCATTGGGCATCCACCAGTTGCCGAGGGTCGACGCCTACCACGCCCGGCGCGAGGCTGTCTGGGCCGCCTATGACCAGGCCTTTGGCGCGCTGCCCGCAGGCAAGCGCCTGGGCCTGCCCGCGCCCCAGGAGCCGGACACCCTGCACGCCCGGCACCTGTACACCGTGCTGGTGGACGAGGACACAAGCGGCATCAGCCGCGACGCCTTCCTCATGGCCATGACCCGGCAGGGCATCGGCGTGGGCGTGCACTACATGAGCCTGCCGGAGCACCCCTATTACCAGGAGCGCCTGGGCTGGCGGCCCGAAAGCTATCCCCAGGCCATGCGCATCGGCCGCCAGACAGTGAGCCTGCCCATCTCGGCCCGGCTCAGCGAGGCCGACGTGGCTGATGTCATCACCGCCGTGCGCCGGGTGCTGCGGGTGGAGTAAGTTTTTATTGGGGGCTCCGCCCCCAAACCCCCGCCGAGGGGCCAGAGGCCCCTCGGACTCCCCCCCCTATGGGGTTGCAAGGGGGTCACCCCCTTGCCGAAGGGGTCCGGGGAGGCGGAGCCTCCTCGGTTTGCCAAGGCGGAGCCTCACCAGTTCGTTGACGCAAGACTCGGCAGGGCGTTAGAAGCAGAGGAAATACAAACGGCGGACACCCGCCGCCAGGGGCCACCATGAAGATAATCGTCATGGGCGCAAGCGGACACGGCCAGGTCGTGGCCGACGTGCTCTTCCAGATGTGGACCAAGGGCCGGGAGATGGAGATCGTGGGCTTCCTCGACGACGACGCGGCCCTTGCGGGCGCCCGCGTCCTGGGCCTGCCCGTGCTGGGCAAACTGGCCGACCTGCCAGCCCAGCCGCACGACTGCGTCATCCTGGGCATCGGCGACAACGCCGCGCGGGCCCGGCTCTTTGCGGAGCTCACCCAGGCCGGCAGGCGCTTCGCCACGGCCATCCACCCCTCGGCCGTGCTGGCCCCGGACGTGGTGGTGAGCGTCGGCGCGGTGCTCTGCGCGGGCACGGTGATCAACACCGGCGGCCGGGTGCGCGAGAACGCCATCCTGAACACCTGCGCCAGCCTGGACCACCACAGCGAGCTTGGGCCGCACTGCCACGTGGCTCCCGGCGCGCACCTGGCCGGAAACGTCCGCGTGGGCGAGGGCGCCTTGGTGGGCATCGGGGCCTGCGTCGTGCCCGGCGTTGCCATCGGCGCCTGGAGCGTGGTCGGGGCCGGGGCCGCCGTGACCCTGGACGTGCCCGAGCGCGCCACTGTGGGCGGCGTTCCGGCCCGGCCCCTGGGCTGAGGGGCGCACGCAGCATGAGCGTTCAGAACACAGCCCCGAAGGGGACGCGTCTGTTCCTCTCGCCCCCGCACCTGGGCGGAGCCGAAGCGCTGCGCGTGGCCGAGGCCTTCTCAAGCAACTACATCGCGCCCCTGGGCCCGCAGGTGGACGCCTTTGAGGCGGCCTTTGCCGAATTCACCGGCATCCCGCATTGCCTGGCCGTGAGCAGCGGCACCGCAGCCATGCACCTGGCCCTGCACTGCCTGGGTGTTGGTCTGGATGATGGCCCCGGCGATGTCGTGCTGGCCTCAAGCCTGACCTTCATCGGCTCCGTGAGCCCGGCGCGCTTCCTGGGGGCCGAGGTGGCCTTTGTGGACAGCGACCGCGCCACCTGGAACATGGACCCGGACCGCCTGCGCGAGGCGCTGCTGGCGCTGACCTCCGAGGGCCGCCGGGTCAAGGCCGTGATCCCCACGGACCTTTACGGCCAGTGCGCGGACTATGAGCGGCTCTTGGCCGTGTGCGCGCCCTTTGGCGTGCCGCTCATCGCCGACGCTGCCGAGGCCATGGGCGCGCGTTTCGGTCACAGCGACGAGGCCGTCCACGCCGGGGCCTATCCTGGCCTGAAGGCGAGCATCTTTTCCTTCAATGGCAACAAAATCATCACCACCTCCGGCGGCGGCATGCTGGCCTCGGAGGATGGCGGGTTCATCGCGCACGCCAGAAAGCTCTCGCAGCAGGCGCGCGAGCACGCCCCGCACTACGAGCACGCCGAGATCGGCTACAACTACCGCCTGAGCAACATCCTGGCGGCCATCGGCCTGGGCCAGCTGGACGTGCTGGAGGCGCGCGTGGCGGCGCGTCGGCGCATCTTCCGCTGGTACCAGGAGGCCCTCGGGGGTCTGCCGGGCCTGTGCTTCATGCCCGAGGCCGCATGCGGCAAGTCCAACCGCTGGCTCACGGTGCTCCAGGTGGACGCCAAGGCCTTTGGCGCATCGCCCGAGGCCATCCGCCTGGCCCTGGAGGCCGAGAACATCGAGGCCCGGCCCGTGTGGAAGCCCATGCATCTGCAGCCGGTGTTCGCGGGCTGCCGGATGTTTGGCGGGACTGTGGCCGAGGAGCTGTTCGCGCGCGGGCTGTGCCTGCCCTCGGGCACGGCCATGGGCCAGGACGACGTTCTGCGCGTGGCCGGGGTCATCCGGGGCTGCTTGCCCAAGGGGCGGCGCTAGATGCTCTGCAACCCGCGCAACCTGAATTTCTACCTCATGCTGGCGGCGGACGCCCTGTGCTTTGCTGCGGCCCTGGCCATGAGCTACCTGCTGCGCTTCGACTTCAACCTGTCCAATTTTTATGGCGCGCAGCTCGTCAGCCTGCTCAAGTACGTCATTCCCCTCAAGCTCGGCGTGTTCCTGGTCCTGGGCCTGTACCGGGGCATGTGGCGCTACACCAGCCTGCTGGACTTCTGGAAGCTCACCGAGGCCGTGGTGCTCTCCTCGTCCCTGTTCGTGGCCCTGGTGGCCTTCCGCTTCGGGTTCACCGGGTTCTCGCGCAGCGTGCTGGCCATGGACGGCCTGCTCTGCCTGATGTTCGCCGCCGGCGTGCGGCTGTCCATCCGCACCATCTACGCCCGCACAGCGGCCTGGACCAGCGCCCGGCAGCATCCGCAGCGCCCGGCCCGGCGCATGCTCGTCATCGGCGCGGGCAACCTGGGCGAGCGCCTGGTGCGCGAGATCGCCCTGACCCCGGAGCTGAACTTTGACGTGGTGGGTTTTTTGGATGACGACCCGGCCAAGCAGGGCCGCTCCCTGCATGGCCGGGAGGTGCTGGGCGGCGTGGACGACCTGGTCAGCGTGGCCGAGGACCGGGGGGCCGAGGAGGTCTGCATCGCCGTGTCCCGCGCCAGCGCGGCCCAGATGCGCCGCATCGTGGAGGCCTGCAAGGCCTCGGGGCTGCCGCACCGCATCCTGCCCGCCACCAGTGAGCTGCTGGAGGGCCGGGTGGCCCTGACCCTGCGCCCGGTGGACTATCTGGACCTCCTGGGCCGCAGCGAGGTGGACCTGGACGAGGGCGGCATCGCCGCCATGCTCAAGGGCCGCGTGGTGCTCGTCACAGGCTGCGGCGGGTCCATCGGCTCGGAGCTCTGCCGCCAGGTGGTGCGCTTTGGTCCCGCGCGCCTGGTGCTGGTGGATGTGAGCGAGTACAATCTTTACGCCATCGCCAAGGAGCTGTCCTCGGAGCTGGGCTTCACCGGCTCTGTCCGCGTGCTGGGCAGCGTGGCCGACCTGGAGCTGATGCGCAAGGTCATGGCCGAGCACCGGCCCGCCTTCGTGCTGCACGCGGCGGCCTACAAGCATGTGCCCATGCTCGAGGAGAACCCCTGGTCGGCGGTGACCAACAACATCCTGGGTTCGCGCGCGGTGATGCAGGCCGCTGCGGAGAGCGGGGTGGGCCGCTTCGTGCTCGTGTCCACGGACAAGGCCGTGCGGCCCACCAGCGTCATGGGCGCCAGCAAGCGCGTCACCGAGCGGCTCATGGCCTGTTTCGCAGGCGGGGGCACACGCTTCATGGCCGTGCGCTTCGGCAACGTGGTGGGCTCCTCGGGCTCGGTGGTGCCGCTGTTCCGGCGGCAGATCGAGCGCGGCGGGCCGGTCACCGTGACCCACCCGGAGGTGACCCGCTATTTCATGAGCATCTCCGAGGCCTGCCAGCTCATCCTCCAGGCCGCAGCCCTGAGCAAGTCCGGGGGCCGGGGCGGCCAGGGCGGGGAGATTTTCGTGCTGGACATGGGCGAGCCCGTGCGCATCGTGGACCTGGCCCGCGACCTGATCCGGCTTTCGGGCCAGGAGCCCGGCCTGGATGTGGAGATCGTGTTCACCGGGCTTCGGCCGGGCGAGAAGATTTACGAGGAGCTCATCACCGAGGGCGAGGACGTGGTGCGCACCGAGCACGAGAAGATCATGGTCCTGGGCGGCACCCTGGGGGCCGATCCGGCGGATGTGGCCTGCGCCCTGGACGTGGCGCTCACGGAGCTGGCGGCTGCGGCCCAGGCCCAGGACGGTCCGGCCATCCGTGCGCTGCTGGCGCGTCTGGTCCCGGAATATGTCCGGCCGGAATATCCCCGGCCTGACGGCGCAGACGGAAGCCAGTGAAACGGCTCCTGCTCCTGCTCATCCAGGTCGGCATCCTCGCCGCCGGCGTGTGGTACGCCCTGAAGTATCTGGACCTGCAGCGCGTCCTGGCGGCGCTTTCCGGCGTGCCGGTCTGGAAGGTCGTCCTGGTGCTTCTGTTCCAGGCCTGCCTGTCCTGGTTTGCCGTGGCCTTCCGGCTGTATGTCCTCTGCCGCCGGGAAGTTCCCTTCAGCACGGTGTTTCTGGCCCAGACCCTGGCCCAGTTCCTGAACCTGCTTTTGCCCGCCAAGCTGGGCGAGGCGGCCAAAATGGCGCTCTTGAGCCGCGCCCTGAAGGGCAGCGGCGGCCTGGCCCGCGTCACGGAGATCGTGTTCTGGGAGCGTTTTTCCGACCTGAACGCCCTGCTTTTTCTGGCCCTGCTGTCCGGGGCGCTCCTGGGCAGCTCGGCCCTGGCCGCGCCCCTGGCCCTTGTGGTGGCTGGAATCTGGGGCGCGGTGTTCGTCCTCAAGTTCTGGGGCGGGTTTGTGGAGCGCCTTCTGGGGCGTCTGCCCTGGCCCCGGCTGGCCGGATATTTCGTGGGGGTGGCCCGCGCCCTGCGCGAGCGGCTGTCCCTGGGCTTCGCCCTGGGCCTGGCCGGGCTGACCCTGCCCCTGTGGCTGGGCGAGGTGCTGGTGCACGGCTACATGCTGCGCGGCGTGTTCGGCCTGGACCTGACCCTGGTGCAAATCCTGGCTGTGTCCGTGGTGGGAGTGGCCGGGCTGTCCGTGCCCGCGACGCCGGGCAGCGTCGGGGTCTACGAGGCGGCCCTGGTGGCGGCGCTGATGGCCTTCGGGCAGCTCCGTGAGGAATCGCTGGCTGCGGCGCTGCTGCTGCACGCCGTCCTGATGCTGCCGATGCTGGTCATCGGCTGCTGGGCCATGACCCGGATCGGGTTCAAGGCCGCGCTGGCTCTTGGCCGCGTCCAGGCGGACTAAAGGCCGACGTCCTTCTGTCTGGCTTTTGCCGGGCTCCTGCCTATGGAACCCTAGCCCAGGCGCACCAGCCCGTAGTTCTTCTTGCCCTTGCGCAGCACCAGAAAGGAACCCTGGGTGGCGCCCGCCTCGCCCAGGAAGTCGGCCTCGCTGAAGGCGCGGGCGGCGTCCGTCAGCTTCTCGCCGTTCAGGGCGATGGCCCCGGCCTGGATGTCCTTTTTGGCCTGGCCCTTGGACGGACACAGGCCCAGGTCCACCAGGCTCTGCGGCAGGTCGGGCAGGGCGTCGAAGGCGTAGCCGCGCGCGGGCGCGGCCTCCAGGGCGGCGGCCAGGGTGTTGTGGTCGAGCGCGCGCAGGTCGCCCTTGCCGAACAGGGCCTCGGTGGCGGCCAGCACCTTGCGCAGCTCCTCCTCGCCATGCACCATGACGGTGGCGCTGGCGGCCAGCGCCTTCTGGGCGGCGCGCTCCTGCGGGGCTCGCGCCAGCTCGGCCTCCAGCCCGGCGATCTCCTCCTGCGTCAGGAACGTGAAGTACTTGAGGAACGTGACCACGTCCTGGTCGTCGGTGTTGATCCAGTACTGGTAGAAGGCGTAGGGGCTGGTGAGCGCCGTGCTCATGAAGATGGCGCCCTTCTCGCTCTTGCCGAACTTCTTGCCCGAGGCCGTGGTGATGAGCGGGAAGGTGAGCGCAAAGGCCTCGCCTGCGTGCTTCTTGCGGATGAGCTCCGTGCCAGCGGTGATGTTGCCCCACTGGTCCCCGCCGCCGATCTGCAAGCGGCAGCCATGCTCGCGGCAGAGGTGGTAGAAATCATAGCCCTGCAGGATCATGTAGCTGAACTCGGTGTAGGAGATGCCCGTCTCCTCGCGGTCGATGCGGCCCTTCACCGACTCCTTGGCCAGCATCCAGTTCACGCTGAAATGCTTGCCCACGTCGCGCAACAGCTCGATGGCGCTCATCTTCTTGACCCAGTCGTAGTTGTTCACCACCCAGGGCTTGGCCCCGGTGTTGCGCTCGAAAAAGGCCTCCACCTGGGCGCGGATGCGCGCCGCCCGGGCGTTCAGCGCAGCCTCGTCAGAGAGCTCGCGCTCCTTGTCCTTGCCCGAGGGGTCGCCGATGAGGCCCGTGGCCCCGCCGAGCAGGAAGATGGGCCTGTGCCCGGCCTTCTGCATGCGCACCAGGGCCAAAAGCGGCACCAGGTTGCCGATGTGCAGGCTCTCGGCCGTGGGGTCAAAGCCGCAGTACATGGTCTGGCCGGGGCTGGCGAGGTAGGCGCGCAGTCCCTCGGCGTCGGAGACCTGGTGCACCAGGCCGCGCCAGGAGAGTTCGTCAAAGATATTCATGGCCGCTCCGCTGTTAGTCTGCATCAAAACGCCAGGCCGCAATGGAGCGCGCCTGGCCGGTCGTTTCGTCGATGTTCAGGAGCGCCCCGCGCAAGCCCACGGGACCGCTGGCCACTTCAAACCGTTCCGGCGCGGCCGTCAAGAACTTCCGCAGGATGGGGGCAACGCTCATGCCCAGGCAGGAATCCGCAGGCCCGCACATGCCAAGGTCGGTGATGAAGGCCGTGCCTTTTTTGAGCAGGCGCGCGTCAGCCGTCTGCACATGGGTGTGCGTGCCGAGCACGGCCGAGACCCGGCCGTCCAGGTGCCAGCCCAGGCTGCTTTTTTCGCTGGTGGCCTCGGCGTGGAAGTCGACGATGCGGATGACCACGTCCGGGTGCGCGGCGTCGAGCTCGGCCAGCAGGGCGTCGGCCGCGCGGAAGGGACAGTCCACGGCCTGCATGTAGGTGCGGCCCATGAGGTTCATGAGCGCCACCGGGGGCAGCTCGCCCACGCGCAGCACGGTCCAGCCGCGTCCCGGCAGGCCGGGGGGGTAGTTGGCCGGGCGGACGAGCCGCTCCTCCCGCTGCATGTAGGAGGGCATGTCCTTGAATTTCCAGATGTGGTTGCCCGAGGTCAGGCCGTCCACGCCCGCGCCGAAGAGTTCCTTGGCGCCTTCGGCCGAGAGGCCCAGGCCGCCGGAGGCGTTCTCGGCGTTGGCCAGGACCAGGTCCACGGCCTCGGCGGCGCGGAGGGTTGCCAGGTGCTTCTTCACGGCATGGCGGCCTGGTCGGCCCACGATGTCGCCCAAAAAGAGGATGCGCATGGGGGCTGTGTACCCGCATGCGCGCGGCCAGACAAGCGGATTCGCGGCCCGGCCCCGGAGGACGCCTTGATATCCCAGGGAAATCCTGTAGGTTGCGGGAAATACGGAGCGCGTCGCAGCGCGGGGGCCTGGGGTCTCGCCGTTTCGGCGGCCAAGCTGGGAGAATTTCGGCATGAGTGACAAGCACAAGAGCAGCACCCTGGTGCTGGCCTTCAGCGCCCTGGGCGTGGTCTTCGGCGACCTGGGCACCAGCCCCCTGTACACCCTGCGCGTCTGCCTCACCGGCAACGCTGCTGTGGCGCCCACCCCGGACAACATCCTGGGCCTGGTGTCGCTCATCTTCTGGTCGCTCACCCTGGTGGTCAGCGTCAAGTACGCCCTGTTCATCCTCCTGGCCGACGACGAGGGCGAGGGCGGCATCTTCGCCATGATGGCCTTGCTGCACAAGAAGCTTGGGCCCAGCATGGGCCGCAACCTGACCCTGCTCGGCTGCTTTGGCTCGGCCCTGCTCTACGGCGATGGGCTCATCACCCCGGTCATTTCCGTGCTCTCGGCCCTGGAGGGCCTGGAGGTGGCCACCAGTCAGGCCAAGCCCCTGGTGGTGCCCCTGACCTGCGCGGTCTTGACCGGGCTGTTCATGATCCAGAGCCGGGGCACGGGCAAGATCGGAAAGTGTTTCGGCCCGGTGATCGTGGTCTGGTTCGCAACCATCGCGGTGCTGGGCATCCGGTCCATCATCCAGGAGCCGGGCGTGCTGGCCGCGGTGAACCCGGCCTTTGCCGTGCGCTTCTTTTTGAACAATGGCTGGCACGGGTTTTTCGTGTTGGGCGCGGTGGTGCTCTGCATCACCGGGTGCGAGGCCCTCTACGCCGACATGGGCCATTTCGGGGCCAAGGCCATCCGCCTGGCCTGGTACTTCCTGGCCATGCCCGCGCTGTTGTGCAACTACTTCGGCCAGGCCGCGCTGATCATCCGCAATCCCCTCGCCATCAAGGATCCCTTCTACGCCCTGGTGCCCGAGCCGCTGCTCTACCCCATGGTGGCCCTGGCCACGGCGGCCACCATCATCGCCTCCCAGGCCATCATCTCCGGGGTCTTTTCCCTCACGCGCCAGGCCATGCACCTGGGCTACATGCCGCGCATGCGCATCATCCACACCTCGGAAATGGCCGAGGGCCAGGTCTACATCCCGGTGATCAACTTCCTGATGCTGGCTGCGGCCCTGGCCCTGACCCTGGCCTTCCGCCAGTCCGAGAACCTGGCCGACGCCTACGGCATCGCGGTGACGGCGGACATGTCCATCACCAGCCTGTTCTTCTTCATCGTGACGCAGCAGATCTTCAAGTGGAAGATGTGGCGGGCCTTGCCCCTGGTGGTCCTGTTCTGGTGCCTGGACCTCACCTATTTCGGCTCGTGCATGGTCAAGTTTCTGTCCGGCGGCTGGTTCCCGGTGCTCATCGCAGCCACCATCATGTTCCTCATGATCACCTGGCGCGACGGCTGGAAGGCGCTGGGCGTGCGCATCGGCGGGCTCAAGCTGCGGCTGGACCAGTTCATGGAGCGCGTCTACATCAAGAAGCCCCTGCGCATCCCCGGCACGGCCGTGTATCTGTCCACCTTCCGCAACGAAGCCCCGCCCATGCTGCAATACCTCATGACCCAGACCAACGCCCTGCATGAGAAGGTGGTGGTGCTCTCGGTCTACACCAAGGACGTGCCCGTGGTGTCCGAGGACGAGCGGGTGGAGCTGCGCAGCCTGGGCCAGGGCTTCCAGCGGGTCTTCGGCTATTTCGGGTTCATGGAGATGCCGGACATTCCGCTGCTGCTCCAGAAGGCCAGGGACAAGGGTCTGGACATCGATCCCGAAAACGTGAGCTACTTCCTGGGCCGCATCTCGCTGGTGCCGGCCAAGGGAAAGCGGGTGCTCGACCCGGTGCGCCGCTTCCTCTTCGGCTTCATGCAGCGCAATGCCGTGAGCCCGGTGGTGTACTACAACATCCCGCCGGAGAAGGTGCTGGAGCTGGGCGTGCAGATGGAGTTCTAGGGACCGGGCCGAGAGAAACGGAGCAGGGGCGGGGAGGCTGGCCTTCCCCGCCCCTGTCTGGCGTACCGGCAGTGCGGCGGGACTAGGCGCCCGCCCCCCCGCCCGTGGGCGCGCCGGGCTTCAGGGCGAAGCCCTTGGTGACCCCGCCCGTGGTGGAGGGCGTGCCAGCGATGCGCGAGAGGTAGCTGTCGCCCAGGTTCTTGATGTGCTCGCCCACGTTGTCGAAGTGGTTGAAGTGGATCTGCTCCTCGTC
>CAYMIP010000038.1:0-22244 GCA_964390575.1 uncultured Desulfocurvus sp. | reverse complement strand
AGCGCCGCCACATCTCGGCCAGCAGCTCGGGCAGGCCCTGGCCGGTGAGGGCCGAGACAAAGAGCACGTCCGGCGGCGCATTTTCGCGCAGGGCCAGCAGGCGCTCCGGCGGGAGGATGTCGATCTTGTTGATGACACGGATCTGCGGCTTGGCGGCCAGCTCCTCGTCAAAGACCCGCAGCTCCTCGTTCAGCATGGCGTAGCCGGCCTCGGGGTTCTCCGGATCGGCGTCCTCGCCGCTCAGGATATGCACCAGAAAACGCGTGCGTTCCACGTGCTTCAAAAACTGGTAGCCCAGGCCCAGGCCCTGGCTGGCGCCCTCGATGAGGCCGGGGATGTCGGCGATGACCAGGCGGCGGCCGCTTGCATCCTCCACCACGCCCAGGTTCGGCACCAGGGTGGTGAAGGGATAGGCCGCGATCTTGGGCCGCGCGGCGGACACGGCGGAAAGAAAGGTGGACTTGCCCGCATTGGGCAGGCCCAGCAAACCGGCGTCGGCCATGACCTTGAGCTTCAGGTGCAGGCGCTTCTCCTGGCCGGGGCGGCCGGGCTCGAACTGCTTGGGCGCGCGGTTGGTGGAGGTCTTGAAGTGCAGGTTGCCGCGCCCGCCGATGCCGCCGGGGCAGGCCACGTACTCCTGGCCCGCGCGGGAGAGGTCCACCAGGAGCACGGACTCGCTGACGACGCCGTCTTCGATCTCGCGGGCCTCGCGAGGCTCCTCCAGCAGCATGGTGCCCACAGGCACCTCGATGACGAGGTCCTCGCCGCCGCGGCCGTACTTGTCCTGGCCCCGGCCGTTCTGGCCGTTCTCGGCGTCGAACAGGCTCTTCACGCGGAAGTCGTACAGGGTGAGCAGGCGCGTGCTGGCGCGGAAGATGACGTCCCCGCCCTTGCCGCCGTCGCCGCCGTCCGGTCCGCCCTTGGGCAGGTTCTTGGCGCGCTTGAGCGAGGCGCTGCCGCTTCCGCCCTTGCCGGAGCGCACGATAATGGTCGCTTCGTCAACGAATCGCATGGGATTGTAACCGCCTGGCCCGAACAAAAACGGGCAGGAGCCGCATGGTGCTGCTCCTGCCCGGGTTCGGATCTAAAGGACTTGAAGTGCTTTGAGCTGGTGCCTAGGCGCTCACGGGCAGAATGTGCACCCGGGTCTTGACCTTGTTGTTGCGCGTGTACTTCTCGTACTTGACCTCGCCGTCCACCAGGGCGAACAGGGTCCAGTCCTTGCCCACACCGACGTTCTTGCCGGGGTGGATCGAGGTGCCCACCTGGCGAACGAGGATGTTTCCGGCCAGAACCTGCTGACCACCGTAACGCTTGACGCCCCGGCGTTGCCCGGCGCTGTCGCGGCCGTTTCTGGAGCTGCCGCCCGCTTTCTTGTGAGCCATATCAGATCTCCTTGCCGGTCTAAGCCTGGATGGATTTGACCTTCAGGCTGGTGTAGTCCTGACGGTGGCCGGTCTTCTTGTGGAAGTCATTGCGGCGCTTTTTATGGAAAATGAAAATCTTCACGCCACGGCCATGGCCCAACACTTCACAGGACACCTTGGCGCCGTCCAGGTAAGGGGCGCCAATCTTGGTGGCGCCGTTGTCGGACACCAGAAGAACCTTGTCCAGGGCCAGCTCAGTGCCGGGTTCGGCCTTGAGCAACTCCACCTTGAACTCGAGTCCCTGTTCCACGCGGTACTGCTTACCGCCGGTCTCGATAATTGCGAACATTGCGAATACCTCCATCGCGTAAGAGGGGAAGTCTTAACTTCAAGGCCGGGTGGAAGTCAAGCGCCGCGTGGCGTTTTTTTTTCACCACCGCCAGCCGCCCTCAGGCCCTGGCCAGCACCAGCACATGCACCGCCGTTGCCCCGCCCGCAAGCATCATGCGCGCGCACTCCTCCAGGGTCGAGCCCGTGGTCATGATGTCGTCCACCAGAAGCGCCGTGCGCCCGGACAAAAGGTCCGGCCTGGCCGCAAAGGCCCCCCGGATGTTCTCGGCCCGCTCCGAGCGGTCCAGCTCCATCTGCGGCACCGTGCGCCGCACGCGGGCCAGCGCCTCCTGGCGGATGGCCAGGCCCCGGCGCCGGGCCACCAGCCGCGCCAGCTCCCGGCTCTGGTTGAACCCGCGCCAGGCCAGGCGGCGGGGGTGCAGGGGCACGGGCACCAGCAACTCGCAGCGCTCCAGCTCCGGAAAGGCCGCCGCCCCGCGCGCAAAGGCCGCCAGCAGGCACTCCTGAAGCTGGCGGCCCAGGTCCAGCCGGGCCTCGAACTTGTAGCCCAGAATCAGGTCGCGCAGGCGGCCCTCATAGGCCCCCCAGGCCACCAGCCGGCCCCAGGGGCGCGGCGCGGCGCGGCAGTCAGCGCAGAGCGCGGGCAGCGCCTGCGGGACTTCCGGCGGGATTGTCGGCAGCTGGCCGCAGCCGGGACAGGCCGCGCCCTGGTGCGGGGCCAGCCCGGCCCGGCAGTCCGGGCACAGGGCGGAGTCCTGGCCAGCCGCGGCCTGGGCCACCCGGCCGCAGCCAGGGCAGCGGCTTTCATTCAGCAAGAGCGGCCGGGCCAGTCGGGCCAAATGCTCCAGGCCCTGGCGGATCATGTGAGCACGCCCTGGGCCGCTGCCCAGGCCTCGCGGCCCAGGGCCAGGACGCGGTCCACGGCCAGGGGGTCGGCCTCCAGGTCGCCGCGCTCGTCCTTGCCGCGCAGGCCCACTGGCTCGGCCAGGGTGATGCCGAAATTCACCAGGAAATACTTGAGGGTCAGGCGCGCGCCGTCAAAAAGCTTCTGCCCGGCTGGCTGGCCCGCCACCAGGCAGGCGAAGCCCTGGCGCTCCGGCAGGGCCAGGAGCCAGGCCTCACCCTTGCGCCGGGCCTCCCAGAAGCGCTGGGAACGGTCGATCCAGACCTTGCACAACGACGGCAGGGCGTAGAAATAAATGGGTGAGACAAAGACCACGCTGGGCGCGGCCAGAAGCAGGGCGAACAGCTCCTCGGCCTGGTCCTTGTCGCGCAGCACGCAGCGCGAGAGCTCGTCCGTGGCGCAGGCCCGGCAGGCCAGGCAGGCCAGCACCTGGTAGTCGCGCACGGCCACCACCTGGGCCGTGCCCCCGGCCTCGCGCACCCCGCGCGCCACCAGCTCCGCCGCGGCGTCGGAATTGCCACCAGAGCGGTGGCTGCAGGCCAAAACCAGCACCGATGCGCTCAACTCAGGCATGGCCCACCCCCGTGGTTGTTTGCGCGACACACGCGCCGTGCTGTGCCCCGGGCGCTCCGGGTCAGAGTTCTTCTGATCCGCCCCCGGCTCCCAGGCCAGCGCCCAGTCCCCGGCGATGAACACCGCGTCCTCCACATTGGGCGCGAGCTTGGTCTGCACCAGGAACACAAGCTCGTCCTCGCGGCTGAAACGGAGGTGCCACCCGACCTCCATGCCCAGCCCTCAACACGTGTCGCGCAGATCAATGGTCATGCCATGAACCGTCGTCATTGCCTCCGCCTCCGGCAGGGTTCCAAGGGGCAGCGCCCCTTGGCGGGGTCCAGGGGCGCTGCCCCTGGCAGACCCTAGCTATTACAGCATGTCGTGCAGAAAGAACGGATTGTGCGTGCGTTCCGAGTCCACGGTGGTTTCCAGCCCGTGCCCGGAATAGAGCACGGTGTCTCCGGGCAGGGTGAAGATCTTCTCCTCAACGGACTGCTTGAGCTGGGCCGCGCTGCCGCCGGGGAAGTCGGTGCGGCCCACGGAGCGGTAGAAGATGAGGTCGCCCACAAAGGCCGCGCCTGCCTGGGGGAAATAGAAGCTGGTGCTGCCCGGCGAATGGCCAGGGGTGGCCAGGCAGAGGCAGTCCAGCCCGGCGAAGCTGGCCGGGCCTGCGGGCACGGGCGTGCTGGCAAAGGGCTCGACCCTGGGGAAGCCGTACTCCCCGCCCTGGCCCAGCCACATCTGCATGAGGTCTGCGTCGCCCGCCGGGGTCAGGATGGGCGCGCCCGTGGCCCTGGCCAGCTGCGCGCAGCCGTAGATGTGGTCAAAGTGCAGGTGCGTGACCAGAATCTGGGTCAGGGTCAGCTTCTGGGCCTCAAGGTGCGCCAGCACCTCGGCCGGGTCGCCGCCGGGGTCCACGGCCACGGCCAGACGCTCATGCGAGAGCACGTGGCAGTTGGTCTCCAGCGGCCCGAGGTTGAACGAGTCGATGTGCATGTCTGGTGGCCTCCGGCAGGAATTGGGCGGGTCCTCTTGTGCGTGGACAGAGTAGCCGGGCCGCGCGGTCGTGGCAAGACCCTGGGCAAGAGCCCGGGGCAAGAGCCTGGCGAGCGGCCGCCCCTTCACAAAGGCCACTGCGGTTCTTATGCTTGGACAGAGAGAACAAGGAGCCTGCCATGCCCAACGCACCCGCCCAGCTCAGCCCGTTATCCCGCCGGACCTTTTTTGGCGTCCTGGCCAGCCTGGCCGCCACGGCCGGGGCCTTTGCCTGGGGCCTGCTGCCTGCGCGCGCGCGTGAGGCCCTCGCCACCATCGAGGAGCGCTTCCCCACGCGCACCGTGGAGCAGAAGGGCTTCCGCTTCGACCCCGCCAGCGGAGAGGTGATTTGGGCGGACGGCCGCCGCGAGCCCTATGCGCTGATTCTGGACGGGCTGGTGCAGGCCCCGGCGAAGCTACGCTACCGCGACCTGCGCGACCTGCCCCAGGCGCGGCGCACCCTCGACTTCCACTGCGTGGAGGGCTGGAGCGTTACGGACGCGCCCTGGGGCGGCGTGGAGTTCCGCGACCTCTTCGCCCGGGTGGCCCTGCTGCCTGCGGCCCGCTTCGCCGTGTTCCACTCCCTGGGCCGCACCGAGGACGCCGGGGGGCTGACGCACTACGTGGAGTCCTTCCCCCTGGTCGATCTGCTGAACCCGGCCCTGGGGGCCATGCTGGCGCTGGACCTGGAGGGCCGCCCGCTGACCGACCAGCGCGGCGCCCCGGCCCGGGTGGTCAGCCCCTTTGACCTGGCCTACAAGAGCATCAAGTTCGTCACCCGGGTGGAGTTCACCAGCGCTGCGGTGCCCGGCTGGTGGACCAGGGCCAACCCCATCTACCCCGTGCACGCGCCGGTGGAGAAGAACCGCCTGCGCAGCCCGGACCCGCGCCGCAGCTAGCCTGCCTCTGCCTGCGCGCCGCCGGGGAGGGCTGCGCATTGTTCTGTTCATGCAGCCTGCTTTTTGCTAGCCCTCTGCTGAGGGCTGGAACACGCCGCCGTATCCACTAGAAGCAATGGCCGGACACTTTCTGACGAGGCCGCGCCCCTGCGCAGGGCGACTCCACTCCGCACAGCCCCGGCCCCCGGCCCGCAGAGGCGATGACCGCCCTGCCTGGTTCCCCAACCCCTTTTGCCGCCAAGGTTGACTCATTGAACACAGCACAGCCCATTCTCGTCACCTGCCCCAAGGGCCTGCCGCCCTTTTTGCGCGCCGAACTGGAGGCCCTGGGCCTGCCCGCGCGCGAACTCGCCGCCGGGGTGCAGACCGAGGGCGACATGCTCACCGCCATGCGCCTGAATCTCCTCCTGCGCACCGGGCACCGCGTGCTGTTTGAGCTGGCCCGCTTCCAGGCCGAGGACCCCGCCGCCCTCGGGCGCGAGCTCTCCCGCCTGCCCTGGGAGGACATCATCCCGGTGGACGGGCACCTGACAGTGGACGGCTCGGTGCAGAACGAGTTCGTGCGCGATGGCCGCTTCGCCAACCAGAAGGCCAAGGACGCCATTGTGGACCGCATCCTGGCGCAGGAGGGCCGCCGGCCCAACTCCGGCCCGGACCCTGTGGGGGCGTGCGTGTTTCTGCACTGGCGCGGGTCGGATGTCACCGTGTACCTGGACACCACGGGCGCGCCCCTGTCGCGGCGCGGCTACCGCAAGATGCCGCACTCGGCCCCCATGCAGGAGACCCTGGCTGCGGCCGTGGTGCTGGCCACGAAGTGGGACGGCGCAGGGCATTTTCTCTCGCCCATGTGCGGCAGCGGCACCCTGGGCATCGAGGCCGCGCTCATCGCGCTCAACCGCGCGCCAGGGCTTTTGCGCACCGGCTTCGCCTTCCAGCACCTGATCGGCTATGACGCAGACGGCTTTGAGCAGTTGCGGCGCGAGGCCCACGCCCAGGCGCACAAGGGCTTGAGCGGACGCATCCTGCTCTCCGACAAGGATCCCCAGGCCGTGGAGGCCGCGCGCCAGAACGCCCGCACCGCCGGGGTGGACACGCACCTGGAGTTTCAGGTCTGCGACTTCCGCGAGGGCATTGTGCCCGAGGGGCCGGGCGTGTGCGTGCTGAACCCGGAATACGGCGACCGCCTGGGCCAGACCGATGAGCTCGTGGCCATCTATTCGGGCATCGGCGACTTCTTCAAGAAGCGCCTGGCCGGGTGGCGCGGCTTTGTCTTCACGGGCAACAGCGAGCTGGCCAAGCATGTGGGCCTCAAGCCCAGGCGGCGCATCCCCTTCTTCAACGCCAAGATCGAATGCCGTCTGCTGGAGTTTGAGCTGTACCAGGGCAGCAAGCGCGTCCGGCAGCCCGAAGCCGGGCCAGAAGACGGCGGGCCAGAAGGCGGGGCCGCCCCGCCCGCATAGCGCCCGGACATCCTAAAACCCCGGCGCGTTGACAGGCCATTTTGGCGCGTGTAGGTCTTGCACCTGACAAGCCAAGAGCGAATCCGCCCGCCTGGCGTTCGTTGCGGGCCAGGCCGGGACCAAGGACAACCATGCCCATACGCGCGCTCATCGTGGACGACGAAGCACCGGCCAGGGACGAATTGGCCTACCTGCTCCAAGCCCACCAGGATGTTCAGACGGCCCAGGCGACAACCGCCGAGGAAGCCCTGGGCGTCCTCGGCCAGGGGCGCATTGATCTGGTCTTTCAGGACATCCAGATGCCCGGGCAGGACGGCTTCCATGTCCTGGCCGGGGCGCAGCGCCTGGAGCGCCCGCCGCTCTTCGTCTTTGTCACCGCCTTTGACACCCATGCCATCCGCGCCTTCGAGGAAAACGCCGCCGACTACCTGCTCAAGCCCGTCGCTCCGAACCGGCTGGCCAAGAGCCTGGAGCGGGTCCGCAGATTGCTGGCCGAGCCCAGCGCGCTGGCCGCGCCGCACTTGAACCAGGCCCTGGAGCGGCTGCTGTCCTCGGCCGGCCAGGCCGGCTCCAAGCCGCTGCCCCGGCTGGCCGTGGAGCAAGGCGGCCGCATCGGCCTCATTCCCACCGACCAGGTGGTGCTCATCGAGGCCGAGGAGAAGCGCGTCAGCGCCCTCACCGACACCGGCAGGCTGACCTGCCACGGCCTGCCCACCCTGGCCAAGGCCTGCGAGCGCCTGGCCGGGCAGCCCTTTTTCCAGGCCAACCGCGCCCAGCTCATCAACCTGGAGCGCATCGCCGAATTCGCCCCCTGGTTCGCCGGCAAGTACTGCGTGGTCATGGCCGACCCGGCCCGCACCGAGGTCACCGTGAGCCGCAACCGGGTGCGCGCCTTCAAGGAGCGGCTCGGGATATGAACGATTTCCTCAGCCCCCAGGTTCCCGAGCTGTTCCTGAACCTCTCCCAGCGCTTCGGGCTGCTCTTGGCGGCGGGCTTCGCCATCATGACCGTGACCTCCATCGACAAGCTCGGGCCGCGCCGCGACCGCCCCCTCTGGGCCTCCGCGCTGCTGGTGGTCCTGTTCGGGCTGTTCGGGGTTCTGGGCACCTACACGGGCAACGTGGTCTTCAAGTCCTTTGCCAACCTGCGCGGAATGGTGGTCATCACCGCCGGGCTGTTCGGCGGTCCGGCGGTCGGGTTCGGGGTGGGGCTCATCGCCGGGGCGCACCGCTACCTGATCGACATCGGCGGGTTCTCGGCCCTGCCCTGCGGACTGGCCACCCTGCTGGAGGGCACGGTGGCCGGGCTGGTGGCCAGGAGGTATTCGGGCAACAGCCTGGACTGGCGTCTGGCCATGGGCCTGTGCCTGGCTGGCGAGACCGTGCACCAGGGCCTGGTGCTCCTCTTCTCCCGGCCGTTTTCAGAGGCCCTGGCCCTGGTCCAGGTCATCGCCCTGCCCATGATCGTGTTCAACTCCCTGGGCGCTGGCCTCTTCGTCAAGGCCCTGAACCTCCAGATGAGCTTCCGGCAGGCCCAGAACCGCGACCTGGCCCGCCAGATCCTGTCCATCGCCAACCAGACCGTGGGCCACCTGCGCGCCGGGCTCACCGCCACCTCGGCCCGGGCCACCGCAGCCATCATCATGCACGAGGCCCAGGTCTCGGCCGTGGCCGTGACCAGCGGCCAGACCATCCTGGCCCACCTGGGGGCCGGGGAGGACCACCATGTCAGCGGCGGCGAGGTGCTGACCAGGGCCACCCAGCAGGTCATTGAAACCGGCGAGCCCCTGTTCGTGCGCGACAGGGTCGGCATCTCCTGCCCGGAACAGGGCTGCCCGCTGTCCGAGGCCATCATCGTGCCCCTGCGCAAGGGCGACTCCATCCTGGGCTGCCTCAAGCTCTACGGCACCCGCAGCCGCCCCCTGGACGAGACCCTGTTCGAGCTGGCCAAGGGCCTGGCGGATCTCTTCTCCACCCAACTGGAGCTGGAGAACATCGGCATCAAGAATCAGCTGCTGGCCCATGCCGAGATCAGGCGCTTGCAGGCCCAGATCAACCCGCACTTCCTCTTCAACTCGCTCAACACCATCGCCAGCTTCTGCCGCACCGCCCCGGTCCAGGCGCGGGAGCTGCTGCTCGACCTGTCGCGCTACATGCGCCGCAACCTGGACTCCAGCCGGGGGCTCATCAGCCTGTCCGAGGAGATCGAGCAGACCTCCGCCTATCTGGCCATCGAACAGGCCCGCTTCGGCACGCGCATCAAGGCCGAGATCGACCTCGGCCCCGGCGCGGAGGCCTGCACCACCCCGCCGCTGATCATCCAGCCCCTGGTGGAGAACGCCGTGCGCCACGGCATCCTGCCCAAACCCGAGGGCGGGCTGGTGCGGCTTACGGCCTGGCGCGAAAACGGCCACCTGCTGGTGGAGGTCCACGACGACGGCGTGGGCATGGCCCCTAAACTGGTCAAGGCCATCACCGCCTCCGTGGAGCTGGAATCGCTCATCGAGGGCATCGGCGTGCGCAACTCCAACCAGCGCCTGGTGCAGCTCTACGGTCCGGCCTATGGGCTGAAGGTGGCCAGCACCCCCGGCGAGGGCACGAGCATCACCCTGCGCATCCCGCAATAGCGCAGCCGAAAGCCAGGGCCGCCTGGGCCTGGCCGCCCGAATCCTATGGCCGCCCTCCTCCCGCCTGCCAACGCGGCATTTCGGTCCTCCGATCCGCCGCTTCAGCCCGACAATCAACCCTTTCGCGCGGCAGCCATTGTCAATAGAGGGCCGGGACTGCTAGGGCTTTTCCAATCACCCTAAGCCAAGGAGGATAGTGCATGAATGCCCTCACACTGGTCTTCGTCTCACTCTGCGTCTTTGCCATCGCCTACCGCTTCTACGGCCTGTTCCTGGCCAACAAGGTGCTGGAGCTGAAAAGCGAGCGCATCACCCCGGCCATAAAGCTGGCCGACGGCCGCGACTACGTGAAGACCAACAAGTTCGTGCTCTTCGGGCACCACTTCGCGGCCATCGCGGCGGCCGGGCCGCTGCTTGGACCGGTGCTGGCCGCCCAGTACGGCTATCTGCCGGGCGCGCTGTGGATCATCGTGGGCTGCGTCATGGCCGGGGCCGTGCACGACATGGTGGTGCTCTTCGCCTCGGTGCGGCACAAGGGCCGCAGCCTGGCCAAGATCGCAGAGAGCGAGATCGGCAAGGCCGTGGGCCACGTGGCTTCCTGGGCTGTGCTGTTCATCCTCATCCTGACCCTGGCCGGTCTGTCCATCGCCGTGGTCAACGCCATGGCCGATAGCGCCTGGGGCACCTTCACCGTGTTCGCCACCATCCCCATCGCCATCCTGATGGGCCTGTACCTGCACGTCTGGCGCGACGGCGACGTCACCGGCGCCAGCATCATCGGCGTGGTCCTGCTGATCCTGGCCGTCATCGCCGGTCCGTACGTTGTGGCCGACCCGACCCTGGGCCCGCTGTTCACCATGAGCAAGAAGACCATCTCCCTGATCATCCCGGTCTACGGGTTCGTGGCCTCGGTGCTGCCCGTGTGGCTGCTGCTCTGCCCGCGCGACTACCTCTCCACCTACCTCAAGATCGGCACCATCGTCATGCTGGCGGCGGGCATCCTCTTTGTGCAGCCCACGCTGCTCATGGACCCCGTGACCAAGTTCGTGTCCGGCGGCGGCCCCATCATCGGCGGCCCGGTGTTCCCCTTCCTGTTCATCACCATCGCCTGCGGCGCCATCTCCGGCTTCCACGCCATCATCGGCACCGGCACCACGCCCAAGATGATCGGCAACGAGCGCGACGTGCTCTTCGTGGGCTACGGGGCCATGCTCGTGGAAGGCTTTGTGGCCATCATGGCGCTCATCGCGGCCTGCGTGCTCGTGCCCGCCGACTACTTCGCCATCAACGCCAGGCCCGAGGTCTTCGAGAAGCTGGGCATGGCCGTGGTGAACCTGCCCGACCTGGCCACCCAGGTGCAGGAGAAGATCCAGGGCCGTCCCGGCGGCGCAGTGTCCTTGGCCGTGGGCATGGCCTACATCTTCTCTTCAGTCCCGTTCATGAAGGGACTCATGGGCTACTGGTACCACTTCGCCATCATGTTCGAGGCCGTGTTCATCCTCACCGCAGTTGACACCGGCACCCGCGTGGGCCGCTTCTTCCTGCAAGAGATGATCGGCGCGTTCATCCCCAAGTTCGACGACAAGCGCTGGTGGCCCGGGGTCATCGTCACCAGCGCCATCTTCACCGGGGCCTGGGGCTACCTGGTCTACACCGGAGACATCTCCACCATCTGGCCGCTGTTCGGCATGAGCAACCAGCTCCTGGCCTCCAGCGGGCTGATCATCGGCACCACCATGCTCATCCGCATGAACAAGGCCAAGTACGCCTGGCTGACCGCCGTGCCGGGCATGATCATGGCCAGCATCACCATGTACGCAGGCTATCTGCAGGTCACCGGCACCTACCTGAAGGTCGGCAAGGAGAATTACCTCCTGGCCACCATGGCCATCGTCATCATGTGCCTCATGGTCATCGTGTTCGTCGGCGCGTTCCGCCGCTGGAACGAGCTGCTGAGCATCAAGACCACCCAGAAGGACGAGTACGGCGAGACCGTGGTCGCCCTGGCCGAGGAATAATCCGCTTCGCGGCTCACCTGGCCCCCGGACATGCACGTCCGGGGGCTTTTTTTTTGCGCCGCACCTTTGACCAGCGCCGCGCAAACGGGTACTGACCAGAACAACGGAGGCTGTCATGACCAACGCCATTGTCCTTTTGCACGTTCTGCCCGACGCCATCAACGTGGTGGCCCAGAAACTCGTCGAGATCAGAGGCATCAGCGAAGTCCACTCCGTGGGCGGACGCTTTGACCTGGTGGCCATCATCCGCGCCAAGGACAACGACGACCTGGCGACCATAGTGACCGAGAAGATGCTCAAGATCCTGGGCATCACCAGCTCGGAGACGCTCATCTCCTACCGGGTCATCTCCAACTACGACATGGAGAGCACCTTCTCCCTGGGCGCGGAAGCGGCCAAGTAGCCCCGGCCATGCCCCGCTGTTCGCGCGCCCTGCCCGGCCTGCGGGCCGGGCTGCTGGCCTGTCTGCGGGCCTGTCTGCTGCTGGGCTGCCTGCTCGGTATAGGCGGCTGCGCGCTCACGCGCCCGGAGCCGCCCACGCCGGAGCTGCGGCGCCTGGCCGGGCAGATGCTCCTGGTGGGCTTCCGGGGCGCGGAGCCCGGCCCGGACAGGCCCGGCGACACTCTCGGCGGCAGGCCCGGCGGCCTGCCCATTCTGGGCCAAATCGCGGAGCTGAACCTGGGCGGAGTCATCCTCTTTGACCGCGACGTGGCGCTGAAAAGCCCGGAGCGCAACATCACCAGCCCGGAGCAGCTCAAGCGCCTCACAAGCGCCTTGCAGGCCGCAGCCAGCGCCGCTGGCGCGCCGCCGCTGTTCATCGCCGTGGACCAGGAGGGCGGGCGGGTGCAGCGCTTGCGGGCCGCGCGCGGCTTTTCGGAAACGCCCCCGGCCGCGGAGCTGTGTCCATCCGGCGACCCGGCTCCGGCCCTTTGCGCGGGCGAGCAGACCGGCGCGACCCTGGCCAGCATGGGCATCAACCTCAACTTCGCGCCCGTGGCCGACGTCAACGTGAACCCGCAGAACCCGGTCATCGGGGCCTTGGGCCGCAGCTTCTCGGCTGATCCGGCCGAGGTGGGGCCTTGCGCCGGGGCCTTTGCGCGCGGGCTGAAAAACCGGGGCGTGCTCACCTGCGCCAAGCATTTCCCGGGCCACGGCTCAAGCAGCACGGACAGCCACGAGGGCTTCACCGATGTCACGGCCACCTGGACCGAGGCCGAGCTCATCCCGTTCCGCGAACTGCTGCGCCAGGACCTCGCGGACATGGTCATGACCGCGCATGTCTTCAATGCGCGCCTGGACCCTGCGCATCCGGCCACCCTGTCCCGGCCGGTCATTGGCGGGCTGCTGCGCGGGCGGCTGGGGTTTACGGGCGTGGTGGTGACGGACGACCTGCAGATGCGGGCCGTGGCTGCGCACTACGGGCTCAAGGAGACCGTGCGGCTCTGCGTGGAGGCCGGGGCGGACGTGCTGCTCATCGGCAACAACCTGGACCATGACGAGAACATCGCTGGCAAGACCCTGGACGCGCTGATGGAGCTGGTGGCCGAGGGCCGCCTCAGCCCGGAGCGCCTGCGGGAATCCGTGGCGCGCATCCAGAATGTGAAGAGAAAACTGCCCGCGCCGCCGCGCATCCCCGTTGCGGCGCCAGAAACCAGCAAGGAGACGCCATGTACCTCGTGCTCGTGAACTATGTAAAGCCGCTGAACGTCATCGACGCACTGCTGCCCGCGCACCGGGCCTTTCTGGAGGCCCATTACCGCGCCGGGCTGTTTTTGGTCTCCGGCCCGCGCGAGCCGCGCACCGGCGGGATCATCCTGGCCCGGGCCGGCAGCCGCGAGGAGCTGGCCCAAGTCCTGGACCAGGACCCCTTCACCCTGGAGGGGGCGGCCACCTATGAGATCATCGAGTTCAAGGCCACCCGCGCGGGCAAGGCCCTGGCCATCCTGCTGGACGGCGAGTGCTGAAGCCCCGCAGCAGTCCTGCTTGAAGCCCGAAGGGCTCAGGCCGTCTTGACCTTGCAGGCGCACACCTTGTGGAAGTCCTCCACGCGGGTGATGATGTTCGTGGGGCCGACCATGGCCAGGATGCCCGCCTTCTCGAACCTGTCGTAGACATAGGGCTGCATGTTGCACAGCACCACACGCTTGCCGTGCTGCTCCATGCGCTTGATGATGTTGCGGAACACGTTGATCCCCGTGGCATCCACAAATGGCACATGGCCGAAGCGCAGCAGCACTGTGGTGAAGTCCACGTTGATGGAGCTGATGATGCTCTCGATGCGCTCCGCCGCGCCAAAGAAGAACGGCCCGCTGATGGTGTAGACCACCACGTCCGTGTTGCAGCACTTGTCGAACTCTTCAATCTCCTCCGGGGTGTGGATGTGGACCGGACCCTGGGGATGGGCCACGCCGTTCTCGTCCGTGGTGTAGAGGATGCGCGTGGCGCGATCATCCTCCACCACGCGCACGGAACCCGCCATGCGGCCCATGAAGATGAGCGAGGCCAGGCCCACGCCGATGTTCACCGCCACCACCAGGTCTGCAAACACGGTGAGCAGAAAGGTCATGACCAGGATGGTGATGTCGGCCTTGGGCGCGGTGCGCACCAGGTCCGCGAACTGCCGGGCCTCGCACATGTTGTAGGCCACCACAAACAGGATGGCGGCCATGGCGCAGAGCGGGATGTTGGCGGCCAGGGGCGCCAGGCAGACGATGGTCAGCACCACCACCAGCCCATGCACCACCCCGGAGAGCGGGCTGGTGGCGCCGTTCTTGATGTTCGTGGCGGTGCGCGCGATGGCCCCGGTGGCCGCGAAGCCGCCGAAGAACGGGCACAGGATGTTGGCGATGCCCTGGCCGATGAGCTCCTGGTTGGAGTTGTGCCGGGTGTTGGTCATGCCGTCGGCCACCACGGCGGAAAGCAGGGACTCGATGGAGCCCAGGAAGGCGATGGTGAAGGCCGGGCCGATGAGCGGCAGAAGAGTGTTCCAGTGCATCTCGGGCAAGGTGGGCAGGGGCAGGGTGCTGGGGATGCCGCCAAAGGCCGAGCCGATGGTGGCCACCCCCGGGAACTGGAAGATGCTCTGCACCGCGGTCACCAGCACCATGGACACCAGGGGCGAGGGGATGCGCTTGAGCACCCTGGGGCTCAAGATGAGGGCCGCCAGGGCCAGCAGGGAGAGCAGGGTCGTGGGCAGGTGCAGCTGCCCGAAGGACCCGGCCAGGGCCAGAAATTTCTCGTGGAAGTGCTCGCCCGTGGCCGGGGGCAGGCCAAAGAAGTCCCGCCACTGGCCGACCCAGATGATGATGGCGATGCCGCTGGTGAAGCCCACGGTGACAGGCCGGGGGATGAACTTGATGACCCCGCCCAGCTTGGCCACGCCGAAGCTGACCAGGATGATTCCGGCCATGAGCGTGGCGATCTGCAAGCCGCTGATGCCGAACTTGGCGGTGATGGCAGCCAGGATGACGATGAACGCGCCGGTGGGCCCGGCGATCTGCAGGCGGCAGCCGCCGAACAGGGACACGACGATGCCGGCGACGATGGTGGTGTAGAGCCCCTGCTCGGGCTTGGCCCCGGAGGCGATGGCAAAGGCCATGGCCAGGGGGATGGCCACGACCCCGACCACGAAGCCGGAAAGGACATTATTGGTGATGTGCTTGGAGTTGATGAGTCCGGCCCGCTGGGCCTCGATCCAGGCAATCATAGGCGAAACTCCCCTGCCCGGACGCAGGCGCCCCGGCGGATTCGTGTGTCGTGCGGCAGGGTTTTCCCCACCGGGTGCGCATGTTGTCCACAGCTGGCGGGGGTGTCAAGGGAGAATTCGTGGGGGGCGGCGAAGGACAGGGGCAGTGGTTTTCCGGCTGCCCGGCCAGTGTCCGATGACCGCCTTCGGCAAATGAAAAGGGGGCTCGTCGCCCCCAAGATTCTTTTGTGTCGCTTAAGCCAGCCTACGCCGCCTGCAGCCCCTTGGTGAACGCGAGCCCGGCCGCGAAGTCCAGCGTGCCCGCGTAGATGGCCCGGCCGGTGATGGCCCCCTCTAGGCCCTTGGCGCAGAGCGGCGCCAACGACTTCAGGTCGTCCAGGTTCGTCACCCCGCCAGCCGCCACCACGGGCAGTGTGGTGCTTTCGCACAGCGCTGTCAGCGCCGGGATGTTCACCCCGCTCTGCATGCCGTCGCGCTTGATGTCCGTGTAGATGAGAAACGCCGCGCCAGCGGCCTCGATGCGCGGCAGAACGTCGGCCACGCTGAGGCCCGCGTCCGCCACCCAGCCCCGGCTCTTGAGCCTGCCGTCCACGGCGTCCAGGCTCACGCCCACCTGGCCCGGCAGCGCGGCGCAGAGCTCGGCGAACAGCTCCGGCTGCTCGAGCGCGATGGTGCCGAGGATCAGCCGCGCCACCCCGGCCGCCACATAGGCCTTGGCCGTGGCCAGGTCGCGGATGCCGCCGCCCAGCTGCACCGGAATTTTGGCCTCGGCGCAGATGCGCCGGACCAGCTCGAAGTTGCGCGGCTGGCCGCTGAAGGCCCCGTCCAGGTCCACGATGTGCAGCCACTGGGCGCCCAGGCGCACCCAGCGCATGGCGCTCTCTGCCGGGTCCTCGCCGAACACGGTGACGGCGTCGGCGCGGCCCTGCTCCAGGCGCACGCAGCGCCCGTCCTTGATGTCAACCGCCGGGAATAGGATCACAGACCCATCTCCCGCAGTCCCGCCTCGATGCCCTCCTTGGCCAGCACCTCGGCCTCGACCCACTCGCCCTTGCGGCGCATGAACTTGCCCATGTCCAGCAGGTTGTCCGAGAGCGCCTTCTGGGTCTCGTCAAAGTGGAAGCGCGAAACAACGCGCTCGGCCTTCACATCCAGCAGGAACAGGTCAATGATGACCGAGGCCGGGTTGCCCCCGCCCTCCAGCTCCCTCCAGCCCAGCACCTGGGGCACCAGGATGAAGTCCGCAGGCAGGCAGCGGCCCACGTTCAGCCAATAGGCCCAGGCCGACTCGCGGGACTTGCCCGCACGCTCGAAGACCACGATCTCCTGGCACTGGCGCGTGGCCACAGGCGTGGCGGAGACCTTGACCCCGTGGGTGCGCAGGGTCTGGCCCAGGGTGTCGTCCAGCTTGGCCAGAATCTCCGGCTTCACGCCCTTGCCCTCCTCGGGCAGGTACCCGGCCAGAAGCTCCCAGTTATACTTGGGCGCTGTGAAGGCGGCCACGGCGATGTTGCCCAGGGGCCTCGGCTGGGGCGTGATGGCTGTGGGCGCGCAGGCGCACAGCGCCAGGACGCAGAGAACCGCCAGACCAGTCAAAATTGTGCGCTGTTGCATCAGTCCACGCTCCCCTTGGTGCTGGGCGCGCCCGTTCGGCAAACCTGGACAGCCTGGCGCAATGCCAGGCCCAGGGCCTTGAAGGCGGCCTCCAGCAGATGGTGCCCGTTTTTCCCGTATTCAAAGCGGATGTGCAGGTTCATGCCCGCCCGCTGCGCCAGGGACTTGAAAAATTCGCGCCAGACGTCCTTTTCCTCGCCCGCGACCAAGGCCGGGAGCAGGTCGTCGCCATAGACCAGATAGGGCCGCCCGGAGAGGTCGAGGACCACCGAGGCCAGGGCCTCGTCCATGGGCACTTGCGCGCTGGCCACCCGGGCGATGCCCGCCTTGTCGCCCAGGGCCTCGGCCAGAGCCTGGCCCAGGGTCAGGCCGATGTCCTCCAGGCTGTGGTGGGCGTCGATCTCCAGGTCGCCCTTGCAGGACACGCTGAGATCGAACCCGGCCCAGAAGCCCATGAGGGTGAGCATGTGGTCGGCAAAGCCCAGGCCGGTCTTGATGTCGCACACACCCGTGCCATCCAGGGCGATGGCCACCCGGATGTCGGTTTCCTTGGTTGTCCGCGAAATGCTGGACGCGCGCTGTGCCACGAAATTGCTCTCCTTTGCGCCGCCCAAAGCCACCAGGGGTGTCACAAGGGTACGACGCTTCTCCCCACCCCAAGACCAGAGGCGGCGGGCGTTGTCAAGACGCGGCCCGCAGGTGTTCTCTCATCGACCGCGCCCGGCATTCCCCATAGGGGGCCCCAGAGGGCCTTACGCAGCGGCCTCGCCCGGCGGCGGCGCGGACTCCGCGTCCTGCTCCGTCGGCTTCTTTTTCTTGCCGAAGAAGAACGCGCCCCAGATGCCCACCTCGTACAGGATGCACAGGGGCACGGCCATCATGATCTGGCTGATGGCGTCCGGCGGGGTGAGCGCCGCCGCGACAATGAAGGCCCCAAGGATGGCGTACTTGCGCTTGGCGCGCAGGCCCACGTGGGACACGATGCCCAGCCGCGCCAGGAAAAACATGAACAGCGGCAGCTCGAACACGATGCCAAAGGCGAAGAGCAGCTTGAGCACAAAGCCCAGGTACTCGTCCAGCTTGGGCGTGAAGAACAGGATGTCGCTGGCGTAGCTGGCGAAAAACTCGAACCCGAAGGGAAAGACCACGAAGTAGCCGAACAGCGCGCCGCAGGTGAAGAACAGGGCCGAGCAGAAGGCGATGGGAATGATCCAGCGCCGCTCGCTGGTGTACAGGCCCGGCGCCACGAAGCTCCAGATCTGGTAGAAGATGAACGGACTGGCCACGAAGATGCCCGCCACAAAGGCGATCCACATCTCGGCGAAAAAGGCCTCGGTGGGCAGGGTGTAGATGAAATGGCTCTGCTTGAGCACCGTGAGCATGGGCTGCATGAGGATCTTGAGCATGTGCCCGGCAAAGGCGTAGCAGGCCAGGAAGCCCACCAGGATGGCCACCATGCTCCGGGTCAGGCCCTTGCGCAGGTCCTGCAAGTGCCCGATGAGGCTCATGCGGCCGCTTTGCCCCTCGCTCACAGCGTCGTCGCCCGTGGGCGGCGGCGGAGGCGGCGGCGGGGCATCGCCGGAATCGGCCGGGACTTCAGCCGGGGCTGGGGCGGGCTCCGCCTCGGCGGGCGGGGCGGCCTCCACAAAAGGCGCAGGCACGGACGCCGCTTCGAAAGGCTCGGGCATGGACACCGCCTCGAAAGGCGCAGGCATGGACACCATTTCAAAAGGCGCGGGCTCCACCACGGGCGCCGCAACGGTTTCGCTAACGCTTTCGGCAGCGGGGGGAGACGACGCATCCGCCGGATGGTCCGGCATCTCGATGGGGGTTTCCGGCTCCACGTGGGCCGGCTCGCCTGCGGGCTCTGGCGGGACATCCCCGGCAGCCTGGGCGGATTTCTCGCCATAGAGCTGCTCGTGGGCCTCGGCCTTGCGCTTCTCGAAGTCGGCCATTTCGGACTCGCGCTCGATGGTGCGCTTCACATCGCTGCTCATCTGCTTGAACTCGCCCAGGGCCTTGCCCAGACCCTTCATGAGGTCCGGCAGCTTCTTGGGGTCCACCACAATGAGCGCCACAACGGCGACGACAAGCAATTCCGTGGTTCCGATCATTCCTTACATCCCCGTGTATGAGCGCGCGCGCGTCGCAAGCCCTATTCCCACTCGATGGTGCTGGGCGGCTTGGAGGAGATGTCCAGCACCACGCGGTTGACGCCCTTGACCTCGTTGATGATGCGGTTGCTCATGCGCGCCAGGATCTCCGTGGGCAGGCGCGACCAGTCGGCGGTCATGGCGTCCAGGCTGTCCACGATGCGCAGGGCGATGACATGCTCGTAGGTGCGGTCGTCGCCCATGACGCCCACGGTCTTGAGCGGCAGGAGCACGGCAAAGCCCTGCCAGACCTTGCGGTACCAGTCCGAGGCGATAAGCTCGTGCTGCACGATCTTGTCCGCCTGGCGCAGGATCTCCAGGCGCTCGTCCGTGATCTCGCCGATGACGCGGATGGCCAGGCCCGGACCCGGAAACGGGTGCCGCCAGATGATATGCTCGGGCATGCCGAGCTCGTAGGCCACCTTGCGCACCTCGTCCTTGAACAGCTCGCGCAGGGGCTCAACGAGCTTCAGGTTCATCTTCTCCGGCAGGCCGCCGACATTGTGGTGGCTCTTGATGACCGCCGAGGGACCCTTGAAGGAGATGGACTCGATGACGTCCGGGTACAGCGTGCCCTGGGCCAGGAACTCCACGCCTTCAATGGCTTTCGCTTCGCGCTCGAACACGTCGATGAAGGTGTAGCCGATGATCTTGCGCTTCTCTTCCGGGTCGGTGACGCCCACCAGCTTGTCCAGAAACTCGGCCCGCGCGTCCACGCACTTCACGTTCAGCTCAAAGGACTCCTCCAGAAAGCCGATGACCTCCTGGCGCTCGTGCATGCGCAGCAGGCCGTTGTCCACAAAGATGCAGTACAGGCGCTTGCCGATGGCCCGGTTGAGCAGCACTGCGGCCACGGTGGAGTCAATGCCGCCGGACAGGCCCAGCACCACCTTGCCTTGGCCCACCTGGGCGCTCATGGTCTTGATGCTCGAGTCCACAAAGGAGGACATAGTCCAGCCGGGCTTGAGGCCCGCCACCTTGAACAGGAAGTTGCTGAGGATGAGCGCGCCCTGCTCGGTGTGGGCCACCTCGGGGTGGAACTGCAAGGCGTACATCTTGCGGCTCGGGTCGCCCATGGCCGCGAACTCCAGGCTCTTGGTCTGGCCCAGGCGCGTGAAGCCCGGCGGGATGGCGCCCACGTGGTCGCCGTGGCTCATCCAGACGGTCAGGTTCTCCTTCTCGTCCACGCCCTCGAAAAGCACGCAGTCGCCCAGGGCCTGGAACTCGGCCCGGCCGTACTCGCGGTCCTTTGAGCGCGTCACGGTGCCGCCCATGCTGTGGGCCATGATCTGCATGCCGTAGCAGATGCCTAAGATGGGCAGGCCCCACTCCAGGTATTCCTTGGGCAGGGGCGGCGCGCCCGCGTCGTGGACGCTGCTTGGCCCGCCGGAGAACACCAGGGCCGCAGGCTTGAGCGCTCTTATGGCCGCCGGGTCGCTGGTGCAGGGGTGGATCTCGGAATAGACCCCGGCCTCGCGGATGCGCCGGGCGATGAGCTGGGTGAACTGGGACCCGAAGTCGATGATGATGACTGAATTCTCGTGCTGCATAAGACTGCCTGTTCCGCGCCTTAGGATTCCACGCGGTAGTTGGGGGCTTCCTTGGTGATGATGACGTCGTGCACATGGCTCTCGCGCAGGCCCGCCGAAGAAATCTCCATGAACTGGGCCTTGGTCTTGAGCTCCTCGATGCTGCCGCAGCCCAGGTAGCCCATGCCGGAGCGCAGGCCGCCCACCAGCTGGTGGATGCTCTCCGTGACCTGGCCCCGGAAGGGCACGCGGCCCACGATGCCCTCGGGCACGAGCTTGCTGGTCTTGTCCTGGAAGTAGCGGTCCGCGCTGCCCTTGCTCATGGCGTCAAGGGAGCCCATGCCGCGATAGATCTTGTAGGTGCGGCCCTGGTAGAGGATGGTCTCGCCCGGGCTTTCCTCGGTGCCGGCGAAGAGCGAGCCCATCATGCAGGTGTCGGCCCCGGCGGCCAGGGCTTTCACAACGTCGCCGGAGAACTTGATGCCGCCGTCGGCGATGATGCACTTGCCCGCCTCGCGGCAGGCTTTTCCCGCCTCCAGGATGGCCGTGATCTGGGGCACGCCCACCCCGGCCACGATGCGCGTGGTGCAGATGGAGCCCGGCCCGATGCCGACCTTGACCGTGTCCACCCCGGCCTCGATCAAAGCCTTGGCGCCCTCGTAGGTGGCCACGTTGCCGCCGATGAGCTGGACGTCGGGGAAGGTCTCGCGCAGGAGGCGCGCGGCGTCGAGGATGTTCTTGGAATGCCCGTGGGCCGAGTCGAGCACGAGAAAGTCGCAGCCGGAGCGCAAGAGCGCCTCGGCCCGGGAGATGCCGTCCTGGCCCACGCCCACGGCCGCGCCCACGCGCAGGCGGCCCTTGTCGTCCTTGCAGGCGTTGGGGTATTTCTTGACCTTTTCGATGTCCTTGATGGTGATGAGGCCCATGAGCTTGTCGTCGCCGTCCACCACCAGCAGCTTCTCGATGCGGTTCTGGTGCAGCTGGCGCTTGGCCTCCTCGTCGCTGATGCCCTCGGGCACGGTGATGAGGTTGCGGCTGGTCATGACCTCGCTGACTGCGGTGTTGTTGTCCGTCACGAAGCGCACGTCGCGGTTGGTGACGATGCCCACGAGCTTGTCGCCGCGCACCACGGGCAGGCCCGAGATGCGGAACTCGCTCATGAGCGCCAGCACCTTGCCCACGTTGTCGTCCGGGTGCACGGTGACGGGGTCGTGGATCATGCCCGACTCGGACTTCTTGACCTTGTCGACCTCGCGCACCTGGTCGCGGATGCTCATGTTCTTGTGGATCACGCCCACCCCGCCGTGCCGGGCCATGCTGATGGCCATGCGCGCCTCGGTGACGGTGTCCATGGCGGCGGACAAAAGCGGAATGTTCAGCCGGATGGCGGGCGTGAGCAGGGTGCCCACGTCCACAGAGTCCGGCAGGACTTCGGAATAGGCCGGCATGAGCAGCACGTCGTCAAAGGTCAGCGCCTTGCCGATGATCTTGTCCTGCATGATACTCATCTCCCCTCCCGGTCAAAGGCCGGGGTTCGTGTGCGGCCTCAAGGTCGCCTAAAGACCCAGATATGCCTTTTTAACCTCATTGTTGGCAAGGAGCTTGTCGCAGGAATCTACAAGCGTTCTGCGCCCGTTCGCCCTTTGCGGCTGGAGGCGTCACTTCTTGGCCAGGGGCACCAGTTCTTCTTCCGCGCCCTTGAGGACCTCCGGGTCCTTTGGCTGGAGCTGCACCACCTTCCGGAAGTGGGCGTCGCCCTCAGCAGGCTTCTTCATGTAGTGCTTGAGCAGGATGCCCATGTTGTAGTGGGCCAGCACGTCGCCCGGCTCCTTCTTCAGCACCAGGTCAAAGGACTTGCGCGCCAGCTCGAACTCCTTGCGCTCAAAGCGCACCATGCCCATGGCCCGGTGCACCTGAGCGTCGTCCGGGGTCAGCTTCACGGCCTGGTCCAAAAACTCCAGGGCCTTGTCCCAGGCCTGCATCATCATGAAGGTGTTGCCCAGCTCCAGCAGCACCTTGGGGTCGTT
>CAYMIP010000037.1:0-22401 GCA_964390575.1 uncultured Desulfocurvus sp. | reverse complement strand
TATCCCTCTCCCCCTGGCCAACCTCAGAATTTACACCACGTCCGTGGACTCTAACGTGGCCTCCGCTGAAGGGACCATGCCAGCAAGGAATAGGAGCATCCCAACAGGCCATAGTTCAGGCTCGAAAGCACGCAACAGAAATGACGTCCGGAGTAAATTTGGCTTTCTCCGGCACTCATGCACCCCCGAGCCAGAGCGGAAACGTCGCTCCCCCTCGCCGTCGCATGAGTCCTCTGCACGGCGCGCCAAGCGCTGGGGTCAAGCGGAAGCGCGTCTGCGCGTGCTTGACCCCAGCGCTGCGCGCCGTACCGTGCCTTGGACGGCGAGGGGGAGCGCACCGCGCTGCCTTCCAGTGCGCGCACTGGCCTGCGCACCATGACTGCGCACTGACGCGCGCACTCTTCCCACCCGATCTATCCTGCGAAGCCACCGCTGCTGTCCGGTTTTGTTGACGCCTCGTGCTGTCAACAAAACCGGACAGGATTTCATTCCAGGCCCCATCGGGCGTTCCCTCCTCGCCCCCTCCGCAGTCTCCTGCCAAATTTTTCTGCCCACTGAGCACAAATACCCTCCCATCTGCCCTTGCATTTTTTCTTGGCCATGGCGCAGACTATCCTGTGACTCTGTTTTGTTTTGGGCTTCGGAGCCTTGTGCTTCGTGAACGGCCGCCTGCCAGACGGGATGGCTGAAGTGCCCACCAACGGTGTTCGGGACGACCATGAAGTCGCCCCACAGGCCCTGAACCGCTCGCGGCGATCACATTCGGGCGAGCAGAACCACCGGACGGTCCAGTCCGAAACACCACTGCAATAGGAGATGCAGCGCAACATGGATCGGCGGAGTTGCTACCGCTGGCGCCGGGGATGTTCCCCAGCGCACATGCCGACAAGTTCGGCGCGCAGGCCCAGCCTGCAGAAAGAGCACACTACTCAACAAGAAGAGACAACCTGGCGCCACGGAACGGACACGGAGCAGAACGGAGCGAATATGGGAACACAGCGTTGGCCAAAGTCACTGCACTCGCAGGCGGAGGCGCTTCTGGGTGGCATACGCGCCATCGGGCGGAAGAAAGGAGCTGTGGACCGGCGTTTCATCCGGGGGCTGAACACGTGGACCGTGTACCGGCGCGACATCCATCGCTTCGCCGAGTTTCTCCAGCGCGCAGGGCTGCGCGACCTTCGTGACGTGCGTCGCGTCTCCGGTCTCGCCCGCGTCTACATCGCCAGTAGAGGACAAGTGCTGCGTGGCGCCGGGGGTTCATTCCAAACGCTGGAGCGCGAAATATCGGCGCTCACGAAGTTCTCACACGCGGTGGACGTCTACGCCGAGCGCCACGGCGGTGAGTCGGCTGCGGACATCCGCATGGTTCTGGCAGAGGAGAAGGCGAGTTGGCGCGAGGAGTTGGCGCCACGTTCCGGCGGCTACACTTCGCGCGCATATCCCGACCCCGACGGGCTCTACGCCGCCATCTCCGATCCTGCGCTGCGCCTGCAAGCGCGCCTCATGGGCGAAACAGGGTGCAGAACAGAGGGCGTCGGCGCTCCGGCTCGCGGGAGCAATCCTCTTACGGTCACGAATCTGCTGGGCATGGGCACCGACCCAGTTTCTGGCGATGCCGTTGGCCTCATCATGGTCACCGAGAAGGGGGGCAAGCAGACCGAACACTACGTGGGCGCCGCCACGTATCAAGCCCTGGCGGATTATATCCAGGAGCACGGACAGCTGGCCTCAGGCTACCGGTCATTTTTGCGCTCTGTGGAGACTGCAGCGCGCCTCACCGGTCAATTTGCGCCGGGCCGGGGCACCCATGGGCTCAAGCACAGCTTTGCACAGGCCCGCATGCGTGAGGCCACCGAGGCCGGACTGTCGTACGAGGCCGCAAAGCAGGCCGTGGCCAATGAGATTGCGCACAATCGCATGGACAGCGTTGACGTCTACTTGAGGACCTGATGGCGAAGTTTGCGGCACATCCCTCCGGCCTGCATACCGCCAAAGAGCGGGAACGGGCTCTGCGCTGGCTCGCTGGACTCGCCGAGGTGGACCGCGAGCGCATCCTGGCTGACGCTTTCGCCGCGTGCGCTGCAACCACTTCGCACAGTGAACCAGCTGCGGCCGCTCCGACTCCGTATGTCGCGCTGCTCGCTGCCATTCGCCGCTTCGGTTTCGACACGCTCAGGCGGCGCGGCTACCGCGCCGCAGGGCCGGAGCAGTTCGCCGCCTTTGATCGCGTGCGAGAATCCCGCGCCAAGAACCTTGTACGTGAGCGCCCGTCGCCTCTGCGGGAGAAAGTGCTGCTGCGCTGGGCCATGGTCAAGGAACTGCACAGCCAGGGCCTCGGCTTTCGGCTCATTGCCCGCTACTTCTCCCAGCAACTCCGTATCCCCGTGTCACCGTCGTACCTGCGCAAGATGTGGCAGGCCTTCGGCCAAGATGGCGCAGATGGCCGGGACATGCCATAAGCGTAGCACTGCCAGCTTGATGTCGCACCTGCTCAACCTCTTTTCCTGGCTTCCCATAGCCGCCGCTCTCCTCCTTCAGGCCGCAGGAGCGGCGTTCCTGTTCGTGCTGCCGAAAAGGCGCGCCTGCGATTCGCCATTCCCGTCTCGAAAAGGCTGCCCCTGCCCTGAGGCATTTGCGCGGCGTTTCGTGCGGCTGCGTCCGCGAAGGCCCTGGCGCCGCACGCCGGGGATGCAGTCCGGCCTGCCACCTCCAACCTTTCCGGCAGGCTGGACAAGCCCCTCATAACGTTCTGATGAACCTTCTTCGCCGCAAGCCGGTTTTTCTGGGACACAAGCTTCAAACTGCGGTTTGGAGTGACGCAGAGCTGCGGCCTGCGCTCAGCCTCGCGTTGCCTTGTCCTGGCTGGTGAAACTTTTAAAATGACCCTCGGGAAGTCCCAAGCATTCCAGGCACTCGAAGAGGTACTATATCGAATCTATCTGGCTAGACTTTAACGTCATTTTAAGGGAGATCATGGTCCCTTTCACTTTCACCAAAGGAGCCGCCATGATCCACAGTTACGCCCTCGTCACGCTGAGCAAAGCCATCGTGCTGCCCGGCCTGTCACGCTGCACAGGGAAGCCGTGCCGCGTCGTCTCAACCCGGCAACTCGTCGTCTCTATCCACCATGAGGAGGTGGCGCTGGAAGGCTGCCTGGACCCTCGCGGTCACGGATTTCGTGTAGGGATACGCGACATCACGACCGTTCAGCGCGGGCTCATTGAGCACGCGGAGTTTCTGGACCCTCGCAGTCATGTTCTGCGGCGCGTGCTCGACCTGCCCACGGCGCTGGACTATGGCAGCGGCAGCGCAAGCGCAGCCTACTACTCCTTGGGGACAAGCGACTCCGTGGAGCTCATCGGCGGATGGGGGGATGCGTTGGGCAACGTGACTGTGCAGATGCTGCCTATCTGCGGTTTCCTCGCGCCCACAGAGGATCCGGTTGTGGTGCCTTGGCGGCAGCTGGGACACCTCTGGCCCAATGGACAGTTTGCCCGGCCCAGCGGGGCGGAGGTCGTCTCGTTCGTCAGGCAGGCGGGCGTCGTCTTCGCTGGGTTGATGCCCACAAGCATTGTCCAAGACACCGAAAAGCGTTTTGCCCAAACATGGGGCGCAGACTGGCGACCGGGTGCGATATCGGAAGAAGCCCTGGGCATGGCGGAGAAGATCGCGCAGGTCAGCAAGCCCAAAAAATACGTCCCGGTCACCCCGGAGCTCCTTCACCTGGCCGCCAAGAAGCCACTGCTGCATAGTGCAGGCGTGCCGTGGGATTACGCGCCGACAAATGGATACCCCGGGAGAAAGATTTGGCGCAACGGTCTGACGCGGGAGGGTATGGCTGTGCCGCCGGATGACTGGGCTGTCGTGAAGTTCTTTACCAACCGTGAGGAGCGCTAAAACCCCACTCTTGGCGATGCCGCAAAAACGCCGCCGGGCGAATGCCCGGCGGCGACACTTACGCGGCGCTTCTCTCGTCTTCCCTGGCTGGGCCCGGATCTTCTTCCTGCCCCAGCCTCCACTCCGCCCGACCAGTAAAGAACCGCGCGATGACCGGTTTGCCGGAAGGCGCCTTCGGCCCTTGTTCGATGCGCGTCCATTCCTTGTCGGCGAGTTCGTACATCGTGCCACTTTTCAGGACGATTTTGACGGTGTGGTCCGGGCCGCACGTCACGCTCTCGATGACGCTTCGCATCTGCATCAGCGCCTGGCCGTCGGCAAACGGTGACGTCACCGCTCGGCTGGCCACCACGCACGGCATGCTCGTCCCGTCCGAGGATCCGCTCAAGCCGCCGTTCCGCGCCGTGGGCTTGCTCTGGGAGAACGGCGATTTTGCACGGAACTCGTCGAGCGCCATTCTCTCGTTCGCGGCCTCCGCAGGCGTAATTCTCGCCGCCGCCTATCCCGACGTCTCGCCGCGCACTTCGTGCGCTGGAACGCCGCCGCCTGGGGCAACTGGCTGCCCGAGGCTTCCGACGAGAAGGCCAAGCTTTCGGCGGCGAGCATGGAGGAGGTGTTCCCGAAGCGCGAGCACATTGTCCTCACGCCGGATCTTGTCTTGCGGTGCATCGACAAGAACCCCAAACGCGAGGTCTTGTCGCTCAAACAAGGCCGCTCCCTGGACAAGGTCATCTGGAAGAACGGCTTGAGCCGGTCCGGCAGGCCCGTCAGCGCTGACCATCTGTCCTTGCGGCTCTTCTTCGAGCGGTTCCGCGACCCGGCTCTGGCCGAGTAGGCGCGGCGTTTCTGGGCAACATTCATGTGGCTCCGGGTCGGCAACGGTCCGGGGCCTTTTGTCTTGAGCATTCTGGCGTTGCTTGCTCCTGACGGCGCCGGATGCATGCGCGGCACAAGTTCCCGTGCCGCCCTCTTCTCCGGCAGGAGCCGGTTCTTCATTCTGCCCGAGCTGCCAGGTCGCCCGCCCGACGAAGAATCTTGCGACAGCTGGCTTGCCCGACGGGGTCCGAGGCCACTTTTGCGTGCATATCCAATCCTTCCCAACAAGCTCGTATGCCGTGCCGCTCTTCATGACGAGTTTAACCTTATGGTCCGGGCCGCACGTTATGCTCTCGATGACGCTGCGCATCTGCATCGCAATGCGCGCCCTGCGCGCGTATATCGCCTCGTCCGACATGTCGAAACTGGCAGGGAGACTTGAAGCGGTGGAATGAGCGTCGCCGCGGTCACGGAACTGCGCGGAGTCTTCCGCCGCTTGCCTTGCCGCGGTGGCCTCGGCGCGCGCCTGGGCCAATTCGGCACGAAAAGTCTGCCGATCCTGCTGTAATTCCACGAGCTGTTGTCCAATCTCTTCCATGTCTTTGAGCGCGTTGTTTTTGAGCAACATCATGAGCTTCTGGATCGAAACCGCCACATGCTCCAGTTGCGCTTCAAGGGAAGCGATACGGTCCACGTGCTGCTTCATGACGGCATCGTGGATGCCGACAGCGGCGATGATGTCGAGGTCGTCAAGCGCGCCAGACAGCACGAAGTTCTCAAGGTACAAGTAGTTGAAGTACCGGCGGTTCGAGCATCCGTGCCCAGCGTGCGCAGCGTTGCACGTCAGGTAGTGCGCCCACGGCCTGACGCCGCCCTTTCTTGTCTTGTCCTGGGTGGCGTTGTGATAGCCCATCGTCCCGCCGCACACCGAACAACGCGCGAGCTTCTGGAAGAGATTCGCGAACCTTTTGCCCTTGCGGCCGCGTTGGCCTTTCTTGCGCAAGAACGCCATGTTTTGCACTCGCTTGAACAGCGCGTGGTCGATGATTTCCGGGTAGTAGCCCGTGATGACTTCCTGTCCTCTGCGGCCATCCTCCGTCTTGAATTCGGCGACGTATTCGCCGACAATCGCCCGGTTGCACAGCAGTTTATTGATGTAGCTCTCATGCCAGACGGGCTTCCGCGTGTTCCAGGCCGGAATGCCTTCCTTGAGGAGGGTGCGGACGATGACGCCACGGCCGTATCCTCCCACGTACATCTCGAAAATTCGGCGAACCAGCTGCGCGCGTTCTTCGAGCACATGGAATTTGCCATCACGGACTTCGAGCCAGCGGGGGCACTGGCTCGTCGCGATGACGCCGTCCTTGGCCAACTTGCGTTTCGTTTCCCAGTTCGCACGCGATCTGAAGGACTTGTGTTCGGATTCGCTGTTTGAACGCATCATGTCCGCAAGGATGGGGAAGAAGGCAGCGTATGACGCAAGGTCCAGGATCGTGTTTTGCGCCGTGAGCCCGATTCTGACACCATGCTGGGTGATGTTCAAAAGAAGCAGAAGCGCTTGGTTCACACGGTCGCGGGTCAAACGGTCCAAGGATTCGGCGACAAGCACCGAGCCCGGCGGAATTTCGCCGTTCTCGATGCGCTGCAGAAAACGACCGAGTTCGCCCGTCAGCGCGTTGTCGCCACGGAAAGCCGAAACGCCGATGTCCTGCAAGGTTTCGGCGACCTGCAGGCCGTGGGTCTCCACAAACCGCAGTGCGGCATCGTGCTGCCGACGTTCGCCGTCGCCCCATGCTTGCGCTTGCGACGAGAGTCTGATGTAGATATACGCCTGTGACGCCGAGGAAGTGGATGGGTGTGTATTTTTCATGAGAACACCATGCGGCTCCTTCTTTCCATGATGCCAGGAGTTTTTAGGGGGTCAGGCTGCGCCTGGCGGCACCAAAAGCGACAATTGTCAGAAATTGCTGGTGAAGTTTTATTCGCTTTGGGTAAGATAATTCTTCTGCGCATCCCGCCAAAGGGCCTCAGGCCCTTTGGAATCCCCATGTATTCCATGAGGCGCCAGTGATCCGGGCGACGGACCTCCGCAAACACCTGCCCGACCCGGCCCTTGTGCTGCACGCCCTGCGCACGGCCCTGGCCGCCACCCTGACCGTTGCGCTCACGCGGCTTTTGGGCCTGGAGCAGGGCTACTGGGCCGTGTTCTCGGCCATCCTGGTCATGCAGGCCGATTTCGGCAGCTCGATCCTGGCCAGCTGGTCGCGTCTGCTGGGCACGGCCGTGGGCGCGGCCCTGGGCGCGCTGGCCGCCACCGCGGCCGAGACCCTGTTCGGGCCGGGCCTGCGCTCCCTGACCCTGGCCATGTTCGCGGCCATCTTCCTGTGCACCACCCTGGCCAAGCGGGGCGAAAACTTCCGCCTGGCCGGGGTCACGGCGGCCATCATCATCTGCCTGCACGAGAGCGGGGCCAGCGCCTTTGTCCTGGGGGCCAGCCGGTTTTTGGAGGTGGGCTTAGGCATCGTGGTGGCCCTGGCCGTGTCCCTGGCCTGGCCCGCGCGGGCGCGGGTCATCCTGCGCTTTGGCGCGGCCAAGGGGTTAGAAAGCCTGGCCGGGCTCTTGGCCGCGCTCATGGCCAGCCGCATGTCCGGCCAGTACGACCTGCCGCGCATTTTCCACCACAAGGACGCAGCCCTGCGCCTGGCGCTCAGAAACCGCCAGCTCCTGGCAGCGGCCCGGCGCGAACCCGGCCCCTCGGGCGAGGCCGAAAGGCTTTCGGACCTGCTGCAGACCCTGGAGCGCCTGGCCGAGCACCTGCTGAGCATGGACCACGCCATCGAGCACGCCCCGGCCGAGGGCTTCCACCACCATTTGCCGGGCCAGCTGTCCGAGCTGGGTGCAAGCGTCCAGGCCGTCCTGCTGGCCCTGTCCCGCGCCGTGGCCGAGCCGGGCCAGCATCCGGATGGCGCTCTGGCCGGGGTGCTGGCCCGTATGGGCAAGTCCCTGGCCGCCACGGACAAGAAGCTCCTGGAACTGCGCGGCGAGCGGGCCATCGCCGGGTACGACCTGGACGAGGTCATGCACTTCTACTCCTTCTACCACTCCCTGCGCGAGACCGCGCGCGAGGCCCTGGCCCTGGCAACGCGGCTGGCGGGCTGAGACAAAGATCCAGGCACAGGGCAACAAAAAAGGGGGGCCAAGTGGCCCCCCCCTTCGCATGGTGCGGGTCGCGCGCCCTAGGACTCGATGACCGGGCAGTCGCACAAGGCCTGGTCGATGTCGCACTGGGGCAGCTCAAAGTTGGTCAGCTCGCCGCGCAAATAGGCGTCGTACGAGCCCAGGTCCAGCAGGCCGTGGCCGGAGTACAGGAAGACCACGCTGGAGCCGGGCTTGGCCGTCTTGGCCACGTCCATGGCGCACTTGATGGCGTGGGAGGTCTCCGGCGCGGGCAGAAAGCCCTCGGTCTTGAGAAACAGCTGGGCCGCCTCAAAGCACTCCTTTTGATAATACGCCCGGGCGTCCACCAGGCCCTCGGCCATGAGGTTGCAGACGATGGGCGCGTCGCCGTGGTAGCGCAGGCCGCCCGCATGGATGGGCGCGGGCATGAAGGAATGCCCAAGGGTGTGCATCTTCATGAGCGGGGTCAGCCGCGCCATGTCGCCGTAGTCGTAGCGGTAGGCGCCACGGGTCAGGGTCGGGCAGGCCTTGGGCTCGGCGGCCACAAAGGTGATGTTCTCGCCGGAGAGCTTGCGCGGCAGAAACGGCAGCACCAGGCCGCCGAAGTTCGAGCCGCCGCCCACGCAGCCCACCAGATAGTCCGGCTTCACGCCGATCATCTTGAGCTGCTTCTCGGTCTCCAGGCCCACGATGGTCTGGTGCAGCAGCACGTGGTTCAGCACGCTGCCCAGGGTGTAGTTGGTGTCGGCGTGGGTGGCGGCGTCCTCCACGGCCTCGGAGATGGCCAGGCCGAGGCTGCCCTTGCAGTTCGGGTCCTTGGCCAGCATGGCGCGGCCGGTATTGGTCTGGCTTGACGGGGAGGGGAAGATCTCGCCGCCGTAGGTGTTGATGAGGATCTTGCGGTAGGGCTTCTGCTCATAGCTGACCCGGACCATGTACACCGTGCAGATCATGTCGAACTGGCTGCAGGCAAAGCTGAGCGCCGTGCCCCACTGGCCCGCGCCGGTCTCGGTGGCCAGGCGCTTCACGCCCTCGCGCTTGTTGTAGTACACCTGCGGAATGGAGGTGTTGGGCTTGTGCGAGCCTGCGGGCGAGACGGACTCGTTCTTGTAGTAGATGGCGCACTTGGAGCCGATGGCCTCCTCCAGGCGCCTGGCGCGCACCAGGGGCGTGGGCCGGTACAGGCGGTACACGTCGAGCACCGGCTGGGGGATGGCGATCCAGCGCTCCGGGCTCATCTCCTGTTCGATCAAGGCCTTGGGGAAGATGGGCTCCAGCTTGTCCGGGGTCAGGGGCAGCTTGGTGGCCGGGTCCAGCGGCGGGGCCAGCGGGGTCGGCAGGTCGGGCAGGGCGTTGTACCACCGCGTGGGCATCTCGGACTGGGGCAGATTGATTCTGGTTTCCACGGCATGTCTCCTTCTGGTGCTGGGCGGGCGCATGCGCCGGTTCAGGCCGGGCGCAAGGGCGCAATCCTCTTTTTTGGATGGTGAGTGCGTACTTGCGCCAACGCCAATTGTCAAGGCGGGCATTCACTCGCCCGCCATCCCGCCCGCGCACACTCTGCTTGCCTCCGAACCGAACCCCGGCTATCAGGGGGAACGCGACGGCTGGCCCGAGAGGGCCAAAGATGCGCGAATCATGTTCGGGAGGCATTCACGGTGGAAAGAGTTGTCTATTATATCGAGGGCGACGGCATCGGCCCTGAGATTACGCGCGCCGGGCTGCCGGTGCTGGATGCGGCCGTGGCCAAGGCCTACGGCGGCAAGCACAAGCTGGTGTGGAAGGAAATCCTGGCCGGGGAAAAGGCCTTCAAGGAAACCGGCGAGCACCTGCCCAAGGCCACCCTGGACACCCTGAAAGGGGCGGACCTGGCCATCAAGGGCCCGCTGGGAACGCCCGTGGGCAAGGGCTTCCGCAGCCTGAACGTGGCCCTGCGCCAGATCTTCGACCTGTACGCCTGCATCCGGCCCATCAAGTACTTCCCGGGCATCGAGTCCCCGGTGAAGCGGCCCGAGCTGGTGGACATGGTCATCTTCCGCGAGAACACCGAGGACGTGTACGCGGGCATCGAATGGGCCGCCGGAACCCCGGAGGCCAAAAAGCTGGCCGCGTTTTTGCGCGACGAGCTGGGCGCGAACATCTCGCTTGACGCCGGCATCGGCATCAAGCCCATGACCGAGAAGGGCTGCAGGCGCCTCATCGAGCGCGCCATCCGCTTCGCGCTGGAGCACAAGAAGCCCTCCGTGACCCTGGTCCACAAGGGCAACATCATGAAGTACACCGAGGGCGCGTTCCGCTCCTGGGGCTATGAACTGGCCAAGGAAAAGTACGCGGACACGCTCATGACCGAGACCGAGGCCGCTGATGGCGGCAACAAGCCCGTGGTCATCAAGGACCGCATCGCCGACGCCATGTTCCAGGCCGTGCTGCGCCGCCCCACGGAGTTCAGCGTCATCGCCACCACCAACTTGAACGGCGACTACCTGTCCGACGCGCTGGCCGCGCAGGTGGGCGGCCTGGGCCTTGCTCCCGGCGTGAACAAGAGCGACACCCTGGCCCTGTACGAGCCGACCCACGGCACCGCGCCCTCCTACGTGGGCAAGGACACCGCCAACCCCGGCAGCCTGATCCTCTCCGGCGCCATGATGCTCGAAGACATCGGCTGGGGTGATGCTGCGGCCCTCATCCACGGGTCCGTGGCCAAGGCCGTGGCGGGCAAGCGCGTGACCCCGGACCTGGCGCGCCAGATCACCGGCTCCACCGAGGTGGGCTGCCAGGAATTCGGCGAGATCCTCATCGCCAATCTGTAGCAGGAAGAACGAACGACGGGCCGCCCGGTCCTGACCAGTTTCCGCTGCTGCGGGCCTGGCCGGGCCGGGCGGTTATTGTTTGGCGGGGACTAGCCCGGCAGGCGGACGGCCCAGACGCTGGCGGGGTTCAGGGCCAGGGCCTGGAGCAGCGCACTCACCTGCCTGAGCACCAGGTCGGTCTCGCGCCGCAGGGCCGCCACCAGACCTGCGGCCAGATCGCGGTCGTCGCGCTTGACCGCCTCGCCCAGGGCCTTGGACAGCTCGGACATGCCATAGGCGTGCACCGCGCCGGAAATGTTCACCAGGGAATGCAGGCACTGGCGCATGGGCAGCGCGTCCCAGACGGGGAGCGAGGCCTCCAGCAGGGCCATGCGCTCGCGGCCCTGGGCCTCGAACAGGCCGAGCATCTGGGCGAGAATGTCCTCGCTCCCGGCAAAAGCCTCCTCCAGCGAGGCCAGACTGATTCCGGTCAGAGTGTCCGCAGCGCCCATGCCTTCCCCTTTCCCTGCCGCTGCCTGCTCGGCACCGGACCTTATCCACCCTGTCTCTATAGCCCCCCTGCGCAGGGTGTGCAAGTGCCAAGATGACGCAAAACGACCACTGTGTTGCATCTGCCAGCGGGTCCGGGTAGGGTGTGGATCAGGACGTGGGCACCCCCCCGCCAATCTCCCGCAAGGATGGTCCAATGCACTCTGATGATCAGGTTTTCATGCGGCTCATGCAGGACAAACTGGCCGAGATCCGCGGCACGGACATGTTGCCCGAGGAGCTGGTGGCCCTGGTCGAGCGGGTGCTGCCCGTGCAGTTCCAGGCCCGGGACACGGCCCGCGTGACCCTGCCCGAGGCCTCGGCCTGCGCCAGCACCGAGGCCATGTTCGCAGGCAGCCCGCTGATCCTGCGCGAGAATTTCCCCTTTGATGCGGAGCAGGCCCTGGGCCTGTTCCAGACCCTGCTGGAACTCCTGGCAGGCACCGGCGGCGCGGCTGCGGGCGCCGCCGAGACCCTGCGCGCGGCCATCGCAGCGGGCGAGCTCGACCCGGCCCAGGTGCTGCGCGCCCTGCCCGCCGGGGATGAGGCGCTGTTCGCGGCCTGGCGCCAGCGCCTGCCCGGCAGCCCCAGGGCGCTCGACTTCCTGGCCACCTCGGCCCTGTGGCCCAGCCTGAACGCCGCAGCCCTGGCCCTGGCCCCGCGCCTGCCCGAGAACCTGCCCCACCACCAGGGCCACTGCCCGCTCTGCGGCAGCCTGCCTTACGTGACCCTGCTGCGCCAGAAAGAGGGCCTGCGCTTCGGGGCCTGCTCCTACTGCGGGCACGAGTACCGCCTGCGGCGCCTGGCCTGCCCCTACTGTGACGAGTCCGACACGGCCAAGCTCAAGATCTTCCGCGTGGCGGAGTATCCCGGCGTGGTCGTGAGCGTCTGCGAGACCTGCTCCATGTACGCCAAGACCCTGGATTTCCGCGAACTGGACAAGACCGCGCTGCCCGCCCTGGACGACATGGCCAGCGTGGCCCTGGACGTGCTGGCGCAAGGCCAAGGCTACAAGCGCCCCACCCTTTCGGCCTGGGGCTTTTAGGCAGCGCCAAAGCAAAGGCCACGGCACAAGGCCGGAGCTGGGCTGGGCTAGCCCGGCTCCGGCCTTGTTCATGCCGCCGCCTGGGGCCTGCCGGCCCTATTTCGTCGTCTTGCGGAACACCAGCCGGCCCGCGCCCGGCAGGTCCAGCTCCAGCGCGCCAGCGCTCTGCTGCGCCACTATCTTGCCGCCCTGGCGGGTGTGCAGCACCACCCGGCCGTCCTCGCGCACCTCCCAGCGGAAGGGGGCCTCCTCCGCGCCCACGACCAGTGCGCCGCCGCCATCGGTGCGCAGGGTCAGCCGCGCCGGGCGGGTGTCCACGCGTTGGGACTCATAGTCGCCCACCAGGGCCTCCACCGGGCCTCGACAGCCCGCCAAAAGCAGCAGCCCCAGGGCCAAGGCCGGAATAACCCTCCGCATCACGGCTCCATCTCCTTGAGTGTGCTCTGGTAGCGGCGCTCAAGCGCCAGGGGGGAATCAAAAAAGAACACGTGCAGGGCCATGCCGAGCCAGACCAGGTCGCGCACCAGGGTCAGCCAGGTCATGCGCTCATCCAGGGCCTGGAAGCAGCCGCAGTCGATGGGCGTCTCGCGCAGCAGGTTCAGGGTCACTGCCACGCAGAAGACCACCAGCAGCCCGGCCAGGATGGCGCTCACCGTGCGCACGCGCACCCCGGCCACCAGAAGCGCGCCGCAGATGAGCTCCAGCCAGGGCAGGGCCAGGGCCACGGCGTTCACCGTCAGGGCGGGCACGATCTGGTAGCTGGCGATGGTCTCGGCAAATTCCGCCGCATAGCCGATCTTGTAGACGCTGGCGTAGACAAAGACCCCGCCCAGATAGATCCGGAAGCAGAGGGCCAGCCAGCGGCCCAGCACGTCGCGCCACAGGCCGCGCCTCATGGCTCCACCGGATAGCCCCGGGCGACCCAGGCCGGGAGCCCGTCCTCGAGCACCAGCACGCGCTCGTGCTCGCGCGCCGTGAGCCTTGCCGCCACGTCCTCGTCCCAGCGGCGGCTGATGTTGCCGCCGTAGACGATGATGGGCGTGGACAGCGGCAGCTGGGCGAAACGCATCAGGTAGACCATGTCGAACAGGGCCGGGGTCAGGTTCGCCGCGCCGCGCACCCGCCGCTGCTCATAAAAGGCCTGGGGCCGGGCGTCCACCATGAGCGCGCCCTCGCTCTGCTGCAGCTCGCGCGCCTTCTGGGCCGTGACGGTCTGGGCCGGGGGCCGGCGCAGATGTTCGGGCGCCAGCGGCACGCCATTCGGGCTGGCCAGGTTGAACAGAAAGCCCAGAAGCAGGGACGCCAGGAGGATGACCCCGCAGTCCAGCCAGGAAAAGCGCCGCGAGCGCAGGGCCTCGGAGCGCAGAAACGCGCGCACGCTCTCCCCGGCGCGCTCCAGGAGCGCGATGGTCTGGCGGGCCTCGGTCAGCTCCGTCACGGTGCGCGTGAGCTCCTCGTTCTGCTGCACCAGGCCGTCGTTCAAGACCGTGATGGTGGAGTAGCGCCGCGCGCCCTGGACATAGCCCAGGAGCGTGGCGGTCTGGGCGCGCACCAGCTGCGCGTCCTCGTCCTCCAGCGCCTCGCCGGAGAGGGTCTGGCCCAGGACGAGCACGCCCTGCACGCCCTTGTCCAGGGCGAAATACACGGCGCAGGCCGCCTCAAAGGGCAGGCCGCAGCCCGCCAGGGCGGCCCCGGGCGCGGCCACGGGCTCCACGGTGAGCGGGGCCACGCTGCGCGCGCCGGTGGCGGTGAAGGCCTTGTAGACCAGGACATCCGCTGCGCCGAAGCCGGACAGCCCGGCGACTTCGCCCACGGCCCCCGGCGCGCCCCGGACGGCCAGGTCCACCTCGTGCGCGGCCCGGTCCAGCACGAGCACCAGCCCGCTGCTCACGCTGAAGGCCCCGAGCATGGTCAGGAGGAAGCTGTCCAGGATCTCCCGCACCTGGTGCCGGTGCGCCAGCTCCCCGGCCAGCTCGTTGATGGCCGCCAGTTGGTGCACGCGGCGGTCCAGGCTGCGCTGCGCCGCCTGGGACGCGGCCAGGGCCTCGCTGAGGCGGTCGTTCTTGCGGCCCAAATCCACGCTGAGCTGGCGGATGCTGCTCACGGCCAGGGCCCCGCGCAGAGCCCCGATGAGGATGTGCAGCAGGCCGTGCAGCAGGTCTGCGGCGTCCGCATCCAGAACGGCCTCGCCGCCGAGGAGCGGCCCCAGGGCCAGCAGGCCGCAGTGGTCCTCGTCCACGCTGAAGCAGAGCAGGATGTCCATGCCCCTGGGCAGCAGGCCATCGCCAGCCGCCTGGTCCGGCCGGAGGGCGCGGATCTTGGAGACCAGAACGTCGCCGTCCAGGTCGCGGTAGGGGAAATAGGCGTCGCAGATGTCGGGCAGGCGCTGCTCCAGGGCCTCGGCCTCGGCCACGGGCAGCCCGCGCGTGAGAACCAGGCCCTCGCAGGCCGCGGGCCGGGCCAGCACCGCCACGCCGCGCATGGCCCCGATGGGTCCCATGGCCGTCAGCAGGAAGGTCTCCACGATCTTGCGCGGCTGCAGGATGCCGGATAGCTCCTGGGCCGTCTCCAGCAGCACGCGCAGGTTCAGGCGCTTGCGCTCCAGCTCCAGGCGCAGGTCCGGCCCCTTGTCCTGGCCCTTGTCCTGCCCCTCATTCGGGCCTGCCGCGAGGGAACCCGCCGCGCCGTCCATGCTACTTGAGCGCCTCCTTGATGCGCGCGAGCATGGCCTCGACGTCCTCGTCCACGCCCAGGTGGGCGTAGAGCACCTTGCCCGCCGGGGTGACGAGCAGGGTGAAGGGCGTCTTGGGCTCGCGCAGGAGCTTGTGATTCTGGTACTTCTCGTCGGACACCAGGGGGTACTTGTAGATGCCGGTCTTGCGCAGGTTCTCCACCTCCATGTCCGTGCCGCCAGCGGCCAGGCCGAACATGCGCACCTCCCCGGCCTGGATGCGCCGGGCCAGGCGGGCGTAGAGGGTGTTGTAGGCGTGGACCTGCTTGGCGCACTCCGCGCAATAGACGCCGATGACCTCGAGCACGATGACCTTGGCCTTCAGGTCTTGCAGGCGGAAGGTCTTCTTCCCGGCCAGGCCCAGCTCACCGGCATCCTGGCCAAAGGCCGGAACCTTCAGGCTCAAGGCGGGCAGGATCTGGCCGGGCGCGGGCAGCGCGTCGGCCGCCAGGGCCGCCTGGGCGGACAGGATAAGCGCGCAGACAACGGTCAAGATGACGGACAGGCGCATGGGCTCCTCCCTGTGTCAGGGCGCGGCCAGGGCCGCAGCGTCGTTTTCAAAGGTCTCCACCAGCTTGGATATGCCAACGATCTCAAAGACCTTGCGGAAGTTCTCGGACAGCCCGGCGATGTACACCCGCTCGCCCCGTTCGCGCGCGTCCAGCAGCAGCTGGGTCAAGAGGGCCAGGCCTGCGCCGTTGGTGGAGGCGCTCTCGTCGAAGTGCAGGATGATGCGCGGGCGGCCCAGCTCGCGGGCGCGCTCCATGGCCCGGGCCAAAAACGGCTCGGAGCGCGCGGTGACGCTGCCCCGGATGGTCAGGATGGCGGCGGCGGGGGTGTCCTCCACGCTGATCTCCTCGGCCTTGCTCTTGGCGATGGCGATGCGCTCCTCGGCGCGCTTCAGGGCCTGGCTCAAGGCCACGCGCTGCACGGGCTTGTTGATGAAGTCCGTGGCGTCCAAGTTGAGCGCCCGGATGGCCAGGTCCATGTCGCCGTGGCCGGTGATGACGATGACCTCGGCGTGGGGGTCGATCTCCTTGATACGCTTCAGGACTTCGATGCCGTCCATGACCGGCATCTTGATGTCCGTGAGCACGACGCCGGGCCGCTCGCGCTCGAAGGCCTCCAGGCCCTCGGCGCCATTGGCCGCAGTGAGGATCTCGTACCCGTAGGCCGCCAGGAGCAGCCGGAACATGTTCAAGGTCGGCTGTTCATCGTCAATGACGAGAATCTTTCTCTCCACGAAAACGCTCCTCTCGTTAATGCACTTGCGGGAAGAACAGGTGGAAGGTGGTGCCCTTCCCTGGCTCGCTGTCGATGCGGATCTGGCCGCCGTAGTCCCGCACTATTCCGTAGGTGATGGCCAGCCCCAGGCCCATGCCCTGGCCGGTCTCCTTGGTGGTGAAGAAAGGCTCGAAGATCTTGTCGCGCACGTCGTCGGGGATGCCCACCCCGGTATCGGAAAAGTCCACGCCGACGCCCCCGCCCTCGGCGCAGGTGCGGATGCCGATGGAGCGCCGGGCGTCCATGTCCGAGGCCTTGCTGGCCTCGTTGATGGCGTCGCGGGCGTTGGTCAGAAGGTTGAAGAAAACCTGCTGCAAGCGGTTGTCCTGGACCAGGATGGGGGGCAGGTCCTGGCCGAGCTCGAGGTTGAAGCGGATGTTGTCCAGCTCGAACTGGCGGCGCACGATGGTCAGCACGCTGCCGATGGGCTTGTTCACGTCGATGCGCTCCTTGAGCATCTCGGCCTTGCGGCCAAAGGCCCTGAGCGTGTTGATGATCTCGGCCGCGCGGTCCACCTGGGCGCTGATCTCCAGCACCACCTGGTGGAACTGCTCCGGGGTGGCCGTGCGCCCCTGCTCCTCCATCAGGGCCAGGAACTCGCTGCCCATCTTGATGGCGTTCAGAGGCTGGTTCAGCTCGTGGGCGATGCCCGCGCTCATCTCGCCCAGGGACTTCATCTTGCCGGCCTGGATGAGCTGGGCGTCCTTCTCGATCATCTCGGTGATGTCCGTGACGGCGATGATGATGGCGTGCCGGCCCCGGTAGGAGATGGGGCAGGCATGGACGTTGACGTAGAAGGGCTTGTTGCCCTTTTTGTAGTGCAGCACCTTGGGGTGGTACAGGCAACCGGAGCCGCCCATCTGCCCTCCGGCATCGGTGCCCTCGTAGGAGATGAGGCAGTCGCTGCGGTTTTCCGGGCCCAGGGCCAGGTAGGACAGGCCCAGCAGTTCTTCCTTCTCGTAGCCGTACAGCTCCTGGGCGCGCGGGTTGGCGTCGACGATGCGGAAGTCCTCGCAGTCCACCACGAAGACCGGGTCCGGACCGGAGTCGAAGAGCGAACGGTACTTTTCCTCGCTCTCGCGCAGGCGCCTGCGGTAGAGCTTGATGCTCCAGACCATGTTGCGGAAGCTGTCGCCCAGCTGCACCACCTCGTCGCCCTGGCGCTTGCGGTAGAACACGCAGCTCTTGCAGGTGCGGTGGGCCGCGGCCTGCCGGGCCGACTGGTCGAAGTGCCAGCAGGGCATCTCAGTGTTCACGTAGGCCGGGCACTCGGCGGGCCGCCAGTTCTGGTCCTCCTCCTGGAAGTCGAGGGAGATGTCGAAGTTGCCGCGCGAGAGCTCGTCGGAGATGCGCGTAAGCTTGGAGATGGGCTGGGTGATATACTGGGTGATGCGATTCGAGAGGAAGAAAATGATGCCGATGATGGCCGAGATGAAACCCAGGAAGGTCAGGCGCAGCTTGGAGATGAGGCTGTCGATGTGGCTTTTGGACAGGCCCACGTGGACCGTGCCGATGCGGTACAGGCCCTCCTTGATGGGCACGGCGATGTCGTGGATGGACTCCTGCTCCACGGTGACCAGGCGCACGCTGCGCACCTCGTTCTGGGGCACCTGGTTGGCCAGGCGCAGCTCGCTGGGAAAGGGCCGGGTCATGGTGTGGGCCAGCACGTCGCCACCCTGGTCGGTGATGAAGATGTACGAGATGAGGTGCTTGCGCTCGTGCAGCCGGGCCTCGTCGAAGATCAGCGACAAGAGCTGCGGGTAGTTCTTGTCGAGCATGAAGGTGCCGCCGCGCTCGGCGATGGAGTGGGCGATGGCGCTGCCGCGCATCTCCAGCTCGGCCGTGAGCGAGGACACCAGGATGTAGCGGGCCACAAAGGCGATGGCCACGCTGATGAGCAGCACCACCGCGAGGATGGAGCCGAAGATCTTGTTCTTCAGGCTTAAGCTGCCGTAGCGGCGCAGGGAGTCTTTCAGGAAGCTCATGGCCGCGCCCCCTCGCGGACATCGCCCGCGCCGACATTGGCCCGCGCCCCGGCCCGGACATCGTCCAGGGCGCTCAAGACCTCCGGCCAGTTGCCCACCAGCACGAAACGGCCGTCCACCAGGCGGGTGAAGTACACGCGCTCCATGCCCTGGTGGTTGTCCGGCCCGAAGGAGACCACCGTGCCCGGCCCCAGGGTGTAGTCGCGGATGGACTCGATGGCGTTGATGAAGCCCTCGCGCGTCAGGTCGCGCCCGGCCAGCTTCAGGCCCTCCACCAGGATGCGGGCGTTGATGTAGCCCTCCAGGCCCACGGAGTTGGGCTTGTCATCGGGGAAATACTTGGCCAGCAGGTGCACGTACTCCTCGGCGCTGCCCAAAAGCTGGCGCGCGTCCGGGCCCTCGAAGGGGGGCACCACCTGGGACATGACCACCACCTGCCCGGAGGAGTCGCCCAGGCGGCGGGCCAGCTCCTCCGCGCCGACAAAGGACACGGTGTGGAAGATGGGCGAGAAGTGGCGCTCCGCAGCCAGCTGGATGAACCGGGCGCAGGGGTCGTAGGTGCCGATCATGACCACGGCCTCGGCCCCGGACTTCTGGATCTTGCTGAGCCCGTCCTCCACGTCCAGGGTGCCGCGCACGTAGAAGCCGCGCGCCACGGGCTCCAGCCCGAACTCCTTCAGGGCCAGCTCGGTGCCGGTCAGGCCGTCGAAGCCGTAGGCGTCGTACTGGTAGAACACCGCGATGCGCTTGAGCCCCAGGTCCTTGACCAGGTGGCGCACCGCTGCTGCGGTCTCCTGGTAGTACGAGGCGCGGATGTTGATGACATAGCGGTTGAAGGGCTCGCGCAGCGCGTTGGCCCCGGTGAACATGCCCAGCAGCGGGATGCGCGCGTCCTCCACCAGGGGCAATATTTTCACCGTGGTGGGCGTGCCCACATAGCAGAACAGGGCGAAAACCTGGTCCTGCACGATGAGCTTCTGGGTGTTGGCCAGGCAGCGCGGCGGGTCATAGGAGTCGTCGTAGGCGGTGAGCTCGATGCGCCGGCCCCAGACCCCGCCCTGGTCGTTGATGTGCTTCAGGTAGGACAGCGCGCCGCGCAGGGTCTGGGTGCCCAGGTAGCTGGCGTGGCCGGACAGGGCCAGGGAAGAGCCGAGCGCGATGACCTTGTCCGTGACGCCCGGGGTGCCGCGCTCCGGGGCGGCCTTCTCACCCGGGGCATCGCAGCCCAGAAGCAGCAGAGCCATCAGGAGCAGCACCAGGGCCGCGAGGGCTGTGCGCAGCAGAGATATTCCCGCAGGGCGGATGACGCTGACCACCAGACCTCCAGACCGGATGCGCCGGCACGCCAGATGAGGACTGTTGCAGAAAGAAAGCCAAAAACAACGCTACTCCAGTTGCCACGGCGCTTCAACAGAAATTCCGCCGACCACTTCCCGGTCGCCGCAGCCCCCCCCCCTTGCAAAAATCCACGTGAGGTGTCATCGGAATCACCATGCCGCAACTCCGCCCGCACATCTGCCCGCACACGGCCCGACCCCGCCTGGCCGCTGTGCCGGTCCTGCTGTGCCTGGTCCTGGCCCTGTGGACCGGCAGCGGCCAGGCCGCAGCGACACAGGCCGCCTCCGCCCGGACAGTCTTTCCGGACCTGGCCCTGAACCTTGCTCCGGCCAGCGCCAGCGCCCTGGGCCTGGGCTCCGGCGGCCCCACCAGCCTCGCGCGCATCCCGGCCGAGGGCCTGCTTGTGGTGCTCGTGAGCTATTTCTGCCCGCCCTGCCACATTGAGGTGCCGCGCCTCAAGGACCTGGAGCGGCGCATCCGCGAGCGTGGCCTGGCCGGGCGCATCCGCCTGGTGGGGCTGGCCGTGGGCGACGACCAGGCCCAGGTGGAGCGCTTCCTGGCCCGGCACGGCGGGCTGCCCTTCCCCCTCTTGCCCGACCCGGCCCTGGCCGCGCACAAGCGCCTGGGCAACCCGGTGGTGCCCGCACTCTACGCCGTGGCCAGCCACGGCGGCAGGCTGCGCCTGCTGAGCCTGCACCAGGGCGAATTCACCGAGGACCCGGACCTGTTTCTGGACACCCTGCTGCGCGCGCTGCCCGCCCCCCCCGGCGCGGCCCCCGCAGCACGCCCAAAAAAATAATCCGCCCAAGATCTGGCACCAATATTTTCAGGCGACGGGGGAGGCCGCAGTGGGCGAAGAGATGATGATGGTGACGGAGACAGAGACGGAGGCCAAAGCGGCGGCAGCGGGCCAGGCCAGGGAGGTGCTGCTCCGGCGCTGCTGGCCCAATGGCGAAAAGGCCTGCCCGCGCTGCCACACCCCGAACCCCTATGCCCTGGCCGAGGGCCGTCTGCGTTGCGGGAGCTGCCGCTACACCTTCCACGACTTCACGGGCCGCTGGCTCAACTTAAGCGGGCTGTCCCCGGCGCAGTGGCTGAACCTGGCCCAGGCCTTTGCCCTGGACGCCAGCACCCGCGAGGCCGCCCAGGCCGCAGGCGTGTCCTACAACACCGCCTTCAAGGCCCTCACGGTGCTGCGCCTGGCCATCCTGGCCCAGGGCGCGGACGCCCGGCAGCTCCTGGGGCCGCAAACCGGCCTGGACTCCCTGTTCGCGGGCGGGAAGCTGTGCCCCGCGCCCGAGGCCCGGCCCGGCGCCGTCCCGGTCTACGGCATCCTGAGCCAGGGCCAGCACGTGTTCGTGGACCTGGTGCCGGAGCTCTCGGCCGAGAGCGTGCTGCACTTCAACCACAATTTTCACCTGCGCGTGATGCGCCTCGGGCACATCCTGCTCACCGACCGCTACAAGACCTACGACGCCCTGATCCTCTGCGGCGACGACACACTGCCCTACCACTACCTGCTGCGCCACGCGGGCCACCCCTTTGCCGAGACCGGCTGCCCGTTCTGGCTGTATGCCCGGGACCGGCTGCGCCAGTTCAAGGGCCTCTCGGCCCGGCGCTTCCCGATGTACCTGAAGGAGCTGGAGCTGCGCTTCAACCGCCAGGGCGAAGACCTGCTGCCGCTGTTCCTGGACGCCCTGTGCGCCCCGGTTCCAGGCAGCTCCACAGACTGACGCCAGCCCCTCCACGTTTCCCCGGCCACGCTCCCGCCAGCCTTCGGGCCTTGCCCCGGCCGGTGCCAAACCTCGCGCAAGAAGTATTAAACTTGACTCAAACCATGTTTCTTATGCTAGAGATAGCATCATAGAGTGGAGGTAGTATGGATACCTTGTCTGCTCCGTCAGGAGCCAACACACAGACCAGTCCGAGCCTGCTGACCCTGCCCTTCGCGGGTCTGGGCCTGGACTTGGCAGAGGTCCGGCGCAAGGTGCGCGGGCTTGTGCTGCGGCGCTTCGTCAAACGCGAAGCGCCCAGGCATGACCCCCGTCCCGCTGCGCCTCCCGCGCTTTCCGGCTACCGCCTCCTGTTGCGGCTCAGCCGGGAGACCCTGGGCAGCTAGGTTGAAAACACATAACATCGGAGGCCACATGAAGCTTTCGCGCAGAGGGTTCCTCAAACTCTCCGCCGCAGCGGCCTTGAGCACGGCATTTGGCGGCATCGGCTTCGCCCTGAAGCCCGCAGCCATAGACCGCATCGCCATGCTCAAGCCCGACTGGAGCAAGCAGACCACGACCGCGTGCTGCTACTGCGCCGTCGGTTGCGGACTCATCGTCAACACGGCCCTGACTGGCGCCAAACGCGCCATCAACATCGAGGGCGACCCGGACCATCCCATCAACGAGGGCGCGCTGTGCGCCAAGGGCGCCAGCATCTACCAGCTGGCCGAGGGCACCCCCGGACAGCCGAACCCGCGCCTGCAAAAGGTCATGTACCGCAAGCCCTACGGCACCAAGTGGGAAGCCAAAAGCTGGGACTGGGCGCTGGAGCGCATCGCCAAGAATATCAAGCGCGACCGCGACGCCACCTTCACGCTGAAGAACGCCAAGGGCGACACCGTGAACCGCTGCGACGGGCTGGCTAGCGTCGGCTCCGCAGCCATGGACAACGAGGAATGCTGGGCCTACCAGGCGTTCCTCAGGTCCTTAGGCCTGGTGTACATAGAACACCAGGCGCGAATCTGACACAGCGCAACAGTAGCGGCTCTGGCAGAGTCGTTCGGACGCGGCGCGA
>CAYMIP010000036.1:0-23708 GCA_964390575.1 uncultured Desulfocurvus sp. | reverse complement strand
CGCGCAGCTTCACGTCCATTTCCTGCTCCACCTTGCGCACCACGTCCTCGATGCGCGCGGGGTGGATGCGCCCGTCGTGGATGAGGCGCTCCAGGGCCTGCTTGGCTATCTCGCGGCGCAGGGGGCTGTAGGCGCTGAGCACCACGGTCTCGGGCGTGTCGTCGATGATCAGGTCCACGCCGGTGGCGGCCTCCAGGGCGCGGATGTTGCGGCCCTCGCGGCCGATGATGCGGCCCTTCATCTCCTCGCTGGGCAGGGTCACGGCGGTGACGGTCTGGTCGGCGATGTAGTCGCCCGCGTAGCGCTGGATGGCCAGGGAAAGGATCTCCTTGGCCTTCTTGCCGGCGGTCTCCTTGGCCTCGGACTCGATGTTGCGGACCATGCGCGCGGCCTCGTGCCGGGTGCGCGACTCGACCTCGGTCATGAGCCGTTCCTTGGCTTCCTCAACCGTGAGGCCGGAAATTTCCTGGAGCTTGCGCTCGTGGGCGTCGGCGGCGGCCTCCAGGGCCTCCACCTTCTCGGCCAGGGTCTTCTCCTGCTTGATGAGCCGCTTCTCCAGCTCCACCACGTCAGATTCCTTCTGGGCGACCTTTTCGAGCTTGCCCTCGAGGCGCTCCTCCTTCTCCTGGAGGCGGGCCTGCTCGCGCTTGAGGGTCTGCTCAGTGTCCTTGAACTCCAGGTCCTGCTCTTTTTTCAGGGCGAAGATCTCGTCCTTGGTCTGGAGGCGGGCCTCCTTGCGGGTGGCCTCGGCCTCCTTGCGGGCCTCCTCCACGATGCGGGTGGCGAGATGCTGAGCGTCCTGGTGGCGCTTTTTGCTGACGTAGGTGCTGAGGTAATAGCCGCCGACGAGGCCCACAATGAGGGCCATGGCGTCCATGGCTATGAGCAACAGGCTGGTATCGTTCATGCGCTGCTCCCTTCCGGTTATATGGACAGGCCAAGACGGGCCTGATTCGTGCGCTGTGAAAAACGCCCAAGGAGGGGCGTTCCCCGCGCGGGTCGTGCTGCTTGGTAGGGAGCTTTTGGAGGGCAGTGGGCGTTTATGCGGAGGGGGAAAGAGTCCTTTCAGCCTGCAATGGACCTGAAACGAACCCGTGGACTCTAGTAAGCCCCGGGGTGCCGTGTCGTCTTGGAGTTATGAACCTCGTTAGCCGAGGTGGGCTCCACCGGCTGGCCGTCAGGCTCCCCGCACGAAGGCGGGCATGCACACGGGCGCGCTCTGGCAGATCCCTTTTGATGCTTATTGGCTCAAAAACTCGAGGACAATCACGAACTCCCCAGGGTTTATCCCACTTTCCCCTATGCGCAAGGCCGGTCCGGCCTATTGTCGCCTCTCCAAGAGCTCCTGCATCCGGGCCTCCAGGCCCGTCAGCCGCTGGCGAAGTTCGAGATAATCATCCGCTATCCCGAGGGCCAGAAGCGTGAGCAGTTTCTCCCTGCTGATATACCGTCCATCCCTGCTCAGTTCGCTGAAGCGTTCCTCCAGCAGGGCTTGGGCTGCCTGGATGCGCTTTTCATCCGCATCCGTTTTGAACGAGAGTTCCAGTCCGTTGACCGATATGGTGTAGCGAGGCATGGCGTTTGTCCGCGCCTTACCGCTCGCCGAGCGATGCCTGTACCTTCACCAGAAGGGCCTCAATGCGCTCCTGGACCTCCCGCCTCTTGCCGGCCTCGGCCTCGTTCTGCTCGGCCAGGGACCGGTTTTCCTCTTCCAGTTGCCGGACGCGCGCCAAAAGCTGTTCAAAACGCGCTTCCAACCTTTCGATGAGTTCCATGCTCAGACCGTATCGCCTTCCGGCACTGAAATCAAGGTTTCTTGCCACGGCCGGGAAGATTGCTTTGACGCGTCCTGGCAATGCCCAGCGCGCTGTCCGGCACGTCCTTGGTGATGACCGAACCCGCGCCCACCAGCGCGTTTTCGCCCACGCGCACCGGGGCCACCAGCGCCGTGTTGCTGCCGATGAAGGCGCCTGCGCCGATCACGGTCTGGTGCTTGTTTGCGCCGTCATAGTTGCAGGTGATGGTGCCTGCGCCGATGTTGGCGTGCGCACCGACCTCTGTGTCGCCCAGGTAGGTCAGGTGGCTGGCCTTGGCCCCTGGCCCGAGCACGGATTTCTTCATCTCCACGAAATTTCCGACCCGCGCGTCCTGCATGAGCACAGTCCCGGGCCGCAGGCGGGCATACGGCCCGGCAATGCTGCCGCCAGAGAGCCGCGCGGACTCCAGGTGGCAGAACTCGCGCACCCAGGCCCCGGCCTCCAGCACCGAGTCCTGAAGCTGGCTGAACGCGCCCACCCGCGCCCCGCGCGCGATTTTGCTGGCGCCCAGGATGCGGCAGGGGCCGGTGAGCTCTGCGCCGGGCTCCACCACGGCGCGCGGTCCCACCACGACGCTCCCGGGCTGGTGGATGAGGCAGCCCGAGGCCAAAAGCCGTGCCACGATGCCCGCGCGGAGGCGCTCCTCGGCTGCGGCCAGCTCCAGCGGCGAGTTGATGCCCATGAGTTCGCTGGCGTCCTCGCGGCGCAGGGCGTGGACATTCAGCCCGCCCTCCACGGCCAGGCCCACCAGGTCCGTGATGTAGAGCTCCCCGGCCCGGTTGGCGTTGGTGAGGGAAAACAGGAAATTCTCCACGGTGTTCACGCCCAGGCAGAACAGGCCGGTGTTGACCTCGCCGGTGTCCGGGCCGTGGCGCTCGGGATCGTAGTCCTTGGCCTCCACGATGCCCAGGACCTCGCCGTCCGACCCGCGCAGCACCCGGCCAAAGGCCCCGGCCTGGGGCAGCAGGGCGGAGAGGAAGGCCACGTCCGCGCCCTCGCTCGCGGTGTGCACAAGGTCTTCCAGGGCCTCGGGCGTCACCAGCGGCGTGTCGCCGTTGAGCACCAGGCAGTGGCTGGCGCCAGAGGCGCGCACGCGCTCCCAGGCCACCTGCAGGGCGTGGCCCGTTCCGTTCTGCTCCTCCTGGAGCACGAAGCCTGCAGCCAGGTCAGGATGGGCCGTGCGGACCAGCTCCTGGCCGTGGCCCACCACGGTCAGCACGTTCGCGGCCACGGCCTGGGCGGCGTCGGCCACGTAGCGCAGCATGGTCTCGCCCAAGAGGGTCTGGAGCACCTTGGGCTTGTCCGAGTGCATGCGCGTGCCTTTCCCGGCGGCCAGGATGACGGCGATGGTGTTCTGGTGCGGCATGAGATCTCCTGGCAGCCGTGCTGCGCGCATGCTCTGCCTGTGGGCAGATGAAAAAAGGCAGGCCGGATGAGCCCGGCCTGCCTAGGTTTCTCAGACGTCCTGAGCCACTGGGCGGCGCAGGGTTCGGGGTGCTAGCACGTTCCGGCTTTTTCCCCGGAGTTGCGGCAGGTCAGGCGAGCCAGGGACCGACGCAGCGCGGCCTGGGCCCGGGCGTAGTCGATCTTTTCCTGGGCCCGGGCGAGACGCTGCTGGGCACGCTCCTGGGCCTTGCGGGCGCGTTCCAGGTCGATGTCCGTCGCCATTTCCGCGGCCTCAGCCAGGATGGTGACCTTGTCAGGGCCGACCTCGGCAAATCCGCCCGAGACGAACACGTAGTGCGTCTTGCCGGCGTCCTTGTAGTACAGGTTGCCGATGCCCAGCGCGGACAGGAAGGGGATGTGGCTCGGCAGGACACCGAACTCGCCCAGCGCGCCGGGAGCCCCAACATAGTCCACGTCCTGCGAGAGGACCTTGCGGTCGGGCGTCACGATTTCAAGCAGCAGCTTCTTGGACATGGCGCACTATCCTTGCTTGGCTTTTTCCAGAGCCTCGTTGATGTCGCCCACCATGTAGAAGGCGCTCTCGGGGATATCGTCGTGCTTGCCTTCGATGATCTCCTTGAAGCCCTTGATGGTGTCTTCAAGCTTGACGTAGCGGCCGGGCTTGCCGGTGAAGGCCTCGGCCACGTGGAACGGCTGGGACAGGAAGCGCTGGATGCGGCGGGCGCGGCCCACGAGGAGCTTGTCCTCGTCGGAGAGCTCGTCCATGCCCAGGATCGCGATGATGTCCTGGAGTTCCTTGTACTTCTGAAGGATCATCTGCACGTTGCGGGCCGTGCCGTAGTGCTCCACGCCCAGGACCAGGGGGTCCAGGATGCGCGAAGTGGAGTCCAGCGGGTCCACCGCAGGGTAGATGCCGAGCTCCGCGATCTGGCGGGACAGCACGAGGGTGCCGTCCAGGTGCGAGAACGTGGTGGCCGGGGCCGGGTCGGTCAGGTCGTCGGCGGGCACGTACACGGCCTGGACCGAGGTGATCGAACCCTTGTTGGTGGAGGTGATGCGCTCCTGGAGTTCGCCAAGGTCGGTGCCGAGCGTGGGCTGGTAACCCACCGCAGAGGGCATGCGGCCAAGCAGCGCGGACACTTCCGAACCAGCCTGGGTGAAGCGGAAGATGTTGTCGACGAAGAAGAGCACGTCCTGGCCTTCCTCATCGCGGAAGTACTCGCAGCAGGCCAGGGCGGTGAGGGCCACGCGGGCACGGGCTCCCGGAGGCTCGTTCATCTGGCCGTAGATCAGCGCGGCTTTCTCGAGAACGCCGGCGTCCTTCATTTCGTGGTACAGGTCGTTTCCTTCACGGGTGCGCTCACCAACGCCCGCGAACACGGAGATGCCGCCGTGCTGCTTGGCGATGTTGTTGATCATCTCCATGAGGATAACGGTCTTGCCCACGCCTGCGCCGCCGAACAGGCCCATCTTGCCGCCCTTGGGGAAGGGGATGAGCAGGTCGATGACCTTGACGCCGGTTTCCAGCACTTCGACCTTGGTGTTCTGGTCGACAAAGGCCGGGGCCAGGGCGTGGATGGGCATGAGCTTGTCGCTCTTGATCGGGCCCATTTCGTCCACCGGACGGCCGACGACGTTCATGATGCGGCCGAGCGAACCAGCGCCGACGGGCACCATGATGTTCTTGCCGGTGTCCGTGGCGGCCATGCCGCGCACGAGACCTTCGGTGGCGTCCATGGCGATGGTGCGGACCACGTTGTTGCCGAGGTGCTGGGCCACTTCGCAGATGAGGTCCGGCGCGTCGGTGTTGTTCGGGTTATTGATCTGCAACGCATTCAAGATGTGCGGCAGCTTGCCCTCAGGAAACTCGACGTCCACGACGGCGCCGATGACCTGAACGATTTTACCCACGTTTGCACTCATTTCTTTGGCCCCCTTTTACTTCAGCGCTTCTGTGGCGCCGACGATATCCATAAGGTCTCTGGTAATGGCAGCCTGGCGCGTCTTGTTGTACAAAAGCGTCAGGGCATTTGTCATGTCGTCGCAGGCGCGCGTCGCGTTGTTCATGGCGCTCATGCGGGCTGCATGTTCGCTGCAGGACGTGTCGAGCATGCCGCGATAGACCTGCACCTTGATGAAGCGGGGCAGGAGCTCCGCCAACAGACCCTCGACAGAGGGCTCGTAGACGTATTCCTTGCCGGTGCTTTGGACGGCGACCACGCCAGCCTGATCACCGCTGATGGGCAGGATGGGCTGCACAACAGGCGCCTGTCTGCCCAGGCTGATGAACTCGCCGTAGACCAGGATCACCTCGTCCAGCGTGCCGTCGAGGAAGGAGTTGATGAGCTCCTGCCCGAGCTTGCTGGCCAGGGTGAAGTCGAAGCTGTTCATCACGTCACGGTACTGCACCACGATTTCGTGCTCGGCCTTGCGGACGGCATCGCGGCCTTTCTTGCCCACGCAGTAGAACTTCACGTCCAGGCCCTGGGCCTTCTTCTCTTTGGCCAGCTTGAGGCCGGCCTTGATCAGGTTGACGTTGAAGCTGCCGCACAGGCCACGGTCTGAGGTGACGAGCACAATGCCCACGGTCTTCTTTTCCTCGCGCTTGGCCAGAAGCGGATGGACCGACTCGTCCGCCCCGGCTGCCAAGTCGCCAAGCATCTCGAAGAACTTCTGCGCATACGGCTTGAACCGCTCGATGCGGTTCTGGGCGTTGCGCAGCTTCGCCGAGGCCACCATGTTCATGGCCTTGGTGATCTGCTTGGTCTTCTTGATCGCACCAATTTTAGTTTTGACGTCCCTCAGGGAAGCCATCGCACCCTCCTGCGCCGCTAGGCGCGGAAGCCCTTCTTGAACTCATCGATGGCGGCCTTGAGGCGGCCTTCGATGTCCGCATCCAGGGCCTTCTTCTCGGCGATGTCCTTCAGGACGTCGGCCTTGGAGTTGCGCATGAACTCAAGCATCTCGGTCTCGAACTTGCGCACTGCGTCCAGGGGCACTTCGTCCATGTAGCCGCGCGTTCCGGCGTAGAGCGAGGCGACCTGCTCCTGAACCGGCATGGGCTGGTACTGGGGCTGCTTCAGGAGCTCGACCAGGCGGGCGCCGCGGTTGAGCTTCTGCTGGGTGGCCTTGTCCAGGTCCGAGCCGAACTGCGCAAAGGCCGCCAGTTCGCGGTACTGGGCGAGGTCGAGGCGCAGGGTGCCGGCAACCTGCTTCATGGCCTTGATCTGGGCGGCGCCGCCGACGCGGGAGACCGAGAGGCCGACGTTGATGGCCGGGCGGATGCCGGCGTTGAACAGCGCGGGCTCCAGGTAGACCTGGCCGTCGGTGATGGAGATGACGTTGGTCGGGATGTACGCGGACACGTCGCCGGCCTGGGTCTCAATGATCGGCAGGGCGGTCAGCGAACCGGCGCCGAGGCTGTCATTGACCTTGCAGGAGCGCTCCAGCAGGCGGGAGTGCAGGTAGAACACGTCGCCGGGGAAGGCTTCGCGGCCGGGGGGGCGGCGGAGCAGGAGCGACATCTGGCGGTAGGCCACGGCCTGCTTGGACAGGTCATCGTAGATGATCAGCGCGTGCTGGCCGGAGTCGCGGTAGTATTCGGCCATGGTGCAGCCGGAGTACGCGGCGATGAACTGCAGCGGCGCGGGCTCGGAGGCGGTGGCCGAGATGATGGTGGTGTATTCCATGCCGCCGTAACGACGCAGGGTGTCGGCCACGAGCGCGACGGTGGACTTCTTCTGGCCGATGGCCACGTAGAAGCACTTCACGTCGCCGCCCTTCTGGGCCAGGATGGCGTCGATGCAGACCGCGGTCTTGCCGACCTGACGGTCGCCGATGATCAGCTCGCGCTGGCCGCGGCCGACCGGGGTCATGGCGTCGATGGCCTTGAGGCCGGTGGCCATGGGCTGGTGGACCGACTTGCGGGCCACGATGCCGGGGGCCTTGAGCTCCACCGGGCGGGTTTCCTTGGAGGCGATGGGACCCAGGCCGTCGATGGGCTGGCCCAGGGGGTCGATGACGCGGCCGGCAACGGCTTCGCCAACGGGCACGGAGAAGATCTTGCCCGTGCGCTTTACGGGATCGCCTTCCTTGATCTCGGTGCATTCGCCGAGCAGGGCGACGCCGACGTTATCCTCTTCGAGGTTGAGCACCATGCCCATGAGGCCGCCGGGAAACTCCAGGAGCTCCATTGCCATGGCGTTTTTGACGCCATGCACGCGGGCGATACCGTCACCGACATACAGAACGGTGCCAGTCTCGCTCATTTCCACGCGGGACTCGTAATTCTGGATTTGTCCCTCAATGATTTTGCTGATTTCTTCCGCTTTGATCTGCATGGCCCTACTCACCCCTCTTGATGGTTTCTTTCAAAATGTTCAGCTGAGCACGCAGACTGGCGTCGAGCACGCTGTCCCCGATCTGCAGCACCACGCCGCCCAGGATGTCGGCGCTGGTGGTGTAGTCGAGGACCAGCTTCTTGCCGGTCTGCTTCTCCAGCCGTTCTTTCAGTTCCACCTTCCGGGAGTCGGAAAGCGCTACGGCGGTGACGAGCTTGCCGGAGACGATGCCATTTGCTTCATCGAGCATGGCCTTGAAGTCTGCGGCGATTTCGGGGATGGAGACGAGCCGGTTCTTGTCCGCCAGCAGATTGGCGAAGTTGGCCAGGGCTCCGGTGAGCGCCAGCTTCTCCGCGATCTGCTTGAGGACGACCTTCTTCTCCTCCACGCTGAAGACCGGGTTCTTGAAGAACCTTAAGGCCTCCGGCGCTCCCGCCAATGCCCCTGCCAGGTCGGCGAGCTGTTTGCCATAGGTCTCAAGCTCGGAAGGCCCCAGCTTCTGACCTACGGTGAACAGCGCCTTGGCGTACCTGCGCGCGACGATGTTCCCGCTCAATTGAGCACCACCTTTGTTAAGTATTCATCTACGAGGCGCTCATGATCCTTGTCGGTGAGCTTCTCCCGCACGATTTTCGTCGCCTGCTCGATGACCTGGTCGGCGATCTCCGCCCGGACGCGGTCAAAGGCTGCCCTGGACTCGTTCTCGGCGCTGGTCTTGGCCTGGACCTGCATCTGGGCGGCGTCTTTCTGGGCCTTCTCGATGATGGCGGCCTTGATGGCCTCGCCCTGGGTCTTGGCCTCGGCCAGGATGGCGGCCTTTTCCTGCTCCAGGTTGCGGATGCCGGTCTCAACGTCCTTCAGCTTCTTTTCGGCCTCGATCTTGCGGATCTCGAGATCCTCCAGATCCTTCTTGATCTGGGCGCGACGGCCGCCGAAGAAGGCGGCGATCTTGGCGCCCCCGAGCCTGTAGACGAGGAAGATGAAGATGGCAAAGTTGACAATGCGGAACGCGAAGTTCTTCCACGTGTCCGCATCGATGCCCTGGCCGCTGCTGGCGTGTGCCACCGCAGCAAATGCCAGGATCCCGATCAGGCTCAAAACTGTATGTCTCGCGACTTTCAAAATGTTCCCCCTCCTTCTTCCTGTCGGCTTAAGCCTGGCCCAGAATCTTGGCCGTGGCCTTCTGCGCGAATTTTTCCACTTCGGCGAAGAGGGCCTGCTTGGCCCTGGCCACCTGTGCGGCGATGTCCTCATGGGCGGCCTTCAGGGAGGCCGAGACCTCCTTGCCGGCGGTGGTCATGATCTGCTGCTCCTCGCCCGTGCCTTCGGCGCGCATCTGCTTGCGCATCTCGAGCCCTTCCTGGCGGGCGGCGTCGATGGCCGCCTGGTAGCTCTTGAGCTTCTCCTCGGCGTTCGAGTTGAAGCCCTCGATCTTGCCCACCTGGTCGGCCATGAGGTTGTTGCGCTGCTGGATCATGTCCCGGATGGGGCGGATCAGCAGGAGGTTCAGGCCCACAATGGTGATGAGAAAGTTGATCAGCTGGATTAGAAACGTTTTGTCGATGTCAATCATGAAGAGCCCCCGGCGCGTTGGGAATGGGATTGTGAAATTTGGTCCAAAGTCAGAGGGTGCCTACCTGATTGCCAGCGGTCTGTCAAAGGCTTTTTTAATTTTTCTCGGCTCCTTTCGGACCGGGGATGCAACAGAGCCAAGGCTTTTGTGGCAGCCCACGGAATTCTCGCACCCGGCCGAGGGGGTGCAAAACAGGGCGGAAATGCCGTGCCGACAGGCGCGGCGGGCAGGCCAATCGGGGCGGAAGGGGAAAAAAGCGGCGGAGCCGGCCTTACGTCTGCTTGAACAAAAAGCGGCGCATGGAGACGTTGAGCACGAGGCCCAGGAGGCTGAAGTTGACCAGGGTGGCGCTGCCGCCGTAGCTGATGAAGGGCAGCGGAACGCCCACCACGGGCATCAGGCCCATGACCATGCCCATGTTGATGAGGATCTGCCAGAAGAAGTAGAAGAACACCCCGGCCGCCAGGTAGCTGCCGAAGGGATCCTTGGCCTCGCGCGCCACCATCGCTATCTGATAGAGGAAGGCGCAAAACAGGGAGAGCAGCAGCATCATGCCGAAGAAGCCCCATTCCTCGCCCAGCACGGCCACGGCGAAGTCGGTGTGCTTTTCCGGCAGGAAGCGCAGCTGGCTCTGGGTGCCGGCCAAAAAGCCCTTGCCGAAGATGCGGCCCGAGCCCACGGCGATTTCCGATTGCAGGATATGGTAGCCCGAGCCCAGGGGGTCTGTGGCCGGGTCCAGGAAGGCCAGGATGCGCCGCTTCTGGTAGTCCTTGAGCCCGAACCAGCCCAGGGGCATGAGCAGGGGCACCAGCACGCACAGGGTGCGGAACAGCCAGGGCTGGATGCCCCGGTACAGGATGAGCCCGCAGAGCAACAGGAGCACGAGCATGCCCGTGCCCAGGTCCGGTTGCTTGATGACCATCAGGGCGGGCACCAGGCCCAGCCCCAGGATATACGACAGGCGCTTGAGATCCAGGCGCTCGGGCTCGGCCGAAAGGATGCGCGCGCCCAGGAGCAGCAGCGTGAACTTGGCCAGTTCGCTCGGCTGGAAGCTGAACAGGCCGAAGTCGAGCCAGCGCCGCGCGCCGGAGATGGTCTTGCCGAAGAAGGGCACGGCCAAGAGCAGCAGCAGGGTGACGGCGTACAGCGGCCAGGCCACCGAGGACAGCCTGCGGTAGTCGAAGGTCATGAAGGCCACCAGGCCGAACAGGCCGATGGTGCCCCAGATGATCTGCTTCTGGTAGTAGGGCTCCACAGACACGCCCTCGCCCAGGCGCACCCCGCTGGCGGAGTACAGGTTGAGCACGCCAATAAAGAACAGCGCGGCCAATATGCCTACCAGCGGCCAGTTCACGTGGTACAGCGTGCGGCGGTCGATGGGGCTCACTGGGCGCCCCCGGGCTCTTGCTGGACTTCGGGGAACTTCGGGTCCACGGCGTCCAAAGCCAGGCGCTCGGCTCCGGCCATGTCCCGGGGCGGCAGCTCCTTCTTGCCCAGGAACAGGGCGTCAAGCATGGCCTTCACCGCCGGGCCGGCGCCAGATGCGCCGTGCAGGCCGTGCTCCACCATGGCCACCACCACGAAGCGCTTGTTGCCCTGCTCGCCGAACCCGGCCATCCAGGCGTGGTCGCGGAATTTCATGGGCACGTTGTCACCCATGCGTTTCATCTCATCGGTCAGGCGCACCACCTGGGCGGTGCCGGTCTTGGCCCCGACCACCACGCCCGGGGTGAGCACCCGGCGGCAGGTGCCGCGCGGATCCTCCACGGTGGCGATCATGGCCCGCTTGATCATGGCCGCATGCTCCGGGGTCAGGGGCACGGTGCTTTGCACCTCGGCCGGCACGCCCCGCATGAGCTGGGGCTTCAAGACCTTGCCCCCGTTGATGAGCGCGGCGATGAGGCGCGCCACCTGCAGCGGGGTTAAGCCCGTGTAGCCCTGGCCGATGGCCATGTTCAAGTCCTCGCCCTTGGTCCAGCGCACGCCGTAGCGCTTCATCTTCCACTCGCGCGAGGGGATGAGCCCGGCCTTCTCGTGGGGCAGGTCGATGCCAGTGGACACGCCCAGCCCGGCCGCCTTGGCATAGGCGCTGATGCGGTCCACGCCGAGCTTCATGCCGAGCTTGTAGAAATAGGTGTCGCAGGACTCGATGAGCGCGCGCTGGAAGTTCACGGTGCCGTGGCCACCCTTTTTCCAGCAGCGGAACACGTGGCTGCCCAGGGCCAGCTCGCCTGTGCAGTACACTGTCTCATTGGGGTCAATGACCTTCTCGTGCAGCCCGGCGGCGGCCATGAGCAGCTTGAACACCGAACCCGGCGGGTACACGCCCTGGGTGGCGCGGTTTTGCAGGGGGTGCAGGGGGTTGTCGCGCAGCTCCGCCCATTGGGCCGAGGACAGCCCGGTGGTGAAGGTGTTGCTGTCGTAGCTGGGCTCGCTCACCAGGGCGTGGACCTCGCCGCTGTCCGGGTCCAGAACCACCACGCTTCCGGCCTTGCCCTCCAGCACCTTGTGCCCCAGCTGCTGCAAGCCAAGGTCGATGCTGAGGAAGATCTCCTCGCCCGGCTTGGGCCCGCGCTGCAATTCCTCCGTGAGCCTGCGCCCGGTGACGTCGACCTCGATGAGCCGCCTGCCCTTGGCCCCGCGCAGCCGGTCGTCCAGGCGGTTCTCCAGGCCCTGCTTGCCCACGAAGTCGCCCAGGGACAGGGAGGGGTCGGCCTGCATCTCGGTCTCGCTGGCCTCGGCCACGTAGCCCAGCACGTGGGACAGGAGCTGCCCGTAGATGTACTTGCGCCGGGTGCGCGAGAGGATGTCCAGCCCCGGCCAGCGCACGCTGCCGCCCTCGACCAGGGCGATGAGCGGGAAGTCCAGGTCCGGCACCAGGGTCAGGGGCTCGAAGGGCTTCACCTTGGGCTTGTTGCGCGTGTAGATGTCCTTCAGCCGCTCCGTTGGGATGCCCGTCCACAGGGCCACCTGGTTCAGGGTGGCCGGGATGTCGTCGCAGTCCTCGCGCACCAGGCCCAGCACAAAGGCCGGCTCGTTGACGGCCAGCAGCTCGCCGTTCCTATCGCGCAGGAAGCCGCGCGGGGCGAAGATATATTCGGTGCGCAGCTGGTTGTTGCGGCTCTTCTCCGTGAACACCGGGCCGAGGTGGATCTGCAGGTACCACAGGCGCACGGCAAAGAGGCAGAACAGCCCGAAGATCAGGCATTGCAGGAGGCCCACCCCCAGACGCGGCGGCTCTTGGCCGTAGCTGCTACCTGCGTTCTTCATGGGCCTTCTTCAGTCGTTCCGGGAACATGGAGTCGGCCACATACCACAGCACCGGGTACAGCACGGCCTGGAGCAGGCATTCGCCCAGCACGCGCAAGAGCGGGAAGGCGCGCATCTCCAGCACGGCCATGAGATAGAGCAGCAGAAAGTGGGCCAGGCCCAGGGCCAGGCCGAGCAGGGCCTGGAACTGGATGCTGCCGGGATCGAGCAGCCAGCGGCCCACGGTCAGCAGGGCGAAGAGGCTGGCGTACCACAGGATGGCGTAGCCGAAGGCCAGGCCGCCCGCGCCCTCCTGAATGGCCACCCAGGCCAGGGCCAGGGCGATGGTGGCGCCGGGCCTCTGCCAGCGCAGGCTGACAGCCATGCCGGGCGCGAAGAAGTCCACGCCGGGCAGCAGGCTCTGGCCCCAGATGCCCAGGATGGTAAAGATTGTCCACCAGAGTGTCGCCAGCATGGATCAGTCCCACAGGGCGCGGGCGTCTTCGGGCCGGGCCGCGCGCTTGAGCAGGAGCACCTCCTCCAGGCGGGGGATGTCCACCAGGGGTTCGGCCTGCACGTCCATGAACAGGGTGCCTTCCTCGCGGCGCACGGCGGTGACGCGGGCCACGGGCAGGCCCTTGGGGTACACGCCGTCCATGCCGGAGGTGACGAGGATTTCCTTGGGTTCGATGCTAGATTTGAGCCCCACGTATTTGACCACAAGCTTCTCGCCCGCGCCCATGCCGTAAATCACCCCGGCGGCGCGGTTGTCGCGGCCCACCACGGCCACGCGGCTGGAGGGGTCGGTCAGGAGCAGCACGGTGGCCACGCTGAAGCCCGCGCGGTAGATGCGGCCCACCACGCCCTCGGTGCAGAGCACGGGGGTGTCCTCCTGGGCTCCGGAGAGCTTGCCCCGGTCCACCAGGATGGTCTCCAGAATGGCCGTGGGGCCGATGCGGTGGGCGATGACCCGCGCGCCCTCGCGCCGCCAGTCGGGCGGCTCGGGGAAGCCCAGGAGCTTCTCCACCCTGGCCGTGGCTTCGGCGCGCTCGCGCAGGGTCATGCTCTCCAGGCGCAGGGCCTTGATCTCTTCGCGCAGGGTTTCGTTTTCCTGCTTGAGGCCCACCAGGGAGAGATAGCGCTGCACAAAGCCGCCAGCGGCATGTCCGGCCCAGGAGCTTGGCCTGAGCACCGCCCCGACGCTGTCCAGCCCGGAATAGATGCTCAGGCGGGTGAGCAGCCCGGTGCGCAGATTCCAGGTGTACAGGGCCAGGTAGAGGAACAGCCCGGCGACGAGGAAGATGGCGACACGCTTGGGATTCACATCAGTCCGAGGTCACTTCCCTATAGAGGTCGAGGCATTCGAGCGCCTTGCCCGAGCCCAGCACCACGGCGGTGAGCGGGTCGTCCACCACGGTGATGGGCAGCTGGGTCTCGTGCTGGAGGAGCTTGTCCAGGCCTTTCAAAAGCGCGCCGCCGCCGGTGAGGACGATGCCGCGGTCCACGATGTCGGCGGCCAGCTCGGGCGGGGTCTGTTCAAGGGCGATGCGCACGCCCTGGACAATGCCCTCCACCTGCTCGGAGATGGCGCCGCGCACTTCTTCGGAGGTGATGATGCGGTTCTGGGGAATGCCGGTGACCAGGTCGCGGCCGCGGACTTCCATCTCGCCCGCGCCCTCGACGGGGTAGGCGCTGCCGATGGTCATCTTGATCTCCTCGGCGGTGCTCTCGCCGATGAGCATGTTGTACTTGCGCTTCACGTGCTGCATGATGGCCTCGTCCATCTTGTCGCCGCCGATGCGCACGCTCTTGGCGTAGACGATGCCGGACAGGGAGATGACGGCGATCTCCGTGGTGCCGCCGCCGATGTCCACCACCATGTTGGCCGTGGCCTCGGTGATGGGCAGGTTGGCGCCGATGGCCGCGGCCATGGGCTCCTCGATGAGGTAGACTTCACGCGCTCCGGCGCTCTGGGCGCTTTCCTTCACCGCGCGCTTCTCCACCTGGGTGATTCCCGTGGGCACGCAGATCATGATCCGCGGGCGCACCAGGCGGCGGGAATTGTTCACCTTGGAGATGAAGTGGCGCAGCATGGCCTCGGTGACCTCGAAGTCGGCGATGACGCCGTCCTTCATGGGCCGGATGGCCACGATGTTGCCGGGCGTGCGGCCGATCATCTTCTTGGCCTCGGTGCCCACGGCCAGCACCACCTTGCCGCCGCGGCTGTCGCGCTTCACGGCCACCACAGAGGGCTCGGAGAGCATGATGCCCGAACCCTTGACGTAGACCAGCGTGTTGGCGGTGCCCAGGTCGATGGCGAGGTCGGTGGAGAAATATTCAAAGAATTTGTCAAACAGTCTGGCCATAAGCCCCCCGGTTCTTGATATATTGTGTCGCGGCCGCTAGTCTTGGGTGGCGGCGTGCGCAAGTGAACTTCCCCAAAACGTCATCTCGTACCAAAAGAACCCACGGCAGGCAATACATGAGCGGATACCCCGCCCCGCCCGGGACCGAGAAAACGCCCTGGTTCCCCCTGTGGGCCCATTTCCGCAGGCGGCTGGGCGGCCCCGCGCGCAAGGTGCCGCTGGATGCCGGGTTCTCCTGTCCCAACCGCGACGGCACGCTCTCGCGCTCTGGCTGCCTGTTCTGCAACCCCCTGGGCTCGGGCACGGGGCTGGCGGCCCAGGGCCTGTCCCTGGCCGGGCAGTGGGGGCTCATCAGTCCGCGGGTGCGCGCCAAGTATCCCAACGCCCGGCTGGTGGCCTACCTTCAGGCCTATACTAACACACACGCAAGCCCCCAGGGCCTGCGGGCGCTGCTGGCCGAGATCGCCGCGCTGCCCGGCGTGGCCGGGCTGTGCCTGGGCACCCGGCCGGACTGCCTGGACGTGGACGCAGACCAGGCCCGGCTGGATGTGCTGGGCGGATTCGTCAGCCAGGGGCCGGGCGGCGGCCAGGGCAGGGGCTTCGGGTTTTTGCAGCTGGACCTGGGCCTGCAGAGTGCGGACCCGGAGGTGCTCCGGCGCATCGGCCGGGGCCACGGGCCGGAGGTCTTCGCCCGGGCGGTGCGCGCGGCGCAGGCGCGCGGCCTGGAGGTCTGCGCCCACCTCATGCACGGCCTGCCCGGCGCAGGGCCGGAGGACCTCACCCGGTCCGTGGACTTTTTGAACGGGCTGCCCATCAGCGGCATCAAGTTCCACAACACCCTGGTGTGCCGGGGCACGGGGCTGGAGCGTCTGTGGCGGGCCGGGGAGTATGTTCCGGCCACGCTGGCGGAGTACGTGGAGGCCGTGGCCCTGGCCCTGGCGCGCCTGCGGCCGGACGTCTGCGTGCAGCGCCTCACCGCCGACCCCGCGCCGGGCGAGCTCCTGGCCCCGGACTGGGCTGCGGACAAGTCCGGGGTCCTGGCCCTGTTGCGGCGGGTGATGGATGAGAGTAGTCTTTGGCAGGGCAGGGACGGACACTGCCCGGACGCCAGGCCCGAGTGGTGGGCCTGACCGGCGGCAACGCATCGGAGGGAGCATGAAGGCAGGCGACGCGGAGCACGTGGAGACGGTGGCGGCCGCCCTGCCCGGTGGCCGGTTTTTGACCCTGGAGCTTGACTGGCGCGGCGGCAGGATCGCCGGGGCGCGCCTGGGGCTTGCGGCAAAGCCCAAGGCCCAAGGCCAGGGCTCCGAGGCCGTGAAGGCCGTGGCCCTGGGCATGGAGCGGCTCATCGCGGGCCAGCAGGCGGACTTCTCCAGCCTGCCCCTTGACTGGGACCGGCTCGCCCCCTTCACCCGCGCGGTGCTGGAGGCCCTGGCCCGGGACGTGCCCTGCGGGGCCACCGTGACCTACGGGGAGCTGGCGGACCTGGCCGGGCATCCGGGCAAGGCCCGGGCCGTGGGCGGGGCCATGGCCCGCAATCCCTGGCCGCTCATCGTGCCCTGCCACCGGGTGCTGGGGGCGGATGGCTCGCTGACCGGCTACACCAACCCCCACGGCCTGGACCTGAAGGCCCTGCTGCTCTGCCTGGAGGGCGCGGCGCCCTCTGCCAAGCAGGCTGGCAGGGCCACGGGCAGGAACTGATGGCCTACGCCTACCGTCTGGGCGACGCCCGCGTGGCCCAGATCCGCCTCTCCCGGGCGGACCTGGCCGCGCCGCGGCTCCTGGCCGCCCTGGTGCTGGACAAGGTGGGCCACGGCCTGGCCCACGCCAGCCTGGAGGGCGACACCCTGACCATCGAGGACGAGCTCTGCCAGCTGGAGCGCATCCTGCTGCGCCAGCGCAACCGGCAGGTGTTCCTGCTGCTGCGCGACCTGGACGGGGCCCGGCCCGACCACGTGGAGCACGTGCTGTTCCACCATTCCTTCTTTGTCCCGTTCTTCGACTACGCCCGGGCCGCGCCCTGGGACGGCCAGCCTGCGCCCGGCCCTGCGCCGAATCCCCGGCCGGGGCTCCTGGCCGCCTTCACCCACGCCTACGACGAGGGCGACATGCTGCGCCTCTGGGAGGCGCACTACGCCCGGCTGGCGGGCCACCGCAACCTCTACGTCATCGACCACGGCTCGGCCGTTTCGCCGCGGGCGCTGCTGCACCCGGAGGTGAATGTGGTGGCCCTGCCCCGCGGCCAGGCCGACCACGCCGAGATGGCGCGCTTCTGCGGGCATTTCCAGCGCTTCCTGCTCTCGCAGTACCAGTGGGTGCTGCACTCCGACGCCGACGAGCTCCTGGTGGACGAGGCCGGCGGCGAGGCCCTGCTGGAGCGCCTGGCGCAGGTGCGGGCCCCGGTCATCCTGGCCCCTGGCGCGGCCCTGGACGTGATCCACGACGTGCGCAGCGAGGCCGCGCTCAGGGTCGGCGAGCCGGTGGGCGCGCAGCGGGCCCTGGCCCTGCCCGCGGCGGAGCACTGGAAAAAGCCCCTGCTGGCCAACATGCCCGCCAGTTGGCTCCAGGGCTTCCACCAGGTGTACGAGGCCGAGGTCCTGCGCCAGGATCCGGGCCTGTGGCTCATGCACCTGCACGGGGCGGACGCCCGCCTGCTGCGCGACAAGAACCGGCGCTGGAACGCCCTGGTCCAGAGCGGGGCCGACAGGCTGCGCTGCCCCCAGGGCGGGCGGCCGGAGAGCCGCGAGGAGCTGGCTGGCTGGTACCGCCAGCGCCTGGCCGACCCGGCGCTCATCCCCATTCCGGAGCGGCTGCGCGGCCTGTTCTGAGGCCCGGGCCTGCCCCGCGCGCCGGGTCGCCACGGGTCCGAAAAAGAGCCGCCCCCCGTCCTTTCGGACAGGGGGCGGCGGTGCTTTTCCGGCGCTGCCCGGGCTAGGGCGCGTGGAAGGTGATGTCGCCCGCCGCCACGTTGTCGCCGGTGACGTTGGCGATGACCGAGGCGTTGGCCCCGCCCAGCCCGTCGGAGTCGTAGTAGAGCAGCTTGCTCGTGGTGTCGAAGATGAAGCTGGCCTGGGCTGTCGAGCCGTGGGTGCCCTCGCTGAAGCTCGCGGTGCTCACGAAGTTGACGCCTGCGGCGGTGGAGTCGAAGGCCACGTTGGAGAAGCTCAGCTGGTCCACGTCGGCGTGGGAGAAGTCGAAGATGTTCTCAAAGGTGCTGCCCTCGGTGGTGGCGTTGTACTTGAAGATGTCGGCCCCGGCGCCGCCGGTGAGGTTGTCCGTCCCTGTGCCGCCGGTGATGATGTTGGCGTTGCCGTCGCCGAACAGGTCGTCGCTGTAGTTGGAGCCGGTGATGTTCTCGAACCCGTCCACGGTGATGCTGCGCGCGACCTCGTCGATGGTTTGGGCGCCGGTATTGCCCAGGTGGACGACGACGTCGACGTCGGAGTTCGCGAAGGTGAGGGTGTCGTTGCCCAGGCCGCCGTGCATGATGTCGTTGCCCGAGCCTCCGTCGATGGTGTCGTTGCCGTCGCCGCCGTCGATGGTGTCGGCCCCGCCGAAGCCCTGGATGACGTTGGCCCCGGCGTCTCCGGTGAGGGTGTCGCCGTAGGTCATGGAGCCCATGATGTTCTCGATGTTGGACAGGGTGTCGGTGCAGCCGCAGTCGTCGTCGGCCGTGCCGGTGAGCAGGTTCACGGTGACGGCGCTTGAGGCGCTGCCGTAGCTCACGGTGTCGGTGCCGTTGCCGCCGTCCAGGGTGTCGTCGCCGCTGCGTCCGATGAGCAGGTCGTTGCCGTCGGCCGCGTCGATGGTGTCGTTGCCGCTGCCGCCGTGCAGAACATCGTTCTGGTCGCTGCCGGTGATGTTTAGCGTGCCCGTGACGTTGGCGCCGTTGAAGGTCAGGGTGCCGCTCCCGCTCATGGCGCTGGCGTCGATGGTCAGGGTCTGGCCCGTGGTGCACAGGTCGGCGTCGGCGACGATGTTGGCCGCGCCGCTGCCCTTGACCTCGATGGTCTCGACGTTGGTCACGCCGTTCCAGTTCGTGGTGGCCAGCACGCTGCCGGCGTTGGTCCAGTATTCCAGGGTGTCGGCGTCGGCGCCGCCGTCCACGGTGTCGGCGGAGGAGAGCCGGTTCGCGCCGTCGTTGGCCACCTGGAAGGTGTCGTCGCCGTCGCCGCCGTAAAGAACCTTGGTCCCGTCGTCGTCGTAGATGTTGTCGTTGCCCGCGTCGCCGTAGATGGTGTCGTTGCCTGTGCCGCCGTCGATGGTGTCGTTGTTCGCGCCGCCGTAGATGGTGTCGTTGTTTGCGCCGCCGTCGATGGTGTCGTCGCCCGCGTCGCCGTACATGGTGTCGTTGCCCATCTGGCCATAGAGGGAGTCGTTGTCCGCCCCGCCGTAGATGGTGTCGTCGTCCTCGCCGCCGAAGATGGTGTCCACGCCGTCCTCGCCCTTGAGCAGGTCCGCGCCGTTGTAGCCGTAGATGGTGTCGCTGCCCGCCCCGGCAAAGACGGTGTCGCCGCTTGAACCGCCCATTCCGGCGTTGCCGGCCTGGATCTGGTCGTTGCCCGCGCTGCCTGTGATGTACAGGTAGCCGTTGGCCATGCTGCTGGCGTCCAGCGAGATGTTCTGCCCGGCCTGCAGGGTGGGGGCGGCCACGGTGATGGTGGACCCGAAGGGCAGGTCGTTGAACAGCGAGGCCCCCAGGGCCACGTCCACGCTGGTGCTGGTGTTGTCGAAGACGAGGTGCTCGAAGTTGGCGACGTTGGTCCAGTCCATGCCCACCGTGCTGGTGAGGTGCAGGGTGTCGTCGCCGTCGATGCCGTCGAGGCTGTCCGCGGCGGTGAGCGAATGCTGCAGGTAGATGGTGTCGTTGCCCTGGGTGCCGGTGACGGTTTCGCCGTCCGCGCCGTTGCCGGTGTAGACCGTGGTCCCGGTGGTCCAGTTGCTCAGGTCGATGGTGTCGGCCCCGTCGCCCGCCTTGATGATCTCGATGCCCGAAAAGGTGGTGCTGAGGCCCGGCCCGTCGCTGACGGAGCCCGCGCCGAAGACCATGCCGCCGCTGATGGTCAGGGTGTCGTCGGAGGTCATGGCCGAGAAGTCCAGGATGTCGGCCGTGCCCGCCCCGCCGTCCATGGTGTCGGTGCCGAAGCTGCCCTTGAGCACGTCGTTGCCGCCGCCTGCGTCCACGGTGTCGTCGCCCGCGCCGCCGCTCAGGGCGTTGGCATTGTCGTCGCCGGTCAGGATGTCGTTGTAGCTGGAGCCCGTGATGTTCTCAAAGCCGTCGTGGGTCACGTTCACCCCGGCCGAGGTGGCGGTGCCCGTGAGCAGGCTGGCGGTGACGGCCCCGGTCACGTGGCCGAAGGCGAGGGTGTCGGTGCCGCCCTCGCCGTGCAGGGTGTCGGTGCCGAGCTTGCCGTCGATGGTGTCGTTGCCTGAGCCGCCCCAGATGACGTTGTTGCCGGTGTCGCCGGTGAGGGTGTCGCCGTAGGCCGAGCCCGCCAGCTCCTCGAAGCCGCCGGTGAGGGTGTCCGTGCCTGCGCCGCCGGTGCTCTGGGCGCCGGTGTCGTACAGGTTCACGGTGACGGCGGAGGCGGCGTAGCCGTAGTGGACCATGTCTGTTGCGCCGCTGCCGCCGGTGAGCACGTCCGTGCCATTGTTGGTGCCGTAGATGATGAGCTTGCCGGACGCCGGGGTGCCGTTGAAGGTGAAGTCGCCGGAAAGGGTGTGGGCGTCGATCTCCAGGGAGTTGCCCGCGGTGACGAGGGCCCCCACGGCGTTGATGGCCACGGGGCCGCCTCCGGTGACGTTGATCTTCTCGACGTTGGTGACGTTGTTCCAGTCGGTGGTGGCGTTGTTGCCGGAGTAGTTGAGGGTGTCAGAGCCCGAGCCTCCGTTCACCGTATCGCCGACGTCGAGGTAGCCTGTGCCGACGTTGATGGTGTCGTTTCCGCCAGCGGCGTCGATGGTGTCGTTGCCCCCGGTGGAGGAGATGATGTCGCCGAAGGAGGAGCCGATGATGTTGTTGCTGGTCTCGTTGTCGCCGATATCCACGGTGTCCGTGCCAGCGTCGGCGTTCCAGCCGCTGCCGAAGGCCTGGCTGGTGAGGTCCAGGTTGGAGCCGGTCATGGAGATCTTGTAGGTGGCGTTGTTGGTGCCGGTGGAGTCGAGGACCCTGGAGGTGGAGTGCTGGTCGTCGCCGATGGTGGCCGTCACCGCGTTGCCGGTGGTGTCGAGCAGAATCTTCTCGATGCTGGTGTAGGTGACGGCCTGGCTGTCGGTGTTGGTGCGCAGGTCGGCGTTGACGTAGGTGACCTTGATGGTGTCGTTTCCGCCCCCGCCGTCGACGCTGGTGACGGTGTCGAGCTTGTTCTGGTTCAGCCAGAGGGTGTCGTTGTAGGTCGACACCTGGGAGAGCTCGAAGCCGAGGGTGGTGTCCGTGTTGCCGTAGGTGTCGGTGATCTGCCCGGCGCTGACGTTGATGAGGATGCCGCTGCCGCCGAGCTCGTCGGCGTAGCTCAGGGTGTCGGTGTCGTTGCCGCCGTTCAGGGTGTCGCTGCCTGCGCCGCCCTTGATGATGTCGTTGCCGTCGCCGCCGGCGATGTTGTCGTTTCCGGCCCCGCCGTCGATGGTGTCGTTGTTGCTGCCGCCGTCGAGGATGTCAGCGCCTTCGCCGCCGGAGAGGGTGTCGTTGCCCACGCCGCCGTCCAGGCTGTCGATGCCGTCGCCGCCGGTGAGGGTGTCGTTGTTGGCCCCGCCCAGGATGGTGTCGTTGCCCACGCCGCCGCTGATCTGGTCCGCGCCGCCGCCGCCCTTGAGGGTGTCGTTCCCGGCGCCGCCGGTGATGTAGAGGGCGTAGTTGCCGCTGACTCCGGTGGCGTCGAAGTTCAGGCTGTGGGAGGAGGTGAGGGCCGAGCCCACGATCTCCACGTGGCCGTTGTAGTCCGCGCCCTGGGCCACCATAAGATTCGTGGCGATGATATGGGTGGCCGCGTCGCCCAGCACCACGCGCTCCACGTAGGAGACGTTGTCCAGGTCGTGGGTCTTCCAGTTGCGGTTTGGCTCGATGACGGAGCCATTGTCCAGCCGGGCGTAATCCTCGATCTGGTCCACCTGGGTGAGGTACAGGGTGTCGAACCCGTTGCCGCCGTCGATGGCGTCGCCCTGGGCCTTGAGCGGGCCGTCGGCGTAGTATGTGGTGCTGCGCAGCCCCGCGCCCATGTAGACGGTGTCGTCGCCCGCGCCCGCGTTGATGGTGTCGGTGCCAAGTTCGGCGTTGATGATGTCGGTGCCGTCGCCGCCGTTGACGGTGTCGTTGTCCGCGCCGCCGTCCAGGACGTCGTTGCCCTTGCCGCCGTGCAGGGTGTCGTTGCCCGCGCCGCCGTTGATGGCGTCGTTGTCCACGAAGGCGTCGTCGGAGTCGCTGCCCCAGAGGGTGTCGTTGCCCGCGCCGCCGCTGATGATGTCGTCGCCGGACTCGCCGTAGACGGTGTCGGTGTCGTCGCCGCCGTCGATGATGTCGTTGTCGGCCCCGCCGTGGATGACGTCGTTGCCCGCGCCGCCCTCGATGAGGTCGTTGCCGCCCTGGCCGTAGATGTCGTCGGCCCCGCCTGCGCCGTAGATGGCGTTCACCTGGGCGTTGCCCCAGATCTCGTCGCCGTAGGCGCTGCCGGTGACGTTGACCACGGCGGCGTCGATGGAGTGCACCTGGTCGTCGTCGTGGACGCTCTGCGCGATCCAGTAGCTGTGGTTCAGCGCGCCCTCGTAGTAGGGCCCGCCCTCGCGCGGGTCTTCCGCATAGAGGCCCGTGTCGCCCGTGGGCGAAAGGGTGACGTATTGGCCCTCGCTGGCTGTGGTCAGCAGCAGGGAGTTGCTGATGGTGATGTTCTCAATGGTATCGATGACCTCGTCGCCGAAGTCGATCTGGCCGTCGCCGTCGCCGTCGAGCTGGTTCTGGGCGCCCTCGGAGAGGATGATCTGGATGCCGCTGCCGCCGGTGCCGCCCTGGCCCTGGCCGCCCTGGCCGCCGCCCTGGTTGCCGCCGCCCTGGTTGCCGCCCTGGCCGCCGATGGAGAAGATGGTGCCGGGCGCCAGGCTGAAACTTTGCTGCCCCTGCTGGCCCTGCTGGCCCAGTTGCGCGGCCAGGTCTGCCGCAGCCTTGGCGGCCTCGGCCAGGGCCATGGCCTGCTGCGCGGCAAAGGCCTCGGCCGCTGCCTTGGCCGCTGCCTCGGCGGAAAGCTTGGCCGCTGCCTCGGCCTTGGCCGCTGCTTCCGCCGCTGCCTTGGCTGCGGCCTCGGCTGCGGCCTTGGCGGCGGGATCCGCGTTGGCGGCCGCCTCTGCTGCGGCTGCGGCTGCGGCCTTGGCGGCTGCGGCCTCGGCGGCCTTGGCGGCTGCGTCCGCCGCGGCCTTGGCCGAGGCGTCCTGCGTGGCCTGGACCCTGGGGTCCACCTTGCCGCCCTGCTGGCCGGGCTGGGTCGACAGGACGTCCGTGGGCACGCCCTGCTGCAGGCCCGCGGGGGTCAGGGCCTGGAAGTACTTGAATTCCTGGGGGGTCATGATGAGCACGGGGCCCGCGCCGAACTGGTTGACCTCGACCTTGACCCCGGACTGGGAGAGCACCTGGAACGCGCCGCCGCCCAAGGGCTGCACAATGACGGGCTTGCCGTCGAAAACCATGACCAGGTGGCTTTCCCGCTCGTCGCCCTGGCCCATGGGGGGGATGGTGTGCGCAGTCTCGGTGCCGCGGATGCCGATGGTGGCCAGGGGGCTTTGGACCTTGAAGCTCTCCGGGTTCTGCTTGACGATTTCACCAGTGACCGTGCGGAAGGTGCCCTGGGCCAGCTTGAACAGGGCCTGGCCCGAGCCCTTGGACGCGTCGTAGACGTATTGGTCCAGGCCCACCTTGGAGCCTTCACCCACATTGAGGGCAGTCTTGTCGCGGAACTGGCGGGAGCCGGCCGAG
>CAYMIP010000035.1:1264-24419 GCA_964390575.1 uncultured Desulfocurvus sp. | reverse complement strand
TTCAGCCCCCAGACCCCCATCATTTGCCGGGCAGGTCTCCCCAAACGGGGGGGACCGGGGGGCCGCAGGCCCCCCGGCCGCCGGAGGCTCTCTCTCTTCTACCCTGGCATGGCCGTGACCACGGCGATGGCCTTGATGCCGCGTTTTTCGCCGGTGAAGCCCAGGCCTTCTTCGGTGGTGGCCTTGACGTTCACCGCATCTGTCGAAATCTCCAGCAGCTGCGCGATCTGCGCGGCCATGCGCTGCTTGTGCGGGCCAAGCTTCGGCACCTGGGCCACCACGGTCAAGTCCGCGTGCACGGGCCGGTAGCCAGCGGCGCGCACGCGGCGCAAGGCCTCGGTGACGAACACGGCGCTGGGCATGTTCTCAAACGCCGCGTCGGTGTCCGGGAAGAGCTGGCCGATGTCGCCCGCGCAGGCGATGCCCAAGAGCGCGTCGGTGAGGGCGTGCAGCAGCACGTCGCCATCGCTGTGGGCGATGACCATTGGCGCGCCGGGGATGGCGATGCCGCCAAGCATCATCTGGCGGCCTTGGGCCTTGAGCTTGGCATCCGTCTCGCTGGGCGCGAGAAAGCGGTGCACGTCATAGCCCCAGCCGGTGCGCGGGGCTGGCGTTGCGGTCTGTTGCGGCCGCAGCAGGTCCAAATCGGCCGGGGTGGTTATCTTCACGTTCTGCTCCTCCCCGGGAACGATGACCACAGGGTGCCCGGCGCGCTCCATGAGGCCCGCGTCGTCAGTGACTTCCCAGCCCTCGGCCTGGGCCTTTTCGTGCGCCGCCAAAAGCGGGGCCAGCAGGAAGCCCTGGGGCGTCTGCACGGCGCGCAGGCTGGCGCGCACCGGGGTATCCACAACAACGTTGTTGTTGTCCACGGCCTTGATGGTGTCCGTGACAGGCAGGCCTGGAATGGCGGCCACAGCGCCCTGTTCAAGGGCCTCGGCCACGCGGCGGACGAGGGCGGCGGAGGCGAAGGGCCGGGCCGAGTCGTGCACCAGCACGGCCTGGCAGCTCCTGTCGGGCAGGGCGGCCAGGCCCAGGCGCACGGAGTCCTGGCGCCGCGCGCCGCCAGCGCAGATGCGCCAGGGCAGGCCCAGGGGCAGGGCAACGTCGAGGTCGGCCAGCACTGCACCCATGCGCTCCACATCCTGCGCCGGGAACACGAAGACCAGGCCGCGCACGGCCTGCACGCGCGCCAGGGTGCGGGCGCTTTTCCAGAACAGCGGCGCGCCCTCCAGGTCGAGGTACTGCTTGCGGGTTTCGTCCCCTGGGGCCAGGGCCGCAGCGATCCGCGCGCCGCTGCCTGCGGCCAGGAGCACGGCCCAGAGGGGGGCGGCGGGATGTGTGTTGGTGGCGGTCATGGTGGGCGTCGGGTGCGTGTTGGGGTCCTTAAACGTTGACCGGGGGACCAGCTGGCCCCCCGGAATGTCATCGGCTTGCCGGAGCCGGACTGTAAGCCGGGTTTTGTTCCCACCCCTTGCGGGGTAAGTGACCGTCATTCCTCTAGGATGGCCGTTACCGACCACCTCAAGCAACCTACCCGAAGGCAATAGCCGGGCCAGCCTGCCTTCCTATTTGGTCTTGCTCCGAGCGGGGAATACCTAGCCGGGCGTGTTGCCACACCCGCTGGTGGGCTCTTACCCCACCGTTTCACCCTTACCCCGCGCCGCCCCTCCGAAGAGAGGAAGAACGCGTGGCGGTTTGCTTTCTGTTGCTCTTTCCGAGGATCGCTCCCCCTGGGCGTTACCCAGCGCTCTGCCCTCTGGAGCCCGGACTTTCCTCCCCGCCCCTTGCGGGGCGCGGCGACGGTCCGTCCAACTCCGGCGTGAACCTTAGTCGTGAATCGTCGGCGTGTGCTCCACCCAATATATGATCCGCTGGCAGTTCGGGCAACCCAGGATCTGCTTGCCCTTCTGCAATTCGTTGAACGACTGCGGCGGGATTCTGATGTGGCAGCCGCCGCAGATCCCTTCCGAGACAGAGACGATGACCGGGTGCTCGATGCGCGAGCGGATGAACTCGTAGCGGCCCAGGATGGGCGGCGGCACGACCTTGCCCGCCTTGGTGCGGCGCTTGCCCAGGGAGTCCAGCCGGGTCTGGGCCTTGGCCACGCGCTCGTCCAGGGTGGCCTTCTTGACGTCGTAGCCCTCCATGAGGCCCCCCATCTCGCCGGCCACCTCCTGCATGGCGGCCTCCTGCCGCTCCAGCTCCTCCATCACCGCGATGCGCTCTTCCTCGCGCAGCCGGTTCAGCTTCTCCATGCTGTCCATCTCGCGCATCATGGCGTGGTATTCCTTGGAGTTGCCCACGGCCATGAGCTTGTTCTTGCTCTTCTTGATCTTGTGCCCGTCGTCCTCGATCTCGACCTCAAGCCGCTTCTGCTGCCCTTTCAGAATGTCCAGGCGCTCCTGCACCTGGGCCTGGCGCTCCTTGAAATGGGCCAGCCGGGCCTCCAGGTCCGAGAGCTCCAGGGGAGCCTGGCGGACCTCGGTCTCCAGGAGCATGATCTCGTCATCCACGGTTTGCAGGACCACCAACTGCTCGATCTGCTTCTGATACATGGACACCTCGTAGTGTTGCAATATTGTGACGCCGCCGGACCGGGGAAGGCTGGCTTAGGCCAGCACCCGGTAGCCGAACGGGCTCTTTCCCGCAAAAAAACGCACCTCGACCTCGCCGCCCAGGGCCGGGGCGAGTTCCTGGGCGAAGAGACGCATCATCTCCTCCTCCAGGATGAAATGACCGACGTCGAGGACCAGCCCCGGCGTCTCCTGGGCGGCGTGGTGCTTCACGTCGCCGCAGATAAACACATCCGCGCCAGCGGCAAAGGCCGCCGGAATGAGCGCGGCCCCGGAGCCCGTGGTGTAGCCCACGCGGCGGATCGCTGCGGGCCGCGGGCCGCACTCGGCCCAGGCCACGCCGCCGCCACGGTTGGCGCGGAAGGGCTGCTGCACGCTGAACAGGGCCTGCTCCAGCAGCCGGGCGAAATCCTCGTAGTCCATGGACTGGGGCAGCTCGCCCAACTGGCCGAAGCCCACATTCTCGGCAGGCGCCTCCAGGCGGCGCACAAAGAGTTCCGGCAGCTTGCCAAAGGCGGCCAGCAGGAGCTCCTGCACCATGGGCCAGGCGGTCTCCTCGCAGAGCACGCGCATCTCGCCCGCTGCGGATTGGGACACGGCCAGCACGCCGGGGGCCTCGGAAAGGGGCAGGGCCTCGCGCTCGGTGATGCGCGCCGGGGCCTGGAAAAAGACTTCCCGCGCGGGGAAGGCCTGCACCCGCTCCAGGCTGCGGCAGTCCGCAAGGCCAAGTGCGCGGCCGAGCCAGAAGGCCGGGCCGTTCGGGCGGCAGTCCAGGCTGGTGTGCGCGGTGTACAGCCAGGCCCCGGCAGACAGGAACAGGCGCAGCACGTCGAGATACTGGCCGGGCGCGGTGGGCGCCTGGGGCTGCATGTACAGCGGGTGGTGCGTGACCACGAGGTCCGCGCCCCAGGCCAGGCTCTCGGCCATGATCGAGGGCAGGGGGTCCAGGGTCACGGCGAGCTTCCGCACCTCGGTGCGGGTTCCGGCGATCTGCACGCGGGAGTTGTCCCAGTCGGCGGCGAAGGCCTCTGGAGCCAGGGAACGTATGCGGGACAAGGCTTGCTGGGCGTTCATGCGACCCCCTCAAAACGCGGATGCTCCCGTAGGGATTCCCCCTGGGAGCATCTACTTTCGCCTGCACAGGTCCGGGCGGTCAGTTTCAACGGCTTCGCTACTGGGCGTCTGGTCAATGTTTGTCCTTCTCGTCTGGCCGTCGCATCTGGCCTTCTCGCTGGGCTGGGCTGGCCGTGCTCACGGTCCCTGCGGTCCGCCTGGCTGTGTTCGGCTGGTGGGCCAACCAGGGGTCGAACCTGGGACCATCCGGTTATGAGCCGGGGGCTCTACCAACTGAGCTATTGGCCCGAATCCGTCCGAGCAGAATCACTTAGCAGGAAACATTCGCGCCGTCAAGGAACAATGCGCCGCGCCGGAAGCCCCGGCCTGCGCCGCCCAGCGGCCGCCCCTCAAGCTCCACCCCTCCGGATGCGTTCAATGAGCCCGGTGGTGGAGTAGCCGGGCAGAAGCGGCAGGCTGAGCACCTGGCCGCCGTCCGCCTGCACCGCCTCACGGCCCACGATGCGCGAAACGTCCCAGTCCCCGCCCTTGACCAGCACCTGCGGGCGCACGGCGCGGATGAGTTCAAGCGGCGTGTCCTCGTCGAAGATGACCACAAAGTCCACGCTCTCCAGGGCCGCCAGCACAAAGGCGCGCTCGTCCTGGCTGTTCAGCGGGCGCGCCGGGCCGGAAGCGGCGCCGCCCCCGAGATGGGCCTTGATGCGCCGCACCGAGGCGTCGGAATTGAGGCCCAGGAGCAGGCCGTGGCCCAGGGCGCGGGCGCGGGCCAGCAGGTCCACGTGGCCGGGGTGCAGCACATCAAAGCAGCCGTTGGTGAACACCAGGCGAAAGCCCTTGGGCAGGGCGTGCTGCACGGCCATGAAGTCGTCCAGGGTCAGGATCTTGGGGTGGGTGAGGGCAGCTCGGGTCATGGGTCGTCTTCTCCTTACCCCTTGGGCTTCAGGTGTTCCGTCTGGCCCAGGAGGGAGAGCGCCAGCCAGTCGTAGCCGAACTCCAGGCAGGCCTCCTCGTCGGCCAGCACGGCCTGTTTGCGCTCCCCGGTCAGGTCCAGGCGGTCCAGGAGCCCGGACTGCATCAGGAAGGGCTGGAACTCGTCGGGCTGATAGAGCGCGAGGCCCGCCATGCCGGTCTGCTTCGGGCTCAGGGCGGCTCCCCCGTGGGCCTTGGCGCGGCGCAGGCTTGCCGCCAGGGCCATGTAGCGGTCGTTGGCCGCGTTGTAGGGCGTGAGGCCCTGGTCGTGCATCCAGGCCGCAACATCGAACTCCGTGCCCTTCTCAAAGCCCCGGCAGTGGGCCTCGCGCAGGATGAAGACGCGCTCGGCGATACCCCCGGCGGCAGGGCCGTTGTCCTCTCCGGGCTGCGTGGCCCGGCCCAGGGGATAGGTGCGGCAGGCCGAGGGCCGGTCCTGGTACACGGCGCAGCCCGCCTCGCGCTGGAAGGGGCATTTGTTGCCCGCGCCGTCCAGCATGCGCATGCGCAGCATGGGCAGGCCCACCTCGGGCAGGGCCAGCAGGTTGGCGAAGAGGCGGATGAACTCCCGCGAGGTCTGGCCCGTGGTGCGGCGCAGGCGCAGCGCGTCGTAGGGCGTGAGCATGAGGTCCAGGGCCGAGCAGCAGGCATTGAAGCAGGACACGCCGGGGTGGCAGGCGAAGCAGAAGCTCTGGCCCGGCGCAAGCTCCTGGTGCTGGTCGAGGAACTGCTGGCTGCTGTCGGTCATGTGGCTGCTCCGCTGCTGTCCAGGCCCTGTTCGTCGAGCAGCCGCAGGCGGCCGCGCAGGTGCGCCTCCAGCCGTTCGGCCTGGGTTGTGATGTGTTGGGCGATCTCCGCGCGGGAGTGCATGGTCTGCATCTTGTAGCGGTTGCCCAGGGCATTGGCGCTGGCCGCGTTCCCGCCCTGGCCCTGCCCGGCAATGCCCGAACGCTTGCGGTGCCGCACCCGCAGGTGCCCGGTGTACACGGCGAAGCCGCCGCCATCCAGCATGCGCAAATCGCGCTCGAAATCGTCGTACTGCGAAGGCCCCAGGGCCAGGGAGAAGCCGCCGCCCTGGGCCATCGGGGTGTCGAGGGCCGCGCGCCGGAACAGGTGGCAGCAGCCCGTCACCGAGGCGCAAGGGACCATGAAATCGAACAGGCCCCAGTCCGGCCCCTGCAAGTGCGCATCGCCCAGGCGGAAGGGGTTGGGCGTCAGGCTCTGGAAGTCCAGGTCCGGGCGGTCCTCTGGCGCTTCAGAAGGGATGGCCAGGTGCCCGGCTACGTTCTGGAGCAGGTGCGGGGCGTGGTGGTCCGCCACCTTGCAGCCGACCACGCCGGCCTGCGGGTGCCGCCTCAGCGCCGCGCCCAGCCGCCTCAGCCAATCGGGGGGAAGATCCACGTCGTCGTCGAGGTATACCAACGTCTCGGCGGCGCGGGCCTCGGGAGTCGCGGCCAGCCAGTTGCGGGCCGCTGGCGCGCCGATGTTCACCGGCAGGTCAATGCGCAGCAGCTTCCCGCCCGCACGGTCCTGCCACGCGCCAAGCACCTGCGGCGTCTCGTCGGTGCTGCCGTTGTCCAGCACCGCCACGTGCGCCCCGCCCAAATCCGTTGCAAACAGGCTCGTGAGCGTGGCGTCCAGGTCAGCGGCCTTGTTCCAGGTATAGAGCATGATGAGGACCGGGCCGGGAGGCGGGGCCAGCTCGTGGCGCAGCCCGCTCACGGCGTCCGCCGCCGCCAGGGCCAGGGAGGCCTGCCAGGGCGCGGCAGCCAGGGCGCGGGAAAGCTGGGGCAAGGCGGCCGCGTCGTCGTTCGCCGCCAGCAGGGCCAGGCCCGTGCGCGCCGGTGTGAAGGCCGGGCCGAAAACAGGGCCAAAGGCCAGCTGCGCCTGGGCCAGCCGGGCCAGGCAGGCTGCGGTGTCGCCGCGCAAAAACGCCGCCTGGGCCGCCAGCACCGCCGCCACCGGGGCCAGGGCCGCAACGGCTTCGAGTCCGTCATCCAGTCCATCAAGGGCCGCAGCCTCCAGGGCCGCGCGGGCCTCGGGCTCCCCGGCGTAGAGCGCCAGAGCCAGGGCCTTCTCGCGCCAGAACAGGGACTGCGGGGCTTTCTGCACCTGCCCCACAAGGAACTCGGCCAGCCTGGCCGTGTCGCGGCGGGCCGCCAGACGCTCGAAATAGGCCAGCCCGCCTGCATTGCCCTCAGGCACGCGCCAGTGGGCCGCCACAGCGGCCAGGGCCGCGCGGGAGGCTTCGGGCAGCGGCAGTTCCGGCTCGGCCAGGATCGAAGCCGCCAGCGGGCCATGCAAAGGGTTCTCGCCAAAGGCCCAGAGCAGCAGGTCCGTGGCCAGGGCCGCCAGGCGGGCGGTTTCGCCAGCGCCGTGGCCCGGGCCAGCCGCCGCCAAGCGCGCCAGCCCCAGGCACAGCGCCCCGGTCTGGGCCAGGCGCCGCCAGCCCGTGGAGCCCAGCCCCAGGCGCTGGCGCAGGGGTGCGGGCAGCTGCGCCCAGGCCCCCTCCAGGTTCGCCAGATTCAGGCCTTGCGCTGCGAGCATGGCGCGCCCTCCTCCAGGTCGGACAGTGAACATTCCGTTGCCACCTGCCGGGCCAGATCCTCAAGAGGCAGGGGCTCGAACAGGGCCTCGCCGAAATACACGCGCAGGAGCGTGAGCGTCTTGGCGGCATTGCCCAGGTGCCGGGCCACCAGCTGCCGGTTGACGCGGCCCATGCGCAGGCGCAAGGCCGGATCGACCGCGAGCAGGGCCACGGCGTCGGCCAGACCATCCACGTCCTCCGAGGCGCGCACAAAACCGTTCACGCCATCGTGCACCAGCTCCGGCAGGCCGCCGACCTCCGTGACCACCACAGGCAGGGAGCAGGCAAAGGCCTCCAGCAGCACGTTGGGCAGGCTCTCCTGGCGCGAGGGCAGCACCAGGATGTCCGCGTCCTTCAGCTCGCGCAGCACGCCGTCATGGGCCAGGTGCCCGGGCAGGGCCAGGCGCAGGCGCAAGCCAGGCGTCAGCAGCGCCTCAAAGGGCTGCATGTTGCGCACCCCGGCGGCCACGAACTCCAGGTCGCGCGCGCCGCGAGAGACAAGCTCCGCCGCCACGCGCAGGAACACGTCAAAGCCCTTGGCCGGGCCTTCGTTGCCCACGTAGAGCACCCGCGCGCCGCGCTTCTTGCGCGCCTGGCGTTCCGGCGGCAGGCCCCCCCCGAAGAGATCAGGACCCGGCAGGAAAGAATTGTACACCAGCCGCAGGCGGTTCTGGGGCACCTGGTAGCGCCGCAGCACCTCGGCGCACTTGAGCGAATTGCAGGTGACGCCCTGGGCGGCCAGGCAGTACAGCGCAAAGATGGTGTTGGGCGGGAAGATGACGCCCCGGTTGATGAACAGGGCGAAGCGCGCGCCTTTGAGCTTGGCCAGGGCCGCGCTCTTGTAGGCCTTGGCGTGGAAGGTGTGCACCACGTCGGCCTCAACCCGCCGGGCTAGGTCGGCCACAAAAGAGGCTGCGCGCACGTACTGCCGGAAGCCGCCAAACTCCACCAGCTGCACCGGGTTCTCGCCCCTGGTCAGGGGGGTGAGCGCCGAGGTGATCTCCGAGCCGGGCGGAACCACCACTGTGACGCGCAGGCCGCTTTCGCGCATCCCAAGAACATTGTTGACCATCTGCCGACTGCCCCCGGAGAGCTTGTCCGAGTCGGTCATGTACAGCACGCTCTTCACCTCGGGCCGCTTGCGGAAGTACTTGAAGAACACGCGGGACGAGAGCGCCCCGGAGTACATGCGCAGGCGGCTCTCCAGCCACCTGCCGTCCTTGGTCTTGCCCACCCCGATGCGGTGGATGCGCAGGGGGTTTGTGCCGCGCGCATTGGCGCTGCGCTCCAGGGTGAAGGCCGCAGTGAAGCCCGCCTCGCGCAGGCAGGACTCGGCCAGCGCGTCGAACTGGCCCCAGGGCCAGCAGAAGTATTGTTCTTCGCCAGACCCGTTGATCTCGCGCATGCGCTCAAAGCAGCGGCGGAAGTCCTCCAGGCAGAAGGCCCGGCGCTCGGCGTCGGAACGGCGGCGGTAGTACAGCCCGCCACCGGCCTCCAGGCTGCCCCCTGTGGGCCAGTAGCCGTTGTAGGCGTAGGCGCTGCCAATCTCGAACTGCGGCAGGGCGGCGACCTCCAGAGCCTGGCGCTGCTCCTGCGCATAGATGCCCCAGGCGCTCCAGTGGGCCTGGCCGTCGGCCATGCTGCCCGTCTTGATGAGGCTGCGGAAAGAGCCCTGGTGCCGGGCGCTGTGCCCAAAGACCTCGAAGCCATACTCCTGCACCAGGGCGCGCAGTTCGGCCTCGTTCAGGAACTGGGAGCAGTCGCCGGACTCAAGGGCGCGGCGGAAGGACTCCGGCGCGCTGAGCAGCTCCGGTCCGCCCCCTTCGGGGGCCAGCTGGGGACGCTTCTCGCCGGTTCCGATGAAGTCCGTGACGCAGAAGAAGACCCCGGTCATGCCGTACTTGGACAGCAGCGGCGCGGCCATGGTCCAGTTGCTCAGGTGGCAGTCGTCAAAGGTCAGCACGCAGGACTTGGCGGGCACGGGCGTCTCGCCGCGCAGGGCGGCCACCAGCTGGCGCGCTGTGATGGTGCGGAAGCCCGCGCCCTGGATGGCGGCCAGGTGCTCCTCGAAGCGCTCTGGCGTGTGCCCGTCGGCCTGGCTCACGTTGTGGTAGCAGAGGACAGGAATGCTGTGCGACACGCGGTTCTCCCTGGCCGCAGGCTACCAGATGGGGCCAGCCCCGGCAAGCAGGCGGGAGGTCTGCACATCCGGGGCGGCATCCGGCACAACATTCAACACGACTTCCGGCACAACTTCCGGGGCGGGCGCCCGGCACGGCATTCCATCTCTTGATAATCTGCGCGGATGGGGCTACATGTTCAGGATATGTCCGAGCGGACGATTCTTTTCCTCGCCGAGCCGCAGTCCGTAAGCGGCATCTTTCCTGCCCTGCGCGACGCCGGGGTGCAGGCAGGCGTGGCCGATGGCCTCACCTCTGCCCTGACCTTCCTGAAACGTTCGCCCACGGCGCTCATCTTCTCACGCCCTGCGCTCCCCGGCTATGCCGCCGAGGCCCTGCTCTCGCGCCTGGCCGAGCTGGGCGGGCTGGGGGAGGCCGTGCCGCCGGTGATCATCTTCTCGCGCTCGGGCAACGCCGAGGAGGCCCAGAAGTATCTGGAGCTGGGCGCCCACGACTACTGGCTGGAGCCCCTGGCCTGGGAAAAGATCTGCCTGGTGCTGCCCCCGGCCCTGCCAATGGCCGATGCGGAACCCAACCCCCTGCCCAGGGCCGCGCCGCGCGCCAGCGGCCGCATACTTTCCAATGCCTCCCCCAGCGTCTCGCGCCTGGCCTCCAACGCGTCCCTCGCCGCAGGGGCCAGCGCCACCTCCTCCGGCCCGGAATCCGCCGCCGGGCGCTTCCAGATCATCGGCCGGCACCCGGCCGTGCAGCGCGTGCTGGCCCTGGCCCGGCAGGTGGCGCGCAGCAAGGCCACGGTGCTCATTTCCGGCCCTTCGGGCACCGGCAAGGAGATGTTCGCCCGCTTCATCCACCACAATTCCGACCGCGCGCGCGAGCCCTTTGTGGCCATCAACTGCGCGGCCCTGCCCGAACATCTGCTGGAGTCCGAGCTCTTCGGCCACGAGAAGGGCGCCTTCACCGGGGCCATCCACCGCAAGCTCGGCAAGTTCGAGCTGGCCCAGGGCGGCACCATCCTGCTGGACGAGATCACCGAGATGGACCTGGCCCTGCAAGCCAAGCTGTTGCGCGTGCTGCAAGAGGGCGAGATCGACCGCGTGGGCGGCGTGGAGACCATCGGCGTGGACGTGCGCGTGCTGGCCACCACCAACCGCGACATCGAGCAGACCGTGCGCGAGGGCAAGTTCCGCCAGGACCTGTTCTACCGCCTGAACGTCATCCCCCTGCGCCTGCCGGCACTGAGCGAGCGCGGCGACGACGTGCTGCTCCTGGCCGACTATTTTGTCGGAAAATACGCCGCAGCCTATGGCATGGGCGTGCAGGTCTTTGCCGAGGACGCCCGCGCCTGGCTGGCCTCCTACGAGTGGCCGGGCAACGTGCGCGAGCTGCAAAACCTGATGGAGCGCGCCGTGCTCCTGGCCCAGGGCAGGCCCATCCAGCAGCAGCACTTCCTGCTCGACGGCGACACCTGGGGCATCGACGTGGTCGAGCCCATGGCCTCTGGCCAGCCCGACACCCTGCCCGGCCAGGCCGAGCCCGCCGCCGCCGCCCTGCCCACCAGCCAGCCCCCGGCCAGCCTGCGCGACGCCCTGTCCGTCATGCCCCTGCACGAGATGGAGAAGCAGCTCATCTTCAAGAGCCTGGACGAGACCAGCGGCAACCGCACCCTGGCCGCGCAGCTGCTGGGCATCTCGGTGCGCACCCTGCGCAACAAGCTGAACGAGTACCGCGAGCAGGGGCTGGAAGTGGCGTAGCCCACGGCAGAGGCCCTGGCCCTGCTGGAACGGCTGGGGAAAGCGTAAGAGAATAGCCTCCGGCGGCCAAAGGGCCTGAGGCCCTTTGGAATCCCCATTAGTTCGCGTCAGGCTCTGCGGCGGTCCCCGCCGCAGAGCCTGACGCCAAACGAGGGGGTCCGGAGGGAATCATTCCCCCCGGCGGGGTCCAGGGGCGGAGCCCCTGGCCTGCGGAGCATGTCCAATAGCCCCCAGGAGGACGCCATGCGCTTCACCGGCATCAACCACCTGGCCCTGGCCACCGGCGACATGGACCGCACCATCCGCTACTGGCGCGACCTGCTGGGCCTGCGTCTGGTGGCTGGCCTGGGCCATCCGGGCTACCGCCACTACTTCTTCGAGCTGACCGACCGCGACATGATCGCCTTTTTCGAGTGGCCCGGCGTGCTGCCCGGCCCGGACAAGGACCACGGCGCGCCGGTGCGCGGCCCCTTCACCTTTGACCACATCTCGCTCGGCGTGGAGAGCGCGGACGACCTCTGGGACCTGCGCGACCGCCTGGACGCCGCCGGGTTCTGGGTCTCCGAGGTGGTGGACCACGGCTTCATCCACTCGCTCTACTCCTTTGACCCCAACAACATCCCGGTGGAGTTCAGCGCGCCCGTGCCTGGCGTGGATTTGAGCCAGCACCCGGTCATGGCCGACAGCCAGCCCACGGCCTGGGCGCGCGAAGGCGCGGAGCCCCTGCCCGGCGTCTGGCCCGCGCCCGTGCGCGCCACGCCCAGGTCCGAGCGCCGCGTATACCCTGGCGAGGGCCTGCGCCTGGTGGGCAAGGAGCCTGAGGACAAGGACGGCGAGCCCCACCATGTCTGAGGCCGAGGGCCTGGCCGGGAGCCAGGCCGCGCGCCTGCTCCTGCCCTTTCCGCCGGGCTGCCGGGTGGTTCATCTGGTGCGCCGCGAGAAGCGCTTCACCATTGTGGCCACGGACCCGCACAGCGGCGCTGAAATGCGCGGCCACACCAACAACACCGGGACCATGCTGGGCCTCTTGCGGCCCGGCACAGCCGCCCTGCTCTCCCCGGCGCAGAACCCGGACCGCGCGCTCAAGTGGACCCTGGAGGCCCTGGCCCTGCCAGGGACTCCTCCGGGCGACAACGCCCTGGCCTTGCCAGGGACTCTCCGTATCGATGAAGCCCTGGCCCTGGCGGGGTCGTTTCGCGCCGATGACGCTCTGAAGGGGCCGTGGGTGGGCGTGAATACCCAGACCCCCAACCGGCTGCTGGAGGCCGCCTTCCGCGCACGCCTCCTGCGCGAGGCGCGCGGCTACACCCGCCTCGCGCGTGAGGCCGTGGCCGGTGCGAGCCGCCTGGACGCGCTGCTTACGGGGGGCGGCCCGCCGCTGTATGTGGAGTGCAAGAACGTCACGCTGGTGGAGGACGACCAGGCCCGGTTCCCGGATGCACCCACCGAGCGCGGCCGCAAGCACCTTGCGGAACTGACGCGGCTGGTGCATGAGGGCTGCCGCGCGGCGCTGTTCTTCCTGGTCCAGCGGCCCGACGGGCGCTGCTTTGCCCCGGCCGAGGCCATTGACCCGGACTATGCCGCCGGGCTCAGTCTGGCCCTGGCCGCCGGGGTGGAAGCCTGGGTCTGGCGCGCGCAGATCACCCCTGCCGGCATCAGTCTGGCCGAGCGCCTGCCGCTGGCCCCGGACTGGGCCACATGCCAGCGTCACAAGGAGTCCCCAGCCCCATGAAGCCTCTCATATGATGCACCTCCCATGACACATCTCATCCTTGGCGCCGCCATCATCAGCTTCTCGCCCGTGTTCGTGAAGCTGGCCGCGCCCTATGGCGTGTCTGGCGACGCCGCGGCCTTCCACCGCGTGCTCATCGGCGGGCTGTGCCTGCTGGTTGCGAGCATCGTAAGCCGCGAGCCGCGCTCCAAGGTCTGGAACATGCCAGCCAAGGGCCTCTCCTGGTCCTTCGTCTGCGCCCTGTTCTTCACCGCTGACCTGCTCTGCTGGCACCTGTCCATCCTGTACATCGGGCCTGGCCTGGCCACGCTGTTCGGCAACTTCCAGGTCTTTGTGCTGGCCGCCTGGGGCATCGTGTTCCTGCGCGAGAAACCCGGCCTGCGCTTCTTCGCCGGGCTGGCCCTGGCCATGGGCGGGCTCCTGGCCATCGTGGCCCCGGCCTGGGGAACCGCCGGGCAGGACTACCACCTGGGCGTGTTCTACGGCCTCTTGACCGGCCTGTTCTACGCCGGGTTCATCCTGACGCTCAGCCGCAGCATCACCGAATGCGGCGAGGGCTCGCAGCTCGCAGCCATGACCGCCAACTCGCTCTTCACCGCCGCGCTCATCGCGCCGATTCTGCTGCTGCGCGGCGACACCCTGGCCCTCGACCCCGGCATGCCGCTCCTGCTCATGTCCGGCTACGGCATCACCTCGCAGTTCATCGGCTGGGTGCTCATCAGCCGGGGCCTGCGCGAGACGCGCATGTCGCTGGCCGGGCTCATCCTGCTGCTACAGCCCGTGCTGGCCTACGTCTGGGACCTGACGCTCTTTGCGCGGCCCGCTGGCGCGGCCGAACTCCTCGGCGTGGCCGCCACCCTGGCCGGCATCGGCCTGGGCGCCCGGAGACGGTAGGAGAGATAAAATATGCCTCCGGCGGCTGGGGGGCTTCAAGCCCCCCAGCCGCCCCATTGCGCGAAGGGAGTGTTCCGGCGCAAAGTAGCCGGAACACTCCCTTCGCTTTGGGTGGTCATAGGAAATGGCACGGGATCCCACCCCAACCTCCCCTTCTCTTAAAAACTGGCCAACCGCGCGCGGAGCCAAGCCAATGGGGGGACCGGGGGCCTCAGGCCCCCGGCCGCCGGAGGCTCTCTCCTCCCCCCCCATTTGACGCTCGTGCGCCCGCTGGCGTACCTCTGCTCTCGTTCCCCTAGAACGTCTGCCCTGGAGGCTCTGTGCGCGCTCCTGTTGCCCGAATTTTGGCTTTGTTCTTGTTCGTTGTTGTTTGCAGTCAGGCCGTGCCCGGTGCTTCGGGCCTGGCTGCCAGCCCGAAGCGCTCCGGCCCGGCCGAAACGCCTATCAAGGCCCGCCAGCTCTCGGCTCCGGACCTTTCGCCGCCGCTGCGCGTGCAACCCTTGAACGCCCCGGCCACGCTGCCGGACAGGCTGCGCGGCATCATCCGCCGGGTGTCGCTGCCTGCGGGCGACCGGCGCATCGCCCTGAGCTTTGACCTCTGCGAGCGCGCCGTGCACGTCACCGGCTATGACGCCGCGCTGGTGGACGCTTTGCGCCGCGAAAACGCGCACGCCACCTTCTTTGCGGGCGGCAAGTGGATGCGCTCCCACCCCGAGGCCACGCTTGCGCTCATGGCCAACGAGCGCTTTGAGCTGGGCAACCACGCCTGGACCCACGCCAACATGGCCGTGGTGCAGGGCAACAGGCGCGAGGAGCAGGTGCTCTGGACCAGCGCCCAGGCCGAACTGCTGCGCGAGGAGCTGGACCGCAGGCTGGCCAGGGCGGGCAAACAGCCTATGGGACCACGCCCGCTGGCGCTTTTCCGGCTGCCCTATGGCCGTGGCGGGGCGGACACCGCAACCTTCCTCAACAATCAGGGGTTGGCGGTGATTCAGTGGGATGTTGTGGGCGAGGGCGGGCGTGGCACTGCCCAGGCCAGGGCCAGGGCCATTGCCGAGGCCGTGCGGCCCGGGTCCATCGTGCTCCTGCACGCCAATCTGGTGCCCCGGGACAGCGCGAGCGTGGTGCGGGCGCTCTTGCCCCTGCTGCGCCAGCGCGGCTACACAACGGCCACCGTGGGCGAGCTGCTGGCTGCGGGCGCGCCGGAGACCGTCAATGACGGCTATTTCAGCATCCCTGGCGACAACCGGATTTACGACGACATGTTTTTGGATGCAGGCACCGGGGGCCGGGCCAGAGCGGACGGGGCGGACGGCCCCAAGGGCCTGCTGGGCAGGAAGCGCCTGCGCTAGGCTGTGGCCCGCTTGCGGGTGATCCACAGGCCCCAGCCGATGAGGCTCTGGGCCAGCATGAACACGTACTGCAAGAGGGACAGCCCCACCGCCGCCTCCAGCGGCACGCCCAGGGCGGCCAGGACCAGGGCGTGAGCCTGCTCGCGCACGCCGATGCCATTGATGCTCACCGGCATGTTGGTTACTGTGGTCACCAGGCACAGCGCCCCGGCCAGGGCCGGGATGCCGGGCGAGGCGCCCGTGGCCGCTGTGAGGAACCAGGAGTAGACCACGGCCTGCAAGGTCATGGACGCTGCCATGACCGCGAGGCTGGCGGCCAGCACCCGCAGGGTCACCGCGCTGCCCGCGCTGGCCCGGCCGCGCTGCGCCAGGTCCAGAATGCGCCGCCCCAGGGCCCAGCGCGCCAGAAACGGCGGCATGAGCCGCTCCAGAGGCAGCCGCGCGGCCACCAGCACCACGGCGCAGGCCAGGAAGAACAGCAGCGCGGCTGTGAGCGCCCCGGCAAACAGCGGTCCCGTCAACCCGAGCAGCGGGATGAGCGCCGCGCCCAGCAGCGTCATGCTCGCCAGCCCCATGACCTTGTCCACCAGCACCGAAGCCCCGGCAGCCACATAGCCGGTGTCGCGGCCCAGGTAATAGGTCTTCACCGCGTCCTGGCCGAGCATGGACGGCGCAAAATTGTTGAAGAAAATTCCGACAAAGATCTGTCGCGCCAGGTTCCGCCTGGGCACCCGGTGGCCCATGGCCAGCAGCACCTCGCGCCAGCGGATGACGTAGAGCAGGGTCACAAGGATGCTCAGCAGCCCGGCCCCGGCAAAGAAGCCCAGGCTCTGCCGGCCCGCCATCTGCGCCAGGGACGCCCAGTTCAGCCCGCGCAGGGCCAGGTAGGCCAGCACGACGGAGAGCCCGGCCTGGATGGCCAGGACCAGCAGGCGGCCGCCCTTGCGCACGGGCTTGGCCCCGTCGCCCGGAGCGGCGGGAGTGTCCTGGGCGCTGGCGGACAGGCCAGCGGAGTCGCGCACGCCCGGTCCTAGGGCCTGGCCGTGCTGTTGGAGGCGGCGGGCTCCACGGGCGCAGCGCCGGACGCCGGGGCCAAGGCTTCCGGCCGGGCGAAGAGCACGGTCAGCTCGCGCACGATGGGTCCGAGCTTCTCGGCCACCTGGGCGGACTTGGCGCGGTGCTTTTCAATGGTGGCCGCGTCCCAGTTGACCACGCTGTCGAGCTTCTTTTCCAAGGTATAGCCCACGTCGCGCAGGCCATTGCTGATGACGTTCACCGCACCCAGGAACAGGGCCGTGACCACGGCGGCCTTGATCAGGAAGGGCCGCAGCTGGACCAGCAGGCGCGGCTTGGCCTCGGCGGCGGCCAGGGATCCGGGCCGGGGCAGCTCGTCCAGCAGGCCCTCCTCGGCGAACTCGCGCAGGCGCGCCTCGCGCAGGCGCAAAAGCTCGGCCCGGGCGGCCTCCAGGGTCTTGCCCCGGGCCAGGAGGCCCAGCTCCGGGATGAACAGGGTGAAGCGCCCGTTGTTCTCGCGCAGGCGCGCCTCAAAAGGCGCACCCAGCGCGGCGCTGATGTCCTGCTGACGCGGGGCGGCGGGCTTGGGCGGGGTCGCGTCCTTCCAGCCTGCTTCCGTGAAGGTGTCCATGGCGTGCTCCTTGTGTCCTGCGGCCTTGCGCCCCGGTGGGGGCTTAGGGGCCGACGCTGGCCGACGGGGCAGTCTGTCGGCAGGTGTTTTCAAAGATGACCAGCGAGGCCGTGCGGTGCACCTCGCGCAGGCAGTCCGGCGGGGTGAACGCCTTGGGCGGCAGCCGCAGGGCGTGGAAATAGTAGTCCACATCGTCCAGGCGGGCCAGGGCCTGGGCCTGCTGCTCCGGGCTGGCGGCGGCCAGGAAGGCCTTCTGCCTGCCCACCCGCTCCCGGGCCGTGCTCAGCACCGGCTCGGGCAGCCACTTCGTGGCCCAGGCCTGCCCCTGCAGGCCGCTCCAGGCCAGGTAGTCGTACATGTCGAGCGCTTCATAGCCGCCCATGTACGAGGAAAGGTAGCTGTCCTTGTTGGTGAAGAACGTCTTGCGGCGGTCCAGGTTGGCCGAAGCCCAGCGCAGGCCCTCGCGCTCCCCGCGGTCAATGACCTTGGCCGCATTGTCGCCGGGGATGCCCGCCACATCAGCGCTGAACAGGGTGGGCAGGAATTGCGCCTGGGCCAGGAAGGCCGCTCCCGCAAACAACAACAACGCCGCCACCGGGGCGAATTTCGGGGTGCGCCAAGCCAGGGCGTGGGCCAGGGCCGGGGCGCAGGCCAGGAAGACCAGCACCCGGGCATACCAGTAGAAGTAGAAATCCCCGCCGATGAAATTGAACATCTTGAGCAGCACGGCGCTGACCAGCACAACGCCCAGGCAAAACAGGTGGTACTGCCGGGCGCGGGACAGCTTGTGGCGCAGCACGGGATTGGCGTCTGCGGCGCAGACAGCGAACAGCACGCAGGCGCCGAGCACAATGGCCATGTCGCCGAGGTTGCTCAAGGTCCCCAGGAGCACCTTGCCCAGCCTGGGCGTGTGCAGGACCACCCGGGCGCTGTCCAGGAAGATGGTGAGCTTAAGGGCCGCGACTGCCGAGAGGCAGAGTCCGGCCAGCAGAAACTCCGAGGCCTTGGCCTGGCGGCGGAGGACGCGCACCAGCAGCACGGGCAGAAGCGCCACAGGCAGCACCAGCATCAGGACGGCCTTGGTGGCGGCGCAGACCAGGAAGCTGATCGCTGCATGGAGGGCGAAGAGCCTGGCCATCCGGCCCGACAGGTGGCCGTAGAGGGCCGTGGCGAAAAGAAACAGGGCGGGCAGGCCCATGAAGAACGTGTGGTGGTAGTTGTAGAGCTGCGTGCCAGGCGAAGAATAGAAGCCCCAACCGCCGCTGAACAGGGTCAGCACCAGGGTCAGCGCCGTCTCCAGCAGGCTGAAGCCGGCCAGGCGGCGGCAGCCGGTCACCACGGCCCCGGCCAGGAGCAGCCAGAGCACCGGCGGCCAAAGCAGCACGACCTGATCCAGGGGGTGCAGGCCGGTCACCAGGGCGCAGGCGGCAAGGCAGAAATGGTACAGCAGGTGGTAGGACAGGGTCGTGCCCGCCACCAGCGGGTCCCACACCGGCAGGCCGTGCTCCACGGCCCGCAGGGCGGCGAAGACGTAGGCGGACGTCCCCACATCGTCGTTGTAGTAGGCGATGGCCATGTCCGGCAGGGGGAGGGAGGAGCCAAGGAGCTTGGGCAGGCACAGGCCCAGGGCCAGGGACAGCGCGCCAAGGGTCAGCAGCAGCTCGCCCCAGCCCGCTTCCGTGCCCTGGCCCGACTGGTGATCCAGTCGGCTGTCCGGTCGGCTGGTCGTCGCGCGGCGCGGCGCGCCCCAGGCCAGCGCGCAGGCTGCGAGCCCGAGGCCGGGCTGGACCCACACGAGGCCGGGCTGGTGCAGCGCGGCTGCGGCATAGGACAGGCCGAACAGCGCGGCCAGCGCGGCGGGCGAGCCCAGGGCCAGGCGCTCGGCCAGGGAAAGCGGCAGCCGGACCAGCAGACCGCCCAGGCCAATGGCGGGCAGGGCCACAAAGCCTGCGAAAAACAGCAGGAACACCGGCACCTGGGGAGCCAGCTCCGGATTCAGACGGGCGATGAGGGCATAGCATGCCCCCAGGGGGAGCAGCAGCAGCGCATCCCTCAGACGGCGCATGGCTGGGGGCTCGGGGCTGGGCGCGCAGGGCGCGCCGAAAAAAGGTGACGCACAAGATCTCCGCTCGGCTGTGATTGGGGAACGCCGGGGGGCGCCCTCAGGGGATCGGGCGGGCCGACAAAGCGCCGCATAAAGGGCCCGGACGTCCCGGGACTCTATACGCCCGTCTGTCGAGGCGCGTCAATGTGTAGCCAGGGGATGTCGCCGGGGTGTAGAGCCGGAGTAGGGGGCAGGGGCACAGACCAGGGCATGTGCCGCAGGCACGGCTCACTTCGAGTGGAACTCGCTGGCCCGGCCCGTGAGGAAGCGCTTCACCGTTGCGTTGAACAGGGCCACGCTGGTAAGCCAAGTGCCCCCGGAAGCCAGCCGACCGTCCACATCCGACACGTGCCCGCCCTGCACCAGCCGGTCCAGGCGGCGGCGCACCAGCATGCCGCCCTCGAAGCGCGCCTCGATCTCGGCCTCGGCCAGGGGTCGGCCCGCGCGCAGCAGAAAGCCCATGATGCGCAGCCGGAGCGAAACCCCAAGCCCGACCAGACACACGAAGCAGACCAGGCCACCGGCAAAGATGCCCAGGGCCACCACGGACAGGGCCAGGGTCTCGGCCGATTCCCAGGCCCGCTGCCGCGCCAGGAGAGCCGCCAGGGCCGCAAGGCCCGCCAGGGCGCCCGCCATATAGGACCCGGACATGGAGCCGCGCAGGCGGAAGTCCACGGCCTGGGCCAGTGCTGTGGCGCACAGCGCCGCAACCGGCGCGATCAAAAATTGCAGTTCGTCCGCCATGATTCCCCCTAGCCCAGGTCCGCAGGCGCGCCCATGACCACGCGCCACAGGCCCACAAGGCGCAGCAATATCAGACCCTTGGGCGCAGGAACAAACCCGCCGTCGGCCTGGGCGATCATGCGGTCGGCCAGCATGCGCTCGATGCGCGAGGCGAAGAAGCGGTCCATGCCCGTGCGCCGGGCCAGTTCCTCTGCCGTGACGCCCTGCTCCCCGGCGGCGTGCAGGGCCAGCAGGATGGTGATGGACGGGCTGTCGGCGTCGATGGTGGAAAAGAGCATCACGTAGCCCAGGCTCAGGGCCAGGTAGAAGAACAGCACCAGCACGCAGGGCACCAGGGCCAGGGGCAGCGGCCCCAGGCTCACGCCAGCCAGCCCCAGACCGAGGTTCAACGCCAGCCACAGGGCCGCCACGGCCAGGATGAGCTTGAGCAGCGCGGCCAGCTGGTTCTGCGGCAGGTGTATCTTCCAGCGCAGCACATGCACGAGAAGCATGCCCACAAGCAGGGCCAGGCCAAGGCCAAGGACGGTCATGCCCGCCTCGCGCTGGCGGCAGCGCCGGTGCGCGCGCCACTCTGGCCGCAAGCCAAGACGTGGGAAGCGGCCGGGCCGGTTCTCCTGCCTGGAGCGGAGGGTGGAAGCCTGCGTTGAGTGCCCAAATGATCCCCTTGTGCCAGCGCCTCAAACACCGCGCCGACGCTGCTGCGTACCGGAAAACCCCGGAGCAGGCAACGGAAATGCCCGCCCCGGACCAGCCCGCCTGGCCTACTGCTCCAGCCGGATCTCCCGTGCGCGGGGCTGGCCCTGATAGTACAGGCTGCGCCGCAGACGGCGGATGGCTATCTCCACAAAGGTGTGCAGCACCGAGAGCAGGTTGCGCATGGACAGGGCCGTGGACCCCTCGCCCTTCATCTCGCGCGAGCCGCGGTGGCGGATCTGCGTGAAGGTGATGTCCTCGTCCAGCAGCCGGGTGACGATGTCGGCCTGGAAGCCGAAGCCGTAGGAGATGGGCGGATAGCGCAGCACATGGGCGCGCAGGAAGATGGGCAGGGAGTTGTAGTAGAGGATCTTGTTGCCGGAGAGGAGGTTCACGAGGAGCGTGAACAGGCGGGAGATGTTCTTGCGCGAGGGCGCCTTGCCCTGAACCTCGTGCTGGAGCTGGTAGGGAATGACCAGGTCCGCCGCGCCCACGTGCTGGAAGATGTGGGTCAGGGCCTCGGCGCTTTCCGGGTTGTCCCCGCAGCACAGGCGGTAGTATTTCCCCCGGCCCATGTGCGCGCCCTCGATGAAGTTGTTGGCCAGCCCCTGGTTGACCACATTTTTGTGCAGCCGCACCGGCTTGTCCGGGTGCTCGGCGATGTAGCGCCGGATGACGTCCTCGGAGCCGTCCCTGGAATTGTCGTCGATGACGAGGATTTCGTAGGTGCAGGAACTGGCTTCCAGGGCGGCCAGGGTGGCCTCGATGGTGGGCACCACAAAGGGCGCCTCGTTGTAGCAGGTGACGAGGACGGTGAGGTCAAGCTCGCCAGGGGACGCAGTGTGCTCGTTCAGGCTCATGGGCTCTCGCTTGCCAGGCTGTCGGATGATAGGGTGCGCTCAGGCTGTCGGCGCACAGGGCAGAAGGCCCGAGGTCACGCGTCCTGCGGGCAGTAGATAGCCGAGGTCCATTTTCAAGTCAAACCACGCGTCCGGCCGCCTTCACTCCGGCGGCAGCACCAGGCGCAGGCCAGGGTTCCAGCCAGCGCTGGCCCGCAACCGCTCGCTGATGCCCCGGGCCAGCACCGGCGGAAAGCCCAGGAACAGCCCCGCGCCCGCAGGCGCGTCCTGTGGCCCGATGATGGGCAGGCCCAGGTGCGTCTTGCCCCAGCGCAGGGCGTCCTCGTCCACAAAGAAGTCCACCTGGCCAGCCAGCCCCTGGGCCAGCCAGCTGCCGGCAATGGCCGTGCCGAAGAGCCCGAAGGCCTGGCCCCCGGCGTGCAGCCTGTCGGCCTCGGTCCGGGCAGCGGCCAGGGTGCGCACCAGCCAGTCCAGGGCGTCTTCGGCCAGGGAGAGCCCCTGGGCGGCGTGCCCGGCGCTGAGCGCAGAGGCGGGCTGCCCGGCTGGGACTGTGTCCGGAGCAGTGGCCGTGGCGATGAGCCCCACCTCCTTGGCCATCCAGTCCAGCCCCAGGGCCGCCACGCCAAAACCCGCCAGGGTGGCGGCACGGGCCAAGGTGGCGGCGAAGAAATGCCCGCAATGGTCCACCACCGTGAGGTCAAAGGGGCTCTGGGCCAGGTCCGGCACCATGACCAGCAGCGTGCCGCCGGGCTTGAGCAACCGGCGCAGGCGCGTCAGTTCGGCCACAGGCTCGGGCATGTGCTCCAGCACGTAGATCAGGCTCACGGCGTCAAAGGGACCGGCAATCTCGTCCAGGCCCCCGCAGAAAAAGCCGCAGGCCCCGGGCACGCCCAGCACCTCGGCGCGGCGCTGGGCGCAGTGGTCCTGGCCAAAGAGCCGCCAGCCGGGCCGGGCCTGGTGGAAGGCCGCCAGAAAGGCCCCGCCGCCGCAGCCCACGTCGAGCAGGCTGCCTGTGTCCGGCAGGTCCCAGGCCCGGGCCATGCCCTGGATGAGCCGGGCCGTGCGCGGGCTGGGACCGCTGGCGTCAAAGACCACCTGCTCACTGCCGTCGCTCAAATGGTACATGACGTAGTCCGCGTAGATGGCCTCGGCGGCCGCGCGCCAGGCCTGGTCCAGGCGCTTCTGCACGTGGCCGCAGTCCTGGCAGCAGAGGATGCTTCCCAGGCGCGGCCAGGGCTTGATGTCCGAGGTGACACCGGGCAGTGCCCCGGCCAGATTCTGACCAGGCCGGATTTCCTGGGCCAGGCCGCCGCAGAGGACGCAGGGCTGGCCGGTCATGGGTGCTCCTGGCGCTGCGCTGCGCACGGCTTGGCCCTGGACAGGGCCGCCCCGGCCAGGGCAAAGGCGCGGCGCACGGCCGCTTCCGGCTCCGGGCAGGCCCCCCCGTACGCAAGGCCGGGCTCAAGACCGGGGCCAAGGTGAGGCCCAATGCCAGGCAGAGACCCAGGCGCCACAAACAGGGCCGTGTGCTCCGGGGCGAAGATTCCGCGGCCTGCGCAGCGCTCCGCAGAGTGCTCCGGCCGCACCAGGGACGGGTCCAGGCCCAGGGTTTCGGCCCCCAGGCGCGCGGCCTCGAAATACGTCATGTCGCGGCTGGCCGAGAGGTGGAACACGCCCGGGCGGCGCGCCTGGGCCAGTCCGAGCAGGGCCGCCGCGGCCTGGGTTTCGCTCACCGGGGCCATGCACATGTCCACAAAGGCCCCGGCCTGTTCCCCGCGCAAAAAGGCCGCAACCCAGCGCCGGATGAGCCAGTTGTCGGCGTCCAGCACCTTGGTGATGCGCAGCACGGCCACATGATCCGGAAACTCGGCCAGGAGCTGGGCCTCGGCCTGGGCCTTGTGGCGGCCATAGGCGGTCTGCGGGCTGGTCGGGTCATTGGGCCTGGGCAAACCCGCAGCATGGGACGAGGCGCCGTCAAAGACCTGGCTGGTGGACGGGAAGACGAGGAAGAAGCCCCGCGCCGCCAGCCTGCGGGC
>CAYMIP010000035.1:0-1164 GCA_964390575.1 uncultured Desulfocurvus sp. | reverse complement strand
GCCTGCGGGCTCTCGGGCAACCGCCAGGTGTCCGGGGCGGCGGTCAGGTCCACGAACAGGGGCGCGCCAGGGGTGCGGCTGGTGATCAGGGTCGTGGGCGCACTGGGCGCGGCGCGCAAATGGGCCATGACGGCCCGGCCCAGGCCTCCGCCAGCCCCCACCACCAGCAGAGGGTCGAGCAGGGGCGCAGCCTGGGCTGCGTCGCTCATTTCGGCCCCACGCACAGGCCCAGCAGGTAGTGGGCCATGGGTGAGAAGCCCGTGTGCACCATCTCGTCGTTCATGGAGAACAGAAACACATTGTGGAAGAAGTCCTCCAAGAGGCTGCGGAAGGGCCCGCCGGACATGCAGTTCACATGCCCCTCCTTGCTGGCCGGGGAGGCGTGGTCCTGGCTCTCCAGGCTCGGCATGCCCACGATGAGCACCCCCTGGGGCGTGAGGCTCTGGGCCAGGTTGCCCACAAAGATGCGCTCGTAACGGGCCTCGATGTGCTCGATGACGTCCAGGGTGTAGGCCGCGTCGAAGCGTCCGTCCAGGGCCGCCGGGTCATCACAGCGCACCGGACCGTCCAGGATGTCGTGCACGCGGAAGTCCATGGGCCAGGGCGCGTGCGGGCGGCTTCTGGCGTCCTCGATGAACACCGGGTCAAAGTCCGTGCACAAGAGGCTCTCCACCTCCTGGCGCACCACGCGCGAGCCAAAGGCGTCGGCGCAGCCCAGCTCCAGCACGCGCTTCCTGCCGGAAAGCATCTTGGCCACGAACTTGTAGCGCGAGAGCAGGAAGACGACGCGCTTGGGGTCGTCGTGCCAGACCTGGTTGCTCATGAGCCCGAAGCGCGCCAGCCCCTTGCTCTCGGCGATGGTGAGGGTGTCCTGGTACTGCGGCTCGCGTGTCTTCTTGGCCATGGCCGAATCCTTTACGTCCATCCTTTACATCTTGATGGGCCTTTACATCTTGATGAGCACGCGGCCAGCCTGGCCGGTGCGCACCAGATCCAGGGCCTGGTTGATGTCCTCCAGCGCAAACTCGTGGGTCACGAGCCCGTCCAGGCTCACGCGGCCCTTTTGCACCAGGCTGATGATGCGCGGGATGTCCAGGGCGGGCTGGCAGGAGCCGCCTTCCGAGCCCTTGAGGATCTTCTTGAAATGCAGGGGCAGGGTGTAGA
>CAYMIP010000034.1:0-24767 GCA_964390575.1 uncultured Desulfocurvus sp. | reverse complement strand
AAGCCCTTGCCGTGCTCACCGGCGCGCGCCGCTTCGATGGCCGCATTGAGCGCCAGCAGGTTGGTCTGCCGGGCGATCTCCTCGATGATGGAGATCTTCTCGGCGATGTTCTTCATGGCCACCACGGCCTTGCCCACGGCCACGCCGCCCTCCTGGGCGTCCTTGGCCGCCTGCCGGGCGATGCGCTCGGTCTGCTGGGCGTTGTCGGCGTTCTGCTTGATGTTCGCCGACATCTGCTCCATGCTGGAGGAGGTTTCCTCAATGGCTGCGGCCTGTTCCGTGGCGCCCTGGGACAGCGACTCGCTCGATGCCGACAGCTCCTCGGACCCGGAGGCCACGTTGTCGGTGGCGCCGCGCACATCGGCCACCACCTGGCGCAGGCGGCCCACCATGTCGTTCAAGGCTGCGGCCAGCACGCCGATCTCGTCCTTTTGGTTGATGTCCAGCTGCTTGGTGAAGTCGCCCTCGGCCATGGCCTTGGCAAAGGCCACGCCCTGCATCACCGGGCGGGTGATGCCCACGGTGAGGAAGAAGGCCACGAGCAGGCCCAGGACAAGGGCCACCACGAGCCCGGTGATCATGATGGTGCTGGCGGCGGACAGGGCCGCGGCGGCCTGGGCCGTGCCTTCCTGAACTGCCTTGACGCCGCCCTCGCTGGTCTCGCGCGCGGCGGCCACAACGGCGTTGCCCACTTCGCGGCGCTTCTTGGTCAGCTCGTCTCCGGCCACGCCCAGCTTCAGATACTCCTCCAGGGCCTTGACGTAGTCCTGCCCGGCGGCCTTGATGACGTCCAGCTGCTTGAGGTTTGCCTCCTGGCGGGTAACGGCCCGGATCTGCTCCAGCTTCTTGTCCACCTGGGCAAAGTTCTTCACGGCCTCGGCCACGAACTTGTTGTCGCGCTGGGCCTGTGACTTGAAATTAGCGATGCGCAAGGCGTTGCCCAGGTCGATGATGTCGTTGATCCAGACGGTCTTGTCAAAGCGCTCCTTGGCCTTTTTGCCGTCGACCTTGCCGGAGAGCTCCTCAGTCAGCTTCTTGTTCTGGTCCTCCAGGAACTTGTTGGCGTTGTCCATGAACAAGCCGGCATTCACAACCATGACTTCCATATTCTTGTCTTTGGCCGTGTCCAGGTCCTTGGCCTGCTTGGCCAGGATCCTGTATTCGGCGACCTTGGCCGTGGCCGTGGCGGCGGCGGCCTTGAGCTTGGGCATGTCGTGCTTCTGGGCCAGGGCCGTGGCCTCGGCCAAAGATTTTTCGACATCGGCCAGGTTCTTCTCCACATCGGCCATGGCCTTCTCGTCGCCCGTGTAGTTGAAGGCGCGCATGGCGTACATGGTCAGCTGCGCGCTGCGCTCCACCTGCACGGCCACGGCCACCTGGGGCGCGGTCTCGGTTTCCAGTTCCTCGGCAATGTTGCCCACGCGCTTCATGTTCCAGATGGCCACCCCGCCCAAGAGCAGAGCTATGAGGATGAGGATGCCGAAGCCTCCGCCAATTTTTGTCCCGAGCTTCAAATTCTTGAGCATGTGGCCCCCCTCAAATTTGGTTGTACCGGAAAGAACCAGGGCTCTCCGGAAATGCGCGTTGACGCCAGTCTTGCGTGCGCCTGTCCCGGCAGGGCGGAGCATTGGCGCACAAGGAACCATCGGTTTCCGACTACAAAACCTTTAGCCTAGTTTTCCGATGGGTACAAGGGCAAAACGCGAAATTGCCGGATACTCCGACAAGAACATTGAGACAGGGGAGAGGGGGGGCCGCGGCTAGCGGCCGGGCTTGAGCAGGCTTTGCAGGGTGTAGCCGTCGAGGGTCTGGAACATGGAGGCGCTGGCCTGCTCCCAAACGGTCTTGGTGGGGCAGGTCTCCTGGCGGGCGCAGGTGGCGCAGGCGTCCTTGCCCAGGCCACAGCCCTTGAGCACCACCCAGTCCTCCAGGGCGCGCACCACGTCGCCCACGGTGATGTGGGCGGCGGGCTTGGCCAGCACATGGCCGCCCTTGGGGCCGCGCTTGCTGAGGACCAGCCCGGCCCGCTTGAGCCGCCGGATGAGCTTCTCCATGTACTTTTCGCTGATGCCAGTGCGCGAGCCGATCTCGGCCACGGACACCGGACCGCCATGGTAGTTTTCGGCGATGTCGATGAGCATGCGGGTGCCGTAGCGGCTTTTGGTGCTCAGGCGCATGAACTCTCCGGGGGGGTTGCCCAAAAAAAAACGCCGGGAAAGGGAGGGCGGCCCCCCTCCCCCGGCGCTGTGCGGACTTTTGAGGCTTACTCTTCCTCTTCCTTGGGCTTCAGGTGCTCGGGCACGATCATCATGCCGATGACCAGCGGCTTGAGGAAGCTCCACTTGATGCCGATCTTGAACTCTTCCTCCAGGTCGCGGATGGCGTCCCAGCAGTTGTGGCAGGGCGCGATCACGAGCTTGCAGCCGGTGGCCAGGATCTGGTCACGCTTGACCATCAGCGCGCGGTTTCTCTGCTGGCGGAAGATGCCCATGCCGTTGAAGCCGCCGCCGCCGCCGCAGCAGTAGTTGTGCTCCTTGTTGGGGCTCATCTCCACAAAGTAGCCGGGCTCCACCAGGTAGCTCACGATCTCGCGGGTGATCTCCTTCAGGCCGTAGTTGCGGATGTAGTTGCAGGAGTCCTGCAAGGTCACGGGCTGCTTGATGCGCTTGGCCGGGTCGATCTTGATCTTGCCTTCGCGCAGGGCCTCGGCCAGCCACTCCGTGTAGTGCAGGAAGCGCACCGGGGTCGAGCCGTCGGCGCGCCCGGCCCAGAAGGGGCCTTCGATGACCGTGGCCCGGTGGGCGTGGCCGCATTCCGTGCCGCAGGCGCGCTTGGGCTTCAGGCGGTCGATGGCTGCGTACACGTGCTCCACCTGCATCTTGCAGGCCTCCCAGTCGCCGGCGAAGATGGACAGGCTGGTCTGCTCCCAGCCGGAGCTGGGCACGGTCCAGTTCTCGCCCGCCACGTGGAACAGCACAGCCGCCTCGGAGATGTCCTCCGGGTAGTGCTTGGGCTCGCGGGCGTTCACGGTGTACATGATGTCCGCGTTTTCCTTGTCGATGGGGATCTCGAGCCCCGGCCACTCGTCCTGGGCCTCCTCGGCCATCCACTCGCAGGTCTCGGTCCAGTCCTCGTCGGTGACGTTCATCTGGGCGCGGAAGATGCGGTGCATGCCCGCGCCGATCTTGAGCTCCCAGGGCACGAAGCCCTGCGAGTACAAGAGCCCGCGCAGATAGCCGAACATGATGCCCATGTCGATGCCGTAGGGGCAGTACTGGCCGCAGCGGTTGCAGCAGGTGCACTGGCTCCAGGCCACTTCCATGGTGTGGCGCATGAACGCGTTGTCCACGTCGCCATTGCGCTTGACGATCTCGCCCAGGGTGGACTGGATCTTGTAGGCCGGAACCTGCTCGGGCTTGCGGTCGTTGCACAAGTACAAAAAGCAGGAGTCGGCGCAGAGGCCGCAGTGGGCGCAGATCTCAAGCCAGGTGCGGATGCGCGACTTGCAGGTGTTCTTGATGGACGTGGCGAGTTTCGCCTTGTCCACGTCCAGCTCCAGCATTTCCGCGTAGTATTGCTTGCCGCCCTTGTCGCCCAGAACGGCATCAAGAGCCTCCTGGGTGTTCACAGGCGTCCTGTTGCAGAGTATTCCTTCAGGCATGGAACTCTCTCCTTCTCGTTAGTATCCGGGTGCCCTAAAGGCTACCAGGACATGGGGGCGCCTTTCAGACCGCCGCGCTTGGTGCCGTAGTCAATGCCGAGCTGGCCGCGCGTGAGGAAGAAGCCCACCACGTGGAACAGCTTGGTGAAGGGCACGGCCAGGAGCATGATCTCGCCGGCGATGACGTGCGCAAGGAGCCAGAACTCATAATCGCCGCCCAGCTGGTGCACGGCCATGAACCCCGTTACGAACGGGGCGATGGTGATGACCAGGAGCAGGTAGTCATACAGGCTGGTGATGATCCGCACCTCGGGCAGGGCGATGCGGCGGATGATGATGAACAGGCCCGCGCAGATCATGGCCACGGTGAGGATGTCGGCTGCGAGCATGGGAATGGTGGGCCAGGGAAGGCCGAAGCGCATCTTGAGCACCACGGCGTGTCCGGCCAGGAACAGGGGCACCACCACCAGGCCGATGTGGAAGGTGAAGAACAGGATGGTGAAGATGGGCTTCACCTTCCAGCCCTGGGAGCCGAAGGGCACTATCCAGGCCGCGATGCTGCGCGCCGCGCCGCTGACGGCGTGGCTGGTGTGGTAGCCGTAGGGCACGCGGTCAAGCTTCCAGTCCAGGCCTTTGATGTAGGTGTACACCCGCCAGGCCAGCCCGCCGAAGAACACGGCGAAGGTCAGCCACAGGAGAGGTCCGGTAATGATCTGATACATGGCTTACTCCTTGTGGTGCTCGGGCATCTTGTGGATTTCCTCGTCGCGCGAGGTCATGAACGCCCAGATACCCCAGAAACCCACTACGAACAGGCCCATCAGAATGTAGATGATGGACTTGGTGAACATCATGTAGTCGTGATATACGAAGAATTCCATGGTGCGCCTCCTTTTAGTGGGCGTCTTTGTAATCAGGGTGTTCGTAGAAGATGGGCATGCGGGTAACGATGAAACGGTACGCCAGCACGCCGATCGTGACCACAAACACGGAGATGCCGAGCTCCATCAGGCTGGGGAAGTAGCGCTGGCTGGAGGGCAGCTGGTAGTTGAAGGCCACCATGGACACGTTGAAGCGGTTCAGGATGATTCCGAACACCGTCAGCGCGGCCGTCCACTTGATGAGCTTGATGTTCTTCTCGCGGCTGCCGATGGCGTAGAGCAGGCTGGGCAGGGCCACGAAGCCGAGCACTTCCAGCAGGTACCAGGCGCCCCAGCCCGTGGCCAGGTGATGCCAGTTGTTGTCCGCGGCCAGCGCCACCAGCTTCACCGCGAAGTACGCGGCCAGGGCGATGGAGGCGCCCCGGGCAAAGCCCAGGATCACGCCCTCATGCTCGTCCAGGTGCGTCTGGTCCATCTTGTGATGGAAGGGCTTGTGGGCCAGGGTGCCCTCGAAGATGACCATGGACAGACCGGCCGGGATGCTCGACACGAAGAAGAGGATGGCCAGGTACGGGCTGTACCACAGGGGGTGGATCTTGCTCGGCACGGCGATGTACAGCGCGCCCAGCGAGCTCTGGTGCAGGGTGGACAGGATCACGCCGAAGATGGTCAGGGCCAGGGTCAGCTTCTGGATCTTGTTGCGCAGGTTTTTCATGCCCAGCCACTCGAACACGGCCGGGGAGAACTCGATGGCCAGCACGGTGACATACAGGAAGACGCACAGGCCGACTTCATACAGGAGCGACGTGGTGCCGGGCTGCAGGAAGATGGGGTAGGCCAGGCGGTAGGGACGGCCCACGTCGTAGTGCAGGGCGAAGACGACCAGGGCGTAGCCCAGAAACGCCGTCAGAATGGCCGGGCGCACCGCCGAGTGGTATTTCTTGAGCCCGAAGATGTAGCAGGCGCTGCTGGTTGTGTAGCCGCCGGCGGCCAGGGCAACGCCGCACAAGAGGTCGAAGCTGATCCAGATGCCCCAGGGGTTGTTGTCGTCCAGGTTGGTCACCGCGCCCAGGCCCTTGGTGAACCGGAGCACCGTGATCACCAGGCCGATGGCCAGGAATATCCCCGCGATGATGTTCATCGGGGTGAACAGGGTCTTGTTGTTTTCAGTAGTCATCTACGCGCCCTCCTCGTCTTTTTTGACGGCGGCAGCCTCTTCTTTGGCGGCTGCAGCCTCTTCAAGGGCGCGCTTGACCTCGCGCTCAATGGCCTGAGCCTTGTCCTTCTCGGCCTTGTCCAGCTCCTTGGCGAGCTTGGCCGCAGCCTCGGCCTTGACCTCGGCCTTGGCGGCCTTGACGGCGGCCTTCTGTTCTTCCTCGGCCACCTTGTCCTTGCGCTTGTTGATGGCCCACACGCCGCCGAGCAGCGCCGGCCACAGGGCCGCCACCATGGGCACAACGCTGAGCGCGCCGGAGGTCATGCTCGGCACGCTGGCGGTGCCCAGATCCTCGCGCAGGCCGATGGCGCTGAAGCTCTCACCGGAGAGGTACAGCCAGTTGGTGCCGCCCATCTCCTTTTCGCCGTAGATGTGCTTGATGTAGCGCTCGGGATTCTTCTTGATGCGGTCGCGCGCGATTTCAATCAGGTCGTCGCGCTTGCCGTAGGTCAGGGCCTCCTTGGGGCAGGAACCGACGCAGCCCGGGGCGCTGAGCTCGCCCTTCTGGATCTGGTCGTGGCACATGGTGCACTTCATGACCCTGGGGGTCAGCGGGTCGTTGTACTCGTAGGCCGGGACGTTGAACGGGCAGGCCACCATGCAGTAGCGGCAGCCCACGCAGACGGATGCGTCGTACGTCACCGAGCCGTCCGGGTTCTTGGTGAAGGCGCGCACAAAGCAGACCGAGGCGCAGGCAGGCTCCATGCAGTGGTTGCACTGCAGCTTGCGGAACGCCGGGCCCTTCTTGCCCGCGTACTTGTTCACCACCGTGTAGGTCTTGGCGTCGGTGCGGCGCTCCTTGTCCAGAACCTTCAGGTCGTCAAAGGGTTTTGCCGGTGCCGGCAGCTTGTTCACCTTGTTGCAGCCGGCTTCGCACTTGCGGCAGCCGATGCAGCGGGTCTGGTCGAACAGGACGCCCTTGGCGTCCGGGTAGCCGTCAAAGGACTTGCCTGAGGCGGCTTGCGCTTTGGTGCCCAGGGTGGCCGTGATCCCCGCGGCGCCCAGCAAGCCGAGAAACTGTCTTCTCTTCATGGACGTGCTCCTTTAAATGCCGGGGTCCGGCTTACTTCTTCTTTTCCTTGTGGCAGCCCACGCAGTCCGTGTTCACGGGCTTCTTCAGCGCCATAGCCTTGTGGCAGCTCATGCACTGGCCGTGGTAGGCGGCCTTGAGGCCCGGCCGGTTCGGCTGCTTGTCGTCAAAGGGCTTGCCGTGGCAGTTCACGCACTTGGGCGGCTTCTTGGCGCCGGCCTGGCCGTTGTGGTGGCAGGCCTGGCAGAGGGTGCCCGGGTCAGCGTGGAACACGCCGGACATCTTGGAGTCCTTCATGTTCTCCGCCAGCTTGAGCACGATCTTGCGGTGCGGCATCTCAGAGGCCTCGTACTCGTTCACCATGGACTTGATGACGACCTTTTCCGGAATGTCCTCAAGGGTGAAGATGTCGGCCTTGTCGGCGCGGCCCTTCAGCAGCTCAGCAGCGGCGGCGGCCTTCTCTTCCGGCTTCATGGCCCAGTAGGCGGGCATCTGGCCGGGCTCGGCGGGCAGCTTCAGCGCGCCCTGGACGTGGCACTTCTTGCAGGCGGCCTGGGCAGGCTTGCTGCGGCTCTTCAGCTGGTCGTGGCAGCCCGCGCACTTGGCCTCGGCCTTGCTCGTGTTGTGGCAGCCCACGCAGCTCTTCTTGGAGCTGGCCAGGTGCATGGCCTTCTCCAGCTGGACAAAGCCGCCTTCCTTGGCGCCCTGCACGGTGTGGCACTTGGAGCAGGCCACGGTCTCCTTGTGGTGACAGGAGCGGCAGGTGTCGACGTTCTTCTCGTGCAGCTTGTGGTTGAAGGCCACCGGGCTCATGGCCTGGGGCTTCACGCCCTCGGCGGGCTTCTCGATGGAGATCAGGGTCAGGTCGGGCTGGCCGCTGCGGCGGATGAGGCGCACGTCCTCGCCGGCCTTGGCCACGGCCGCCTTGTTCTTGACCGCCGTCTTTTCCTGGGCCTCCTTGCCGTGGCAACCGGCGCAGGCAGTGGGGCCGGTCTCCTTCACACCCTTGAGGGCCAGGGTGCGGTGGCAGTTCACGCAGGAGTCATGGGCGGCCTGGGACATGCTGCGGGACTCCTTGGTGGCCTTGTCCAGGTGGCAGCTGCGGCAGGTGCCTTCCTTGCCCTTGGCGTAGAAGGTCTTCTTGGTGTCCTTGTTGTATTCGTGGTGGCAGCGGTCGCAATTGTCCTTGCGGATCTCGCCGGTGGCCTCGTCCTTCAGGGCCGAGGGGACTTCCTTGGTGGAAGTGTGGCGGAAGTGCAGGGCGTTGGTCAGGCCGCCTTCCAGCTTGGCGGAAGCGACCTTGGGCTTGGCGTCGTGGCAGGAACGGCAGGCGCCATCAAGGGGACCGGTCTTCTGACCCTTGGCGGCCATGTCGGTGTGGCAGCCGATGCAGCCCTTGTGGTAGACCGTCTTGACCTCGTCCAGGGTGGTGTCCTTCTCCCGCTTGAACTTGGTGACAACCAGCCCGTCCTTCTCGACGTGGCAGGTCTTGCAGTCCTTTTCGCCCGTCTTGAGGGCCAGGGTGTGCTTGTCGTGCAAGAACGTCACGGGTGGCAACTCCAGCTTCCCGAAGGCCTTCATGGCGTCGATCGTCACCATGTCGGCCCGGGTTGCTGCGTTTGCCTGCGTCTCCCCGACCCCCTGCGCCTCAAGGCTGAGGATCGAGACCACGGCCAGGACGAACATGGCCCCGGCTGACAGCAGCAGTACTCTTCCTTTTTCCATGTTGTTGTTCCTTGCCTCGTACGTTTGAGAGGGTTAGCCCGATCATGGCGAACGCCAACAAGCTGCACATTCTGTGCACCCTGCGCCTATTCACCCCAAACTAGTAGGAAATAATGTCTTACCCGTGAGTACCCAATTCCAGCAACCGCGTCAAGGGCATTTCCAAGAAACGCCTTCTTTGGGAGGATACGAATTTCACTGTGCTGCGCCACTTTTCAAGGGGTTGCGATTATTGTGATTCCCGGCACAAGGCATTCCCACCCAAAGTGGCGGAATACTCCAGCCCGCAATTGGGGCGACGTTCCTGCGCCATTGTTTTCAAAACCACTTCCCCAGGGCAGGGTATTGGTGTATGGTGACACGCATGGGGTTGTCCCCGGAGGTGAGCCATGGCCATAGTCTGCTGGGACGGGTCGCTCAAGGTCGGCGTGGACATTGTGGACGCGCAGCACCGCTATCTCTTCGAGATCATCAACAGCATGCAGAACAAGCTGGCGACGGGCCACGCCCACGTGGCGCTTCTGGACGGGCTGGACAGCATGCGCACCTATGCACGCTTCCACTTCGAGAGCGAGGAGCGCTTGCTGGAGGAGCACGGCTACCCGGAACTGAAGGCCCACCGCCAGGCCCACCGGGAGTTCCTGGAAACCCTGGACCGCCTGGCCGGGCAGGAGCCGACCGTGGAGCTGGCCCACCAGGCCCTGGGCTACCTGCTGGCCTGGCTGGCCGGACACATCCAGGCCGTGGACGGCCGCTACGCCCCGTTTTTGGCCGAGCGCGGCGTGCGCTGAGCCGGGAGCCCTGTCCCCGCCGTTTTTGTTTTCCACCGGCCCGCCCCCCTCCCTGTGCGGCATTGGACAAGCGGATGCGTATGGCATAGTAAACCCGTTTGGCGCGCGCAGGCGCTCATTTTCGCCCTGCGCACGGACACCTGAACGAGAGGTTTTCATGCTGCGACCCGATTTTGCCAAGTGCGGCGGCCTGGTGCCGGTCATCGCCCAAGAGGCCCAGACCGGAGAGGTGCTCATGCTGGCCTACATGAACGAGGCGGCCTGGGACGAGACGCTCCGGACCGGCGAGGTCCACTACTACAGCCGCAGCCGCAATACCCTGTGGCACAAGGGCGGCACCTCCGGCCATGTGCAGAAGGTCCATACCATCCGCCTGGACTGCGACGCCGACACGGTGCTGGTCCAGGTGACCCAGGTGGGCGGGGCGGCCTGTCACACCGGCCGCAAAAGCTGTTTCTACCGCGAACTCTCGGGCGACTGCGAACGCGAATGCTCGCCCATGGTTTTCGACCCCAAGGAGGTCTACGGAAAATGAGCGCCACCAAAAAACTCAAGCTGGGCATCCCCAAGGGCTCCCTCCAGGACGCCACCATCAAGCTGTTTGAAAAGAGCGGCTGGAAGATCCGCCTGCACTCCCGCAACTACTTCCCGGAGATCGACGACGACGAGATCACCTGCAGCATGTGCCGCGCCCAGGAGATGAGCATCTACGTGGACCAGGGCGTGCTGGACTGCGGCCTCACCGGCAAGGACTGGATCCTCGAAAACAACTCCGACGTGGTGGTGGTCTCGGACCTGGTCTACTCCAAGGTCAGCAACCGGCCCGCGCGCTGGGTGCTGGCCGTGGCCGGGGACTCCCCCTACAACAAGCCCGAGGACCTGGCTGGCAAGAAGATCGCCACCGAGCTGGTGAACTTCACCAAAAACTACTTCGCCGAGCGCAACATCCCGGTGGAGGTCAACTTCTCCTGGGGCGCCACCGAGGCCAAGGTGGTGGAGGGCCTGTGCGACGCCATCGTGGAGGTCACCGAGACCGGCACCACCATCCGCGCCCACGGGCTCAAGATCATCGAGGACCTGCTGCTGACGAACACCCGGCTCATCGCCAACAAGAAGGCCTGGGAAGACCCCTTCAAGCGCGGGAAGATCGAGAAGATGAACCTGCTGCTCCAGGGCGCGCTCAAGGCCGAGCGCATGGTCGGCCTCAAGATGAACCTGCCCAAGGCCAAGATGGACGAGGCCTCCAGGCTTCTGCCCAGCCTGACCTCGCCCACGGTGAGCGGCCTGTCCGACCCGGCCTGGCTGTCGGTGGAGATCGTGGTGGACGAAGCCGTGGTGCGCGAGCTCATCCCGCAGCTGAAAGAGCTGGGGGCCGAGGGCATCATCGAGTACCCGCTGAACAAGGTCATCTAGAACGCACGGCGGGGCGTCCCCTCAGGCTGTGAGGAGACGCCCCGTTTTGCTTTTCCCGCTGCGGCTTTCACCTGACTCTCAGCTGGGGGGGTTCATGTTCACCAAGGTCGGCCTGCTCCTCGCGCTCTTGCTGGTGTTCCTGGGCTACCGCTGGGGCAAGCGCAAGACGCTCACGCAGCAGCCCGCCCAGGTGGTCTTCCAGCCCGCCCAGCCCAAGAAGGAATGGCTCTCGGTCCGCACCCTGCTCATCATCGTCGCCGTCCTGCTCGTCATCGCCATCCTGTCCAGCTTGCAGCGCTAGGACGAGTCCGTCCGCCGCAGCCTACCCGATCCAGACCAGCGCGACCTGCCGGCCCGTGACGCGCGCGGCGCGGTACGAGAAGAAATCCTGGGGGTTCGACTGGGTGCAGCGGTCAATGCCGAAGATGCGCTCGGGCTCAAGCCCGGCGCTTTCGAGCTGGCGCTGCGTGAGCCGCCAGAGGTCCACGGTCTGCCGACCGGCATCAAACACATCCCGGAAGCCCGGGCCGAACTCGGCCTCAAAGTTGGTGAACTGCGCCGCCTCCGGCCCCAGGCTGGGGCCGCGCACGGCGTACAGCTCCGCAGGCGCGCAGCCGTAGTGCGCGCACAGACGCTTGACCGCGCTGCCCGGCAGATCCAGCACATTGCCGCGCCAGCCAACGTGCAGGGCCGCCACAAAGCGCCCGGCCTCATGCGCCAGGAGCACGGGCTGGCAGTCCGCGGTCTTGATGCACAGGGCCAAACCGGGTGCGCTGGTGGCCAGGGCGTCGCCCGCGAGCGCGGAGACAGAATGGAGAGGCGTGGACGCGGGCTCGATGTGCAGGACGTCGCCGTGCACCTGCCGGCACTCGCACCAGGCCTCAAGGCCCAGTTGCGCGGCCAGGTCGCGGCGGTTGGCAACGACGTGCGCCGGGTCGTCGCCCACGTCAAAGGAGAGGTTGGCCCCGTCAAAGGGGGCCAGGCTGGCCCCGCCCCGGCGCGTAGAAAAGGCGCAGCATATTCCGGCCAGGCCGGGGAAGGCGAACGGGAGCGTCCCTACCGGAACCATTTGAGCTCGCGCTCGGTGCAGACCCCCTGCACGGGCGCGTCCCAGGCGTTCATGGGAAAGGACTCGATGCGCTGGAACTCGTAGCACAGGCCCAGGGTCACGGTGTCGTCCATCTCCGGTCGGGCCATGAGCCGGTCGTAGTAGCCGCCGCCAAAGCCCAGGCGGTAGCCTCGCACGTCAAAGGCCACGGCAGGCACCAGCACCAGGTCCGGCACAAAGGGCTCGCCGGAGTCCTCACGCGTGGAGCAGCAGGGCGCGGGCTCCATGATGCTGAAGGAACCCTCGGTCAGGTCGTCCTCGCAGGTGCAGGCGCAGAGGTCCATGAACCCGGGCTGGTCCGGGCGGCAGCGCGGCAAGAGCGCCATGGCGCCGCGTTCCCAGAGTTCGGCCAAAAGCGGCCGGGTGTCGATCTCGTTCTTGATGGGCCAGTACAGCAGGACGCTGTAGGCATTCTTCCATTCGGACAGGGCGCGCACGCGCTCGGCCACGGCCATGCTGGCCTGCTTCACCTCGTCCGGGGAGAGCGCCAGGCGCCGCTCCACCATCATCTTGCGAATCCTGTCTTTTTCCTGGCTGGCCTCGTTCATCCACACCCCCAAGGCTCACAAAATCACGCTCCCCCATTGCCTTTGCGCCGGGACTCTGTGTATGCTATGAATGGCCGGAGTGGAAGCAAAAAAAATCCGCCCTTTCGGGTCGGGGTTTGGCCGCATCCCCCATGCGGAAAGGGGATACGCTCCACAAAGCGGCAGGACGCGCCAGGAGACGCCTATGTACTGGATAGCCGTGGGCGATGTGCACGAGAATACGGGCATGCTGAAATCCATCCCCGGCATCGGCGGGGCCGAGGGCCTGATCCTCACCGGAGACCTGACCAACCGGGGCCGCGAGGCCGAGGCCGCCCGCGTGCTGGACGAGGCCCTGGGCGCGAACCAGCACCTGCTGGCCCAGATGGGCAACATGGACCACCCCGTGGTGGACGGGCTGCTCACCCGGCGCGGGCTGAACATCCACCGCCAGGCCCGGCTCCTGGCCCCCGGCCTGGTGCTCATGGGCGTGGGCTGGTCCACCCCCACCCCCTTTGGCACCCCGGCCGAAATCAGCGAGGCCGAGCTGGCCCAGTGGATAGGCGAGACCCATCAGAAGGCCCTGGGCCTGGCCGCCAAGTCCCCCAAGGGCGGCGTCCACCTGCTGGCCGTTATCCACACCCCGCCCCTGAACACCAGCCTGGACCGCACGGCACGCGGCGCCCACGTGGGCAGCGCAGGCGTGCGCGCCTTCATCGAGGCGGCCCAGCCCGAGGTCGTCATCTGCGGCCACATCCACGAAGCCGTGGGCGAGGAGCGCCTGGGCCGCTCCCACGTGCTCAATCCCGGCCTGCTGGCCGAGGGCGGATTCGTGCGCCTGGATTTCGCGGACGGCGGGCTGCGCGCCAGCCTGGAGCGGATCTAGCCCGTGGCCGCCCAGCTCTTCTGCCTGTTCGTGGGCAAATGCCGCGAGACCAGCTTGCGCGAGGCCGCCGAGGTCTACGCCCAGAAACTTTCCCGGCTGGCCCGGGTTGAGCTGGCCCTGGTCAAGGACGCACCGGCCGCCCTGCCCCCGCAGGAGAAAACCCTGCGCGAGGGCCGCGACCTGCTGGCCCGGCTGGACCCCCGGCACCTGCCTGTGGTTTTGGACGAGCGCGGCGAAAACTGGTCCAGCCGCGAGCTGGCCGCGCGCTTGCGGGCCTGGGAGGATGCGGCGCGCACGCCCTGCTTCCTCGTGGGCGGGGCCTTCGGCCTGTCCGACGAGGTGCGCGAACGCGCCAAAGCCAGCGGCGCGCTGTTTTCGCTCGGCCGCATCACCCTGCCGCACGAGCTGGCCCGGGTGGTGCTCCTGGAGCAGCTCTACCGGGCCGTGAGCATCAACAAGGGCCTGCCCTACCACCACGATTGACAGCCAGGATTGGCCACCACGACAGACCGCCACCGCCACCAGAAAGGAACAGCACATGCTCGACAGCGCCTCCCTGGACAAGCTCGCCGCATACTTCGCCTCCGGCGACCTGGAGTTCGACTTCGAACACGGCGACGAGGAACGCCGTCAGATGATTTTGGAATGTCTGGAGAAATTGATGGATCTGGCCGATCAGGCCGACGAACTGGCCACCAAGCTCATCTTCAAGGGCGGGCTGCTTCAGGCCTTGTCCGGGGTCAAGGACCAGAAGTAGCGCCCGTGCCCGCCTGAAGGGTACTTGCGGCTGGCCTCGGGCACAAAGCCGCCGCCCGCCGCCATCAATGCCGCAGCAGCCGGGGGCGGCTCATTGGACAGCACCACCAGCCGCCCCCCAGGCGCCAGCAGGTCCGCCGCCAGGGGCAACAGCCTGGGCCAGGGCATGAAGGCCCGGCTCAGCACCAGGTCCGCGCGCGGCCGCAGGCCCAGGCGCGCCAGCTCCGGCCCCACGGCCTCGGCCCGGCCATGCACCACGCGCATGCCCGGCAAGGCCCCGGCCTGTTGGAGTTCGCCCACGGCCTGGCGCAAAAAAATGGCCCGCTTCTCGCGCAGCTCCACCAGCACATAGTCGCCCACGCCCCAGACCAGCCGCAGCGGGATGCCCGGCAGGCCCGCGCCCGCGCCCAGGTCCAGGCAGAGCGGCTGCTCCGGCAGCCCCAGCGACTCCAGAAACTCGGCCAGGTACAGGCTGTCCGCCGCCAGGTCGCGGAACACGTCCGGCCACCCGGCCCGGCCCACCAGGCTCATGGCCCGGTTCCACTTGAGCAGGAGCGTCAGGTAGCGCGACAAGCCCTCGGCCTCGGCCTTGGTGAGGTCAAAGCCCAGACGCCGGGCCTCGGAAGACACCTCGCCCGGAGCAGGGGCATAGGGCTTGGGGGGTTGCTTGGGCGGCTGCGGCATGGGCGGGTTGTACGCCGGGCAGCGGGCCGGGGCAAGGGGCGGAGGCTCTCCCTCCCCCCACGTTGTCATCGCGCCGCAAACCGGGCATAAGTCGGCCCATGGCGAAGCAACGCGAGGAATTTGTCTGCACTGGCTGCGGCGCGCGCAGCCCGCGCTGGACCGGCCAGTGCGCCGGGTGCGGCGAGTGGAACACCGTGCAGGCAACGGCCCCGGTGGGCGGCTGGAGCGCGCGCGGCACGGGCACGGCTGCGCGCGGGCGGGCGGCCGCCCTGGCCGGGCCGGAGTCTTTGGAGGATCTGCGCGGCGAGTCGGCCCTGGCGCGGCCCTCGGGCATCCCGGCCCTGGATGGCCTGCTCGGCGCTGGGCTGGTGCCTGGCGCGGCGCTGCTGCTGGGCGGCGAGCCCGGCGTGGGCAAGAGCACGCTTCTGCTGCAGCTGGCTGCGCTCCAGGCCGCCCTGGGCAACCGCACGGTCTATGTCTCGGGCGAGGAATCCCTGGCCCAGCTGCGCGGCCGGGCCGAACGCCTGGGCCTGCTCGGTCCGGGCCTCATGGCCCTGGCCACCAACAACGCCGACGAGGCGCTGGCCGCCCTGAATGATCTGGGCCATGAGCCCGGTTTGGTCATCGCCGACAGCGTGCAGACCCTGGCCAGCCCCCGCGCCGAGGGCATCCCCGGCAGCGTCAGCCAGGTGCGCGCGGTGGCGGGCGAGCTGGTGGAGGCGGTGAAGCGCAGCCAGGCCACCCTGGTGCTCGTGGGCCACGTGACCAAGGACGGCCAGATCGCCGGGCCGAAACTCCTCGAACACATGGTGGACACCGTGCTCTACCTGGAGGGCGACCGCCGCGATTATTCCCGCGTGCTGCGCGTGCTCAAAAACCGCTTCGGCCCGTCGGACGAGCTGCTCGTGTTCACCATGGAGGAGCGCGGCCTGTCCGTGGTGGACGACCCCTCGACCTTTTTTCTCGGCGCGCGCGACGCAAGCCTGTCCGGCGCGGCGGTGAGCGTGGCCATGGACGGGCGGCGGCCCTTTGCCGTGGAGATCCAGGCCCTGGCCACCAAGAGCTTTCTGTCCATCCCGCGCCGGGCGGCCCTGGGCTTTGACGCCAACCGCCTGCACCTGCTGTTGGCCGTGCTGGAGAAGCGCCTGCGCCTGCCCCTGGGCCAGAGCGACATCTACGTCAAACAGGGCGGCGGGCTCTCGCTGCGCGACCCCGGCCTGGACCTGGCCCTGGCCGCGGCGGTCTTGTCCTCCTTTTATGACGCGCCCCTGCCCGAGGGCGCTGCCTTCTGGGGCGAGCTGGACTTAAACGGCCACGTGCGGCCCGTGGCCAGCCACGAGACGCGCCTCAAGCAGGCCGCGCGCCTGGGCTATGGCCCGCTGCTGCACTCCGGCACCGTGAAGACCCTGGACGACCTACGCCGCACCCTGTTCGGCAAGGCCTGAGCCATACCTCCACCCCTTCATTTCAAGGAGACGCTGATGCTGCCCACCGCTTTGCTGTTCCCCGGCCAGGGCTCCCAGGAGCTGAACATGGGCCGCGACGTGGCCGAGGCCCAGAGCGCCGCCATGGACCTCTGGAAACTGGCCGAGAAGCTCTCCGGCCTCAAGCTGCGCGAAATCTACTGGGGCGCGGATGGAGCTGCCCCGGCCCCGGAGATGAGCGACACCAGGGCCTTGCAGCCCGCGCTCACGGTGGTCAACCTGAGCCTGTGGCTGGCTGTGAAGAACCGCACCGCAAGCCTCCAGGTCATGGCCGCCGCAGGCCACAGCCTGGGCGAGTTCTCGGCCCTGGCCGCCGCCGGAGTGCTGAGCGTGGAGGACACCGTGCAGGCCGTGGCCGAGCGCGGCAAGCTCATGGCCGGCGCAGGCAAGGAAGGCCACGGCATGGCCGCCGTGGTCAAGCTGCCGCTCAGCACCGTGGAAGCCATTGTGGACATGGCCGCCAAGCAGTCCGGCGCGTTTTTGCGCATCGCCAACCACAACTCCCCGGCCCAGTACGTGCTGAGCGGCGAGAAAGCGGCCCTGGACCTGGCCGCAGGCCTCGTCAAGGAGGCCAAGGGCCGCGCCGTGCCCCTGGCGGTTTCCGGCGCCTTCCACAGCCCGCTCATGAGCGAGCCCGCCAATGTCTTCGCCACCATCCTGGACGGCCTGGCCTGGCGTCCGGCCCAGTTCCCGGTGTGCATGAACGTCTCCGGCCTGCTCGAACGCGACCCCGGCATCCTGAAGGCCATGCTCACCGCGCAGATGACCTCCTCCGTGCTCTGGACCACCACCATGCAGAGCCTCTACGCGGCCGGGGCGCGGCGCTTCGTGGAGCTCGGCCCCAAGGGCGTGCTGACCAAGCTCGTGGGCCAGAACCTCGAAAACACCACCGACGCCATCGCCCAAAGCGCTGGCAGCCTGGACGCTGTCGAAGCGTTGTAAGTGGGACGAGCGCAGGGGGCGGGGGAAACTTTTTGCAAAAAGTTTCCCCCGCCCCCTGCGCCCCCACCCCCTTCCAAAACTTTTATAGGGTGAGCAGGGCAAAAAGCCCCTTGGCCGCCGGAGGCATCTTCTCCCTCCGCCCTCTGCCCTCCGCCCTTGCCCTTTGCCCGTCCGGGGCAGTACACTCCCCCCATGCTGCTCGACCTCAAGATCGCCCTGGCCTCGCTGGCCGCGCACAAGCTGCGCGCGGTGCTGGCCATGCTCGGCGTATTTCTGGGCGCGCTGGCCTTCAACGGCGTGCAGCATGTGGCGGACGCCATGTACAAGAACGCCGAGGCCGAGGCCGAGAAGCTTGGGCCGAACCTGTTTGCGGCCATGGCCGGTCAGGTGCGCTTCAGCAAGGCGGGCGGGGCGGCGCGCTTTTCGGGGTTCGTGCGCAACTTCACCGTGCCCGACGCCGAGGCCTTGGCCGGGGGCGTGCCCGGGGTGCTGGCCGCTGCGCCCTATTTCACCGGGACCATGCCCATCCGCACTGGCGCAACCACGGTGACCACGCAGATCATGGCCACCTGGCCAGCCTACACGGAGATCCGCAGCTTCCGGCCCGAGCTGGGCCGTTTCGTGACCACTGCGGACGTGGACGACAAGGAGAAGGTGGTGGTGCTGGGCCGCAAGATTGCCGAGCGCCTGTTCGGCAGGCCGGAGGCCGCCCTGGGCCAGGAGGTGCTCATCTACCGGGCGCGCTTCAGCGTGGTCGGGGTCATGGAGGCCAAGGGCCGCGACCTGACCGGCGCGGACCAGGACGAGCAGACCTTTGTGCCCCTGTCCACCTACATGCGCCGCATGGCCAACCAGACCTTCATCTCCGGGGTCTACCTGCGCCTGGCCGAGGGCGCGGACCTGGGCCGCGTGAAGGAGGCTGCGACGGCCATCCTGCGCGCGCGGCACCACCTGGAGGGCAAGAAGGACGACTTCAGCCTGCTCACCCCGGCGGACTCCATGCAGCTCCGGCGCGAGGCCCTGGACCTGGTGCAGACCTTGGGGGCCATCACCTCCACCATTTCCTTCGCCGTGGGCGGCATGGGCATTCTGTCCATCATGGTGCTCATGGTCCAGGCCCGGCGCGTGGAGATCGGCATCCGGCGCGCCGTGGGCGGCAGCCGCCGCGACATCGTGCGCCAGTTCTTGCTGGAGGCGGGCATCATGGCCGGCGCGGGCGGGGCTCTGGGCGCCATGGCCAGCGTGGGCCTGGTGCAGATCGTCTGCACCCTGGCCTCCTTCCCCCATGTCTTCGATCCCCTGCTGACCGCCATGACCCTGGCGGGCTCGGTGCTGCTGGGCCTGGCAGCCGGGGCCTATCCCGCGCGTCAGGCGGCGCAGATCGAGATTCTGGACGTGCTCTCGTCCTGAGGGCAGCGGCTGGGCAAGCACAGGACCGCTCCTCCGCACCCCTGCTCACCTAAGCCGAAAGGGCCGACTCTCTTGAGTCGGCCCTTTCGGCGTCATGGGGGTTCCAGCGGCAGCCGTTAGGTGAGCTGTTTCCAGCGAACCTTACGGATGGCGACAGCAGAGATAGGGGTCTCAGACCCCTTGGCTGCCGGAGGCGTCTTCTCCCGCAGCCCTAACCGATGAAGAACTCGCTGGTGGTCTCGAAGAGCTGCTTGCTGTCCTTCTTGAGCAGGAACAGCTCCGGGTCGCGCAGGATGGTGTCCAGCAGACGGACGAGCACCCGCCGCGTGACCTCGCCCACGAGCACGCCCTGGCCGTCCACCACGGGCAGGGCCGTGTACTTGCGCTCGCGCAGGAGCAGGCGCGCCTCCAGAAAGAAGGCCGAGGCGCGCACCGTGGGCAGATCCGTGCGCATGATCTCGCGCACCGGCATGTCCTTGCCGGCCTTGAGGGACGCCATTACCTGGTGGATGACCGCAGTCTCGCCGGTCTGGCCCTGCTCGTGGGCGTCCACCAGCTCCGGCGGCAGGAAGAGCCGGAGCACCTCCATCATGGTCACCACGCCGACGAGCACGCCCTTCTTGTCCACCACATAGGTGTAGCGCGAGCGGTTGCCCGGGTTGGCGTACCAGGCGATGAGCTGGGACACGGGCTCGTCGGGGGAGACCCGGGTGGGGTCGTGGCGCATGATCTGTTCGATGCGCATGGCGGAAGCCCTCCAGGGGGTTGCGGACTGCATCAGGGGCGCCCGGCGAGGAGCCGGATACTCCCTGTATTGTGCGACGTAAGACAGGCCGCGTCAAGGGGCCGGGCGGGGTTTTGCCCGCCTACACGGCCACCAGTTCGTACGTTCTGCTGCCCAGGCCCAGGGCCTCGGCGTAGTCCAGGCCCATGGCCGGGGGCAGGTTCGGGTGCAGGGCCAGGAACTTGTTCTGCCCGGCCTTGAGCCCTGCGGGCAGGTGGCTGGGCCACAGGGGCTCGGCCTGGTTCACCAGGTCGATGCCCGCCTGGTCGATGGCCACGGGGTCTAGGGAGGCCAGCACGCCGATGTCCGGGCAGATGGGCGCGTCGGAGAAGCCCATGCAGTCGCAGTCCGGGGTCACGGCGGTGACAAAGGTCACGTGCAGGCTGGGGCGCGGGCGAGAGAGCAGCAGCGCGGCGGCGTACTCCATCATGCGCTCCAGGAAGGCCGCCACGTCGGTCTGCCAGTCGATGCTGAGCCCGCCGCTTTTGCAGGCCAGAAAGCAGGCCCCGCAGCCCCGGCAGCGGTCATGGTCCAGCTGAATGATCTGGTGCGGCTTTTCGGGGCGGGCGTCCAGGGCGTCGACCAGGGCCAGGGCCAGGGCCGAGCAGGTGCCCACGCAGGCCCCGCAGCCCGTGCAGGCGGCCACGTCGACCAGGGGCCCGGTGGTGACGTGCTGGTGCATCTTGCCCTGCTTGCTGGCCGCGCCCATGCCGATGTTCTTGAGCGCCCCGCCAAAGCCCGCCAGCTCGTGCCCTTTCAGGTGGTTGATGGACACGAGGAGGTCGGCCTCGGCGATGTCCGCCGCGATGAAGGCCTCTGTGAAATGCTTGCCGCCGGGCACGGGCAGGGCCACCTGGGAGCCGCCCTTGAGGCCGTCGGCGATGATCACCGGCGCGCCCAGGAGCAGCGGGTCGTAGCCGTGCCGGGCGGCCTGCATGGCGTGGCTCACGGCCTCGCCGCGCTGGCCCACGTAGAGGGTGCTGGCGTCGGTGAGGAAGGGCCGGGCGCCGGCGCGGGAAAGCTCTTCGAGAATGGGGCCGACCATGAGCGGCTGCACGTGGCTGGTCACCCCGCGCTCGCCGAAGTGGATCTTCACCGCCGTGAGCTCCCCGCCCGCAACGTGCCCGGCAAAGCCCGTGCGCTCCAGCAGGCGGCGCATGCGCAGGCCGTAGGGGGCTTTCATGCTGGCGCGCAGGTTCCAGAAATAGACTTGGCTGGCCATGGCGGTCTCCTTGGGGTTGTAGGGCGGGAAGACTACTCGCAGAAGGCCTCGGTGAACTCCTGCCGGGTGGCTGGTTCGCGCAGGCTCACGGCGTCGTCGCAGCCGATGCCGCAGACCTGATCCACCAGGACCTGGGCGCCCTGGGGGTTTTTGCGCGCGGCCTTGGCCAGGGTGCGGCGCATGGCCGCATAGCTGGCCTCCAGGCAGGCCAGGCTGCTGTCGGCCTGCACGCCCCGGCCGTGGCAGCCACGGTAGAGCTCAAACAGGGCCGCGCAGTCCCCGCTCGCAGCCTGGGCCTGGTCCGGCGGGCAGAAGAGTCCGCCAGCCAGCACCGGGGCCAGCAGGACGGCTGTACGGAGAAATCGGGAGCTGGCGGACATCGGCAAAGAACCTCCTGGGTGCGGGCGCAGGTCCACTTTTCCCGCATCCGCTGGCGGCTGGCAAGAAAAATGTTCCGTGCGGAGGCGGAGTTGGCCGCCCGGACCCGGCATGGCGCAGAAAACCTCTTTACTTTCCCTGGCGCATGGCTAGTATTCAAGTCAAGGACTCCCCAGGGCGGTCCCGGGTGCAGTCCACGGACGCAACAGCAGCGGAGGGTGGAACAGAATAGACCCACAACATTCTCTGACAGAATGGCGGATTGAGCCGCCCCTCGCCACGAAAGAGCACAGTGCGCCGCAAACGTGACCTGCCAGGCCCGGACAAAAGGGGGCCGAGGTCCATCCGGAATAACCGGAATGCGGCGCACACACTTGCCCCACCACCAGACTTCCCCCCAATCAGCCCGGCCAGGACGCAGATTTTCTCTACAACCGCACGAGCCTTCGGCCTCCTGTCCGCTTAAGGGCCGCCCGGGGGCCGCCTCTGTTGTCTTCCTGAAAACAGCCGCCCCCCCTTGACTGCCGCCTTGGCGGATGTATCTTTTGCGCACACCAACAAGAAGGAGGCTCGCATCATGGTGCTCGACTTCAACACGTTGTATTATCCCGGCCGCTTCGAGCGGCTCTTTGAGGACTTTTTCAAGCCCCAGTACGGCGAGGGCCGCCGGATGGCTTTCCCCCCGCTCAACCTGAGCGAGGACGAGAGCAACTACTACGTGCGCTCGGAGATCCCCGGCCTGCCCATGGACGCAGTGGAGCTGACCCTGACCGAGAAGAGCCTGGTCATCCGGGGCGAACGCCCCACGGAACAGGGCAAGTATTACCGCCAGGAGCGCCCGGCCGGGTTCTTCCAGCGCGTGGTGGCCCTGAACGTGCCCGTGGACCGCGACACGGTGCGCGCCACCTTGACCGACGGCGTGCTCACCGTGGTCCTGCCCAAGAGCGAGGGCAGCATCCCCCGAAAGATCAGCATCGACGTGGCCTAGGGCCGCGCCAGCAGGAGGTGCGAAAGATGAGCGAGAACACCGAGGGCAGCGGGGGCAAGTCCCTGCCGCGCGTAAGCCCGGCCACGGACATCCTGGAGCGCGAGGACGGCTTTTACGTCTACATGGACATCCCGGGCGTGCGCCGCGAGGATCTCAAGATCGACATCAACGAGAACGAGCTGGTGGTGACGGGCCGGGCGCTGCTCGGCACGCCGGAGAAGGAGACCTTTCTGGAGGTGCAGTTCGGCCCTGGCGAATACGTCCGCGCCGTGAGCCTCTCGGACCGCGTGGACCGTGAGCGCATCAAGGCCAATCTGAAGGACGGGGTGCTGACCCTGCACCTGCCGCGCCTGGAGAAGATCGCCCCGCGCCGCATCCCGGTGCAGACCGCCTAGACCCAGGACCCAAACGGACCGCAGCTGAGCAGGGGCTCCCCTGGCCGCACAGGCCGGGGGAGCCCCTTGTGCTCGGGGCGGGCGGCTCAGCGCTCCGGCCGCAGCTGCAGGCCATAGGGGGCGGACGTCTCGGCGGCCAGGGCCAGGGCCTGACCCTGCGCCGGGGCCTGCCCTGTCCGGGCGTCGTCCGTCGCCAGGAACGACTCTGGCAAGGACGGTTCTGGCAGGCCGGCGGCTCTGGACACGGTAAACCCCCGCTGGCGCAGTTCCTCGGCCGTGGGCAACCGTCCTGCGGCGTCTGGAAGCAGAATGATGCAATGCATGGTGCTCCTCCGTGGTCTCGTTACTGCACAACAGCTCCTGTAAAATAATTACATCGATACCTACTCCACTATACATGCGGGAGTCCAGCGATTTTCCAAGGAACTGCATATAGGACAACGCGTTTGCGTTCTGAAGATTGTTCTCCCAACATAAATAGATTTGCATGTGTCTTGTTTCGCGTCCTGCCACATGGCCTGCGCCATGCACGACACCAGGGGGAGCCAGCCCCGGCAGGCCAGGACAGATGTGGACATCCGGTCCGGCCGGGCCTACAATGCCTTTGCTGCCCGGCGCCAGCCCTGAAACGCCCGGCCCATTCCCCTGGAGGTCCCCTGTCCGTGATGCGCCTCATCTTTCGCCGCCCCAGACTCGTTCACGTCGCCTGGCCGACAGCCCTGGCCCTGGCCGTCATCCTCGCCGCCCCGGCCCCGCAGTCGGCCCTGGCCAGCAAGGCCGCCGGAGCCAAACCCGCAGTGCTGGAACCCGACGAGACCCCCTTCTCCCCAAAGTACCGCGAGGTCCTGACCCGGGCCCAAGGGGGCGATCCCCACGCCCAGAACGAGATCGGCCTGGCCCTGGCCACGGGAAACGGCGCGGCCAAGTCCCCGGCCGAGGCTGTGCGCTGGTGGACCCTGGCCGCAGACAAGGGCCTGACCGACGCCCAGTTCAACCTCGGCCTGGCCTACGACCAGGGCGCCCTGATCACCCACAACGCCACCCTGGCCGCCGCCTGGTACGAAAAGGCCACCCTCGGCGGAAACCTGGCGGCCATGTACAATCTGGCCGGAATGCTGGGCGCAGGCTCCGGCCTGCCCATGAATCTGGCCCAGGCCGCCAAACTCTATGAGACTGCGGCAAGCCGCGGCCACGTCAAGTCCATGTACAACCTGGCCCTGGCCTACGCGCGCGGGCAGGGTCTGGAGCGCGACGACACCAAGGCCGCCCAGTGGATGCTGAAGGCCGCCGAGGCCGAGCACCCGCGCGCCCAGTACCTCGTGGCCCAGATGTACGCCCAGGGCCTGGGCGTGCCCAAGGACCCGGTCAAGAGCGCCAAATGGCTGGAGCGCGCCGCCAAGGCCGGGCATACCCGCGCCCAATACTCCTACGCCCTGCACTGCCAGCAGGGCCAGGGCACGCCCAGGAATCCCGCCGCCGCCCAGCACTGGTACCGCGAGGCCGCCGCCAAAAACCACACCGGCGCCATGTGCAACCTGGCCCTGCTCCTGCTCGAAGGCAAGAACGGCGACAAGAATCCGGCCGAGGCCGAGCGCCTGCTCACCACCGCAGCCGAACTGGGCGACCCCAAGGCCCAGTATAACCTGGGACTGCTGCTGCTCTCCGGCCAGGAGCTGCCCAAAAACGCCCAGCAGGCGTACTACTGGCTGTCCGTGTCCGCGCGCCACGGCCAGGCCGAGGCCCAGGCCCCGCGCGACCAGGCCGCCAAGGAACTCACCCGCAGCCAGGTCGAGACCCAGGACACCCGCGCAGCCGCCTTCAAGGCCAAGGCGCCAGGGAAATAGCAGGAAGAGGACGATGCCTCCGGCGGCCGGGGGGCCTGGCTGGCCCTGGCTCCCTTGCCCTTCGCCGCGACCTCTGGCAGTATGCGCGGCACCGCGACATTTCGCCCGGAGCAGCCATGATCGACCTTGTGAAGCACGCCCCAGGGGCGGACAACGCCGGCAGCGCCCGCCAGAGGGCCGTGGACACCGGCATGGCCCTGACGCTCCTCTGTCTCATTGCCGCCCTGGCCACGGGCAAGCCCGGCTGGGTGGTTCTGGCCACGGCGGTGCTGGTGCTGGACATGACTGCGCCCAGGGCTTTCGGCCCGGCCTCGAAGCTCTGGTTCGGCCTGTCCGCCGTGCTTGGCGCGGTGATGTCCCGGGTCATCCTGAGCCTGGTGTTCTTCCTGGTGCTCACCCCGGTGGGGCTCATCCGCCGGGCCATGGGCAAGGACTCCCTCCAACTCGCCGCCTTCAAGGGCGGTTCGGCATCGGTCTTCGTCACCCGGGGCGAGAGCTTCACGCGTGCGGATCTGAAGACCCCGTTCTAGGAGCAATACATGGATTTTCTTCGCGATCTCTGGGACTTCATGAAAGTCCGCAAGAAGTTCTGGCTGGCGCCCATCATCCTGGTGCTGCTGCTTTTCGGCGCGCTCATCGTGC
>CAYMIP010000033.1:0-25740 GCA_964390575.1 uncultured Desulfocurvus sp. | reverse complement strand
CGGCCTGCTCGCCGATGAGCAGCTGGGCGCGCTTGACCTTGGGGCAGGTGGCGTCCACCACCTCCACCCCGCGCTCCAGCAGCTCCTGCTCCTCGCCCGCAGGGATGCCGTGGGCGCGGATGACCACGCGGCTGCCGACGGGCGCCTCGGAAACGCTTTTGGCCAGGCCCACGCCGCGCCGGGCATAGCCTTCCAGCACTTGCGGGTTGTGGATGATGGGACCGAGCATGAAGGTGGGGCGGGAGTCGTCCCTGGCCAGCAGGTCGTCGAGCTTTTTCAGGGCCAGGCCCACGCCCATGCAGAAGCCCGCCAGGCGGGCGCGGATGATTTCCATTGGCTGCGTCTCCAGACGGCGTGCGGGGGCTCAGGCCGGGATGCTGACACGCCTTTTAAGTATATAGGCCCAGGCCGGGCCTGGAGTCAACAGCAGCGGCAGGGCAGGGGCCTCACCCTCCGCTGTCGTCCGCCATATCCGTCAGACCCGTCGGGTCCGCAACGTCCGTCAAGATCGACCGGCTCGAAAAGTGGGCGTGGTCCGCAGGGCCAAGGGGCGCGGCCGTGCCGCAGAGGCTGGCGATGCGGCCTGCCGTGGTTGTGAGCTCCTCCCAGCTCCGGCACTCCAGCAAGGCCTGGCGCAGGGCCCGGATGCCGGAGAAGCCCTTGGCGTAGCGCGGCAGGAAGGCCCGCAGGGCGCGCAGGGCGCGGGGCGTGTCGTCCAGCTCGCGGGCCAGGCGGATGTGCAGGGCCGTGGCCCTGGCCAAGGACTCGGCGCTGCGCTCGGCGGGCTCCCGTCCGGACAAAATGTCGCGCAGGCGCTGGAAGATCATGGGGTCGGTCAGGGCTCCGCGCGCGAACATGACCCCGCTCGCGCCCGTCTCTGCTAGGCAGCGGGCCGCGGCCTCGGCGGTGAACAGGTCGCCGCTGGCCAGCACGGGGATGTCTACTGCGCGCACCAGCCGGCCAATGCTGCTCCAGTCGGCTTGGCCGCCGAAGAGCTGGCGCGCTGTGCGCGGGTGCAGGGTCAGCCAGCCTGCGCCCAGGTCGGCCAGGGCGCGGCCGATGTCCAGGTAGTTTTCCTCGGCCGTTGTGATGCCCAGGCGCATCTTGACGCCCACGCGGCCTGGCCCGCTCGCGCGCAGCATGACCTGGACTATTTTGAGCAGCTGGGCGGGCCTGGCCATGAGGGCCGAGCCGGAGCCGCTCTTGTTCACCTTGCGCACCGAGCACCCGGCGTTCAGGTCGAAGTGGGTGAACCCGCGCTCCAGGAGCTGCGGCATGGCGCGCTCGAACATGTCCGGCTCGGCGCCGAAGAGCTGGACCACCAGGGGGCCGTCGCCGGGGGCAGTGGCGAGCAGGCGTGTGGTGCCGTGTCCGCCGTAGACCAGGCCCTTGACGCTGACCATCTCCGTCACTGCGCAGGCCGCGCCGTACGCGCGGCAGAGCATGCGGAAGGGCAGGTCGGAGTACCCGGCCAGGGGGGCCAGCCAGGGGGCGTCGGGGGCTATGGGCAGTGTGTACATGGACGAGGGAGATAGGGCTTCCGGGCGCGGCAGTCAAAGGAAGAAAGAGGGGTTGGCGAAAGAAATATGCAGCTGGCCCGGAAAAGCTGTTGACAAGCAGGGGCAATTCAAAATAGATGGATCGGCCTTGGAAACGAGGTGATTGCAGGTGTTCTCCGCGTCTTTGGCGTGCCATCGGAGGACGAAAAAGGCTTGCAATCCGTGGGCAGGGCGAGTATGCGTCTTCGTTCACTCGCTGGCGTAGCTCAATGGCAGAGCAGCTGACTTGTAATCAGCAGGTTGCGGGTTCAAGTCCCATCGCCAGCTCCAGTGAAGGGTGGGGTTCCCGAGTGGCCAAAGGGAACAGACTGTAAATCTGTCGGCGTCAGCCTTCGGAGGTTCAAATCCTCCCCCCACCACCACTTACGCGGCAAGCATCGCTGTAGGAGGCAGGGCGTGTCCCTAGCCGAAGGGACTACGGATTCTGCGCGCGGGAATAGCTCAATTGGCTAGAGCATCAGCCTTCCAAGCTGAGGGTTGCGGGTTCGAGTCCCGTTTCCCGCTCCAAGTCCACGCCTAATTGGGGTCTCCTTAGCGAGCTTAAGCCCACGTAGCTCAGTCGGTAGAGCACTTCCTTGGTAAGGAAGAGGTCACCGGTTCAATTCCGGTCGTGGGCTCCACATTATTTCTTGACAACCGAAGACCAGAAACAGGGGGTTGAACATGGGCAAGGCCAAATTTGAGCGCAAGAAGCCTCACGTTAACATCGGCACCATCGGTCACATCGACCACGGCAAGACCACCCTCACGGCCGCCATCACCAAGACGGCGTCCATGTTGGGCATGGGCTCGTACGTGGCCTTTGACCAGATTGACAAGGCTCCTGAAGAGAAAGAGCGCGGCATCACCATCGCCACCGCCCACGTGGAGTACGAGACCAAAAACCGTCACTACGCCCACGTGGACTGCCCCGGCCACGCCGACTACATCAAGAACATGATCACCGGCGCGGCCCAGATGGACGGCGCTATCCTCGTGGTCGCCGCCACCGACGGCCCCATGCCCCAGACCCGTGAGCACCTGCTGCTCGCCCGTCAGGTCGGCGTGCCCTACATGGTCGTGTTCATGAACAAGTGCGACATGGTCGACGACGCCGAGCTGCTCGAACTCGTCGAGCTGGAAATGCGCGAGCTGCTGACCAAGTATGGCTTCCCCGGCGACGACGTTCCCATCATTCAGGGTTCCGCCCTGAAGGCTCTGGAGAGCGACGACGTGAAGAGCGAAGAGTGCAAGTGCATCCTGGCGCTTCTCGAGGCGTGCGACACCTACATTCCTGAGCCCAAGCGCGACATCGACAAGCCCTTCCTCATGCCCATCGAGGACGTGTTCTCCATCTCCGGCCGCGGCACTGTCGTGACTGGTCGTATTGAGCGCGGCATTGTCACCGTGGGCGACGAAGTCGAGATCGTGGGCATCAAGGACACCGTGAAGAGCACCTGCACGGGCGTCGAGATGTTCCGCAAGATCCTCGATCAGGGGCAGGCGGGCGACAACGTCGGCGTGCTGCTGCGCGGCATCAAGCGCGAAGATGTGGAGCGCGGCCAGGTTCTGGCCAAGCCCAAGAGCATCCCGCCCCACCGCAAGTTCAAGGCCGAAGTGTACGTTCTGTCCAAGGACGAGGGCGGCCGTCACACGCCGTTCTTCTCCGGCTACCGCCCGCAGTTCTACTTCCGCACCACGGACATCACCGGCGTGGTGAGCCTGGAAGAGGGCGTCGAGATGGTCATGCCCGGCGACAACGCGACCTTCATCGTTGACATGATCCACCCCATCGCCATGGAGCAGGGTCTGCGCTTCGCCATTCGCGAAGGCGGCCGCACCGTGGGCGCGGGTGTCGTCACCGAGATCCTGGAGTAATCCATGCGAGTCAATATCCAGCTCGCCTGCACCGAGTGCAAGCGGCGCAATTACTCGACTGAGAAGAACAAGAAGAATACTACAGGCCGTCTTGAGGTGAAGAAGTACTGCCCCTTCGACAGGAAGCATACGGTTCACCGCGAGACCAAGTAGTTTCATGCAGGCCAGTAGCTCTAACGGTTAGAGCACCGGTCTCCAAAACCGGGGGCTGTAGGTTCGAATCCTACCTGGCCTGCCACACACCCCCAACTTGGGGAGCATAATGGCGAAAAATACAGCGAAAGGCTCCAGCGGCCAGCAAGGCGCAGAAACACCCGAGAAAACGGGCGTTGCCGCCAAGGCGCAGGAACTCAAGGTCTTCTTCGAGGAAGCCCAGGTTGAACTGAAAAAGATCACCTGGCCTTCCCGCAAGGAGACGTATGCAACCTGCGTGGCGGTCATGATCCTTGTGGTGGTCATGTCGCTGTACCTGGGCGTCGTCGATCTTGGCTTGTCGAAGATCATCGAGGCAGTGCTGTCCTAAATCCCTGGCAGGTGAGCGCACGTGACTGAAGATAGCGCCGTGGGCGGGGAAAAATCGGCCCGCTGGTTCATCGTCCACACCTACTCGGGTTTCGAGCAGCGTGTGGAGAAGACCATCCTTGAGATGATGCGTACTGGTCAGGAAAAAGGCCAGGTTCTTGCGGTCGTCGTCCCCACTGAAAAGGTTGTGGAGATGGTGAAGGGCGAGCGCCGCACCTCCACCCGGAAGTTCTACCCCGGGTATGTGATGGTGCAGATGGTGCTCACGGACGACTCCTGGCACCTGATCCAGTCAATCCCGCGCGTGACGGGCTTTGTGGGCGGCAAAAACCGGCCCACCCCCATGCGCGACAGCGAGGCCCAGACGATCCTCTCCATGATGGAGAGCAGGCAGGAACAGCCCCGGCCCAAGTTCAACTTTGAACGTGGCGACGAGGTCCGGGTCATCGACGGCCCCTTCAGCGGTTTCAATGGCGTCGTCGAAGACGTGAATTACGACAAGGGCAAGCTCCGTGTGGCCGTGTCCATCTTTGGTCGACAGACCCCGGTGGAGCTAGACTTCGTCCAGGTGACGAAGGGCTAGACGGACCCTGTTCGAATGCGGCGGTGAACCGCCTGCGAGGATATAACAATGGCCAAGAAAATTACTGGTAAAGTCAAACTGCAAATTCCTGCGGGCGTGGCCAATCCGTCCCCCCCGGTGGGTCCGGCCCTGGGCCAGCACGGCGTGAACATCATGGAGTTCTGCAAGGCCTTCAATGCGCGCACGCAGGACCAGAAGGGCATGATCATCCCGGTGATCATCACCGTCTACGCCGACCGCACCTTCTCCTTCATCACCAAGACCCCCCCGGCTCCGGTGCTCTTGCTCAAGGCCGCCAAGATCGAGAAGGGCTCCGGCGAGCCCAACAAGACCAAGGTCGGCAAGGTCAGCATGGCCCAGGTGGAGGAGATCGCCAAGCTCAAGACGCCTGATCTGACGGCCAAGTCCCTTGAGGCCGCCATGAACTGTGTGATTGGCACCGCCCGCAGCATGGGCCTTGAAGTAATAGGGTAGCGAGGGAAAGCCATGCCGAAACACGGAAAAAACTACGCCAAAGCCGCCGAGGGCTTTGACAAGACAGAACGTTATGCAGTGAACGAGGCGGTCAAGCTGGCCCTCGACAACTCCTTTGCCAAGTTCGACGAGACCGTTGATGTCGCCATCAACCTGGGCGTCGATCCCAAGTACTCCGACCAGATGGTGCGCGGCGCCTGCCCCCTGCCCAACGGCCTGGGCAAGACCGCGCGCGTCATCGTGTTCTGCAAGCCCGACAAGGAGGCCGAGGCCCGCGAGGCCGGGGCCGACGAGTGCGGCGCCGACGAGCTGGTGGAGAAGATCAAGGGCGGTTGGCTCGAGTTCGACAACGCCGTGGCCACCCCGGACATGATGGCCAAAGTCGGCCAGATCGGCCGCCTGCTTGGCCCCCGCGGGCTCATGCCGAACGCCAAGACCGGCACCGTGACCTTCAACGTGGCCGAGGCCGTGCGCGAGCTGAAGGCCGGCCGCGTTGAGTTCAAGGTTGACAAAGCGGGCATCATCCACGCGTCCATCGGCAAAAAGTCCTTTGGACCCGAGAAGCTGCTGCAGAACCTGTCCGCCCTTTTGGACACAGTGAACCGCCTGAAGCCGTCCACGGCCAAGGGCACGTACCTGAAGGCCATGGCCGTGGCCACCACCATGGGGCCGGGCGTCAAGATAGACACGCAGACCCTTCGCAAGTTTTTGGAAGTTTAGTCCCGGTGCGGGCGGATTGGCCGCTCACCCGGTTTATGATGTAAGCACGGGAAGTTAAGTCGAAGAAAGCAGGTGGGCCAGAAGCCCTTAATCTCCTGCCGAGACGTACTTTGCTTTCCGGGCCAAAGAACGACGAGGAGCGAGACACGGTGAACAGGCAAGATAAAGCCCAGATCATCGAGCAGCTGCACGAGAAGGCTGCACGCGCGAACATCGCCGTCGTCACCGACTTCAAGGGCATGGGCGTAGAGGAAATGACCATCCTGCGCGCCAAGCTCCGTGAAGCCGGAGTCGATTACCAAGTCGTCAAGAACACCCTGGCCCGGTTGGCGCTTACCGACACGTCACATGGCGTGCTCAATGAGCGTCTGAAGGAAAACTGTGCAGTCGCCTTGGGCTACGATGATCCCGTCGCCCTGGCCAAGGTCCTTGCTGATTTCGCCAAGGGGAGCAAGAAGCTCGCCTTGCGTTACGGCAGCCTTGAGGGAAAGTTCCTTGACGAGGAGGGCGTGAAGCAGCTTGCAATGCTGCCGAGCAAGCCCGAACTGCTGGCCAAGTTGCTTGGCACCATGAATGCGGTGCCCACCAACTTCGTCGGCGTGTTCGCGGCCATCCTCCGCAACTTCCTGTATGCCTTGAACGCCATCAAGGAACAGAAGGAAGGCGGAGCGGCCGTTGATGCGGCCGTTGATGTGGCCCCCGAAGCGGCCCCCGAAGTCCAGTAACCCAGTCAACTTCAAGCAAACGAAACTTTCCAGGAGGAATATCCCATGTCCGTGACCAAAGAGCAGGTTGTTGAGTTCATCTCCAGCATGACCGTCCTTGATCTGGCCGAGTTCATCAAGGAGCTTGAGGAGAAGTTCGGCGTTTCCGCCGCCGCCCCCATGGCCGCCTTTGCCGCCGCTCCCGCTGGTGCCCCCGTTGAGGCCGCCGAGGAGAAGACCGAGTTCGACGTCATCCTGAAGGAAGCCGGCGCCAACAAGATCGGCGTCATCAAGGTTGTCCGCGCCCTGACCGGCCTGGGCCTGAAGGAAGCCAAGGACAAGGTCGACGGCGCTCCCCAGACCATCAAGGAAGCCGTGAGCAAGGCCGACGCCGAGGAAGCCAAGAAGCAGCTGCTGGAAGCCGGCGCTGTTGTTGAAGTGAAGTAGTTTTTAGACCACGGTTGAAGATACTCCGGGCAAAGGACGCTCCCCGGTTGGGAGCGTCCTTTGTCCCGTCTCTCTTTTTTTAAAAAGAACCCGAGCCAGCCGCAGGCTGCCCGGGTTCAGGTGCGCCGGAACACCCGGTGCATGCGGCGTCAAGGCGCTTACGGCTCCTCGCCCGAAACAAATTTTTTCCCGCCCCCCTAGCGGAGATCTGATTCCACCTGGGGACTTTTCGAAGACGCGACAATTTTCCGCCTTTTCTGGACCGGGAGTAGCCACGAGTCCCCCTGTATGGCAGAGTATGCCGCAGGGGCGTCGGCTCTTCTGTGAACACCAACCGTCTCGCTCGATGAGGTGACAATGGCCCAGCTCACAAAACAGTTCGGAAAGATCGCCAATACTCTTCCGATCCCGCACTTGCTTGAACTCCAGGTGGACTCCTACCTGAAATTTTTGCAGCGCGATGTGCCCCCGGCCAGCCGTGCCGATCTGGGGCTTGAGGCCGTCTTCCGCTCCGTCTTTCCCATCGAGGACTTTAACAAGACCGCCAGCCTGGAGTACGTCAGCTACGTCATCCATGACCCCAAGTACGATGAGGACGAGTGCCTTTCCAAGGGACTGACCCATGAGGCGCCGATCCGGCTCATCGTGCGCCTGGTGGTCTTTGATGTGGACGAGGAGTCCGGTGCGCGCACCATCCGCGACATCAAGGAACAGGACATCTACTTCGGCACCATTCCCTTGATGACCGACAAGGGCACCTTCATCATCAACGGCACCGAGCGGGTCATCGTCAACCAGCTCCAGCGCTCGCCCGGCATCATCTTCGAGCACGACTCGGGCAAGACCCATTCGAGCCGCAAGGTGCTCTATTCCTGCCGCATCATTCCCATGCGCGGCTCCTGGCTGGACTTCGACTTCGACCACAAGGACATCTTGTACGTGCGCATCGACCGCCGCCGGAAGATGCCCGCCACCATCCTGTTCAAGGCCATGGGCCTGACCAAGGCCGACATCCTGGACTACTACTACGACCACGAGACCTATGTCTTCGATGGCGAGCGGGTCATGCGCAAGGTGCGCGAGGACCAGTATCGCAAGGAAGAGGCCTTTGTGGACATCATCATGGCCGACGGCAAGGTCTCCGTGAAAAAGGGCCGCCCGGTGACCAAGTCCGCCTGGCGCAGGATGATCAAGGAAGGGGTCCAGACCATCGAGGTTTCGCCCGACACCATCCTTGGCCAGTACCTGGCGCACGACATCGTGGACACCGCCACCGGCGAGGTCTTGGCCGAGGCCTCCCAGGAGCTCAGCGCCGAGCTCATCGAGCGCATCCGCGCCACGGGCGTGGCGGAGATCCGCGTGCTCTTCACGCGTGGCATGGACGTGTCCTCCTCCATGCGCGACACCCTGGCCGCTGACAAGACCACGGATCTGGCCACCGCGCAGATCGAAATATACCGCCGCCTGCGCCCCAGTTCGCCGCCCACCTCCGAGATCGCGGCCAGCTTCTTCGAGAACCTGTTCCGCAGCGCGGACTACTATGACCTCTCCACCGTGGGCCGCTACAAGCTGAACTCGCGCCTGGCCATCAACGAGCCCCTTGAGCTGCGCACCCTGACCAATGAGGACATCCTCAAGGCCGTCAAGGTGCTGGTGAAGCTCAAGGACTCCCACGGTCCGGCCGACGACATCGACCACCTGGGCAACCGCCGCGTGCGGCCCGTGGGCGAGCTGGTGGAAAACCAGTACCGCATCGGCCTGGTGCGCATGGAGCGCGCCATCAAGGAGCGCATGAGCCTGCAGGAAGTGTCCACGCTCATGCCCCACGACCTCATCAATCCCAAGCCCGTGGCTGCGGTTTTGAAAGAGTTCTTCGGAACCAGCCAGCTTTCGCAGTTCATGGACCAGACCAACCCCTTGTCCGAGGTCACGCACAAGCGCCGCCTCTCGGCCCTGGGCCCCGGCGGCCTGACCCGCGAGCGCGCAGGCTTCGAGGTGCGCGACGTGCACACCAGCCACTATGGCCGCATCTGCCCCATCGAGACGCCGGAAGGACCGAACATCGGCCTCATCGTGTCCTTGACCACCTATGCGCGCGTCAATGACTACGGCTTCATCGAGACCCCCTACCGCGTGGTCAAGGACGGCCGGGCCGGAGACGAGATCCGCTGGATGGACGCCTCGCGCGAGGCCAGCGAATCCGTGGCCCAGGCCAGCCTGACCCTGTCCGAGGACGGCACCATTCAGGAGCAGCTCGTGCAGGCGCGCATCGCGGGCGATGTGAACATCGTGCCCACAGAGACCATCACGCTCATGGACATCTCGCCCAGCCAGATCGTGTCCATCTCCGCCGCGCTCATCCCCTTCCTGGAGCACGACGACGCCAACCGCGCCCTGATGGGTTCGAACATGCAGCGCCAGGCCGTGCCCCTCTTGAAAAGCGAGGTGCCGCTCGTGGGCACCGGCATGGAGGGCGTGGTGGCTCGCGACTCCGGCGCCTGCATCCTGGCCAAGGGCGACGGCGTGGTCCATTTCGCCGACGCCGAGCGCCTGATCGTCAACTACGAGGAGTCGGAGAACCCGAACACCGGCGGCAGCGTCCACTACGAGCTGCAGAAGTGGCACAAGTCGAACCAGAACTCCTGCTTCGGCCAGCGCCCCTGCGTCAAGGTGGGCCAGAAGGTCCTGAAGGGCGACGTCATGGCCGACGGCCCTGGCATCAAGAACGGCGAGCTGGCCCTGGGCAAGAACCTGCTGGTGGCCTTCATGCCCTGGTGCGGGTATAACTACGAAGACTCCATCCTCATCTCCGAGCGCGTGGTCAAGGAGGACGTCTACACCTCCGTGCACATCGAGGAGTTCGAGGTCGTGGCCCGCGACACCAAGCTCGGGCCTGAGGAAATCACCCGCGACATCCCGAACGTGAGCGAGGAGATGCTGCGCAATCTCGACGACTGCGGCATCATCCGCCTCGGCGCCAAGGTGGTGCCGGACGACATCCTGGTCGGCAAGATCACGCCTAAGGGCGAGACCCAGCTGACCCCGGAAGAGAAGCTTTTGAGAGCCATCTTCGGCGACAAGGCGCGCGACGTGAAGAACACCTCGCTCAAGGTTCCGCCTGGAATCGAGGGCACCGTGGTCGACGTCAAGGTCTTCAACCGCAGAAGCGGCGAGAAGGACGAGCGCACCCTGGCCATCGAGCAGAGCGCCCTGGCCGACTTTGACCTGAAGGAGATGAAGCACATCGCCGCGCTGACCGACAACGTGCGCGAGCGTGTCTGGGAAGTGGTCGAGAAGAAGCAGGTCGCCCAGCCGCTCATGGGCAAGAAGAAGGGCGAGGTGCTCGTCGAGTCCGGCCGTCCGCTGACCCGCGAGGTGCTGGACGACCAGCCGCTCAAGAAGCTGGCCGGCCTGTTCGCCTCCAAGGAGGTCAACGACCAGGTCAAGTCCATCCTGGGCGACTACGAGCGCCAGGTGAAATTCATCAAGACCGTGTACGACCAGAAGCGCGACAAGGTCACCGAGGGCGACGACCTGCCTCCGGGCGTCATCAAGATGACCAAGGTCTACGTGGCGGTGAAGCGCAAGCTCTCCGTGGGCGACAAGATGGCCGGACGCCACGGCAACAAGGGCGTCGTGTCCTGCATCCTGCCCGAGGAGGACATGCCCTTCTTCGCCGACGGCACCCCCATGGACATCGTGCTGAACCCGCTGGGCGTGCCCTCGCGCATGAACATCGGGCAGATCATGGAAACCCACCTGGGCTGGGCCTCGCGTGAGTTGGGCGCACAGCTGAACGCGCTCATCGAGTCCGGCGAGGCCATGAAGCAGGTGCGCAAGGAAGTCAACGAGGTGTTCCACACCAAGGAGATCGCCGAGCTCATCAAGGGCTTGAGCGATGAGGAGTTGTCCAGCGCGGTGAAGACCCTGCGCAACGGCATCATCACCAAGACCCCGGTCTTCGACGGCGCCTCCGAGGCGGAGATCTGGGGCTGGCTGGAGCGCGCCTCCCTGCCCGACGACGGCAAGATCACCCTCTACGACGGCCGCACCGGCGAGACCTTCCACAGCCGCGTCACCGTGGGCATCATGTACATGCTGAAGTTGCACCACCTGGTGGACGAGAAGATCCACGCCCGCTCCACCGGCCCATACTCCCTGGTCACCCAGCAGCCGCTGGGCGGCAAGGCGCAGTTCGGCGGCCAGCGGTTGGGCGAAATGGAGGTCTGGGCGCTGGAAGCCTATGGCGCGGCGTACCTGCTCCAGGAATTCCTCACGGTCAAGAGCGACGACGTTGCTGGCCGCGTGAAGATGTACGAGAAGATAGTGAAGGGCGACAACTTCCTGGAGGCCGGCCTGCCCGAGTCCTTCAACGTGCTTGTGAAGGAGTTGATGTCCCTGGGCCTGGATGTGAACCTGATCCAGGACGAGAAGAAGAGGCCCGCCAGAAGGCAGTAGGGCGGGGGGCATACCCCGACCGTTGGTGGGCTGACCCGCAGACGCGGGTCCTTAAGGGAACTGTCAAACTTACGAGGAAATTCCATGACCTTGGACGAACTCTTCACCATGCGTGGAAGCACGAATCTGGCCACCTCGGGTCGCAATCTGAAGGCGATCCAGATCTCCATAGCCTCTCCCGAGAAGATCCGCGAATGGAGCTTCGGCGAGGTGAAAAAGCCGGAAACCATCAATTACCGCACCTTCAAGCCGGAGCGCGACGGACTGTTCTGCGCCAAGATCTTCGGCCCGGTGAAAGACTACGAGTGCAACTGCGGCAAGTACAAGCGCATGAAGCACCGCGGCATCGTCTGCGAGAAGTGCGGCGTCGAGGTCATCGCCTCGAAGGTCCGGCGCGAGCGCATGGGCCACATCGAGCTGGCCGCGCCCGTTGCGCACATCTGGTTCCTCAAGACTCTGCCCTCCAAGATCGGCACCCTGCTCGACATCACCATGGCCGACCTGGAGAAGGTGCTCTACTTCGACTCCTACATCGTGCTCGATCCGGCTGAAACCAGCCTGAAGAAGCTGCAGGTTCTGGGCGAAGACCAGTACGCCCAGGTTCTGGACCATTACGGCGAGGACGTGGTCACCGTGGGCATGGGCGCGGAGACCATCCGCAAGCTGCTTGAGGCCCTCAACCTGGAGGAGCTGCGCGCCACCCTGCGCGAGGAGTCCTCCACCACGCGCTCCCAGACCAAGAAGAAGAAGCTCACCAAGCGCCTCAAGATCGTGGAGGCCTTCATCGAGTCCGGCAACAAGCCGGAGTGGATGGTCCTGGAAGTGGTGCCCGTCATCCCGCCCGAGCTGCGCCCCCTGGTGCCCCTGGACGGCGGACGCTTCGCCACCTCGGACTTGAACGACCTGTACCGCCGCGTCATCAACCGCAACAACCGCCTGAAGCGGCTGCTCGAGCTTGGCGCGCCGGACATCATCATCCGCAACGAGAAGCGCATGTTGCAGGAGGCTGTGGACGCCCTGTTCGACAACGGCCGCCGTGGCCGCGCCATCACCGGCACCAACGGCAGGCCGCTGAAGTCCTTGTCCGACATGATCAAGGGCAAGCAGGGCCGCTTCCGCCAGAACCTCCTGGGCAAGCGCGTCGACTACTCCGGCCGTTCGGTCATCGTGGTCGGCCCGAACCTGAAGCTGCACCAGTGCGGCCTGCCCAAGAAGATGGCGCTCGAGCTGTTCAAGCCCTTCATCTATTCCGAGCTTGAGAAGCGCGAGATCGCCACCACCATCAAGAGCGCCAAGAAGATGGTGGAGCGCGAGGACCTGGTTGTCTGGGACATCCTGGAGGACGTGGTGCGCGAGTACCCCATCCTGCTCAACCGTGCGCCCACCCTGCACCGTCTGGGCATCCAGGCCTTTGAGCCGCTCTTGATCGAGGGCAAGGCCATCCAGCTGCACCCGCTGGTCTGCGCCGCCTACAACGCGGACTTTGACGGTGACCAGATGGCTGTGCACGTGCCACTGAGCGTGGAGGCGCAGATCGAGTGCCGCGTGCTCATGATGAGCTCGAACAACATCCTCTCGCCCGCCAACGGCTCGCCCGTCATCAACCCCAGCCAGGACATCGTGCTGGGTCTGTATTATCTGACCACCGCCCGCTCCTTTGAGAAGGGCGAGAACATGGTCTTCACCGAGGCCTGGGAGGTCATCGCCGCCCACCACTCCGGGCACCTGGGGCTGCATGCCCGCATCAAGTGCCGCGTGCAGGGCAAGCTCATCGAGACCACCTGCGGCCGCATCATCGTGGGCGAACTCCTGCCCGAGAAGCTCGGGTTCGAGAACGTCAACATGGTGCTGAACAAGAAGAACATCGGCCGTCTGGTGACCATGGCCTACCGCACGGCCGGCACCAAGGCCACGGTCATCCTGTGCGACCACCTGAAGAGCCTGGGCTACGAGTACGCCACCCGCGCGGGCGTGACCATCGGCTTGAAGGACCTGAAGATCCCGGACAACAAGCCCAAGCTCCTGGCCGCTGCCCAGCAGGAGGTCGAGGACATCGAGGTCCAGTACCGCGAAGGCATCATCACCCGCACGGAGAAGTACAACAAGGTCGTTGACGTGTGGACCAAGACCACCAACGAGGTCTCCCTGGAGATGATGGAGGAGATCAGCAAGGACACGGTGATCGACGCCCGCAGCGGCGAGGCCGAGGTCAACGCCAGCTTCAACCCCATCTACATGATGGCCACCTCCGGCGCGCGCGGAAACCAGGACCAGATGCGCCAGCTGGCCGGCATGCGCGGCCTGATGGCCAAGCCCTCGGGCGAGATCATCGAGACGCCCATCACGGCGAGCTTCCGCGAAGGCCTCTCGGTGCTCCAGTACTTCATCTCCACCCACGGCGCACGCAAGGGTCTGGCCGACACGGCGCTCAAGACCGCCAACTCCGGCTACCTCACCCGCCGCCTGGTGGACGTGGTGCAGGACGTCACCGTGTGCGAGATAGACTGCGGCACCGTGGACGGGCTGGAGCTCACGCACTACATCAAGGACGGCGAGATCAAGCAGCGCCTGGCGGAGCGGGTGCTCGGCCGCACCACCATGTTCCCGGTGTACGACGAAGACACCGGCGAACTCATCGTGGCCGCCAACACCCTCATCGAGGAGACCATCGCCGAGAAGATCGACCAGTCCGGCATCGGCTCCATCTCCATCCGCTCGGGCCTGACCTGCAAGAGCCACCAGGGCGTGTGCGCCAGCTGCTACGGCCGCGACCTGGCCCGGGGCCACCTCGTCAACGTGGGCGAGACGGTGGGCATCATCGCGGCGCAATCCATCGGCGAGCCCGGCACCCAGTTGACCATGCGCACCTTCCACATCGGCGGCACGGCCAGCCGCGAAATCGAGCAGTCCAGCGTCGAGGCCCAGCACAACGGCCGCATCGTGTTCTCGCGCATGAGAAACGTCACCAACTCCGAGGGCCAGGTCATGGTGCTCGGCAAGAGCTGTCAGGTGGGCGTTGTGGACGACCAGGGCCGCGAGCGCGAGAAGTACACGCTGCCCTCCGGCGCGCGCCTGCTCGTGAAAGAAGGCCAGGAGATCCGCAAGGGTCAGAACATCGCGGAATGGGACCCCTTCAACGAGCCTTTCATCGCCGACGTCAACGGCATGGTGCAGTTCAAGGACATCGTCGAGGGCAAGACGTACCAGGAACGCATCGACGACATGACCCAGCGCGCCACGTACACCATCATCGAGTACCGCACCACGAGCTTCCGCCCGTCCATCTCCATCAATGACGAGAAGGGCGTGCCTGTGCCGAAGCCCGGCAGCCTGCTCAAGGCCGAGTTCCCGCTGCCCGTGGGCGCCATCCTCATGGTTAAGGACGGCGACGAGATCCGGGCCGGCGACATCGTTGCCCGCCGCCCGCGCGAGTCCAGTAAGACCAAGGACATCGTCGGCGGTCTGCCGCGCGTGGCCGAGCTCTTCGAAGTCCGCAAGCCCAAGGATCAGGCCGTTGTGTCCGAAATCGACGGCGTGGTCTCCTTCGGCTCGGAGAGCAAGGGCAAGCGCAAGATCGTGGTCGTGCCGGAAACCGGCGACACCAAGGAATACCTGATCCCCAAGGGCAAGCACATCACCGTGCAGGAAGGCGACTTCGTGGAGTCGGGCGACCTGATGACCGAAGGCTACCCCGAGCTGCACGACATCCTCAAGATCAAGGGCGAGAAGTATCTGGCCCGCTACCTGGTGGAGGAGATCCAGAACGTCTACCGGGTGCAGAGCGTCAACATCAACGACAAGCACATCGAGATCATCGTCCGCCAGATGCTGAAAAAGGTCAGCATCATCGATCCGGGCGACACCACCTTCCTCATCGGCGAGCAGGTGGACAAGGTGCGCTTCATGGAGGAGAACCAGGGCTGCATCGCCAAGGGGCAGGCTCCGGCCACCGCAGACACGCTGGTCCTGGGCATCACCCAGGCCTCCCTGTCCACGGATTCCTTCATCTCGGCGGCCAGCTTCCAGGAAACCACCAAGGTCCTCACCGAGGCCTCGCTGGCGGGCAAATCCGACTCCCTGCGCGGCCTGAAGGAAAACGTCATTGTGGGCCGCCTCATCCCGGCCGGCACCGGCTACCGCCAGTACGCCGACGCCGAGATCAGCGTGCCCGATCAGCCCGAGCGTCCGGACAAGTTCCTGGAGGAACTGGAGGACGATCCGCTGCTCATCGAACGGTATTAGACGTGCCCGTCCCCGGGCACGAGATCATACGCAGGGGGGCGCCGGAACGGGCGTTTTCCCCCATTCCCCGTGACCGGGGGCGTGGCAGGGGACTTGACAGCAGGCCGCTATAGGACTAAGAGCGGTCCTCTTGCATTGCATTTTAGCACTTTCTCGGAGGGTTCATGCCTACTATCAGTCAGTTGATCCGCAAGTCGCGCAAAAAGATCGGAAAGCGCAAGAAGACCCCGGCCCTGCACGAATGTCCGCAGCGCCGCGGCGTGTGCACCCGCGTGTACACCACCACGCCCAAGAAGCCGAACTCCGCGCTCCGTAAGGTTGCCCGCGTGCGGCTGACCAACGGCATCGAGGTCACCGCGTACATCCCCGGCGAAGGCCACAACCTTCAGGAGCACTCTGTTGTGCTTATCCGCGGCGGCCGCGTGAAGGACCTTCCCGGTGTCCGCTACCATATCGTCCGTGGCACCCTCGACACCGCCGGCGTGTCCGACCGTCGCCAGGGCCGTTCCAAGTACGGCGCCAAGCGTCCGAAGTAACGCAAAGTACGGGAAGGAGAATACCCATGCCCCGCAAAGGTCCGATCACCAAGCGTCAGGTTCTGCCTGACCCCGTTTACGGCAGCCGCATGGCCGCCAAGTTCATCAACCGTCTCATGTACGACGGCAAGAAGAGCGTGGCTGAGCGCATTTTCTACGAGGCCCTGGAAGCCCTGGGCGAGAAGAGCAAGGAAGATCCCATCCGCGCCTTTGAGAAGGCCCTGGAAAACGTGCGCCCGCACCTCGAGGTCAAGAGCCGCCGCGTTGGCGGCGCCACCTACCAGGTGCCCCTGGAAGTGCGTCCCGACCGTCAGAGCGCGCTGGCCATCCGCTGGGTCATCAGCTACTCCCGTGGCCGTGGCGAGAAGGGCATGGTCGACCGCCTGTCCGGCGAGCTGCTGGACGCGTTCAACAATCGCGGCGGCGCTGTGAAGAAGAAGGAAGAAACCCACAAGATGGCCGAGGCGAACAAGGCCTTCGCTCACTACCGCTGGTAGTCACGGAGAATACGAACAGTGTCCAAAGTCGTCCCCAGCGAGAGGCAGCGCAACATTGGCATCATGGCTCACATTGATGCCGGCAAGACCACGACCACTGAGCGCATCCTCTTTTACACCGGCGTTTCCCACAAGATTGGCGAAGTCCATGACGGCAACGCCACCATGGATTGGATGGTTCAGGAGCAGGAGCGCGGCATCACCATCACCAGCGCCGCCACGACGTGCTACTGGCGCGAACACCGCATAAACATTATCGACACGCCGGGCCACGTGGACTTCACCATGGAAGTGGAGCGGTCCCTGCGCGTGCTCGACGGCGCCATTGCCGTTTTCGACGCCGTTGCTGGTGTTGAGCCCCAGTCCGAGACCGTGTGGCGCCAGGCTGACCGCTACAACGTCCCGCGCATCGCCTTTGTCAACAAGATGGACCGTGTCGGCGCGGACTACTTCCGTTGCGTGGACATGATCAAGACCCGCCTGGGCGCCAAGCCCGTGCCCCTGCACATCCCCATCGGCTCCGAGGACGCCTACGTCGGCATGGTCGACTTGGTTTACGGCCACGCCGTGATCTACGTTGACCGCGCCGCAGACAAAGGCGTGGCCTTCGACGTCGTCGAGATCCCCGCCGACCTCAAGGACAAGTACGACGAGTTGCGTCAGGTCATGCTTGAGGCCGTGGTCGAGGAAGACGAGGCCATGATGGAGAAGTATCTCGCCGGAGAGGAACTCTCCGTGGAAGAGATCATGCTGGGCATCCGCAAGGCCACCATCTCCATGAAGATCTGCCCGGTGCTCTGCGGCACCGCGTTCCGCAACAAGGGCGTGCAGCCCCTGCTCGACGCCATCATCGACTACATGCCCTCGCCGCTGGACATCCCGGCCATGAAGGGCATCAACCCTGATGACGAGACCCAGATCATCGAGTGCCCCTGCGACGACACCAAGCCCCTGGCCGCCCTGGCCTTCAAGCTTATGACCGACCCCTTTGTCGGCCACCTGACCTTCCTGCGCGTGTACTCCGGACGCATCGAGTCCGGCGCCACGGTGGTCAATGCGGGCAATGGCAAGAAGGAGCGCATCGGTCGCCTGCTCAAGATGCACGCCAACAAGCGTGAGGAAATCAAGGTCGCCCTGGCCGGTGACATCGTCGCCGCCGTGGGCCTGAAGAGCGTCTCCACCGGCGACACCCTGGCCGACCCCAAGTCCCCCGTGGTCCTGGAGTCCCTGGACATTCCGGAGCCGGTCATCGAGGTCGCCATCGAGCCCAAGACCAAGGCCGACCGCGACCTGCTCTCCCAGAGCCTAGCCAAGCTGACCAAGGAAGATCCCTCGTTCCGCGTCAAGGGCAACGAGGAGACCGGTCAGACCCTGATCGCCGGCATGGGCGAGCTGCACCTGGAAATCATCGTTGACCGCCTGCTGCGCGAGTTCAACGTCAACGCCAACGTGGGCGCGCCCCGCGTGGCCTACCGCGAGACCATCACCAAGCCCGCCAAGGCGGACATGAAGCACGCCAAGCAGACTGGCGGCCGCGGCCAGTACGCCCACGTGGTCATCGAGATTGAGCCGAACCCCGGTGGCGGGTACCTCTTTGAGGACGACATCAAGGGCGGCCTCATTCCCAAGGAATACATCGCCCCGGTGGGCCGCGGCATCGCCGACGCCCTCAAAAACGGCATCCTGGCCGGCTTCCCCGCCGTGGACGTGAAGGTCAAGCTGGTCCACGGCTCCTTCCACGAAGTCGACTCCAGCGAGCAGGCCTTCTACGTGGCCGGCTCCATGGCCATCAAGGAAGCGGCCCAGAAGGCCGGTCCGGTGCTGCTGGAGCCCATCATGAGCGTCGAGGTCGTGACCGCCGAGGAATACCTGGGCGACGTCATGGGCGATTTGAATGGCCGCCGCGGCCGCGTGAGCAGCCTGGAGGCCCGTGTGAGCTCCCAGGTCATCACGGCCCAGGTGCCCCTGTCCAGCATGTTCGGCTATGCCACGGATCTGCGCTCGCGCACCCAGGGCCGCGCCACCTTCACCATGCAGTTCGACCACTATGAGCAGGTTCCCGGCAGCATCGCCGAGGAGATCATGAAGAAGAAATAGGGCCGGGCCTGCCCGGCGGCACTTTTCCCTTGACAGGAGAAGAGCTCAGCAAGTAAGTTATCTATCCGCCTCGTAGAAAACTTCCGGGGGGTGGCCCCGGAACGAGTCTCGAGAACCAGAGAACCCCCAGCATTTCCGTAGAGTGGCAGGCCAACGCATGCCTGCCGCGAGGGGCCAGAGGCCCCCGGAAACGAAGGAGAGTGTATGGCTGCGATGACGAGCGACCGAATTCGGATCAAGCTCAAGGCTTATGACTACCGCATCCTGGACAAGGCTGTGACGGAGATCGTCGATACCGCCCGGAACACCGGTGCGGCCATTGCCGGTCCTATTCCCTTGCCCACGAACATCCTCAAGACCACTGTGAACCGCTCCGTGCACGTGGACAAGAAGTCCCGCGAGCAGTTCGAGATGCGCATCCACAAGCGCCTGCTCGACATCCTGGAGCCCACCCAGCAGACCGTCGACGCCCTGGGCAAGCTTTCCCTGCCCGCTGGCGTGGACGTTGAGATCAAGCTGTAGGGGGAGGGGAGCGACATGGCAAAGACTCTCGGACTTCTCGGCCGCAAGCTCGGCATGACGCGCATCTTCGCCGCTGACGGCACTGTTGTGCCTGTCACGGTCATCGCCGCCGGGCCCTGCCCGGTTCTCCAGATCAAGACCTCGGACAAAGAGGGCTACAACGCCCTGCAGGTTGGCTTCGACGCCATCCCCGAGCGCAAGCTCACCAAGCCCGCCAAGGGCCACCAGGCCAAGGCCGACAAGGGCTTCTACCGCCACCTGAAGGAATTCTCCCTGGACGCGGTGGACGGCTACGTGGTCGGTCAGGACATCACCGTGGACATCTTCCAGCCCGGCGAGAAGGTGAAGGTCACCGGCACCTCCAAGGGCAAGGGCTTCCAGGGCGTCATGAAGCGTTACAACTTCAAGGGCCTCAAGGCCTCCCACGGCGCGGAGAAGGTCCACCGCTCCGGCGGCTCCATCGGCACCAACACCGAGCCCTCCCGCGTGTTCAAGAACAAGAAGATGCCCGGACACATGGGCGACGAGCGCGTGACCCTGTCCAGCGTGGAGATCGTTGATGTCCGCCTCGAGGACAACATCATCGTGGTCAAGGGCCAGGTGCCCGGATGCAGAAACGGCTTGGTCATGATCCGCAAGGCCGGGTAGAAGGAACACAATCATGGCAACTGTTACCGTGTTCGACCAGAACAAGAAGGAAGTGGGCAGCCTCGACCTGTCCCCGGAAGTCTTTGAGGTGGAAGTCCGCCCCGAGATCATGCACCTGGTGGTGCGCGCCCAGCTGGCCGCCAAGCGCGTCGGCACCCACTCCACCAAGACCCGCGCCTTTGTCTCCGGCGGCGGCAAGAAGCCCTGGAAGCAGAAGGGCACGGGCCATGCCCGCGCCGGTTCCAACCGCTCGCCCCTGTGGCGCGGCGGCGCCATCATCTTCGGGCCCAGCCCGCGCAGCTACGAGTTCAAGGTGAACCGCAAGGTGCGCCGCCTGGCCCTCAAGATGGCGCTGTCCTCGCGCCTGTCCGGGGACAACCTGATGGTCTTGAAGGGCTTCGAGATCCCGGAGATCAAGACGAAGCACTTCGCCGAGATCGCCAAGAACCTCGGATTGGAAAAGGTCTTGATTGTTTTCAATGAAGTGGATAATAACCTGCTTCTTTCGGCGCGCAATCTGCCTGGCATCAAGCTGCTTCCGGCTGACAAACTCAACGCATACGATGTGTTGCTGTACCCGAAGCTGATCATGCTTGAGAGCGCTGCTATTTCCGTGCAGGAGAGGTTGAAGTAGTATGGACTACACGAAAATTATCATCCGCCCGGTCATCACCGAGAAGGCCAACCTCGCGAAGGAATACCTGAACCAGGTGTCCTTCATTGTGGCGAACTCCGCCAACAAGATCGAGGTCAAGCGCGCCGTGGAGGCCGCCTTCAACGTCAAGGTCGAGGCCGTGAACATCCTCCGCAAGCGGCCCATCCGTCGAGTCCGCAACGGGCGGACCATTGGCAAGGTGGCAGGATACAAGAAGGCCTTCGTCACTCTGGCCAAGGGCGACAAAATTGAGTTCTTCGAGGGAGTCTAGACATGTCCATCCGTAAGGTAAAACCCACTTCGGCTGGACGCCGCTTCCAGACCATCTCCACCTTTGAGGAAATCACCCGGAGCACTCCGGAGAAGAGCCTCACCGGCGGGTTGTGCAAGAAGTCTGGCCGCAACCACTATGGCCGCATCACCTCGCGTCGCCGTGGCGGCGGGCACAAGCGCTCCTACCGCGAGATCGACTTCCGTCGCGACAAGACCGGCATTGCGGCCAAGGTCGCCTTTGTGGAATACGATCCCAACCGCAGCGCCCGCATCGCCCTCTTGCACTACATCGACGGCGAGAAGCGCTACATCCTGGCCCCCCTGGGCCTCAAGGTGGGCGACCAGATCCTCTCCGGCGACGCGGCCGACATCAAGCCCGGCAACGCGCTGGTGCTGTCCCGCATCCCGGTGGGCACGGTCATCCACAACGTTGAACTGCACCCCGGCCGCGGCGGCCAGTTTTGCCGCGCCGCCGGCGCCTATGCCCAGTTGGTGGCCAAGGAGGGCGCGTACGCCCTGCTTCGCATGCCCTCGGGCGAGGTCCGCAAGGTGCTTTCCCACTGCATGGCCACCATCGGCCAGGTAGGCAACATCCACCATGAGAAGATCACCCTGGGCAAGGCCGGCCGCAATCGCTGGAAGGGCCGTCGGCCCGAGGTGCGCGGCGTTGCCATGAACCCGGTCGACCACCCCCTGGGCGGCGGCGAGGGCAGAAGCTCCGGCGGTCGGCATCCGTGTTCCCCGTGGGGCATGCCGAGCAAGGGGTACAAGACCCGCAAGCCGAAGAAGTCGTCCTCCAAGCTTATCGTCAAGCGCCGCGGGCAGAAGTAGGAGTAGAACATGGCCAGATCTATCAAGAAAGGTCCGTTCGTCGACGGTCATCTGCAGAAGAAGATCGACGTCGCCAACGAGAACAAGGACCGCCGCGTCATCAAAACCTGGTCCCGCAGGTCCACCATCCTTCCCGAGATGGTCGGGCTCACCTTTGCGGTCCACAATGGCCGTAAGTTCATTCCCGTGTTCGTGACGGAGAATATGGTCGGGCACAAGCTGGGCGAGTTTTCGCCCACCCGCACCTTCTTCGGCCACGCTGCGGACAAGAAAGCCAAGGGCAAGTAGGGAGCGCCGCAATGGAAGCCAAAGCTATCGCCAAGTACCTGCGCATTTCCGCGCGCAAGGTGCGAATCGTGGCGGAGAACATCAAGGGCAAGCCGGTTGAGGATGCGCTCAACATCCTGAAGTTCACGCCCAAGAAATCGGCCCTGCTCATCAGCAAGGTGCTGTATTCGGCCATCGCCAACGCCGGTCAGATGCCCGGCGTAGACGTGGACGCCCTCGTGGTCGGGAATGTGATGGTGAACGAAGGCCCGACGCAGAAGCGCATCATGCCTCGCGCCATGGGCCGCGCCTACCGGATCCACAAGCGCACCAGTCACATAACCGTCATCGTGAAGGAAAGGTAGGGGGCGCCATGGGTCAGAAAGTACATCCGATCGGGTTCCGCCTGGGGTACACCAAGAACTGGCTGTCGCGCTGGTTCAGCAAGAAGGACTATCCGGCCTTCGTGCTCCAGGACGACAAGCTGCGCAAGTATGTGAAGAAGAAGCTCTACCACGCTGGTCTCGCCAAGATCGAGATCGAGCGCGCCGGTGGAAAGGTGCGCCTGGTGCTGCACACCGCCCGCCCGGGCATCGTCATCGGCCGCAAGGGCGCCGAGATCGAGAAGCTGCGCGAGGACCTGAAGAAGGAGTTCGGCGCCGACATCACCATCGAGGTGACCGAGATCCGCCGTCCCGAGGTCGAGGCCCAGCTCGTGGCCGAGAGCATCGCCACCCAGCTGGAGCGTCGCGTGGCCTTCCGCCGCGCCATGAAGCGCACCGTGGCCCTGTCTCGCAAGTTCGGCGCCGAGGGCATCAAGGTCGCCTGCGCCGGTCGTCTGGCCGGTGCGGAAATCGCCCGCTCCGAGTGGTACCGTGACGGCCGCGTGCCCCTGCACACCCTGCGCGCCGACATCGACTTCGGGTACGCCATCGCCAAAACAACCTATGGCGTCATCGGCGTCAGGGTCTGGATCTTCAAGGGTGAGATTCTTGACAAGGTAGGAAAGTAGCATGCTCGCGCCAAAGAAACTGAAATACCGCAAGAAGCAAAAGGGTCGCATCAAGGGGCCTGCCGTCCGCGGCAGCAGCCTGGCCTTCGGCGATGTGGCCCTGAAAAGCCTCGAGCCGGGGAAGATATCGAGCCAGGAGATTGAGGCCGCACGTATCGCCATCATGCGCCACATCAAGCGTGGCGGAAAGGTCTGGATCCGTGTGTTCCCCGACTACCCTGTGACCAAGAAGCCCGCTGAAACCCGCATGGGCAGTGGTAAGGGCGCTCCCGAGGGCTGGGCCGCGCCCATCCGCGCCGGCCGCATCCTTTACGAGGTCAAGGGCGTGGAGCTTGAGGTGGCCAAGGTCGCCTTGACCCGCGCCATGCACAAGCTGTCGGTCAAGACGGTCATCGTGGTCAAGGAGGGCGCTGAATAATGAACGCCAAGGAACTGCGAGCCCTGGACGCCACTGAGCTGACCAACAAGGTGGTCGAGTTGCGCAAGGAGCTCTTCAATCTGCGTTTCCAGCATGCCACTGCGCAGCTGGAGAACACCCAGCGCATTCCCGCTGTCAAGAAAGTCATCGCGCGCATTCTGACCATTCAGACCCAGCGCGCAATGGGAGCATAAGGCCATGTCTGAGACGACTCACGAAAGCAACAGGCGCATTCTGACCGGCGTCGTGGTGAGCGACAAGGGCGACAAGACCATCGTGGTCAGCGTCGCAACGCTCATCAAGCACCCCCTGTTCAAGAAGTACATCCGCCGCCGCAAGAAGTTCATGGCCCATGATCCCAACAACGACTGCGGGATCGGCGACACGGTGAGCATCATCGAGCACCGCCCCATGAGCGCGCGCAAGCGTTGGCATCTGTCCAAAATCGTTGAGAAAGCGGTGTAGGTACAGCCATGATCCAGAGCGAAACCAATCTCGACGTCGCCGACAACTCCGGCGCCAAGCTGCTGTGTTGCATCAAGGTGCTGGGCGGCTCCAAGCGCCGCTATGCCTCGGTGGGCGATATTATTGTCGTGTCCGTCAAGGACGCCATGCCCCACTCCAAGGTCAAGAAGGGCGCTGTGATGAAGGCCGTTGTGGTGCGCACCAGGAAAGAAGTGGGCCGCCCTGATGGCTCCTTCATCCGGTTCGACAGCAACTCGGCGGTTCTGCTGAACAACGCCAACGAGCCCCTGGGCACCCGCATCTTCGGGCCCGTTGCCCGCGAGCTGCGCTCGAAGAACTTCATGAAGATCGTCTCCCTGGCCCCGGAAGTCCTGTAGGACGACCGTAACAGGGACGTAAGGACACAGTCATGAACTGCAAGATTCGCAAAGACGACAAGGTAATGATCCTTGCCGGCAAGGACAAAGGAAAGATCGGCAAGGTGCTCAAGATCCTTCGCAAGAAGGACAGGGTTCTTGTCGAGGGCGCCAACAAGGTCAGCCGTCACACCAAGGCCAATCCGTATGCCAATCAGCCCGGCGGCATCGTGGAAAAGGAAGCAGCCGTGCATATCTCCAATGTTGCTGTGGTGTGCAATGCATGCACCAAGGCCGCGCGCGTCGGCTACCGGGTGAATGAAGACGGCAAGAAAGTTCGCTTCTGCAAGAAGTGTAACGAAACCATCCAGTAGGTTGCGCCATGAGACGCCTTCAAAAAGAGTATAACGAAAAGATTTCCGGAGAACTCAAGAAAGAGTTCGGCTACAAGAGCATCATGGAAATCCCCCGTATGCAGAAGATCTCGCTCAACATCGGTTTGGGCGAGGCCAGCCAGAACCCGAAGCTTATCGACGAAGCCGTGATCGAGCTGACCAAGCTGGCCGGCCAGAAGGCCGTGGTCACCCGGGCCAAGAAGTCCATCGCGGCCTTCAAGCTGCGTGAGGGCCAGCCCGTGGGCTGCCGCGTGACCCTGCGCGGCGACCGCATGTGGGACTTCTACGACAAGCTGGTGTCCTTCGCCCTGCCCCGCGTCCGCGACTTCCGCGGCGTGCCCGACCGCGGGTTTGATGGCCGTGGGAATTTCACCATGGGTATCAAGGAGCACACGATCTTCTTCGAACTGGAGATCGACAAAGTGGAAAAGGTTAAGGGCATGAACGTCACTATCTCCACCACCGCGAAGACGGACAAGGAAGGCAAGCTTCTGCTCGACCTCCTTGGCATGCCTTTCAAAAAATAGGAGGAAACCGGTTTGGCCAGGACGAGTCTCCGGGTGAAAGCCCAACGCAAGCCGAAGTTCAAGGTCCGGGCTTACAATCGCTGCCCCATTTGTGGACGCTCCAGGGCGTTTTTGCGAAAGTACGGCGTTTGTCGCATCTGCTTCCGCAACAAGTCCCTGGCCGGCGAACTCCCCGGCGTGCGTAAATCCAGCTGGTAAGTCCAAGGAGAGCTGACTATGTCTGTTGTTGATCCCATTGCCGACATGCTCGCCCGCATCCGCAACGCCCACGGCGCCTTCCACTCTACTGTGGAGATGCCTGCGTCCAAGATGAAAGCGGCCATTGCCGAGATCCTCAAGACTGAGGGTTACATTTCCGAGTGTGCCAGCGCCGAGGGCAAGCTGAAGCTTACCCTCAAGTATGCCGCTGGCAAGCCCGCCATCCGCGGGCTCAAAAAGGTCAGCACCCCCGGCCGCCGCGTTTACGTGGGCGTGGATGACATCCCCAAGGTCCAGAACGGCCTGGGAATCTGCATCCTGTCCACCTCGCGCGGTCTGCTCGCGGGTACTCTGGCCACCGCCGATAAGATCGGCGGCGAACTCCTTTGTGAAATCTGGTAGAAGAGGTAACCATGTCTCGTATCGGGAAAAAACCTGTTCCCATCCCTGCCGGGGTGGAGGTGAAAGTCGGCGCTG
>CAYMIP010000032.1:0-26012 GCA_964390575.1 uncultured Desulfocurvus sp. | reverse complement strand
TGGCCAGGGTCTGGGCCTCCACGCCCTGGGAGGCGTCGACCACCAGCAGCGCGCCCTCGCACGCGGCGAGCGAGCGCGAGACCTCGTAGGAGAAGTCCACATGGCCCGGGGTGTCGATGAGGTTCAGGATGTACTTCTGGCCATCGCGCGCCGTGTAGGGGATGCGCACGGTCTGGGCCTTGATGGTGATGCCGCGTTCGCGCTCCAGGTCCATCTTGTCCAGGTACTGGGCCTTCTGATCGCGCGCGGAGACCACCCCGGTGATTTCCAGGATGCGGTCGGCTAAAGTCGACTTGCCGTGGTCGATATGCGCGATGATGCTGAAATTTCTTATGAACTTGGTGTCGGTCATGGTCTCGCACGTTTGGGCCGGAGAGCCTCCGGGCCGCATTCTAAGGGTCTGCCCCGTCGCAGGGCGAGAGCCCGTATACGGCATAATTGCGCGGCTGTCTAATGGCCGGGCAGAGCCAGACGCGGTCCCAGGCGCAGGGCTGGCGGCTTGCCCTCGGGTCTGATTGCGCGTATCGCACAGACCATGCGGACCATCATTCTCGGCGGTACAGGGTTCATCGGCAGGGCCTTGGCGCTTCTGCTCACGGGCCAGGGGCACGAAGTCCTCGTGCCCTCGCGCCGGCCGGACAAGGTCCCGGCCATCCTCGGCCCAGCGGCGCGGGGCGTGGCCTTTGACGGACGCAGCGGCGCGGGCTGGGCCGAGCTCATCACGACGGACACGGCCATCGTGAACCTGGCGGGCGAGAACATCGCCGACGGCCGTTGGACCCCGGACAAGAAGCGCCGCATCCTGGAAAGCCGCCTGGACGCCGGGGCTGCGGTGCTGGACGCCATCCGCCAGGCGGGGGCGCCGCCCGCCGTGCTGGTGCAGGCCTCGGCCGTGGGCTACTATGGTCTGCGCGGGACTGAGTCCGTGGGCGAGGACGCGCCGCCGGGCACGAATTTCCTGGCCCATGTGGCTAAGCGCTGGGAGGACTCCACCAGCGGAGCCGAGACCCTGGGCGTGCGCCGCGTCATTGTGCGCACGAGCATGGTCCTTGGCCAGGGCGGGGCCCTGGCCAAGATGCTGCCGTTCTTCCGCTGGGGCCTGGGCGGGCCGCTGGGGTCGGGCCGCCAGATGGTGCCCTGGATCCACCTGGACGACGAGGCCGGGGCCATCGCCTTTTTGTTGCAGACGCCGGGCCTGTCCGGGCCGTTCAACCTGGCCGCGCCAGAGGCCGTGGACTCGCGCGGCTTTGCCCGGGCCCTGGGCCGGGCCCTGGGCCGCCCGGCTTTTTTGCCCGCGCCTGGCCTTGCGCTCAAGCTCCTCTTGGGGCAGATGGCCGAGGAGGTGCTGCTCTCCGGCGTGCGCGCGGAGCCCACGCGGCTCTTGGCGGCGGGCTACGCCTTCCGGCATCCCACCCTGGCCGGGGCCCTTGCGCACGTGCTGGGCCAGGCATAGATCCGCACCGCGATCCAAGGAGCATGCATGGGCAAGGGCAGAATTCTGGTGGTGGAGGACGAGGCCATCGTCGCCCTCGGCATCCAGTCCAGCCTGGAGCGGCTGGGCTACGAGGTGGTCGGCCGGGCAGCCACGGGCGGCCAGGCCCTGGCCCTGGCCGAGACGACCAGGCCGAATCTGGTGCTCATGGACGTGATGCTCGAGGGCGGCATGGACGGCATCGACACCGCGCTGGAGCTGCACGAGCGCTTCAACGTGCCGGTGGTCTACCTCTCGGCCCTTTCCGACAAGGACACCCTGGAGCGTGCCAAGCGCAGCGACCCCTTCGGCTACATCAACAAACCCTTCAAGGACCACGAGCTGGCCCTAGCCATCGAGGTGGCCCTGTACAAGTCCCGCACTGAGTCGCAGTTGCAGGAGAGCGAACGGCTGCTCTCTACCACCCTGGGCAGCCTGGCCGAGGTCGTGGTCTCCACGGATACCGAGGGCCGCGTGAGCTATCTGAACCCCGCAGCGGCGGCGCTCCTGGGCCTGGAGCCGGAGGCTGCCCTGGGCCAGGAGGTGACCGCCCTGTTCAGCATCCTGGAGCAGGACACCCGTCTGCCCGTCACCAGCCTGGAGGAGATTTGCAGCCCGCGCGGGGCGCATCCCATGTGCGAGGACATGCTGCTCGTCACCTCCAGCGGGGAGGAGGTGCCGGTGGGGTTGTCGGTCTCGCCCATCTTCGGCGCGCGCGGCGACTTCCGGGGCCGCGTCCTGGTGCTGCGCAATGTGGCCCTGCGGAAAAAGGCCGAGGCCGAACTGCTGGCCAGCATGCAGGCCCTGCGCACCGCCTTCCGCCAGACCGTGCGCGCCCTGGCCAGCATGGCCGAGAAGCGCGACCCCTACACCGCCGGGCACCAGCAGCGCGTGGCCAAGCTGGCCTGCGCCGTCGGCCAGGAACTGGGCCTGCCCCAGGAGACCCTGGAGGGGCTGGAGGTCTCGGGCATCCTGCACGATGTGGGCAAGGTCTATGTCCCGGCCGAGATCCTGTCCAAGCCCGCGCGGCTCTCGCACATGGAGATGGGCATCATGAAGAGCCACTCCGAGGTGGGGTTCGAGATCCTGCGCGAGGTGACTTTTCCCTGGCCTGTGGCGCGCACGGTGCTGGAGCACCATGAGCGCCTGGACGGCTCCGGCTATCCCGGCGGCCTCAAGGGCAAGGAGATCTCGCTTGAGGCGCGCATCCTGGCCGTGGCCGACGTGGTGGAGGCCATGAGTTCGCACCGGCCCTACCGCGCCGCCCTGGGCCTGGACAAGGCGCTGGAGGAGATCCGCGCCGGGCGCGACCGGATCTATGACCCCGAGGCCGTGGACGCCTGCCTCGCGCTCCTGCGCGACGGCCGCTTCTCCTTTGACAACGGCGACGCCAGCCAGCCTGGCTCGGTCCGGCCCGGCGCGCCCGAGCCGACGGAGGAATGATGAGCGAGCTCGGCCGCATCCTGGTTGTGGACGACGAGTCCGGCATCCGCCTGTCCCTGAAGGGCATCCTGGAGGACGAGGGCTTCGGCGTGCTGGAGGCCGAGAGCGGCGAGCGCGGGCTCGAACTGCTCGACGCAGGCGAGGCCGTTGACCTCGTGTTCCTGGACATCTGGCTGCCCGGCCTGGACGGGCTGGCCGTGCTGGCGCGCATCAAGGAGGACCTGCCCGACCTGCCTGTGGTCATGATCTCCGGACATGGCACCATCGAGACGGCGGTGACGGCCATCAAGCGCGGGGCCTTTGACTTCATCGAGAAGCCCCTGTCCCTGGAGAAGGTCGTGCTGGCAGCGCACAAGGCCCTGGAGTTCTCGCGTCTGAAGCAGGAGAACCTGGCCCTACGCCACTCCCTCGGCGAGGCCGAGGTGCACCTCACCGGGGCCTCCCCGGCCATGGACGACCTGCGCGGGATGATTGCCCAGGTGGCCCCCACCGACGCCTGGGTGCTCATCACCGGCGAGAACGGCACGGGCAAGGAGATCGCCGCGCGCCTGCTGCACGCCCAGAGCCGCCGTGCGGCCCAGGCCTTTGTGGCCGTGAACTGCGCGGCCATCCCCGAGGAGCTCATCGAGAGCGAACTCTTCGGGCACGAGAAGGGCGCCTTCACCGGCGCGGACAAGGCCCAGATCGGCAAGTTCGAGCTGGCCCACAAGGGCACCCTGTTTCTGGACGAGATCGGCGACATGAGCCTCAAGACCCAGGCCAAGATCCTGCGCATTTTGCAGGAGCAGCGCTTCGAGCACGTGGGCGGCCGCAAGACCATCAGCGTGGACGTGCGCGTGCTGGCCGCCACCAACAAGGACCTGCCGGCCGAGATCCGCGCCGGGACCTTCCGCGAGGACCTCTACTACCGCCTCAAGGTCTTCCCGCTCACGGTGCCGCCCCTGCGCGAGCGCGCCTGCGACATCCCGGTCCTGATCGACGATTTCGTGGACTCCCTGACGCGCCGGGGCGGATGCAAGCGCGCGCGCTTCAGCCCCGAGACCCTGGCCGTCCTGCAAACCTATCCCTGGCCGGGCAACGTGCGCGAACTCAAGAACTTCGTGGAGCGCATGCTCATCCTGGCGGGGGGGCGCGAGGTCACGCCGGACCGCCTGCCGCCGGACATTTTGTGCCAGGCCTCGGTCTCGGCCGCGCCCGCCGCCCCTGCCGCCGCCCCTGTTTCGGATGACGAGGACGACATCCCGTCGAGCTTCCAGGCCGGGCCCCTGGACCTGAAGGCCGCCCGCGCGGCCTTTGAGGCGCGCTTCCTGGAGGCCAAGCTCAAGGAATTCGGCGGCAATGTGTCGAAACTGGCCGAGGCTGTGGGCCTGGACCGCAGTTCGCTGTACCGGAAACTCAAGGGGTATGGGATTCAGGTGGAGTAGAGGGGGCGATCCGCGCAAACAAAAAAAGGCCGGAAGGATCGCTCCCCCGGCCTTTCGCATTTTTCTTCCCAGCGCCCTAGACCCAGTAGAGCACCTCGAACTTGGCCTGCATCTCGGCCTTGAGCTTCTGCATGGCGCCCTTGTCCATGTCGCGGATGCGGATGTACACGTCGCGCAGGCCCACCTCCGCGGGCTCGCAGGAGGTTAAGAGGCTCATCAGCCGTGCGTTGTGGTTCTTCAGGTAGTCCAGCACCGGAATGAGGCCGCCCGGCTCGTTGGGCAGGCGCACCCCGATCTGCACGCCGCCCTCCATGACGCCGGTGATGCGCACCAGCACCTTGAAGATGTCCGAGTCCGTGACCACGCCCACGACCTTATTGTCCTCGTCCACCACGGGCATGCCGCCGATGTTGTGCTCGAGCATGAGTTGCGCCGCGCGGTCCACGGTCTCGCCGCGCTTGATGGTCACGACCTTCTTGGTCATGATGTCCTTGAGCTTGATCTCCGAGAGCAGGTAGTACAGCTCGTGCATGTCCAGGGTGGTGGCCTTGGAGGGCGAGGCCTCCTTGATGTCCCGGTCGGACACGATACCCAGGAGCACGCCCCGCTCGTCCACCACGGGCAGACGGCTGATGCCCTTCTCCTTCATGATCTTGGAGGCCTTCATCATGGAGGTTTCCGGAGTCCCGGTCACAACGTCCTTGGTCATCCAGTTTTCGATGAGCATGTGCGTCTCCTGTGCTTCGCCCCATTCCTGCTCAGGTCGGGCCTGCTCAGATCGGGGCGGTGGTGTCATTTTGTGCATGCTATCCGAGCGTGGGCATATTGGCTAGTGGAAAATGGCGCGAAGCCACTGCCAGCCTTGCTCCGAAGGATGTTCGGCGCGGTCCGGGGCGCTCCCAAGCTTTACCTTCTCTGCGTCAGGGGATAGCATGGGCCATGTTTGTGGTGGTCAACGTGGATGATCTGGGCCTGCACCCGGCCGTGCGCCGCGCCGTGGAGGACCTGGCCGGGCTCGCGCGCGTGAGCTCGGCCACGCTGCTCGTCAACGGCCCGGACGCCGAGGCTGCGGCCCGATTGTCCGAGGGCGGGGCGGGCTCCATCGGCCTGGGCGTGCACCTGAACATCCTGCGCGGCCGCCCCATGAGCCCGGCCGTTGATATCCCCGGCCTGCTGCGGCCGGACGGCCTGTTTCTGGGCAACTACAGCGAACTCTTTGGCCGCTACCTGACCCGGGCCTTCAGCGTGGCCGACGTGGAGCGCGAGTGGGGCCGCCAGGTGGAGCGCGCCCTGGAGCTGGGCGTGGCCCCCACGCACCTGGACAGCGAGAAGCACATCCACGCCTGGCCCGGGCTGTTCGAGGCCGCCTGCCGCGTGGCCCAGCGCTTCGGCATCGGCTGGGTGCGGCGGCCGGTGGAGCGCATCCCGGCCCTGCGCTGGGACAAGGGCGCCTTGCGCGCACGCGTGCTGAACAGCTTTGGCCTGCTGCACCGGCTGCCCGGCGCTGCGGGCGTGGCGCATCCGCACTCGGTGTTCGGCGTGGCCGACCAGGGCGCGGACCTGTTGCCGGGGCGGCTTGGTGCGTATATGAAGCGGGTGCGGCCCGACGTGCTGGAGCTTGTCTGCCACCCTGGCGCGCCCCTTGAGAACGACGGCCCCCTGCCTGCGGACTACGGCCCCATGCGCATCAGCGGGCAATGGGCAACGGAGCGCGACGGCCTGGCCGCGCCGGGCTGGGACGAGGCCCTGGCCCAGGCCGGGGCCCGGCTGGTGCACTACGGCCAGCTCGACCCGGCCACGCGCGGCCTGCGGCCGGTTTTTTTCCAGTAACGCGCCCAACCGCAGCGAAGAACGGAACCACCATATGTCACGACCCGCCCCGCACTGCGCTGCAAACGGCTTCCCCCCGGAGGGCTTCCCCGTGGAGGTCAGCATCGTGACCCCCATGCACAACGAGGAGCTCTGCGTGCGCGAGTTCCACCGGCGCATGGGCGCGGCCCTCGCGGGCCTGGGCGCGAGCTACGAGATCGTGCTGGTCAACGACGGCAGCACGGACGCCACCCCGGACATCATCCGCGAGCTGGCCGCCAGCGACCCGCACCTGGTGGGCGTGTTCCTGGCGCGCAACCGGGGCCAGTGCACGGCCATCTATGCGGGCATCCAGCACACCTGCGGGAAGTACGTGGTCATCATGGACGGCGATTTGCAGCACCCGCCCGAGGAGGTGCCGAGCCTCATCGAGAAGATCCGCGAGGGCTTTGACTTGGTCAAGGGCGTGCGCCAGAAGCGCCAGGAGTCGCTCTTGCTGCGCCGCATCCCGAGCCTGGTGGCCAACTACCTGATGCGCGCCACCAGCAAGTGCGACATCCACGACATGGGCGGCCTGTCCTGCCTCCAGGGCGACCTGGCGCGCTCCCTTAAATTGCGCGAGGGCCAGCACCGGCTCATCCCGGCCCTGGTCTACTCCCAGGGTGGCGCGGTGTGCGAGGTGCCGACAAGCGCCCCGCCGCGCTTCGCGGGCAAGAGCCACTACGGCCTCGGCCGCAGCATCGACGTGCTCTTCGACATCGTGCTCCTCTGGTTCCAGAACTCCTACAAGCAGCGGCCCGTGTACCTTTTCGGGCGCATCAGCCTGCTGCTGTTCCTGTTCGCCTCCCTGACCATGTGCTGGCTGCTGTTCGAGAAGATCTTCCTGGGCGTGCACATGGGCACCCGGCCGCCGTTCATGGGGGCTGTGCTGTTCTATCTGGCCTCGCTCGGGTTCATGAGCACTGGGCTCATTTTGGAGCTCTTGGTGAACACCCACGACGCCGTGAGCGGCAATATGCCCTTCAAGGTGCGCGAAGTGGTGCGCGGCGACCTCCCCGGCCAGCCGCCCTGTTCCTTGACCGACCCCCGCGACTGACGGCCGCCAGGCCAGGGACCAGCCATGCGCATCGGCCTGCTCCAGATCAACCCCGTGGTGGGCGACATCCACGGCAACGCCGCGCGCATCCTGGCCGCCTATGCCACGGCCGTGGCCGACACCCAGGGCGGGGGCGCGGACCTCTGCCTGACCCCGGAGCTGGCCCTGACCGGCTATCCCCCCCGCGACCTGCTGCTCTATGCGGGCTTCTGCCAGGCGGCGCTCGCCGGGGCCGAGGCCCTGGCGCGGCGGCTGGAACAGACGCACCCCGGCGGCCCGGCCCTGGTGCTGGGCTGCCCGGAGCCCAACCGCTCGGGCCAGGGCAAGGCGCTCTACAACGCGGCCCTGTGGTGCGAGGGCGGCCAGATCCGCCGCAGCATCCGCAAATCCCTGCTGCCCACCTATGATGTCTTCGACGAGGCGCGCTATTTCGAGCCGGGCGATGTCTCCGGCCAGCAGGGGGACGGCGCCAACGTGGTGGCCTACCGGGGCCGCAGGCTGGCCCTGACCATCTGCGAGGACCTCTGGAACGACAAGGACTACTGGCCGCACCGCCTGTATCCCGTGGACCCGGTGGAGGCCGCTGTCTCCGCCGGGGCCGAGGCCCTGCTGAACCTCTCGGCCTCGCCCTTCAGCCTGCGCAAGCAGACCCTGCGCCAGGACATGCTCTCGGCCATCGCGGCCCGGCGCAAGCTGCCCCTGGCCTATTGCAACCAGGTGGGCGGCAACGACGAGCTGGTCTTTGACGGCCGCAGCGCGGTCTACGGGCCGGACGGAGCGCTTCTGGCGCGGGCGGCGGGCTTTGCCGAGGACGTGCTGGTGGCCGAGCTGTTCGGCGGCCGACCGGACTCCACCACCAGCGCCATGGCCGGGGCCATCGCCCCGGACGACCGCTCGGCCAGCGCGGAGATCTGGCGCGCCCTGGTGCTGGGCACGCGCGACTACCTGCGCAAGTGCGGTTTTTCCAAGGCGCTCCTGGGCCTGTCCGGCGGCATCGACTCCGCCGTGGTGGCGGCGGTGGCCGTGGCGGCCCTGGGGCCGCAGAACGTCCTGGGCGTGCTCATGCCCTCGCCCTGGTCCAGTGCGGGCAGCGTCGACGACTCCCTGGAATTGGCGCGGCGGCTGGGCATGCCCACGCGCAGCATCCCCATCGCGCCGCTGATGCAGGGCTTTGACGCGGCCCTGGCCGGGAGCTTCGCGGCCCTGGCCCCGGACCAGGGGCCGGGCACCACCGAGGAGAACATCCAGTCGCGCATCCGGGGCAACCTGCTCATGGCGCTCAGCAACAAGACCGGCGCGCTGCTGCTCACCACGGGCAACAAGAGCGAGCTGGCCGTGGGCTACTGCACCATCTACGGCGACATGTCCGGCGGCTTCGCGGTCATCAGCGACCTGCGCAAGACCCAGGTCTACGCCCTGGCCCGGCACATCAACGGGCTTGACGGAGAGGGCGGCGGGGTCATCCCCGAGGCCATTCTGGCGAAGGCCCCCTCGGCGGAGCTGCGGCCCGGCCAGACCGACCAGGATTCCCTGCCGCCCTACGACGTGCTGGACGAGATCCTGGCCCTGCATGTGGAGAAGAACCAGACCGTGGACGAGATAGTGGCGGCGGGCTTCGACAGGCCCGTGGTGGAGCGCGTCTGCCGGCTGGTCAAGAGTGCCGAGTTCAAGCGCAGACAGGCCGCGCCGGGCATCAAGATCGCCTGGCGCAGCTTCGGCTCGGGCTGGCGCATGCCCCTGGCCGCCGCGCCCCTGCCCTGAATTCTGCAAGAATATCCATTAGAATTTTCGCGGGTTGTCCCTCGCCGGGCGGCGCTATTCATTTTTTGAGCCCCGGCGGCGCGGATCTTGGGGGAGCAGCACGGCTAGGGCGTCGGTGGGAATGGCCTCCGGCGGGCAGGGAGGGGCGCTTCCCCTCCCTGGCAACGCTAGGGACATTGGACTATCTGCGCAATCTGCGATTTTTTAGGCTTTTTGCGTGGAGGATGGCTTTCAGCCCCTCCTCCAGCTGTAACTTGTTGCTGATTGTAAAATTTGTGTAGCCAGACATGTCTTTTTGAGCCCTTAACGAGCCAAACTCTTTGTATTCTTCAGGCGGGCCATACACAATTATCCGATAAGACCCCGCACGTGGCTGTATTCTTACCACCCAATAATTGTCTGGCGTCTCGACATACTTCCCAGACTTTTCCTTATACTCCAGTACCCCGGGGTATTCTGCACGCACCCCTGCGAGCAGCTTTTCACCAATCTCACATAAGGTGGAAGGCAGTTGTGTTAAATCCCTTAAGAATTGCTGATCGCCAGGGGAGAAAGATTCTTGCCCCACAGGTGCGGGGGGTGGGTGCTCGACGTCCTGCTCGCGGGAGTCGAGAAGGATGGTTTCGCCCGTGCGTCCGAGGTTTAGCAGTGCGAACGTATTGAGATCGAACTGGAGAGAGCGAGAGGCCTTGTCGAAACTCGGGTTCGTGATGATGGCCACGCTTAGCCGACCTCCTTGGCGGCTGGGTGATGCAAGCCGGAGAAGACTTTGCGGGTCAATGGTTGCCATCCACATATGCTCTGATAGAGGTGAAACCGCTTCGATGGAGAGACGCATGGGAGACCTCCTGTGTTCAGCGTGACTGACAGGTATACTGCACGCAGTTAATTGTCAATAGGGTCAGGCAAAGAATTTTGAAACGGTCATTCGTTCTCGGCCTTCGTTAGCCTTGAGCTGTCCTTTAGTGGGGCGCCGGTCTTGCGGTCGCCCCCCCTTCACAAACCCCGAAAAATCCCGCACTAATGCTCCAGGGCCGCAGCTTTCCGCGCGCCTCAAATCCCCGTGAGGAGTTTCCCCCATGCTCCACAGCGCCCTGGGCCTCGTGGCCCTCATGGTCCTGGCCTGGCTGGCCAGCGCCGAACGTCGTGCCCGCCTGCCCTGGCGCATGATCGCAGCCGGCCTGGCCTTGCAGTTCGCCATCGCCGGGCTGGTGCTCAAGATCCCGGCCTTCAAGGCCCTGTTCATGGGCTTAAACGGCGTGGTCCACGCCCTGGAGGAGGCCACGAGAGCGGGCACGAGCTTTGTCTTCGGCTTTGTGGGCGGCGCTCCCGCGCCCTTCACGCCCACGAACCCGGCGCTGACCTTCAGCCTGGCCTTCCAGGCCCTGCCCCTGGTCATCCTCATCGCGGCCCTGGCCTCGCTGTTGTTCTACTGGGGCGTGCTCCAGCGCGTGGTGCGGCTGTTCTCGCTGCTGCTCGAGAAGACCATGGGCATCGGCGGGGCGCTCGGCGTGGGCGCGGCGGGCTGCATCTTCCTGGGCATGATCGAGTCGCCGCTCTTGATCCGTCCGTACCTGGCCGTGATGACCAAAAGCGAGCTCTTCGCGCTCATGGCCACGGGCATGAGCTGCATCGCGGGCACCATGCTCGTGCTCTATGCCTCGGTGCTGCAAAACGTCATCCCCGACGCCCTGGGCCACATCCTCACGGCCTCGGTGATCCATGCGCCCGCCGCCCTGCTGGTGGCCGCGCTGATGCTCCCGGAGCGGGAGAGCCCCACCCTGGGGCGCGAGATGCCGGAATCAGCGGCCACGGGCTCGGTGGACGCCCTGTGCCGGGGCACCTGGGAGGGCCTGACCCTGTTCTGGAACATCGTGGCCATGCTCATCGTGTTCGTGGCCGTGGTCAAGCTGGCCAACATCGGGCTTGCGGCCCTGCCGGAGGTCCTTGGCGCGCCCGTGACCTTGCAGCGCGCCCTGGGCGCGGCCCTGGCCCCGGTGGCCTGGCTCATCGGCGTGCCCTGGGCCGAGGCCCAGACCGGGGGATCGCTGCTGGGCACCAAGATCATCCTGAACGAGTTTCTGGCCTTCATGGACCTGGCGGCCCTGCCCGAGGGCGCGCTCTCGGCCCATTCCCGGCTCATCCTGACCTACGCCATGTGCAGCTTCGCCAACTTCGGCAGCTTAGGGATACTCATCGCGGGCCTGGGCACCCTGTGTCCGGAGCGCCGGGGCGAGATCACGGGCCTGGGCCTGCGCTCGCTCCTGGCCGGGCTCATCGCCTCGCTCATGACCGGCGCCGTGGTCGGCGTCATCGCCTCGCTGTGAACCAGAAGGAGAACACCATGTCCCAGATCCTCCCCCACATTGTCATTGACCCCACCCGCTGCGATCACGACGGCCTGTGCATCGCCGAATGCCCGGTGGGCATCATCTCCTTCGGCCCGGACGGCCTGCCCGCAGGCGCACAGGACGCGGCCTCGCGCTGCATCATGTGCGGCCACTGCATCGCCGTGTGCCCCCAGGCGGCGCTCAGCCTGGCCGGGCTGGCTCCGGAGGAGCTGCCGGCCCTGCACAAGAAGTTCACCGTGGTCCCGGAGGCCACGGAGCAGCTCTTGCGCTCGCGCCGCTCGGTGCGCCGCTACCACAAGAAGCCCGTGGAGCGCGAACTGCTCCTGCGCTGCATCGACACCGCGCGCTATGCCCCCTCGGGCATGAACGCCCAGCCGGTGCGCTGGGTGGTTGTGGAGGGCGCGGAGCGCATGCGCGAGCTGGCCGGGCTTACGGCGGGGGCCCTGCGGCGGCTGCCATATTTCCTGGGCTTCCTGGAGGCCTGGGACAAGGGCCAGGACGTGATCCTGCGCGGCGCGCCGAACCTGGTCGTGGCCCATGCCGAGACAACGGGCTATGACCACACCGTGGACTGCGCCATCGCCCTGACCTATTTCGAGCTGGCGGCCCACGGCAATGGCCTGGGCACCTGCTGGGCCGGGCTGCTCATGCTGGCGGCCAAGGATTCGGTGGAGCTGAACGCCGCCCTGGGCATCCCCGAGGGCCACCGGGTCCTGGGCGCGCTCATGGCCGGATATCCGAAATACGGCTTCAACCGCCTGCCGCCGAGGAAACCGGCCCAGGTGCGCTGGCTGTAGCTCCAGCTTCCTCTCCAGACGCGGCGCGGCCGCCAAAAGGGGCGTTCCCCTCCTGGCGGCCGTGCGCTGTGGCGGCTCTGGCGCCTACCTGTACATCTTCTCCAGATCCTCAATCTCGTCTTGCAGGGTGCGCGCGGCGCTCGAGGTCTTGGCCACGGCGTTGGCTGCGGTGGCCGTGTTGTCCAGGGCCACCTGGGACGCGGAGCGGACCTTGCCGATGACCCGGTCGATCTCCTCGCTGGCGGCGGACTGCTCCTCCGAGGCCGTGGCGATGCTGCGCACCTGATCCGAGGTGCCGGCCACGAGCTGGACGATTCTCTTGAGGGCCTCGCCGGATTCGTTGGCGTAGGTGGTGGCCTGCTCCACGGCCTGGGCCGCGGCGTCCGTGCCGTCCATGTTGAGCTTGGCCGCGCCCTGGATGGCGTGCACAGCCTCGGCCACTTCCTTGGTGGCCTTCATGGTCTTCTCGGCCAGTTTGCGCACCTCGTCGGCCACCACGGCGAAGCCGCGCCCGGCGTCTCCGGCTCTGGCGGCCTCGATGGCGGCGTTCAAGGCCAGCAGGTTGGTCTGGTCGGCGATGTCGGAGATGACGCCCATGATCTGGCCGATGCCGTCGGCCTGGGTGTGCAGCGCCACCATGTTGGTCTTGAGCTGCACGGTGAGGTCCTGCACGGTGTTGATGGCCTTGACCGAGCTTTCCACCACGCGCGCGCCGTCTTCGGCGCTCTGGCGGGTGTTGTCCGCGCCCTCGGCGGCGCTTCCGGCGTTCTTGGCCACCTCGATGACCGTGGCGGTCATCTCGTCCATGGCCGTGGCCACCTCGCCGATGTGCCCCATCTGCTGCTCAGCCTCGTTGTGGATGTCCTCGATCTCCATCATGGCCGTCATGACTGAGGACAGAACGTCGTTGCTGGCGCCCTTGAGCTTCTCCACAATGGCGGTCACGGCCTGCTTGGTTTGCACCTTGGCCTCGTCCTCGGCGCGTTGGAGGGCCAGGAGCGTCTTTTCGCCCTCGCAGGTCTTCTCGGCCGCGATGGACTCCTGCTGTTTGGCGATGGTGATTTCCTCCTTCAGGCGGCCCACCATGAGGGTGAGGGAGTCCTTCAGCTCGCCGAGTTCGGCGTGGTAGCTGCCCTCGATGGTGGCGTCGAGCTTGCCTCCGGCCACGTTCAGGGAATAGCCCACCAGCCGGCCCAGGGGCCGGGTGATGCCCATGAGGATGAGCAGGGTGAGGGCCGCTGCGGCCAGGGCCACGAGGCCCACCACAGCCATGACCACTAGGCGCATCCCGGCCACCTCGGCCTCCACGTCGTCCACGTAGACGCCGGTGCCGATGATCCAGCCCCACTGCTTGTCCAGCTTGACGCAGGATTCCTTGGGGAACATCTGCTCGGTGACGCCGCCGCCGGGCTTGGGCTTGGGCCAGTTGTAGGTGACGTAGCCCATGCCGTCCGGGCTCTGGCTGGCCACCTGGATCATGATCTGGAAGAGGCTGCCCTTGCCGCCTGGAACCTCTGTGACGACCCACTTGCCGCTGCTGTCGCGGTAGCGCATGCTCGTTGCTGTGTTGAACTTCGGATCGACAATGGGCTTGCCGTTCAGGGCTGGCACCGTGGGGTGCATGATCATGATGGGTGTGCTGTCGCTGCTGTTGACCCAGAAATAGTCCTTGCCGTCCGGGCCGTAGCGGTGCTTGCGGATCAGGTCCAGGGCGCGGGTCTTGGCCTGCTCCAGGGGGTATTCCTCCTTGGCGGCGCGCTCCTGAAAGTCCAGCGCCTGGGTCATCTCCACCCGCACGAGGTTGGCCAGCATGGCCCGCTTCTCCTCCATCAGCTTGTCCGCCACCAGGGGCAGGAAGCCGTACAGGGTGGCCAGGGTGAACAGGGCGATGGTCACCGCAGAGATGATCCAGATCTTGACGGAGATCTTGGCCCTGGTGATGGCGTTCAGGAAGTGCAGCGACATGTCTGGCTCCTTGCCGGTAAGCGGGTGTGCATCTGGTGGCCCAGAAGAATGTTGTGCAGCGTATATTCGTCCTATACCAGAATATTCTTAAGGGGAAGCTTGCAATTGCCTCTGGCCGGAGGTATCCGAGGAGGTAATCCGATTCAGTTGGTCTGACAATGTGCTCGACATCAAACGGAGGTTTTTCGCATGGCTAAGATGAATTGCTGGGATTTCAAAAAGTGCGGCCGTCAGCCTGGTGGGGCCAAGGTGGCGGAGCTGGGCGAGTGCCCGGCAGGCAAGGAGAAGAAGACTGATGGCTTTAACCAGGGCAAGATGGGCGGCCGGGCCTGCTGGACCCTGGCGGGCACCCTGTGCGGCGGCAAGGTGCAGGGCTCCTTTGCGCAAAAGGCCAGCAACTGCATGGAGTGCGATTTCTACAAGCTGGTGAAGGGCGAGGAAGGGCAGAATTACGTCGGCACCAAGGAATTGCTCAAGAGAATGGGCTGAGGCCCCGGCCATTGCCTCGCCCGGCCCGCCTCGTGTACGCTTGCAGAAAGCGCAGCCCGGCTGTCCGGGCGCCCTGAGGAGGGGAGAGATGAGACATCTACCCGCAGCGCTCGTTCTGGGGCTGGTGCTCTTGGGGGTCGCCGCTTCGGCCCAGGCCCAGCCGCCCGCAACGTCCATCCGGCCGTCCTTCACGGCCCTGGACGCCAATCGCGACGGGAGCCTGAGCCTGGACGAGGTGCTGGCCCACGCCACGAAACAGGGGTCCAAGGCCAAGGCCTTCAAGGTCTCGGACGTGGACAGGAACGGCGACGGGGTGCTCTCCCCTGAGGAGTTGCGCGCTGCGGGCCTCGAGGCCCTGCTCCCGTACGGCAGCATCGACCTGAAGGACCTGGACGCCGATGGCGACGGGCAGGTGACCCAGCGTGAGATCAATGACTACATCCGCCGCAGGACCGAGGATGCGTTCCGGCGGGCCGACCTGGACGGCAACGGGCGGCTGAGCCCCAAGGAGTTCGCCATCTTCCGCTTCTAGGCCCAGCGCCCTGCCATGCACAATGATGAAGGCCGCTCCGGAGTGTTCCGGAGCGGCCTTTTGTGTTCTTCAGGTTTCGTTGGGTGTCTGTACGTTCAGGGCCTCTGCGACGTGAGGTTGTCCGTGGCTTTCAGGCGGCGCGGAGGCGGGTAGCCTGCCGGGCCCGTTTGTGTGCAGGAGCCTGGCTTGGGTGCGCCTTTGTGCCCGGCCACGGGGTTTTCGGCCTCTTCGCCGACGTTTCCACCACTGTTTGCTACAGATGCCCCGTATGCCCTTTCCGGCGCGGCCTGGTGGTTCCTGGAACGGCCCCCCTATGCTCCGGAGGGGCGGTGTTGGTGCACTGTCAGGTCCTTGTGGCCTGCGCCCTCCGGCTTTACCCCGCCTGCGGCAACGAATGCGCCGGGCAGGGGGCGGTTGGGCGGCGAGCCGTCCCTGGACGACTAAGCAGTTTTCAAGCCCATTGGAGTGTCCTCCTCTTCAATGCATTGAAGGAAGATTCCTACAGTTCCAAAATACGCTCTGGATACGCCATGTCAAGACCAGCGGCGAGAAAAATGTCCAGTGCGCCAGGGCGTTTCTGAAAAATCTTTAGACTAGAATTCCTGCGGCAGGCCTTTGAGCTGGGCCTGGGTGAACACAGGCCCGTCCACGCAGACGAATTTCTCGCCGATGTTGCAGCGCCCGCACAGGCCCACCCCGCATTTCATGCGTCGCTCCAGGGTGGTCACGATCTGCTCGTCGGCGAAGCCCAGCTTGCCCAATGCCTCCAGGGTGAAGCGGATCATGATGGGCGGGCCGCAGGTCACGGCCACGGCGTTCTCGGGGCTCACGGCCAGCTCGGTGAGCACGGCCGGGACCACGCCGGTGCGCCCTTTCCAGTCCGGGCCGGGGGTGTCCACGGTGAGCTCCACGCGCATGTCGCCGCGCGCGGCCCAGTCCTTCAGCTCGTCCTTGAAGCACAGGTGCTCCGGGGTGCGGCCGCCATAGATGAGCGTGAGCGTGCCGTAGTCGGCGCGGTTGTCGAGCATGAACAGGAGCAGGGTGCGCAAGGGGGCTAGGCCCAGGCCCCCGCCCACGAAGACGATGTCCTTGCCCTGCATGTCCCGGTACGGGAAGTGGTTGCCCAAGGGGATGCGCAGGCCGATGGGGTCGCCCTCTTGCAGCGTGTGCAGGCGGTGGGTCAGCTCGCCCACGCGCATGACGCTGAATTGCAGGTACTCCATGCGCGTGGGGGGCGAGCAGATGACAAAGGTGCTCTCGCCCGTGCCGAACACCGAGAGCTGCGCCACCTGGCCCGGCTCGAAGCGCAACGCGCGCATCCTGGCCTCGTCCTGCAAGACCACGCGGAAGGTCTTCACGTCCGGGGTTTCGTCAAAGGTCTCGATGATGGTGGCCAGCTCTGGGATGTAGGGATTCTGCGCGTTCATTTGGTGGCCTCCGCCTTTTCCGCCACTGCGGCCACTGCCACAGTGGCAATGACGTCCAGCACGATTTGCCGGATGTCCACGGCCACCGGGCAGGACTTGATGCAGCGGCCGCAGCCCGTGCAGGAGAACTCCAGCCCTGATGGCGAGGGGGCGGGCGAGGGCGCCAAAGCGGGGAACTCGCGCGGGTGGTAGCAGAACTTGTGGCCCACGCGGTTGCGCAGGCGGTGCGCCCGGCTGAAGCGCGGATTGTGCCCGCTGCCCTCCAGGGTGTACAGCGCGGACATGCAGGTGTCCCAGGTGCGCAGGCGGCGGCCGCTCAGCCCCTGGTTCTCGTCGGTGATGTTGAAGCAGGAGCAGGTCGGGCAGAGATAGGTGCAGACCCCGCATGACAGGCAGCGGGCCGACTGGTCGTTCCAGAAGTCCATGTCCTCGAACAGGGCCAGGAAGGCCTCGGCGATGCCCGCCAGGTCCGGGGCCGGTTCGCAAGCCGGACCAGAACCTGCGGCCGGACCAGAACCTGGGGGGGGCTCGGCCCGGCGCGCGGCCAGTTCCGCAAGCGCAACCGCCGGGGCCTCGGGCAGGGCGGCCAGCAGCTTCTCCCCGGCCGGGCTGACGCCGTGGGCCACGAAGCCGCCGGTCACGGGGTGCAGCAGCACGTCCGAGCCGCTCTCGTCGGCCAGGCCGCCGCCGGTCCAGTGGCAGAAGCAGGTGTTCTCCAGCCGCGTGCAGGCCACGCTGACAAAGAGCGTGCTGGCCCGGTGGGCGGTGTACTGCGGGTCGATCACGCCGCGCTCCAGGAACACGCGGTCCAGCAGATGGCGGCCCCGGGCGTCGCAGGGGCGCGGGCCCAGGATGAGCGTGGGCTCCGGCGGCAGGGGCTCGGCCAGAAAGACCTCGGTGCGCGTCAGGTCCGTGTGGTCCTTGCGGTAGGTGTAGGTGAACAGGTTCTCGGTCTGGGGCAGCAGCGCCTCCTTGGCCGAGGACGTGGGCGGGCGGCCCAGGAAGGGGTGCATGTCCTCGGAGAAGACGCGGTAGACGATGGCCGCGCCCTGGCGCACCGGGGCCAAAACGCGGTAGTCCCGCGCCCAGGCCGCGGCCACGGCAGGCAGGTCGGCGTCGGCAATGAAGCGGTCTACCATAACAGCCCCCGGTCCTTGATGCGGTCCTCCTCCATGAGGAAGGTGTGCAGGGGCGGGATGGCGTCCAGGCTCACCCCGGCCTCGTAGTTGAACATTTCCTTGAGCTCCCGGTTCATCATGCGCTTCAAGAGCAGAATCGGGATGCCCATGGGGCAGGAGCGCTGGCATTCGCCGCATTCCGTGCAGCGCCCGGCCAGGTGCAGGGCGTGCATGACCTGGAACAGCCATTTCTCCTGCAAGGTGGCCTCGGCCGAAAGCCAGTGCGGCTCGCGGCTGTCGGCCAGGCAGACGTGCTTGCACACGCACAGCGGGCAGGCGTTGCGGCAGGCGTAGCAGCGGATGCAGCGGCCCATCTGGCGCTTCCAGAAGTCGAAGCGCTCCTGGGTGGGCAGCTGTTCCAGGGCGGCCAGGTCGGCGTAGTCGTCCTGCGCGCCCTGGGCCGCCAGTTCCGGGCCGATGACGTGGTCGGCCACCAGCGGGTTGGGGTACTGGCAGCGCAGGCATTTGTCGGCCAGCAGCCCGGCGCTCTCAATCTCGCGGCTCCCCTCGGGCAGGGTCAGGCGCAGCACGCCCGTACGCGGGGAGCCCTCGAAGCGCACGGCCTGGACCGAAGTGATGTCGGCCGTGGCGCGCACCTTGGCCATGTCGATGACCCCCTCGCAGGGCAGGCCGAAGACCACGAGGTTCTCGCGGTCCACCAGGCGCTCCTGGAGCAGCTGGAGCACCGAGCGCGAGTCGCAGCCCTTGACCACCAGGCCCATGCGCTTGCCGCGCAGGCCGTACAGGCAGGTGGCCAGGTTCTGCACGCAGGTCGGGTCGAAGATCAGGCGCGCCATGTCGCGCTCCCGGCGCACGGCCACGGGCGTGGCGTGCAGGGGGTCAAAGCCCCGGCCATAGCCCAGCACGAAGTCAAGATTCGGCAGCTCTGCGGCCACGCGCGCGCGGAGCTCTGCCGTGCGGTCAGGCGACTCATTCGCCATCCATGACCTCCTTGTAGTCGTCCATGCTGAGCAGCGCGTCGCGCCGGGGGTCGGGCCTGCTGGAGTCCTCAGTGCGCCAGATGTCCGGCTGGGCGCTGCTGACCCCGAGCATGCCTTCCAGGGTGCACAGGGTGCGCGCGGCCTCGGCCATGCGCGGCATGGGGCCCAGGGCGTGGATGGTGTCCGTGAACTTGGTCACCATGTCGCGCCAGCGCGAGCCCTCCGAGGCCGAGACCCAGACGTACTCGAAGCGGCCCTCGTCCACGCCGATGATGGGCAGAAAGCGGCGCAGCAGCTCCAGCCGCCTGCGGGCGTACAGGTTGCCCTCGGTATAGTGGCAGTCGCGCGGGTGGCAGCCGGACACCAGCACCCCGTCGGCCCCGGACAGCAGGGCCTTGGCCACGAACATGGGGTCCACGCGGCCCGAGCAGGGCACGCGGATGATGCGCAGCTCGGTGGGCTGGTTGAACCGGGCCACGCCGGCCGCGTCCGCGCCGCCGTACGAGCACCAGTTGCACAGAAAGCCTATGATTCGGTACTCTCGTCCCATGTCCGGCATAGCGCGTTGACCTCCGCAAGGAGCTGGGAATCGGTGAAGTGCGCAAGCTGGATGGCCCGCACGGGACAGGTGACGCTGCAAATGCCGCAACCCTGGCACACGGTCTCGACCACCTCGGCGCGCTTGGAGCCGTCGCGCAGTTCGCGCATGCGGATGGCGCCAAAGGGGCAGGTGCGCTCGCACTTGCCGCAGCCGATGCAGCGGATGGTCTGCACCTGGGCGATCTGCGGGTCGCTTTCGAGCATGTCCTTGGACAACAGCGCCAGGACCTTTCCGGCCGCCGCGCTGGCCTGGGCCACGCTGGCCGGGATGTCCTTGGGCGCCTGGCAGGCGCCGGCCAGGAAGATGCCCACGGTGTTGGTCTCCACGGGCCGCAGCTTGGGGTGGCTCTCCATGAAGAAGCCGTAGGCGTCGCAGGAGATGCGCAGCTTCTCGGCCAGCGCTGGCGCGCCCCGGGCCGACTCCACGCCCACGGCCAGCACCACCAGGTCGGCCTTGATCTCCACCTGCGCGCCCAGCAGGGTGTCGGCCCCGCGCACCACGAGCTGGCCGCCTTGTGCCCCAGTCGTGGGATAAATTTGGGCCACCCGGCCGCGCACGTACTCCACCCCGTATTCCTCCTGGGCGCGGCGCACGAACTCCTCGTAGCCCTTGCCGCAGGCGCGGATGTCCATGTAGAACACATAGGCCCGGGAGTCCGGGATGTGGTCGCGGGTCAGGATGGCCTGCTTGGCCGTGTACATGCAGCAGAAGTTGGAGCAGTAGGGCCGGTCCACGGAGCGGTCGCGGGAGCCCACGCAGGCGATGAAGACCACGGTCTTGGGTTCCTGGCCGTCCGAGGGGCGCCTGATGTGCCCGCTCGTGGGGCCGGAGGCCGAGAGCATGCGCTCGTATTGCAGCGCGGTGACCACGTCCGGGTAGCGCCCGCCGCCGTACTCGCCGCACTTGGTGTGGTCGAAGAGGTCGAGCCCCGTGGCCACGATGACCGCGCCGAACTTCCCGGTCAGCACCTCGTCCGGCAGGGTGTAGTCCACGGCGTCTGCGGGGCAGACCTTCTGGCACACGCCGCACTTGCCCTTGGTGAACTGCAGGCAGACCGTGGGGTCGATGGCCGCGCGCTTGGGAATGGCCTGCGGGAACGGGATGGTGATGGCCGTGGTGGTCGAGATGCCCTCGTTGAAGGCGTCGACCACCTTGCGGCTGGGGCATTTCTCCAGGCAGGCCCCGCAGCCCGTGCACTTGGTCCAGTCCACAAACGGGGATTTCTTGCGGATCTTGACCTCGAAATTGCCCACGTAGCCGGAGAGCTCCTGCACCTCGGAGAGGGTGTGCAGGGTGATCCTGGGGTGCTGGCCGACATCGACCATCTTCGGGCCCAGCACGCAGACCGAGCAGTCCACGGTGGGGAAGGTCTTGTCGAGCTTGCTCATGATCCCGCCAATGGCCTGCCTGCGCTCCACCAGCACCACGTCCAGGCCGCCCTCGGCGCAGTCCAGCGCGGCCTGGATGCCGGCCACGCCCGCGCCGATGATGAGCACGCGCTTGGCGACCTCGAAGCTCTTGGACGTGAGCGGCCGGTCGCAGCGCAGCTTCTCCACGGCCATGCGCACCAGGTCGATGGCCTTCACGGTGTTGCGCTTGCGGTCCAGCGAGATCCAGGCCACGTGCTCGCGGATGTTGGCCATCTCGAACATGTAGCGGTTCAGGCCCGCGCGCTCTACGGCCCGGCGGAAGGTCGTCTCGTGCATCCGGGGCGAGCAGGAGGCCACCACCACGCCATCGAGCTTGAGGTCGCGGATGACCTGCTCGATGTTTTTCTGGCCGGGGTCGGAGCAGGCGTACATGTGGTCCGTGGCAAAGACCACGTCCGGAAACTCACGGGCAGCGCTCGCCACGGCCTCCACATCCACGGTGGCGGCGATGTTGTTGCCGCAGTGGCAGACCATCACGCCGATGCGCACGGAGTCTCCTTCTTGTCGCAGGGCTTCGCGCCGGGCTTCGCGCAGGACTCAGTGCCGGGTTTGCCCGGCTTCGGGCCGTTTGTGCGGGCGGCTTTGGCGGCCTGGGCGGCCTGCTCGGCCTCACGGGCGGCCTGAGCGCGGATCTCGGCGGCCTTAAGCGCGGGCCGCAGGTCAAGGACCAGCTTGTCCAGGCCCAGGTCGGCCTCGGCCAGGCCCAGGGCCAGGCCCAGAAGCTGCGTGAAATAGGGCGCCGGCATCTGGCTGTCCTGGCCCCCCCGCCGCCGGGAGAACGCGTTGACCTGCCCGCGCCGCAGGTCCAGGTTCATCTGGCACAGGGGGCAGGCCACCACGATGCAGTCCGCGCCGCAGTCCTCGGCCATGTCCAGGATGCGCGCCGAGAGCCGCTGCATCATGTCCAGCCGGGGCATGCCAAAGGCCGCGCCGCAGCACTCGGTCTTGAAGGGAAAGGCCACCACCGTGGCCCCGCAGGCGGTGAGCAGGCGGTCCAGCGCCGTGGGGTTCTCGGGGTCGTCGAAGTTCATCAGGCCGGGCGGCCGGTTCATGATGCAGCCGTAGTACGGGGCCACGCGCAGGCCGGTCAGCGGATTTTTCACGGCCACGGCCACGTCCTCCGGCCCCACGTCCTCCAGCAGCACCTGGAGCAGGGACACGGCGTCTGCGCGCAGGGGCGCGGGCCGGTCCAGCAGGCGCTCCACCTCGGCCCGGTAGTTTGGGCCGCCTCCCTCGGCGGGCGGGGCCTCGGCCAGGTGGCGGCTGGCGGTGCGCAGGGCGGCCAGGCAGCTGGGGCAGGGCGTGGTCACGCGTTCATGCCCGGCCAGCTCGGCCTGGAGCAGGTTGCGCGCGGCCAGGGCCCCGGCGAGAAAGTGGTCCACGGTGTGCGCCGGCGTGGACCCGCAGCAGGTCCAGTCCGGCACGTCCACCAGGGTCAGGCCCAGGGCCGCGCAGCAGGCCCGGGTCGAGGCGTCGTACTCGGCCGCGGTGCCGGTCTGGGAGCAGCCGGGGTAATAGGCGATGGTCCGTTGTTTCGGAGCGGGGGCGGTCATGCCTTGTCCTCCGCCTTGCCGTTGCCCTGAGCTTCGGCGCGGGACCTTTGCACCGCGAAGCGGTCGAAGCGGGCGAAGATGGCCGCCACCTCGGCCTTGCCATGGCCCTCGGGCTCGTGCGGGGTCAGGGAGAGCTTGCCGCGCGTCAGCATGGCCGGGCCCAGGGACGCGTCCTGCAAGGGCTTGCCGGACTTGAGCGCGAACACGGCGGCCAGCCCGACCTCGAAGACCCGGCCGTGCTTGGCCACGGAGGCCAGGAAGCTGTCGGTGAAGGTCTTCACCGCAGGCTCCGGGGCGTGCCCGGCGCGTCGGGCCATGTGCCGCAGCACGTCCATGACGCGGGCCACGTCGATGGTGTTGGGGCAGCGGGTGGTGCAGGCCTGGCAGGTGGCGCAGAGCCAGATGGCGCGGCAGCGGAGCGCGGGCTCCTTGAGTCCCAGCTGCACCAGGCGCATGACCTGGTGCACGGGGATGTCGTAGTCCGGGGTGTATGCGCAGCCAGCGGTGCAGTTGCCGCACTGGTAGCAGGATTCAAGGCGCTGTCCGCTCTCGCGGGCCACGGCGGCCTGGAAGCCGGGGTCGCGGCTGGCGGCGAGGTCCAAGGCGCGCATGGGGGGTCGCATGGGGGTTTGCACGGGCGGTCCTCCGGGACAAGGGCTCCTATGATGGAGAGTAGCATCCAGGCCCAGCCAAGGCAAGGGCGCGGTCCAGGGCGCTGGCCCCGGCCGCGCCCTGTGCTGCGTCCGTCAGAATGGCCGTGTCGCCATACCCGGCATGTCCGTCGTGTTCGTCGTCCATCGTCCGTCGGGGGCGGCCGGGACTCCCGCTGATCCGGGGCAGCAAGATCCCGGCCCGCCTTCATCGCGTGGCGTGCGGGGGTGCTCGAACCTGGCCTGCTGCGGTAGCGCCGCGCAGCGGCCTCCCCCGGCCAATAATGGTGTGCTAGTCCAGGTTCGGCTTGGCGTACAGCTCGCCGCCAAAGGCGTCGTTGATCACGAGCAGCGGGAAGTCCTTGACTGTCATCTCGCGGATGGCCTCAGGCCCCAGCTCGTCAAAGGCGATGACCGTGGAGGCCGTGATGCACTTGGACAAGAGCGCGCCAGCGCCGCCCGTGGCCCCGAAGTACACGGCCCTGTGCTCACGCATGGCCGCCTTGACCTCATCGCTGCGCTTGCCCTTGCCGATGGTGGCCTTGAGGCCCAGGGCGTGCAGGCGCGGGGCGTAGGCGTCCATGCGGTAGCTGGTGGTCGGCCCGGCGGAGCCGATTGCCCGGCCCGGGGGCGCCGGGGACGGCCCGACGTAGTAGATGGACGCGCCCTTGAGGTCAAAGGGCAGGGGCTCGCCCTTGTCCAGGAGCTCCATGAGCTTCTTGTGCGCGGCGTCGCGGCCGGAGTAGATTATGCCGTTGAGCAGCACCACGTCGCCCGCGCGCAGCTTCAGGGTGTCCGCATCGGTCAGCGGGGTGTTCAGGCTATACGTGGGCATCAGAATTCCACCTCCTCGTGCCGGGCGCTGTGGCACTGCACGTTCACGGCCAGCGGCAGGCTGGCGATGTGGCAGGGCGCCAGGGCGATCTTCACGCCCAGGCAGGTGTAGGAGCCGCCCAGGCCCATGGGGCCGATGCCCAGCCTGTTCACGGCGGCCAGCAGCTCGGCCTCCATCTCGGCCACCCTGGGGTCCGGGTGCACGTCGTCCAGCTTGCGCAAGAGCGCCTTCTTGGCGATCTTGGGGGCCTGCTCAAAGGTGCCGCCGATGCCAATGCCCAGGATGATGGGCGGGCAGGGGTTGGGCCCGGCCTCCACCACGCGGCTTACCACGAACTTCTTGATGCCTTCCCAGCCCTGGGAGGGCGAGAGCATGGTCACGCGGCTCATGTTCTCCGAGCCGCCGCCCTTGGCCATGTAGCTGATCTTCAGGCGCGTGCCGGGCACGAAGTCGATGTGGATGATGGCCGGGGTGTTGTCGCCGGTGTTCTTGCGCGAGAGCGGGTCGCAGGAGCTCTTGCGCAAAAAGCCGTCCTTGTAGCCCGCCACCATGCCCTCGGTGATGGCCTTGCTGACGCCGCCGGGCACGAACACGTCCTCGCCCAGCTCCACGTAGAAGATGGCCAGGCCGCAGTCCTGGCACAGGGGCAGCTTGGTGTCCGCGGACAGGTCCGCGTTCTCCAAGAGCTGCCGGAAGATCTCCTTGCCTGCTTCGGTGGTCTCCCGGGCGTAGCCTTCCTCGAATGCCTTGCGCACGTCCGCGGGCAGGTTGACGTTGGCGCTCCTGCACATCTGCGCCACGGCCGCCGAGATGTCCGCCGCCTTGATTTCCCTCATGATGCTGTACTTTCCTACTTCTTGAAGAAGTTCTTGAGCGCGGTGATGCCCATCTTGCGGCGCAGGAAGCCCAGCTGGTCCTGCAGGGGCATGTGCTTGGGGCACACGTCCTCGCAGGCCAAAAGGCCCATGCAGCCGAAGATGCCCATGTCGTTGCCGATGATCTCGTAGTAGTCCTGCTCGGTGCGCTCGTCCCTCGGATCAATGAGGAACCGGCCCACGCGGTTGATGCCCGCGGCGCCCAGGAAGTCGGGCCGGAGGCGCGCGGTGCCGCAGGCGGAGATGCAGCAGCCGCACTCCACGCAACGGTCCAGCTCGTAGATGGCCTCGGCCACCTCGTTCTCCATGCGCTCTTCCGGCGCATTGGGGTCGAAGACCTTCTTGGTGTGGATCCAGGACTCCGTGGTGTCGTAGAGCTCGCGGAACCAGCTGCCCGTGTCCACGGAGAGGTCGCCCACCAGCTGGAACACCGGCAGGGGCAACAGCGTGATCTCCTCGGGCAGGTCGCGGGTCTTAGTGTGGCAGGCCAGGCCAGGGCGGCCGTTGATGACCATGCCGCAGGAGCCGCAGATGCCCGCGCGGCAGCAGAAGTCGAACTGCAGGCTCGGGTCCTGCTCCTCGCGGATGCGGTTGAGCACTATGTACAGGGTCATGGAGTCCGTCTCTTCCAGCACGAAGCTCTCCATGTGCGGGGTGGACTCCGAGTCCTGGGGATTATACCGGAAGATGTTGAATTTCAGCAGTCTGCCCATGATTTACCCCTTGCTCCCGGCCGGGATGTCGGCCTTGATGATCTCACTCTTGCCGTAGCCGCGGTCTCCGGGCGGGATGTGGAAGATGTGCGTGGCCGCTTCGTACTCCAGGGTGGGCAGCGTGTCGGACTCGTTCTTCCAGTAGGCCAGGGTGCGCGAGAGCCAGTCGCGGTCGTTGCGCGCGGTGAAGTCCTCGCGGTTGTGGCTGCCGCGGCTCTCGGTGCGCATCAGCGCGCCGTAGGCCAGCATCAAGGCCATCTTCACCTGGCCCTCGATCTTGAGCGCGGCGGAGAGCTCGGGGTTCACGCCGATGCCGTTGCTCTTCAGGCCCACCTTGCGGGCGCGCTCCAGGGTCTCCTGCAGGGTCTTCACGCATTCGGTCAGCCCCGCCTCGGTGCGGAAGATGTTGGCGCCCTTGAACAGGGCGTCCTGCATGGCCGTGCGCACCTTGTACACGTTCTCAGTTCCGGCCTTGCAGCTGATGACGCTTGCAATGCGCTCCTGCTGGCGCTTGACCTCGCCCTCGATGACCGCGGAGTTGAAGTGCACCTCCACGCCCTGGAGGAACTCGGCCACCTTCTTGCCCACGATGCCGCCCGCGACGACGGTTTCCGCCAGGGAGTTGCCGCCCAGGCGGTTGAAGCCGTGCATGTCCCAGCAGGCGGCCTCGC
>CAYMIP010000031.1:0-26362 GCA_964390575.1 uncultured Desulfocurvus sp. | reverse complement strand
TGTCCCGCCGCGTGCTCCTGGAAGAGCAGCGCAGCGAGCAGCGCGGCGCCCTGCTGGAGACCCTCATCGAGGGCCAGGTGGTCAAGGGCAAGGTCAAGAACATCACCGAGTACGGCGTGTTCATCGACCTGGGCGGGCTGGACGGCCTGCTGCACATCACCGACATGAGCTGGAAGCGCATCCGTCACCCCAAGGAGATGGTTGCCCTGGGCGACGAGCTGGACCTGAAGGTCCTGCACTTCGACCGCGAGGGCCAGAAGGTCTCCCTCGGCCTGAAGCAGCTGGTGAGCGACCCCTGGGAGAACATCGCGGGCAAGTACCCGCAGGGCGCCCGCCTCAAGGGCAAGGTCACCAACCTGGCCGACTACGGCTCCTTTGTGGAGCTGGAGGCCGGCGTCGAGGGATTGGTGCACATCTCCGAGATGAGCTGGACCCGCAAGCTGCGCCATCCCTCGCAGATGGTGCGCGCCGGGGACGAGGTCGATGTCATCGTGCTGGGAGTCGATCCCGACAAGAAGCGCATCAGCCTCGGCATGAAGCAGATCAAGCCCAACCCCTGGGACGTGGTGGCCGAGAAGTACCCGGAAGGCACCATCCTTGAGGGCGCCATCAAGAACATCACCGAGTTCGGCGTGTTCATCGGCATCGAGGAGGGCATCGACGGCCTGATCCACGTGTCCGACATCAGCTGGACCAAGAAGATCCGCCACCCGAGCGAGGTCTTCAAGATCGGCGACATCGTGCAGGCCAAGGTGCTGACCGTGGACAAGGAGAACGAGAAGTTCACCCTGGGCATCAAGCAGCTCTCCGAAGACCCCTGGCTCAAGGTGCCCGGCAAGTACCCCGTGGGCACCCTGATCACCGGCCTGGTGACCAACATCACCGACTTCGGCCTGTTCGTCGAGGTTGAGGAAGGCATCGAGGGCCTGGTGCACGTGTCCGAGATCAGCCGCAAGAAGATCAAGAGCCCGTCTGAGCTCTTCAAAGAGGGCGTGAACATCGAGGCCAAGGTCATCCACGTCAGCGCGGATGAGCGCCGCCTCGGCCTGTCCATCAAGCAGATCAAGGAAGAAGAAGACCGCAAGAAGCCCAAGGAGTTCCGCACCTCCGGACCGGAAACCGGCAGCAACCTGGGCGACCTGCTCCGCGCAAAGATCGAGGATGCCTCCAGTGAGGAATCCGGAAACTAAGCCCCGTTTCTCCGAACAGCACCCGCTGCTGTTCGGTCTGGTGCTTATCATATTGGCCGTGGCCCTCTTTATGGGGGCCATGGCCTTTTTTCGCACCCTGGGCGGCAAGGGCACGCGGCCCCTGTCCGGCGACAAGCTCGGCCTGTGCAAGATCGAGGGCATGATCACCGACGCCCGCGAGGTGACGGACTTCCTGCGTGAGCTGAAAGACGACGACTCGGTCAAGGGCGTGGTGCTGCGCATTGACAGCCCGGGTGGAGCAGTGGCCCCGTCCCAGGAGCTGTTTCTGGCCGTGCAGGCCCTGGCCAAGGTCAAGCCCGTGGTGGTCAGCATGGGCACGGCTGCGGCCTCCGGCGGGTACTACGCCGCCGCCCCGGCCACCCTCATCGTGGCCAACGCAGGCAGCGTCACCGGCAGCATCGGCGTGCGCGCCGAGTACGTGAACCTGCAAGGGCTTATGGAGAAGCTGGGGCTCAAGAGCGACATGCTGGCCAGCGGCAAGCTCAAGGCCGCAGGCTCGCCCACCCAGCCCCTGACCCCGGAGCAGCGCGCCTACCTCATGGCGCTCATCATGGACCTGCACCAGCAGTTCGTGGCCGACGTGGCCGAGGCCCGCAAAATGCCCCTGGACGCCGTGGAGAAGATCGCCGACGGCCGCGCCCTCACGGGACGCCAGGCCCTGGAGGCCGGGCTGGTGGACAAGCTGGGCGGGCTGGAAACGGCCACCGCCACCCTGCGCGAGATGGTCAAGCTCTCGGACAAGGCCCCGCTGCTGGAAGGCCCGGAGAAGAAATTGCCGCTCTTGCCGCGCCTCCTGGGCGCAACCCTGCAAGCCCTGGTCACAGCCCTGAGCGACGCCCCGCAGCGCGCGGGCGGCTCCGGCTCGGGCCTGATTCTCGAATACCGCCAGTAAATCCAGCGGGGCCGTGGTGCTCTGCTCATGCCTGATGCTGAACTAAAGAATATGCCTCCGGCGGCTGTGCCCCTTCGGGGTCAAGGGCACAGCGACGGGGGGCACGTTCAAGAGCTCATACCTTTTGCGCAACAAGCGCCATGCTCTTCCAGAGATAGGGGAGGCGGCCAAGGCCGGAGAACCCGACGACTCGAAAGCCGTTCTCGGAGAGAAGCTGTTCCAGTGTTGCCCGGCTCCAAAACTTGATATGCCCGCCATGCCAGAGCGGGGAGTGGTGCGCATCCCACTTGTTGAGGACAGAGAGGGCGAGATTCTTCAGGTAGCCGTGGTAGGGGGTGGTGACCAAAAGATAGCCGCCTTGCTTCAGGACGCCCCTTGCGTAGAGCGGTAGCATCTGCGGCGAGAAAAGGTGTTCGACGACTTCTGTTGATACGACGGCGTCGAACTCTTGTTCGTGTGCCAAGAGCTCCGCGGGGTCGTCCTGAACGCCAAACTGGTAGAAGGGGATTGCCGGATAAGAAGAGCGCGCAGCCTCGGTGCCCCGCTTGTCGTATTCAACACCGACCACTTGATAGCCCGCGGAGGCCAACTGTGAGCAGAGCACACCATTTCCTGCGCCGAGGTCCAGTATCCTTGTGACGCCCAATTGCCTGAGCAAAGCGAGAATATGCGGAGAAATGTAGCCACAAGAAGGACTCGTTTTGGCCGTAGACCAGCCATAGTCTTCTACAACATTGTCCCCCATCCTTTTGCTCCTGGAGTGGTCACGCCCGTCACTGTGGTGTAACCTGACCCAGAGGCTGAAATACTTCATGCGCCTGGGGTGGAATATCATGCAACCCGGTGTCGTGCCGTTCCGTGTCGGGTTCCGCCCTGGCAGCCCCCTGCTTGGGGCCGCCGGGGGCGTCTTCGTCTTCAGTTACCGGCTGACCCAGAGGGCGGCGCCGGTGAGTTTGCGGAACATGGTCATGGTCACGGAGCCCCGCACGAGCTGCGCGAGCACGCCCTTGTGCCGGTCCGAGCGGCCCACGGCCACGGCGGCGTAGCGGCCCCGGTCGGCCTCCTGGATGATGGCCTGGGCCACGTTTTCGGACACCTCCAGCCTGGTCTTGATGAGCCGGGAGGGCAGCCCGTTGTCTTCCAGGGCGGCGATGGCCTCGCTGAACAGCCCCACTTCCATGTTCTGCTTCACGTCGGTCTGGCGCAGCACGCGCAGGATGGTCACGGGGTGCTCGGGCTCGCCCTGGAGGATGAAGCCCACATGGTCGGCCATGCGCCGCGCAGGCTCGGAGCCGTCCACGCAGAGCAGCACGCCCTTGCGGTCATACTCCACGTCGCGGCAGAGCCACAGCGGGAAGGCGAATTTTTCCTGGAGCATCTCCTCGCTGGCGCTCTTGTCCATGAAGTTTTCGAGCTTGAGCATGCCCCGGCGGCCGAAGACCACGGCGTCGTACAGCCCGGTTTCGCCCTCCTTGATGATGTCCTGGATGCGCGAGAAGTTGCGCGACACGATCTTGTCGTCCACCTGACCGGCGCTGAACCCGCCCTGGAGGAAGATGCTCCGGGCGGCCTCCATGGCCCGCTGGCCGGATTTGATGATGGCCTCGGTGGCCACCTCGCTCTGGCGCAGGGTCTCGAAGCTGGTCTCCTCGGCCCAGACGGCCGGGGGCAGCGGGGCGGTGTTGAACAGGGTCAGGCGCACGTCTTCCTTGTTCTGGAAGAAGGCGCAGACGAACCGCAGGCCGAAGTGGGCCGAGGGGTCCTCGCTGATGGTGACGAGCAGGTGCTTGTTCATTGGGCCTCGCTGTGACAGGGACGCAAAGGTTTACCCGCTCCGGGGCCACAGGGAGCGGGTGCGCCGTGCGGTCCTGGGCATGGGCCGTTTGCGGCGGCTAGGCCGCCTTGACGGTGATGAAGTCTCCGAAGTCCGTGCTGAGGATGAAGTCCCTGCCGCCGCTGCTGATGGTGAACTCGTTTCCCGGGAAAAGTTCGCAGGTGGCGTTGAAGTCGTCATTCAGCATGATGTCCTTGGCCTCGCCATTGGTGTCGAAACGGATGGTGGTGCCGTCATCAAGGCGCAGCAGGTCGTCCGGGTGCATGGTCACGGGAAGATCCTTCTGGGTGTACTCAGCCATGGCGCGCGCTCCTTGGGCTTGGAGTTCCGGGGGGCCGACAGGGCCGACCGGGTCTGACTCTGGCTTTCCCATAACGCAATTCTCGCGCCATGGGAACAGGTTAGCCCCCAGGGGGCAGGCAAAAAATGGAGGCCGAGCCCTATTTCCGCAGCGGGTCCTCGCCCACCAGACCCTCGATGACCAGGCTCGTGACCTTCTGGCCGCGCACGGTCTTGGCGCGGTCGAGCAGCAGGCCCAGGCGCGAGCGGTCGCTAGCCGAGAGCAGGGCCGTCTCCTCGCTGATGGCTCCGGCCTCGAACAGGGCCAGGAAGTGCTGGTCAAAGGTCTGCATGCCGAAGGCGCCCCCGGCCTCGAGCACGCTGTAGAACGTCTTGTCGCCGCTCTCACCCTGCTGGATCAGCTCCTTGATGCGCAGGGTGTTCTTCAGCACCTCAAAGGCCGCCACCCGTCCGCCGCCCTCGCGCGGGAGCAGGCGCTGGGAGACGACAAAGCGCAGGCTCTCGGCCAGGCGCATGCGGATGAGCCGCTCTTCGCTGGGGCTGAACAGACCCAGGATGCGCCCGATGGTGCTTCCGGCGTCGGTGGTGTGCAGGGTGGACAGCACCAGGTGCCCGGTGCCTGCGGCCTGGAGCGCGATCTCCATGGTTTCCGGGTCGCGTATCTCGCCCAGGAGGATGACCTTCGGCCCCTGGCGGAAGGCCGCGCGAAGCCCTGAGGCAAAGGTGTCGAAATCGATGCCCAGCTCGCGCTGGTTCACTGTGCCCAGCTTGTGCGGGTGCGTGAACTCCACGGGATCTTCCAGGGTCACGATGTGCCCGGCCGAGGTGCTGTTGATGCGGTCGATGAGGGCGGCCAGGGAGTTGGACTTGCCCGCGCCCGTGCCGCCGGTGACCAGGATGAGCCCGTGCTTTTCCGTGGCCATGTCATGGAAGGCGCCCGGCAGGCCCAGCTCGTCCATGTCGGGGATCTTCGAGGGCAGCCTTCTCAGGACCAGGGCCAGGGAGCCCCGCTGGCTGAAGATATTGGCCCGGAAGCGGCCCCGGCCGGGGATGGCGTAGGACAGGTCGCAGGAGCCCCTGGCGGCCAGGGTCTTCTGGAGGCGCGCGTTTTCGCCGATGAGCGCCAGGGCCATGGCCTTGGTCAGAAGCGGCGAGAGCTTGCCCAGGTCCGGGCTGGTCACGGCGTCGGTGAGGCTCCCGTGGACCTCGGCCTGGATCTGCTTGCCCGTGGTGAGGATGACTTCGGCCACCTCGGGGTGCTGGTCCAGCACCTGGGTCATGAGGCCGTCGAGCTGGGCGCGGGTCATGTTCACCGGCCGTTCTCCTGAATCAGGGCGCTGATCTTCTCCTTGTTCTGGGCCTGGCTCAGCCCGTCTTCGGGGCTGATGATCCCGGCCGTGACCAGGCGCACGATTTCGTCGTCCAGGGTCTGCATGCCGTGCTCGCGCCCGGTTTGCAGCACGCTGGCCAGCTGGTGGGTCTTGCCCTCGCGGATCAGGTTGCGCACGCTGGGGATGGCCATGAGGATCTCCTGCGCGGCCACGCGGCCGGGCTTGTCGATGCGCTTGAACAGGGTCTGGGAGATCACGGCGCGCAGGGACTCGGCCAGGCTGGTGCGGATCTGGGCCTGGCCCTCCTCGGGAAAGACCTCGATGATGCGGTCGATGCTTTTCGCCGCGCTCTGGGTGTGCAGGGTGGAGAACACCAGGTGCCCGGTCTCCGCGGCCTCCAGGGCCAGGGTGATGGTCTCCAGGTCGCGCATCTCGCCCACCAGGATGATGTCCGGGTCCTCACGCAGGGCGCCGCGCAGGGCCGCCTTGAAGCTCTGGGTGTGGCGGCCCACCTCGCGCTGGTTCACCAGGCAGCCCTGGGACTGGTGCACGAACTCGATGGGGTCCTCCACCGTGAGGATGTGGTCGCGGCGGTGCTTGTTGGCGTAGTCGATGATGGCCGCCAGGGTGGTGGACTTGCCGCAGCCCGTGGGTCCGGTGACGAGCACCAGGCCCTTGTTGAGCATGGCCAGGTCGCGCAGGCGCTCGGTCAGGCCCAGCTGTTCCACCGTGAGGATTTCCTGGGGAATCTCGCGGAACACGGCGGCGATGCCCCGGTGCTGCATGAAATAATTGACGCGGTAGCGGGCCAGGCCGGGCACCTCATGGGCGAAGTCCACGTCTCCGGTCTCCTCGAACTCCTTGATCTTGGCCTCTGGCGTGATCTCGTAGAGCAGGGCCTTGAGCTCCTCGTGCTCCAGGGCCTTGTACTTGACGCGCTGGAGCTGCCCGCGCAGGCGCAACAGCGGCTGGGAGCCGCTGGTCAGGTGCAGGTCGCTGCCGCTGTACTGGTGGAGCATCTCGAAAAAGGCGTTGATCTGGGCCATGGACGGGAGCCTCCTGGGGATGCGATGGGGCGCGCTGGCGGTCCCTCACGCCGCGCTCTACCCTGTGGAGCATGGAAATAAACGGGGGACAGGGGCCAGAGCCAGAGGTCAGGGCCAGGGTATGGTGCGGCTGACCAGGGGCGTGCCCGTCGTGCTCGCGCCGAGGAAAATGTTCAGGGTCACGGGGCTGTTCGCACCGCCGCTCTGCGTCAACAACAAGGTGTAATCACCGAGGGAGGAGGTGGCGTTCATGAAGTCCGGGCTCAGGTCGGCGACGGTCTGGGCCGTGGCCCCGCCGCGCCTTTGGTAGTGGTTGGCGTGGGCCAGCTTGAACTGGCTGACGCCCTCGGCCAGCGCGCCCTGGGCCGCGCTTTGGGTGGCCTGATCGGCAAGGTTGAAATAGCGGGGGACCAGGACCGCAGCCAGGATGCCCAGAAGGACGACAACGACGATGAGTTCGACAAGGGTGAACCCTGACTGGCGCTGCCAGCCAGGCTGCCTCCCGGCGCGTGTTCTGGAGGGGGGCGCAGCGCTGCGACGCACGGCTTTGCTCATTCCCGCCTCCTGGTGTGGCCGCGTGGCCCGCGCTCCGGCACGCGCCCTGTCCGGCGGGAAGGCCTGCGCGGCCCTCCCGCCAGGGGAGCGATGCTTTTGGCTAGTTGGGCCAGGTGAGGGTTCTGGAGCCCAGGAGATCTGCGGCGGCGATGGTCGCAGCGGCGTTGGCCTCAGCCACATGGCCTGCTCCCTGCGGGTTGGCGGCCGCCTGGAACGTCAGGACTGTGCCGGCCTGGGTCACGGTGATGTAGTAGTCGCCCAGGTCCATGGTGCCGTTGGCGGAGAGGGGCACCATGGCGGCGAAGTTGGCCGGGGCGGCGCCACCGTTGCGAATGACGTGGTTGGCGTAGCCCATGTTGAAGCGGGCCACACCTTCGGAGAGCGCGCCAGTGGCCGCAGCGGTGCGGGCGTTGGCGGTCATGTTGAAGTACCGGGGCACGATGACTGCAGCCAGGATGCCCAGGATGACGATGACGGCGATGAGTTCGATGAGGGTGAAGCCGCCCTGGCGGCGCTTGGCCTGAGCCTTCTTGAGCATGAGTGTCGTCTCCATTCCAGCCTCCATGTTTCCCGGCCTGGGCCGGATGTTGTGTGCCTGATTGTCCTTGTCCTCTCCGTCCCGCGACCGTTCGGGACGGACTTCTCACAGGGGCTCGCCCCCGTTGCCGCACTCTTTTTTCCTGTTCCGGTCAGATGTTGCGGCTAGCAACATCCGTGCCGGGGCGGCGAGTTCCGGCCGCCCGGGGCATTCATTGCCGCAATGCTACCATCTGCGCCGTTGATGTCAACATCCTGTCGCAATTGCTGCCTCTGCGGACAAAACTTCCTCACATGTTGCCCTTCATGGCGTTCTCCATCAGCTCCACCAGCGGCAGGAAGATGGCCAGGGCAAAGAAACCCACCACCACCGTGAGGCCAGCCACCAGCACCGGGCCAAGCAGCTCGCTCATCTTGCTGACCGCATATTCCACTTCATAGTCGTAGTGCTTGGCGGCCTCCTTGAGCATCTCCTCCATGTTGCCGGTCTCCTCGCCGATGGAGATCATGGAGACCATCATGGGCGTGAACGAGGGGCAGGACCGGAGAGGTCCGGAGAGCCCCCGGCCCTGCTCCAGCTTTTCGCGCAGGTTGCGGAAGTCCCGGGCGATGTAGTGGTTGCCGATGGTTCCGGCCAGGATGTCCATGGCCTCGAGCACGGTGACGCCGCTGGCCTGGAGGATGGCGAAGATGCTGGCGAAGCGGGCCATGGCCGCCTTGCGGAACACCGGCCCCAGGATGGGCAGGCTCAGGAAGGCTCCGTCGCGCCTGATCTTCCCGGCCTCGGTGCGGAAATAGGCGGAGAGCAGGAAGATTGTGCCCCCCAAAAGAGCCAGGCACACGTGCCAGTAGCCGGTGAGCACGGCATAGATGCCCAGGCAGATGCGGGTGGGCAGCGGCAGGGCGATGCCGCTCTTGCTGAACATGCTCACGAACTGCGGCAGCACGAAGAGGATGAGCACGAAAAAGGCCACCACCAGCGCCACCACGATCACCATGGGGTAGGTCAGCGCGCTCTTGATGTCCTTCTTCACCTTGAACTCGTGGTCCACGATGTAGATGAGGCGCTCCAGCACCTCGGTCAGGGTGCCGCTGATCTCGCCCGCGCGCATCATGTTGCAGTAGAGTTCGGAGAAGATGTCCTGGTGCTTGGCGAAGGCCCTGGAGAGGGTGGTGCCGCTCTTGATGTCCGTGGCGATGCTGACGATGGCGCTTTTCAGCTTGGGGTTCTCGGTCTGGATCTCCAGGATGTCCAGGGATTGCAGCACCGGGATGCCCGCGTTCAGCATGGTCTTGAACTGCTTGGTGAAGAGGACCAGGTCCTGGGGCTTCACGCTCTGCATGCGCCGGGTGAGCTGGTCCAGCAGCCCGCCCCCGCTGGAGCCGTCCGGGGCGCTGGTTTCCGAGACAGCGGTGGGCATGAGCCCGCGCGCGGCCAGGGAGTCCTGGGCGGCCTCCACGCTCTGGGCCTCCACCACGCCCGTGGTGTTGCCGCCGCTTCCGGTGATGGCTGCGTACTTGTAGTAGGGCACGTCGTCTCTCCTAGAGCATTACGGCCCCGGCGGCCTCTTCCAGAGTGGTCAGGCCCTGAGCCACCTTGGACAGCGCGTTGGACTTGAGGGTGCGCAGGGTTCTGGCCTGCACGCAGGCTTTGGAGATGTCCTTGGCTGTGGCGTTCTTCATGATCATGTCCTGGACCATCTCGTCCACCTGGAGCACTTCGTAGATGGCCATGCGCCCGGAATAGCCGCTTTGGTGGCAGGTGCGGCAGCCGGTGCCCCGGCGGAAGGAGAACTTCTCCAGCATCTGCTCCCCGATGCCGAAGGCCATGAGCAGATCCTTGCGCGGCAGGTAGGGCTCGGTGCAGTGGGGGCAGTTCTTGCGCACCAGGCGCTGGCTGATGGAGGCCAGGAGCACCGAGGACACGAGGTAGGGCTGGATGCCCATCTCCACGAGCCGGGTGATGGCCTGGGCGGCGTCGTTGGTGTGCAGGGTGGTCAGCACGCGGTGGCCGGTCAGGGCCGCCTGCACGGCGATCTCCGCAGTCTCGGCGTCGCGCACCTCGCCCACCAGGATCACGTCCGGGTCCTGGCGCAGGATGCTGCGCAGGCCCGAGGCAAAGGTCATGCCGGCCCTGCGGTTGAGCTGCACCTGGCGCACCGTGGGCATGCGGTACTCCACCGGGTCTTCCAGGGTGATGATGTTGATGTCCGGCGTGTTGATGTGCTTGAGCACGGCGTAGAGGGTGGTGCTCTTGCCCGAACCCGTCGGGCCTGCGGCCACGATGAGCCCGAAGGGCTTGACCACGGCGGACTCGACCTTGGCGCGGTCGGCCGGGCTCAAGCCCACTTCGGGCAGGTTCAGGCCGTGGGCCGAGCGCTCCAGCAGCCGCAGCACGAGGTTTTCGCCATGCACCGTGGGCAGGCTGGACACGCGCACGTTGAATTCCCGGCGCTGGGTGACAAAGGTGAAGCGGCCGTCCTGGGGGATCTTGGACACGGCGATGTCCATGTTGCCCATGATCTTGAGCCGCGAGACCAGGGGCAGAAAGCTGGCCTTGGGCGGGGCCGGGATCATGCGCAGCTTGCCGTCCACGCGGAAGCGCAGCTGGATGCTGTCCTTTTCCGGGCTGAAGTGCACGTCGCTGGCGTGCTCGCGCACGGCCTGGCCCAGGATGGAGTTGACCATGCGGATGACCGGGGCCTGGGAGGCCTGGTCCTGCAAGGCGTCGATGGCGATGTCTTCCTTGTCGTCGCCGCCCACCTGGGTGGTGATGTCGGCGTCGTCGTCGGCCATGCCCTCGAAGAGCCCCTTCTGCTGGTCCCCGCGGCCGTAAATGGCGCTGAAGAGCATCTCGAAGTCGTTCTCCGCGCACATCACCGGCTCCACCTCAAAGTTGGTGGCCACCTCCACGGCATCCAGGGCGTTGATGTCCATGGGGTCGGTCATGGCGATGAGCAGGAGGTGCCCGCGCTTGCTTAAGGGCACCAGGCGGTGCTTCTGGGCCAGCTCCTCGGGCAGGAAGGACTCGATGCGTTCGTCGTAGGGATGCTTGCTCGGCGTGTAGCGCTCGATGCGCAGCTGCTGGCTCACCGAGTCGATGATGACGGATTCCTTGAGCGTGCCGGACTGCACAAGGTATTGTCCGAGCTTGAGGCCCGACTTTTTCTGCCCGGCAAGGGCAGTCTGGAGCTGGGCCTCGGTAAGAGCCCCGGCCTCCATGAGCAGTTCGCCGAGCCGCTTGCGGTCGCGTTTCACGTCGTGTGTCCTGGCCTGGGCATCTGGTTGCCGTTTACGATTACTGACGGATCATGCTGAAAGCCACGGTGCGGGTCAGCCCCGGGGCATTCCGCTCGTCCAGCAGGGCGGCGCGGGCCGCGAACTGGTCAGAGGGCTCGGGCGCGGCCACATGCAGGCGCGGCGGGCTGTGCTCGGCGATGGGGCTGCGCAGGTCCGGCCCCTGGTCGCGCTCGGGCAGAAGCGTCAGGCCCGCCGGGGCGGACTGGCCCTGGGCGCTTTCCGGCAGCAGGGTCAGGCCCTGCGGGGCCAGGACTTCCGCGCGGTTTTCGGTTCTGGCCCCGGCCGCAACAGCGCCTGCGGCGTCTGCGGGCTGGGCCTGGGCGGTCTGCACCTGGGGCGAAGCAGCGCTGGCCAAGGCTGGCTGGGCGCTGCCGCCGGTTCCGACAAGCGCCGGGCCGAGCACCGGGCCAGAGGGATCCAAGGACAGCCACAGGGAGCCCAGGGCCAGGCACAGGCCCACCGCCGTGGCCAGGGCCAGGGCGCGGCGGGTGCGCGGGCGCGGGCGTTGGGCGCCGTCCGGACGGATGGCGGTGCGCGCCTCCTTGAGCCCCACGCGGTGTTTCCCGCGCACGAGCATCTCCAGCATGGCCATGTGGCACAGGCGCACGATCTTGCGCGGCGAGCCCCCGCTGGCCATATGGATGGCCAGGATGGCCAGCGGGCTGAAGCGCAGCCGGGGCATGGCCTCCACGCTGGCGGCCACCTTCAGGCGGTGCCGGATCATCTGCCGGGTTTCGGCCAGGGCCAGGGGCACCAGCCTTTTGCGCACGTTGATGCGGTCCACCAGGTTGGGCATGGACGCAAGCATGGGCTCCAGCTCGCGCTGGGCGAAGATGACGATCTGCAAGAGCTTGGAGGAGTTGGTCTCGAAGTTGAGCAGCTCGCGCAGCAGCTCCAGGTTTTCGCGCGAGATCTTCTGGCCCTCGTCGATGATGAGCACCACCAGCCGCCGCTCCACCATGCCCAGGCGGAAGAGCTGCTGCTTGAGCGCCTCCTTGAGTTCCCACAGCCCCATGGCCGGGGCCGGGGTCTGGCGCGAAACGCTGCCCAGGATCACGCGTAAAAACTCCTCCGAGGTGTCGAAGTGCGGGTCCAGCAGCAGGTGCAGGTCGGCATTCTTGTCCTCGGTGAAGGCGCGCAGCAGGCTGCGGCATAGGGTGGTCTTGCCGGTGCCGATGTCGCCGGTGATGACGTTCAGGCCGCGCCGCAGGCGCAGGGAGATCTCCAGCTCCTGCAGGCAGGCGGCGTGCTGCCTGGTCTGGTGCAGGAAGCTGGGGTCCGGCGAGTTGGAAAACGGCTCACGCGTGAGCTCCAGGTTGGCGTACAGGTTCATCGGCGTCCTCCCAGCGCGGGCTTTCTGGGCCGCGCATTGAGCAGGGTGCTGTCGGCGTCGGCGGGCTCGGCGTCCGGGCTGACCGCATTGTTCGGAACGGGCTCGGTAGGCATGTCCTTGATGACCACCCGGTACGGACCCGCGCTCCGTTGCGCTGGCGCGGTGGGCGCAGGCGTAGCGGCAGGCGCAGCTGACACGGGCGCAGGCGCGGCGACGGGGGCAGGGGCCGCAACAGGTGCGGCGACGGGGGCAGGCGCGGTGACAGGTGCAGGTGCAGGGGCAGGTGCGGCGACGGGGGCGGCGCTGTTCACGGCAGGCTGCGCGGCCCTGGTCTCCGCAGGCATCTCCTTGTTGCGCACGCCGTTGGCCCCGCTGTTGCTGCCGGACTCGTCCTTGCGCTCATCCTTGCGTTCGTCCTTGCGCTCGGCCTCGCGGCGGGCGGCGGCGCCTTCCCTCTCCAGCTCCTCGAAGCCCTTCTGGCGTTCACCCTTGCGCCAATCGGCCAGCACCTCGGGGGTGATGAAGATCATGAACTCGTCCTTGAGGTCGCTCTTGGTCTGGCTCTTGCCCAGCCAGCCAAGGCCGGGCACGTCCTTGACGCCCGGGATGCCGGCCTCGCGCAGGGAGTTGCGCAGCTTGCTTAGCCCGGAGATGACCACGGTCTCGCCATTTCTGGCGATGAGGGTGGTCTCGGTCTTCTTCTTGACGATGTAGGGGTTGCCGGACACGGCGCGGGTGGTGTCCACCTCGTCCTTCTGGATGAGCACCTGGAGCTTGATGAACTCCTCGTCGATGATGTGCGGGGTGATCTCCAGGCGCAGCACCGCGTCCTGGAAGGAGACCGAGGTGGTGGCGCTGGTGCCGGTGCCGGTGACGGTCTGGTAGGGCACCCGCTCGCCGGACTCGGTGTAGGCCTTCTGGTTGTCCATGGTGGCGATGGAGGGGCTGGAGATGATGTTCAGCTTGTTGTCGCTCTCCAGGGCCTGGAGCTGCGTCTCCAGCACGTTTCCGGCGATGTTGCCGAACATGACGCCCAGGGCTGCGCCCGTGCCCGAGGTGGTCACGCCCGTGGCAGGCAGGTTCACGCCCATGCCCTGGCCGGAGATGCCGGTGCCCAGGCTGGGGTTGTAGGTCGTCGAGCCGGGCACGGTGGTGGCGCCGGTGCCCGCGCCGCCGGGGCTCAAGTACAGGTTGCTGTTGTTGCCCCCGCCTGTTTTGCCCGCGTACCAGCCGCCCCAGAGGATGCCCAGCGACCGCGCGACCTCCTTGGTGGTCTCCACGATGTGGGCCTTGAGCTTGATCTGGGAGCGCGGGGCGTCGAGCTTGGCCAGGAGCTTGGCGACCTTGGTCACGTCCTGCTCCACGCCCTGGATGATGAGCGAGTTGGTGAGCTCGTCCACCTGGACGGAGCCGATGATCTTGCCGTCCCTGGTCTTGGACAGGGTGCTCTCCACGGTCTTCTGCAACAGCTTGGCGTCGGCGAAGCGCACCTTGGCCACGCTGGTGACCTGCGGCTCCTCGGCCAGGGCGGCCATGCGCTCGCTTTGCGTCCTGCGCTTGATGGCCTCCAGGTCCAGCGCGCCCTGGAGGTCGGCCTGGGCCATGACGCGCAGGGTCTCGCCGTCGAAGTTGTAGGTGAGCCTGTTGGCGGCCAGGATGGCCCGGAAGACCTCGTCCCAGGGGCGCTCCACAAAGTTCACGTTGAGCACGCCGGAAACGCCGGGGCTGACCACGATGCTCTTTCCGGCCGCGCGTGACAGAGCCTGGAGCACGGCCACGATGTCGGCGTTGTGCATGCGCAGGGACAGGCGGGTGTCGGGCAGCTTGCGCAGGCTGTCGCGCTTGGCCACGTCGATCTGGTCCGGCCGGTCGATGACAATGGGCGGCTCCGCGAGCTCGAAATGGCCGCGCGGCGAGTGCCCCTGGGCCTGTTTCTCCATGGCCTTCCAGGTGTCCACGGACTCCTCGGCCGAGGGGATCTTGGGCTTGCTGGGCGTTGCGCAGGAGACAAGCAGTGCGCAGAGCACCAGGACCATGAGCGCCGGGTAGGTGATGGGCTGTGGCTTCATCTTTTTTTGACCACCCGTATGCGGATCTTGTCCGTGTCGTCCTCGACGAGGGGAACGCGCCTGGTGAGCTTGCGTCCCGTGGAGCCATCCGTTCGCTCCAGCACCACGAAATTTTTGTCGATACCCTGGACGCGGTAGCCGCCCTCGGCCAGCTCGTCGCCGTGCGTGTACTCCACGCCGTTGATGACCGCATAGAGCTTCTGGCCGAGCTTCATGTAGCCGCTGTAAACAAACTCCGCCCCGCTGCCGCCGCCTGCCCCGCCCAGGCCCCGGTCCTCCTCCAGGGAGATGCCGCCGGCCCCGACGAAGAAGGGGTTGCCGGCGCTGCCGTCCAGCAGCAGGCCGAGGCGGTACGCCTGCTGGGGCGTGAGCCTGGACTGGTCCACGCTCTTGGCCACCTCGTCCACCAGGGCCTTGCTGGCGCCTGTGGCCGCAGCCTTGGGGGCGGGGGCCACGGGCGCGGAAAAATTCATGTAGCCCGCCACCACTATGGCCAGGGCCATGACGCCCAGGAGTTGCTTTTCCCGTTTCTGCATCCGCCTTGTCCTGCCCGCGCCGCTCAGTTGGCCAGCGCGATGCGCAGCTGAAGAAATAGTTCCAGCCGCCCTTCCGCCGCGCGCAGCTCCACGCGCTCCATGCGCGCCAGGGACGGCATCCGCGCGAGGCCCATGAGCAGCTCGCGCACGCCCTCCATTTGTCCGGAAAATATGCCCTGGGCCTGGATGGACGAGGGATCCTGGCCCAGGGAGGCCGGGTTCAGCGTCACTTCCAGGGGCTCCAGGCCCACGGCCCGGGCCATGTGTGCGATCTGCTCAGGCATCAGGTAGACCCTGGTGCGCGGCACGGGCTCGGGATTGGGCACGCTGATTGCGCTCAGGCTGGCGTTCTGGCTCAGGCCGGCGATGCTGGCCCAGGCCGGCCTGAGCGCCAGCTGGCGCTGGGTGCGCTCGCGGGTGTCCGTGATGTCGGCATTGATCCGGGTGCGCTCGGACAGGGGCATGACCACCAGGACATACAGCGCGGCCAGGAGCACCAGCAGGCCCAGGCCCACGCGCAGGCTCAAGGTGCGCATTTCCGGCGTCAGGGCCAGCTTCATGTCCAGGCTGAGGCCCATCACACCACCCCCATGTGCAGGACGAAGTGCAGCACCTGGCCCTCTGCGCCCAGGTCCTTGAGCCCGGTCTGGTGGACCACGGGCAGGTTGAACAGGGGCGAGGCCTGCAGCTCGATGATGAAGCGCGAGAGCGTGGGATCAAAGTCGGCCTTGGCGCCCAGAATGACGCCCTCCACGGTCATCAGGTCGCGGGGCTGGGCGGCCTGGGGCTTGCCCGGGGTCGGGGCGGCGGCCGGAGCGGCGGGCGGGGCCGTCATGTCCAGGGTCAGGTTCAGAATCTTGACGTTGGCCGGGGCGCGGCGAGCCAGCTCGGCCAGCACGGCCGGAGCGGTGAAGCGGCCCGCAGCCACGCGCAGGATCTCCTGCCGGGCCTTGAACTGGGCCACACTGATGGTCAGGGTGCCCTCGTCGATGGCCGGGCCTGCGGCGGACAGCCGGGCCTTGGCCTGGACCAGCTCCTGGCGCTTGGCCGCGTTGCCGTACTCCAGCCACAGCCCGGCCGCGCCGACCAGGATCAGGCTGGCCGCCAGGCCCAGGATCAGGCTGCGGGTGATGGTCTGCCGGGACTGCACGGCGGCGCGCTGCTTGTAGTTGCGCAGCAGGTTGATGCCCTTGTCCGGCGCCGAGAGGCCCGCAGCCAGGGCCGGGGCCAGGGCCATGCGGTCGGACCGGGCCACGGCGTCGGACTTGGACGGGAGCATGGCGGTGGCGTCGAAGGCCGCGGCCGGGTAGCCCAGCAGCCCGGCCAGAGCCTGGAGCAGGCCCTGTGAACCGAAGATGCGCCCGCTGAAGTGCACGACGTCGCAGCGCTGCTGCTGGGAGGTGGCGAAGTACTCCAGGGTGCGCTCCACCTGCTTGGCCAGGCGGTCAATGGCCGGGGCGATGACCTCAAGCATCTTGGTCTCGCCCAGGAGGTGCCCGGAGCTTAGGCCTGGGGGTGCGGGCGAGCCCAGGAGCACATGGAACAACAGCCCCCTGGCCTGCACAACGTCCAGGGGCAGCAGCAGCGGGGGCTGCTGCGGTCCAGGGGCCTTTGGCGCGCCCGGCGGGGCGAGTTCGAGTTCCACGGCCTGGGCCGGTTGGGGCTTGGCAAGCTCCTGGAAATGCTCCACCAGGGCGTCGGCCATGCCGTCCGTGCCGGAGCGGATGAAGCGGCTGAAGCGCAGCCCGCCCTCGCCATACAGGCCGATGACCGAGAAATCCGCCTCCACGTGGATGTTCGCGGCCAGGGTGAAGTCCTTTGGCGCGCCAGGCAGACGGTAGATGCGCTGGAGGGCGCTGGGGGTGGTGGTGATGCCGTCCAACGGCCAGCCAGCCTCGCGGAAGGCGTCGCGCAGGCGGTCCACGTCCACGCGCAGGGCCAGGCAGGTCAGCACGTCCAGACGCGGCTCCTTGGCGTCTTTTGTCGGCCCCAGGACGACGTAGTCCAGCACGTACTCGGACTCGGCGAACTTCTTTTCCTTCTGCTGGGTCCAGTAGACTGCGGCGTTGAGCTTTGCGCCGGAGAGCTTGGGCACGGTGAGAACGTTCAGGTCCAGGTCCTGGGTCCGCAGAACGGCCCAAACCTTGGCCTGGGACGCCTTGCCCCGGACGCTCTCAAGGCAGGCGCGCAAGAAGGCGGGAAAGCCCTTCTGCCCGAACGCCTGGTCGGGACCGAAGGGAAAGCGGGCGGTGAACTGGAGGGTTCCGCCGGAGACCAGGACAAGGCTCAGACGGCCGGAGCTCATGGCCACGCCGAGCACGGCGGACTTGGCCCCTGCGCCGAAAGACAGCTGGCGGGTCCAGAAACTTTTTTTCGCCAGGGCGGCGGCTTGGGCGGGCTTGGGGGTGGGCGGAGTCGGGGCTGAAGGCTTGGGCGCGGGCCTGGGCCCTGCGGCGGGGGCGGGCCTGGGCCCTGCGGCGGGGGCGGGCCTGGCTCCTGCGGCGGGGGCGGCTTTGGGCTTCTGGTCCCTGGGCTTGCGCAGGGAAGCAAAGGCTTCTCCGCTGCGGATGGCGCGCAGCAGGTTCTCGGTGGAGGAAAGCCTTTCCTTGAGATTCACGCCTGCCCCTGTGTCTCTGTCTGGTGCCTTCCATAGTCGCGCCAGGCAAGGCCTGACGCGGCAGCTGCGCTTGCGGAGAGGGGAAAATCCCTACACCTTTGCGCGGCTTTCTTTGGACAGATGCCCGACTATTTCTAAACTATTTCCAGTTTAAGGATGAGTCTTAGTGTTGTCAGGGGTGACGTGTCAACATAAATTGCTGCCAATCCGGCTTTTGGCGGCAATTATTCTCCGCAGGGGCTAAAAGCGCCCTGGGACAGGCGGCGCACAGTTTACAGCGGACATAAAGTCCGGTAGAAAAATATCCGAATAGGTGGTTCAGGTTTCACTGCCACAGGGAGCGCGCATGAGCCAAACGAACATACTGCTTGAGTCCGGCACCAATGAACTGGAGCTCGTGGAGTTCTTCATCGACGAGGGCACGGACGCTTCGGGCCAGACCTACCGGGGCTACTACGGCGTCAACGTGGCCAAGGTGCTGGAGATCATCCGCATGCCCACGGTGACCCAGCTCCCGGATATCCCGCACCCTTCGGTTCTCGGCGCCTTCAACCTGCGCTCGCGCATCATCCCCCTGGTGGACCTGTCGCTCTGGCTGGGCAAGGGCACGACCGAGATCAAGGACAGCACCAAGGTCATCGTCAGCGAGTTCAACCGCATGATCTCGGCCTTCATGGTCTCCGGCGTCACCCGCATCCACCGCCTGAGCTGGACCCAGGTCGAGGCGCCGGGCAAGCACCTGAACGAGTATTCGGGCAACAGCGTCACCGGCGTGGTGCGCTTCGAGGACCGCATCCTCCTCGTGCTGGACATGGAGAAGATCCTGGCCGAGCTGAACCCCGGCCTGGCCATGAAGATCGAGGAAACGGCCATGCAGTCCATCCAGGAAGCCAGGGAGCCGTCGAAAAAGGAGCACTTCCGCGCCCTCGTGGCCGACGACTCCACTTCCATCCGCCGCATGATCGCCGCCATGCTGGAAAAGGCCGGGTTCGAAGTCACCCAGACCGTCAACGGCCAGGAGGCCTGGGACACGCTGCTGGGGATGAAGCAGCGCGCCAGCCAGGAGGGCAAGCCGCTCTCCGAGTACGTGGACATCATGGTCTCGGACATCGAGATGCCGGTGATGGACGGCCACAACCTGACCAAGCGCGTCAAGGACGACCCCGTGCTCAAGGACATGCCGGTGATCCTGTTCTCCTCGCTCATCACCGACCGCCTGCGCCACAAGGGCGAGGCCGTGGGCGCGGACGATCAGATCTCCAAGCCGAACATCACCGAGCTGACCCGGCGCGCCTTTGAGCTCATCGCCGAGCGCCAGAACATCGCGCTCTAGCGCGCTGTCCCTTTGGCCAACCCCTTTGGCCAACGAAAAAGGCCCGCCCCCCAACAAGAAGGGGCGGGCCTTTGCATTTCCTGGCAAAAGCGGCCTGGCTACTGCGGCTCTTTCACCCAGCCGCAGTCCTTGTTCGGGCAGGCCACGTGCGCGCCCTTGGCCCTGGTGTTCTTCTCCACCAGCACGGCCGAGCCGCACTGTGGGCAGGGGCCGGGCACCGGGTGGTCCCAGAAGGCCTGGGTGCACTCCGGGTAGCGGCTGCACGAGTAGAAGACCTTGCCCCCGCGCGAGCTCTTCTCCACCAGCTCGCCCGTGCAGCCCTCCCTGGGGCAGGCCACGCCCGTGGGCAGCGGCTCGGTGTGCTTGCACTTGGGGTAGCCCGTGCAGGCGATGAACCGGCTGCCCTTGCGCGCGGTCTTGACCACCATGGGCTTGCCGCATTCCGGGCAGGTGCCGGCCGGGATCTCCTGCGCTGCGGCGAGGATCTCGATCTGCCCGTCTTCGGTGCGCTTGAAGTTCTTGATGCTCTTGCACTTGGGGTAGCCTGTGCAGCCCAAAAACGGCTCGCTTGAGCGGCCCTTGCGCGGGGTCTTCACCGCAAAGGGGTTGCCGCACAGCTCGCACAGGATGTCCGTGATCTCGCCCCTGGCCTTGTCGCTGGGCAGGATGGCGCCCTGCTCGTCGCGGGTGAATTCCTTGATGTTCTTGCAGTCCGGGTAGCCGGAGCAGCCCAGGAACTCGCCCATCTTGCCGAACTTGACGTGCATGGGCTTGCCGCATAGGTCGCAGACAACGCCGGAGTCGATGGTGGCGCGCTCCATCTCGGCCCCGGCCTTTTTCAGCGCCGGGATGAACTCGACCATGAACTCCTCGATGACCGCCTCCCAGGTGCGCGAGCCAGCGGCGATCTCGTCGAGCTTGCGCTCCATGCCTGCGGTGAAGCCGATGTCCATGAGCGTGGCGAAATGGGCCACGAGCTTGTCGCTCACCGTGGCCCCCAGCTCAGAGGGCGCGAAGCGCTTCTCCTCCATGCCCACGTACTCGCGGTCCTGAAGGGTGCTGATGATGGCGGCGTAGGTGCTGGGCCGTCCGATGCCCTGCTCCTCCAGCGCCTTGACCAGGGTGGCCTCGGTGTAGCGCGGGGGCGGCTGGGTGAACTTCTGCTCGCTGGTCAGCTCCAAGAGCTTCAGCGCCTCGCCGAGGGCGAGCTTGGGCAGCTGTTCCGAATCGTCTGCCCCATTGGCGGCCACGGCGTCCGGGTCCGGCGCCTCCAGGCCCTGGACCTTGAGGAAGCCGGGGAAGAGCAGGCGCTCGCCCTTGGCCCGCCACAAGGTCGCGCCGTTCTTGGCGGTCACGGTGGTGTCGTGGAAGCGCGCGTCGGACATCTGCGAGGCCACGAAGCGCCGCCAGATGAGCTGGTAGAGCTTGAACTGGTCCGCCGGGAGAAAGGCCTTCACCGACTCCGGGGTCACGGCCACGTCCACCGGGCGGCAGGCCTCGTGGGCGTCCTGCGCGCCGCCCTTGGTTTTGTGGACCTTGACCTTGGCGGGCGCGAATTTTTCGCCGTACTGGCCCAGGATGAACTCGCGCGCGGCCAGCTTGGCCTCGTCGGCGATGCGCACGGAGTCGGTACGCATATAGGTGATGAGCGCCACGGTGCCGCGCTCGCCCAGCTCCACGCCCTCGTAGAGCTTCTGGGCCGTGCTCATGGTCTTCTTGGCCGGATAGCCCAGGGCGCGGTTGGCCACCTGCTGCAGGCTCGACGTGGTGAAGGGCGGGGGCGGGCTCTTGGCGCGCTCCTTCTCCTCCACCGCCTCCACCGCGAACTGCCCGGCGCGCACGTTTTTCACCAGGGCCTCGGCTGCGTCCTGGCTGCCGATGTCCTTGAGGCCCGGGGCCACGGTCTTGGTGCCGACCTTCCAGAGATCGGTGCGGAAGGGCGGCGGGTTTGCGCCCTCCAGTTTTGCCTTGAGCGCCCAGTGCTCCACGGGCAGGAACGCGCGGCGCTCGCGCTCGCGGTCCACGATGAGCCGGAGCGCCACGGACTGCACACGCCCGGCGCTGATGCCGCGCTTCACGTGCTTCCAGAGGATGGGCGAAATCTTGTAGCCCACCAGCCGGTCCAGCACGCGCCGCGCCTGCTGCGCGCCCACGAGGTCGGCGTTGATGGGGCGCGGGTGTTCCAGCGCCTCTTTCACGGCCCGGGCGGTGATCTCGTTGAACTGGATGCGGCTGACGTTGGTGTTCTGGCCCTTGATGAGCTCGGCCACGTGCCAGCCGATGGCCTCGCCTTCGCGGTCCGGGTCGGGCGCGAGGTAGACGTGGCCTGCGGCCTTGGCGGCCTTGCGCAGGCGGCCCACCACGTCCTCTTTGCCCTTGATGATCTCGTAGCGCGGGGCGTAGCCGTTGGCTTCATCCAGGCCCATGTCGCCCTTGGGCAGGTCGCGCACGTGGCCCACGGAGGCTTCGACCACGTAGTCCTTGCCCAGGAATTTGCCGATGGTCTTCACCTTTGCGGGTGACTCGACGATGATGAGGTCTTTAGTCATGATGGGGCAGGCTATAGCCACCCCTTGGCGGGATGGCAAGGGGCGATGTGGGGCAGGGGGCTTGCGACCCGAAAGGCAGGGGCATATGTTCGGTGCTCTAGCAATTGCCTGGGAGGTGGACATATGGCGATCATGGAACGCTCGGACCTGCAGTTTGCGGACAAGTACAGCTGGACCGCGTTCAAGGACGATGATCCGAAGATCACCGGCGAGCCTGACAGCACCCCCTTCAACCGCAAGGAGGGCCATGAAGTCCTGGCGCTCATCAACAGGTTTATGCTGAAGTACAAGTTCCGGCAGAAGACCTCCGGCCAGAAGGTCGAGCGGCTGATGGCCAAGCACCTGCCCATCGCGCTCAAGACCCAGCGGCTGGTGGAGGACTGGCTGGTGGCCAACTGGCAGGAGTACGACTAGGCGCGGGGCGCGGGACGCGACGCGGAAGCGCCGGGCTTGGAGGTTTCTCCTGGCCCGGCGCGTTTGTATTTTATGGGGAGGGTAGGGCGAGGGGAAGGGGGCTAGCGGAACAGCTTGTCGACCATGCGGACCAAATTGCTGTAGGTAGGGTTCGCATACAGAGCGCGGGCCATCTCTCCACAATTATAGACATCACCCAGCCGCACGGTGGTACCCTTCATCTTGATCATGAGCAGATCACACCTGCCGCCTTGGCTCGCCCACCGCACGTCAGACCGTCGTCTACAGTTCCAGGGCGTTTTTTGCCGGACGTCACCCCATATAACGTAGGACTTTGTGATGGCGACGCGCACAGTCATGGCTTTCGAAAGCCAGAAAACAGACCAGATCAAGAGGGCGATGCAAAGCAAGGCATAGCTGTGGTGCCATCCTCTTGGCCCAGAGGTGTATCCAAGGACCATGGAGACTGAAGCATAGCTGGTCATCATCGAAATGAAGGCAATGCCCACATGGTAAAAGATGTTCAAGCCATAGTGCATCTCCGTTTGCAGGAGTATTTCCTCCTCCTGTTCACCAGGAAAATGAAAGGCGATTGCTTCCCGCACATCGGAAAGTGAGACTCGCAGCCAGCGGCAATGCCGATGGTGGAACGGCTGCCAGCCAATGATGCAGAACAGCATAGCGAGGAGTATAAGGATAAGCATGACCGTCTCCCCTAGCGCACGCATTGATATTGCCCACATGTTGCGCCGCATCATGGTCGGGTGTCAAGGCGGCGGCTTCCTGAAACCCACGACATACGCCACCCCCAAAAAGCCCCCGGCGTCTCCACCGGGGGCTTTCTCTTTCCTCTCTCCGCGCCGTGCGGCTAAAGATTCTCGCCCAGCGCCGCAGCCAGCCCCGGAATGGTGTAGTCCTCGGGCTGGATGTGCGGGGTAAAGCCGAAGCGCGCGAGCGTCTTGGCCGTGACCGGGCCGATGCAGGCGATTTTCACGTCCGGGTACTGCCGCAGGGTGTCGGGCTCAAGCAGCGTGAAGAAGTTCTCCACAGTGCTGGAACTGGTGAAAGTCAGGGCCTGGATCTTGCCCTTGGCCAGCGCGTCCACGATCTCCGAGGGGTCGGCCTGGGTCAGGCGCGTCTCGTACACGGGCAGCACGCGCACATTGGCCCCGGCCTTGGCCAGTTCCTCGGGCAGCACCTCGCGGGCCACCTTGGCGCGCGGAATGAGCACGTTCTTGCCCGCAATGCCAAGGGCCAGCAGCCCGGTGACGATTTCTTCCGCCACGTACCGGGGCGGCACAAAGTCCGGGGTCACGCCGCGCAGTTTCAGCTCGTCCGCCGTGGCCGGGCCGATGGCCGCCACGCTGATGCCGCCCAGGGTCCGGGTGTCCAGCCCGATCTCGGCCAATTGCGCCCAGAAATGCTTGACCCCGTTGACCGAGGTGAACACCAGCCAGTCCACGGCGCCCAGGGTCAGGATGGCCTGCTCCACCTCGTCGTAGTCGTCCAGCGGCTCCACGGTGATGGTGGGAAATTCATACACGCAGGCGCCCATGCCCTTCAGCACATCGGCCAGGTCGCTGGCCTGCTCCCGCGCGCGGGTGACCACAACGCCCTTGCCCAAGAGCGGCTTCTTTTCGAACCAGGCGAGCTTGGCAGCGAGGGAGCACACCCCGCCCACAATGATGATGCTGGGCGCGGCGAATGTGCGGCGCTCGGCCTCGGCGGCCACGTTCTCCAGGGTGCTGACCATGGACTCCTGGTTGCAGCGCGTGCCCCAGCGGACGAGGGCCACAGGGGTGTCCTTGGAGCGGCCGCCGGCCATGAGGTTGCCCGCGATCATGGGCAGGTTCTTCACGCCCATGTAGAACACCAGCGTGCTGTTGCTCTTGGCGTAGACCTCCCAGTTGTGGCCGCTCTCCTCCTTGGTCGGGTCCTCGTGCCCGGTGATGAAGCAGACGCTGGTGGTAAAGTCGCGGTGGGTGACCGGGATGCCCGCATAGGCCGGGGCAGCCACGCCAGCGGTGACGCCGGGCACGACCTCAAAGGCGATGCCCGCTTCGACCAGGTCCTCGGCCTCCTCGCCGCCGCGCCCGAAGACGTACGGGTCGCCGCCCTTCAAGCGGGCCACGGACTTGCCTTCGCGGGCCTTGGCCACGATGAGCGCGTTGATCTGGTCCTGGGGCAGGGTGTGGTCGCCGCCCTTTTTGCCCACGTAGATGATCTCGGCGTCCTTCCGGGCGTATTTCAGGAAGTCCTTGTTGGCCAGGTAGTCGTAGACCACCACGTCGCAGGTCTCGATGAGCTCCTTGGCCCGGATGGTGAGCAGGCCGGGATCGCCGGGGCCTGCGCCGATGAGGTACACTGTGGACATAGGGATACTCCAGTCTGACTATTTGCGAATCATCTGCATGGCGCGGGCGTCGGCCAGGACCACCGAGGTCTCCACCTGCCGCGCCGGGATGTTCCAGTAGGTGCGCAGGAGCTTTTCCTTTTCCGCGTGCGCGGTCAAGGTGAAGCCGTGCTTCTGGTAGAAGCGCACGGCCCAGTCGGCCGCGGCCCAGGTGCCCATGAGCAGGGGCCGCTCAGCCAGGCCCATGAGGTGCATAAGCAGTTTGCCGCCAATGCCCTGGCCGCGCTGCGCCGTGCGCACATAGGCGTGGCGGATCAGCGTGACATTTCCGATGCCGCCCTCTGCACTGGAGGCGGCGTTGTCCACGTCCTGGATGCCCATGACGCCGACGAGGACGCCATCCACCTCGCAGCCCCAGAACTGAACCCCTGCCGCGATTTCCGCGCGCAGTTCGGCCAGCGGCATGTACGGCTCGTGCCAGCGGTCCGCCGGGATCACGCCCTTGTAGGCCTGGGCCGCGTCGTTCACGATCTCCGCCATGAGCGGCTCGTCAACTGGCAGGCAGCGCCGGATGACGCCCCCTTCGGGGTTCCAGGCCGGAGCACTCACGGGGCTAGCCCTCCTCGCTGAGCGCGCTCTTGAGGCGCTCCTGCAACTCGGCCAGCTTGACCTGTGCGTCCTCCAGGCCCGCCAGCTTGGCCTGCTCGGCGGCCACGATGTCCGCCGGGGCATGGCCCGCAAAGCCGGGGGCGGCCAGCTTGCCCTTGAGCGCGGTCAACTGCTTGTCCAGCTTGCCCAGCTCCTTGTCCAGGCGCGTCAGCTCCTGGCCAAAGTCCACCACGCCCTTGAGCGGCACGAAGATGCGCGAGCCCTCGACCACGGCCGTGCCGCTGGCGCGCGGGCCGGTCTTGCCCGGCCCGATGTCCACGCTCTCGATGCGGGCCAGGGACTGGATCAGGTGCAGGTTCTGGGTCAGCACAGCCTGGGCGTTGCCGCTTTCCGTGCCGCCCGCCGTGTCGCCTGCCGTGTCGATAACCAGCGGCAGCTTCTTGGCCGGGTCAATGCACAGCTCCGTGCGGATGGTGCGCACCGCGCCCACCACGCCCTGGAAAAAGGCCATGTCCCGCGCGGTCTGGGCGCTCTTGAACTGCGGCCGCAGCGAAGGGTAGGGCGCGAGGGCCAGTTCCTTGTCCGTAATGCCCGGCAACACGCTCCAGATCTCCTGGGTCACAAAGGGCATCACCGGGTGCAGCAGGACCATGGTCTCCGAGAGCACCGTGAGCAGCACCCTGCGCGTGGCGTCCTTGGCTCCTTCGTCCTCGCCGTACAGGTCGCCCTTGGCCATCTCCAGGTACCAGTCGCAGAACTCGTTCCAGATGAAGCGGTACAGGCTCTGGGCAATGTCGTTGAAGCGGTATTCGAGGGTGGCGCTCTCCACCTCGTCCTTCACTTCTTCCAGGCGGTGCAGAATCCACAAGTTGGCCAGGCCCTTGGCGTCGGAGAGCTGGGCCTTGGGCGTCTCCGGCAGGTTCATGAGGGCAAAGCGCGCCGCGTTCCAGATCTTGTTCACAAAGTGGCGGTAGCCCTCAATGCGCTTCTCCGAGAGCTTGATGTCGCGGCCCATGGCGGCAAAGGCGGTGAGCGTGAAGCGCAGGGAGTCGGTGCCGTATTTGGCTATCATCTCCAGGGGGTCAATGACGTTGCCCGTGGATTTGCTCATCTTCTTGCCCTGCTCGTCGCGGACAAGCGCATGGATGTACACGTGGTGGAATGGCACCTGCTCCTGGAAGTGGATGCCCATCATCATCATGCGCGCCACCCAGAAGAACAGGATGTCGAACCCCGTGACCAGCACGCTGGTGGGGTAGTAGGCTTTCAACTTGTCCGTCTTTTCGGGCCAGCCCAGGGTGGAGAAGGGCCACAGGGCCGAGGAGAACCAGGTGTCCAGCACGTCGTCTTCCTGGGCCAGCGCGCCCCCGCACTTGGGGCAGCCCGTGGCCAGGTCGGCCGGGTCGTCCACCTGGACAAGCAGCTCCCCGCAGCCCTCGCAGGTCCAGGCCGGGATGCGGTGGCCCCACCAGATCTGGCGGGAGATGCACCAGTCGCGGATGTTGTCCAGCCACTCGAAGTAGGTCTTTTCCCACTGGGCCGG
>CAYMIP010000030.1:0-27132 GCA_964390575.1 uncultured Desulfocurvus sp. | reverse complement strand
CCGGGATCTCGCTGCCCGCCATGTAGCTGATGGCCTCCTGCTTGAGGCTCATGCCAGGGGAGGAGGAGCTGGTCATGGCGCGGATGCCGCACGCCCCAGCGCCCAGCAGCATGTTGGCCGCAGCCACCTCGCTCTCGGCCTGGACGAACTCGCCGCCAGCCGCCACCATGGCCTTGGACATGAATTCAGGGATGTCGTTCTGGGGGGTGATGGGATAGCCGAAGAAGCAGCGGCAGCCGGCGTCCAGCGCGCCCATGGCGATGGCCTCGTTGCCCTTGACGAAGATGCGATCGTGTGTGCCTGCCATGCTAGGCCGCCTTCTTGGACGTCGGCTTGTTGGACTTTTTGCTGCGCCAGACCTCGATGGCCATGTCCGGGCAGATGGTGGCGCAGGATGCGCAGCCGGTGCAGGCGCCCATGCTTTCTGCGGGCACCTCGGCAACCTTGTAGCCGTGCTGGTTGATGCGCTCGGACTGACCAATGATCTCCACCGGGCAGACCGTGGTGCAGAGCAGACAGCCCTTGCAGCGCTCCTCCGTAACCGTGATGCGGGACATCGTCAGACCCCTTTGCTGAAGCGGAAAACCCGCGCCAGTCCTTGCATTTCAGACAATGAGCATGGCGTCGCCGTAGGAGAAAAACCGGAACTCCTGGGCGAGCGCTGCGGTGTACGCGGCCATTATTTTTTCTCGGCCTGCTAGGGCCGAGACCATAATCAGGAGACTTGATTCTGGCAAATGAAAATTGGTGATCAAAGCGTCCACGACGCAAAATTCGTAGCCCGGCGTGATAAATATGTTCGTGTCCCCGGCAAAAGCCTGCACGCTTCCGCAGGCCTGGTGCATGCCCTCCAGGCTGCGCGCGCTGGTGGTGCCCACACAGATGACCGGCAGCCCTGCGGCCTTGGCCTCGCGTATGGCTCTCGCCGTGGCCTCCGGCACCTCCACATGCTCGGCGTGCATGGTGTGCTGGCGGATGTCCTTGGCGCGCACCGGGCTGAAGGTGCCGTAGCCCACGTAAAGGGTCACCTCGGCCCAGCCAAAGCCCTGGTCCGTGAGCGCCGCGCGCACCTCGGGCGTGAAGTGCAGGCCCGCCGTGGGCGCGGCCACGCTGCCAGCCTTGTGCGCAGCAGCGTAGGTGGTCTGGTAGCGCTCGCGGTCCCCGGCGTCGTCCTCGCGCTCCAGGTAGGGCGGCAGCGGCATGTGCCCGATGTCGTTCAATATATCCACAAGAGCCCCACGCCATTCCAGGCGCAGGCGACAGCGGCCGTACTCCCCGCGTTCCAGCAGCGCCACGCGCAAGGTCGGGCCGAAGTCCGCGCTTTCGCCCTCTTTCATGCGCTTGGCCGTGCGCACCAGGCCCTCGGCCTCGGCGCAGAGCCAGCCGTCAGCCCCGGCGCAGGGGCGCACCTTGAGCAGCGGCAGGGGCGTGAGCAGCAGCACCTCCACACGCCCGCCGGTCTGCCTGCGGCCAAAGATGCGCGCCGGGAACACCCTGGAATTGTTCGCAATCAAAAGCGCGCCGCGCGGGTAGCGCCGGGCCAGGAACCCGGGCAAATCCGAGAAATGCAGGCCGGTCTGCGCGGCCTCCTGCTGGCGGTCGAGCACGAGCAGGCGCGAAGCGTCGCGCGCGTCGGCCGGACGCCGGGCGATGCGTTCCGGCGGCAGCTCGTAGACATAGCTGCTCAAGGAAAATTCGGGCGGGATATGCGGCGGGGGCTGTGTCATGGGTGCCCGCACTCTTACGTATTCATCCCGGCAACGCAAGTCCCGCCACGGTTTCATCAACCGCTCACGGCCGGTGCACAGCCTGGTGATCGTCCGCCTTGCACGATCGCTGGATGGCGGATCGGCGGCCTGCGGTAACTTTTCCTTGATCTTGGCAACGATCCTGGTATGTCGAGTGGATGGAACTCATGGCTCTGAGCGACATTGCGCGACGCACTGGCATTCCCGCGCCCACAGCGCGCCGCTACGCCGCCCTGTTCAAGGACTTTTTCTCTGGCCGCCGCCTCGGGCGCATGACGCGCTATCCCGAGGGGGCCATACCCGTGTTCCAGCGCATCAGCGAGCTCTATGGCCAGGGGCGGATCACCGCAGAGATCGAGGAGATCCTGCGGCGAGAGTTTCCGCGCACCATCGAGGTCGGACCCGCTGTGGAGCCCATGGCCCTGCCTGCTGTGCCCCAAGATTTCAACGCCCTGTTTCCGGGCAACCTCACCGAGATGCTGTCCGACGCGTTGTCCGAGGCCTTGGCCACGTCCATGAGCCGCTTCTCGGAGACCCTGGACTCCATCGCCGACCAGAAGACCAGCCTGGACACCCACCAGACCGACATCTCCAAGCTGAAGAACGGCTTCGTGCTCCTGGCGCGGAATTTAAAGCGCCTGGCCAAGCGCGATCAGGCCGACACCGTCACCCTGCTGGCCCGCTTGCAGGAGCGCCTGCGGCACATGGAGCCCAAGCTGGCGGTCATTGAGGAGATCTCCCTTACGCTGACCAGCGACAACGCCGATCTCAAGGCGCGGCTCTCCGCCCAGGAGGTGGAGCTGCACCGCCTGCGGGAGGACCGCGAGCGCCTTGAGGCCGCCCTCAGGCGTCTGAGCGGGCTGCCGTCCTGAACGCCGCCCGCCTCCAGCTTTTTCCCGCTCGACCGCCCCGGCCCCGCATTGAGATTCCCCGCGTCTTCATATATGCACAGCCACAGAGCAGACAAAACCACGCCGAATCCACGGAGGAGCGCGCCATGAAGCCCCATCTCCAGCAAGCCTTTCTCGGCCCCATTTTGACCCTTGCCCTGACCCTCGCCTTGTCCGCCTGCTCCGGACTGAACACCAAGAGCGCGAACGAACCCGCGCCCGTGAGCAGCGGCTCCCAGGCGGAAACATACGACAACCCCAACTACTATTATCTGTTTGACGACATCCTGATCCCCAGCGGGATGGAGCACACGCCAGACGACGACTTCTCCTTCGACACCCAGCAGTTCAAGGCGGGCATCCAGATATTTCAGGGCCGCGTGGTCTTCGACGACCTCATCAATTTTTTCCTGAACAACATGGTCAAGGACGGTTGGCGGAAGGTTTCGGCCGTGCGCTCCAAGAAGAGCATCCTGATCTTCGAAAAGAGCAACAAGGCCTGCATCGTCGAACTGCTTGACGGATTCAAGGCCAAGGCCACGGTGTTCGCCCTGGAGTTCAAGTCCGGCGCCTCGGCCCCGAGCCGCTCCGGCACCCAGGTCCGGCCCGGCACCGCCCAGGCCCGCCCGGCCCCGTCCGGCTCGTCCAAGGGCAGCTTCTCGGAAAAGGACATCAACAATTGAGCACCGCGCACCTGAAGTTTTCCTGCTTCCTGGGCAAGCGCATCCACCTGGGCGTCACCGGGAGCGTCGCCGCGTACAAGAGCCTGGAGCTGTTGCGCCTGCTGCGCCAGTGCCAGGTCTCGGCCAGCGCCACGCTCACCGACTCCGCCCAGCGCTTTGTTGGGGCGGAGAGCTTCCGCGCCCTGGGCGCCGACCCTGTCAGCACGTCCCTGTTCGGCCCCGGCGCCGGGCATGATCCCTTCGTCCACCTGACGCCTGGGCAATCCACCGCTGCGCTGGTCATCGCCCCGGCCACGGCCAGCATCCTGGCCAAGTTGGCCCATGGCCTGGCCGACGACCTGCTCTCCACCCAGGCCTTGGCCTTTTCCGGCCCGCTGCTTTTGGCCCCGGCCATGAACCCGGCCATGTGGAACGCACCGGCCACCCAGGCCAACTGGCAGACGCTGCTCCGGCGCGGCGCTGTGGGCATCGGCCCGGTCCTGGGCGATGTGGCCTGCGGCGACACGGGCCTGGGCAAGCTTTCCCCGGTGGAGCACATCCTGGCACATGTGCTGCGCGCCTTGTCGCCGCGCGACCTGGACGGCAAGACCGTGCTGGTGACCCTTGGACCCACGCGCGAGCCGTGGGACGCGGTGCGCTACCTGTCCAACCCCTCCAGCGGACTCATGGGCGCGTGCCTGGCCCTTTCGGCCTGGATGCGGGGCGCGCGCGTGCGCGTGGTGGCCGGGCCGACCAACCTGGATTTCCCGCCGGGCATTGAGGTGACGAGAGTGACCACGGCCCGGCAGATGCTCGACGCCTGCCAGGAATTCTGGCCGGACACGGACATCGGCTGCTTCGTGGCCGCAGTCTGCGACTTCCGGCCCCAGCTCCCGGATTCCGTTGACCCTGCCCGCAAGCTCAAGAAGCGCGACCTGACCACTGGTGATCTGCTCATGCGCCTCACCGAGAACACGGACATCCTGCGCACCCTGGGTGAGCAGAAACGGCCCCACCAGATCCTCATCGGCTTTGCCGCCGAGACGGACGATCTTGTGGAACAGGCCAAGCTGAAGCTCACGGAGAAGAACCTGGACATTATCGTGGCCAACCGCGTGGGCGCGCCTGGCAGCGGCTTTGACTCCGCCACCAACACCGTGACCATCCTCGATTGCACGGGCCGCGTGGAACAGTGGCCGCAACTGCCCAAGACGGAGGTCGCGTGGCGCGTCTGGGATCTTTTGCGGCATCTGTAGACCTGCCTGAGCTCCTGCGCCCCTGGCGCGCCGCCGGACTGGACGCCTTGTTTCTCCCGGACGGGCTGCCGGAGCGCCTTGTGGAGGGACCCAGCACGCCCTTGTCCGCAGCCCCTGCCCCGACAAACACAGCCTGTGCCGCGCCCAGCGCCAGCGGCCACCGTCTGGACTGGCCCGAGCCCTGGGCCGGCATCGCGGCGCGCGTGCGCACTGCGCCCAAGGTCATCATCACCTATGCCGCGCTCACGGCAGACGTCACGGGCGCAGCTGATCCGGCCCGGCGCAAACTCTTTCAGGCCATCCTGGGCTACACGGCCTGGCCCCAGGGCACATGCGTGTTCTGGCCCTGCATTGACGCGCCCGGGGCGCTTCATGTGGCCCGGAACATTTTCCTCAACGGCGTGCTGTCTTTTGGCGTGGCGCACATCGCCTGCTTCGGGCCAGAGGCCTCGGCCATCGCCACGGCCCTGTTTCCCACTGCCGAAGGCCAGCCTGAGGTCCAGGTGCATGCCCTGCCCGCTCCCGAGGCCCTGATGGATCTTCTGCCGCATGAGCTGCACCGCTCCGTGGCCGTGCTCAAGGCCCTGCGCCTGGAGTGAGTCTTGCCTTTGCCCGGCCGGCCGGGTACACCACCCCCCTCAAACCACCAGCACAACAACCACAGGACGCTCACCATGAAGATTCTCGTCACCGGCGCCGCCGGATTCATCGGATTCCACCTCTCCCGCCGTTTACTGGCCATGGGGCATGAGGTTGTCGGACTGGACATCGTCAACGACTACTATTCCGTGGAGATCAAGCACGCCCGCCTGGACCTGCTGAAGGCCGAGCCCAGGTTCACCTTCGCCCAGATCGACATGGCGGATACGGTGGCCATGGCCACGCTCTTCGCCGAGCACGGCTTCACCCATGTGGTGAACCTGGCGGCCCAGGCCGGGGTGCGCTACTCCATCGAGAACCCGCGCGCCTACATCGACTCCAACATCGTCGGCTTCCTGAACATCCTGGAAGGCTGCCGCCACAACAAGGTCGGACACCTGACCTACGCCTCGTCCTCGTCCGTGTACGGCATGAACACCACCATGCCGCTCAGCGTGCACCACAACGTGGACCACCCCATGAGCCTCTACGCCGCCACCAAGAAGTCCAACGAGCTCATGGCCCACACGTACAGCCACCTGTATGGGCTGCCCACCACGGGCCTGCGCTTCTTCACCGTATATGGCCCCTGGGGCCGCCCGGACATGGCCCTGTTCCTGTTCACCAAGGCCATCCTGGCAGGCGAGCCCATCAAGGTCTTCAACCACGGCAAGATGAAGCGCGACTTCACCTATATCGACGACATCGTGGAGGGCGTGGTGCGCGTGACCATGCACACAGCCGAGCCCAACCCCGCCTGGTCCGGAGCGAACCCGGACCCCGCCACCAGCACGGGCCCCTTCCGCATCTACAACATCGGCAACAACAGCGTTGTGGAGCTCAGCCGCTACATCGAAGTCCTGGAGGAATGCCTGGGCAAGAAAGCCATCAAGCAGTTCCTGCCCATGCAGATGGGCGACGTTCCGGCCACCATCGCCGACGTGGACGACCTGGTCCGCGACGTGGGCTTCAAGCCCGCAACGCGCATCGAGGACGGCATCGCCCGGTTCGTGGAGTGGTACCGCGCATATTTTAACGCCTAGATCCCGCTTTTTTTACCCCGCCACGCGTTCGCTCCTTGATTTTCCCGCCCACGGGACGTAGGTTGCGAACTCCATTGTTGCACCGACAGGAAACACCGGGCCACCACCTGGTGTTTCACGTGAAACAAACACCGAGACACCCTCCCGGAGGCCCTGTGGCACGCAGAATTGTTGTGGCAAACCAGAAGGGCGGCGTGGGCAAAACCACCACCGCAGTGAATCTTGGCGCTTCCCTGGCCGTCATGGAGAAGCGCGTGCTCCTGGTGGACTGCGACCCGCAGGGCAACGCCTCCAGCGGTCTGGGCTTCTACCCCGGAGACGACCGCCCGAACGTGTACACCGCCCTTTTCGAGCCGGAAACCGTACGCAGCTCCATTGTGCAGACGGCCATCCCGTTTCTCTCGCTCTTGCCAGGGACGCAGAATCTAGTGGGTGCGGAGATTGAGCTTGTGGACAAGCTGGGGCGCGAGTACTACGTGCGCGACATGCTCGCCCCGGTTGAGGATGACTACGACTACATCCTCATCGACTGCCCGCCGTCGCTGGGCATCCTGACCGTGAACGCCCTGTGCGCCGCGCGGGAGTTGCTCGTGCCGCTCCAGTGCGAGTACTATGCCCTGGAGGGCCTGTCGCAGCTGCTCATGACCTTTGAGCTGGTGAAGAAGCGCCTGAACCCGGAACTCCGGGTGCTCGGCGTGGTGCTCACCATGTACGACCAGCGCAACAAGCTCTCCTGGCAGGTCAAGAACGAGGTGCGCAAGGCCTTGCCGCAGCACCTGTTCGAGGTCATCATCCCGCGCAACGTGCGGCTGAGCGAGGCCCCGAGCTTTGGCAAGCCGGTGATCACCTACGACATCCGCTCCAGCGGAGCCGAGGCCTACATGGCCCTGGCCCAGGAAGTGTCGCGCAGCAAGGTGCACGAATAGACGAGGTTAGGAGGCGCGGCCCTTGTTGCGGATGTGTTTTTCCGGGGCAAAGGGCCTGACTTCGACCGTGACGGTGTCGTCGAAGTGGCGCTTTAAGATGCGGGCCTGGCAGGACAGGCAGCGGAAGGTCACCAGCCCGCCCATGTTGGCGGCGGTGAGGCGGAAGGCGCGGGGCTCGTCGTGCTCCCAGTCGGCAGTGGCATTGCCGCACAGGCTGCAGGCCACGTCCAGGTCCACGGGATAGTTGAAGTCCCAGGACTTGACCAGGCTCCTCCAGTCCGTCAGGGGCTCCGGCTCCTCCAGTTCGGCTGAAGCTGAAGCGAAACGCTCCAGCACTGTTTGGCGAACCAGCGCCCAGGCCTCTAGGCCGAGGATGGCACCAAGGGGGTTGCCCTGGGCGTCAAAAATTTCCTGAAAGCCGGGGACGTCGTGGGTAGGGCTCATGATAGGTGCTCCTTGGCGTTGGCCTGCGGTCCTTATAGGGACCACGGGCGGACATGGCAAGACACAAACGCGTGGCCAGGCCTCGACCGCGAGGCGCAGCTGGGCAGAACGCGAGACGAACCGGAGGAAAGGGCATGGCCATAGGGCAGAGAGGACTTGGACGTGGCCTGGACGCGCTGCTTGGCAGCATTCGCACGGAATCGGTGAACACGGCGGAGGTGCGGCTTCTGCCCTTGTCCACCATCACCCCGAACCCGCACCAGCCGCGCAAGGAGTTCGATCCCCAGGCCCTGGAGGATCTGTCGGCCTCCATCAAGAGCCAGGGCGTGCTCCAGCCCATCCTGGTGCGGCCCCTGGGCCAGGGCCAAGACGGCTACGAGCTGGTGGCCGGAGAGCGCCGCATGCGCGCGTCCAAGATGGCGGGACTCAAGGAGATTCCGGCCCTGGTCCGGACACTCACGGACATGGAGACCCTGGCCATCGCCCTCATCGAGAATTTGCAGCGCGAAGACCTGAACGCCATTGAAGAGGCGCGCGGGTTCCAGCAGCTGCTCAAGGACTTTGGCCTGAACCAGGAGGAGCTGGCGCGCCAGGTGGGCAAGAGCCGTTCGGCCCTGGCCAACTCCCTGCGCCTGCTCAACCTTCCGGAGGAGATCCAGACCGACATCCAGTCCGGGGTGCTCACCGCCGGGCATGGCCGCGCCATCATGGCCGTGGAGGGCGAGACCAGCCTGGGTCTGTACCAGCGCATCAAGGAGTTCAACCTCTCGGTGCGCCAGGCCGAGGCCGAGGCCGGCTTCTTCAAGGAGAATGGCCGCTTGGCCGATCCGCAGGAGCTTTACGGCAGCGTCAAGCCCAGGGGCAAGGCTCCGCGCGGCGGGCGCAACGGGCACCAGACGGACGAGCAGGTCCGGGACATCCAGACGCGACTGGCCCAGGCCCTTGGCGAGACCGTGAAGATCACCGGCAGCCGGGACAAGGGCGTCCTGGCCGTGTCCTATCAGTCTGTCGAGCAGCTCATGGACCTGGCGCGGAGGCTGGGCCTGGAAGTCGCCTAGCGCCACGTCGATCATCAGATCATCATCGCGCACAATATACTGGAATAGCACCCATTCAACTGATCTTGGGCGGGCCACAGGCCCGCCGCAGAGGCCTGATGATCACACCGAACATTCTCACTCTTGTTGAGCGCCTGGCGGGTCGGCGCGTGATGATCGTGGGCGACATGATGCTTGATCACTACACCTTCGGCTCGGTCACGCGCATCTCCCCCGAGGCGCCAGTGCCCGTGCTGCAAGTGTCCGACGAGCAGTACCGGCTCGGCGGGGCTGGCAACGTGGCGCGAAACATCGTGGCGCTTGGTGGCGAGGCGCTGCTGATCGGGGTGATCGGCGCCGATCAGGACGGTCAGACGCTCACGGGCCTGCTCGACGAGGCCGGGGTGAAAACCGACCTCGTTCACGATGATCGCCGCCGCACAACGCGCAAGACCCGGATCATCGCCCAGAATCAGCAGATCGTCAGGGTTGACCGCGAACACACGGACGAGCTCTCCAAGACTGTGGTTGGAGCCATGCTGGAGAAGGTCCGCGAGCACGCCCAAACTCACGATATTCTTGTTGTTTCAGACTACGGCAAAGGGGTTGTGACCAGGGCGCTCATGGATGCTTTGCGCGCGCTCACAGGCCGCTCAGGCACGCGGCCGCGCATCCTGGTGGACCCCAAGCCCGTGAACTACGACCTGTACCACGGCGTGGACATCCTGACGCCCAACGCCAAGGAGGCCGCCGAAGGAGCGGGCCTGCCCGTGACCGGCCCCCCGGCCCAGGCCGCAGCCGCCCTGTTCCACCGCCTGAACTGTGCACAGCTGCTCATCACCCTGGGCGGCCAGGGCATGGCCCTGTTTGAAGGTCCGCACAAGGCCCGGCGCATCCCGACCTTTGCGCGCAAGGTCTTTGACGTCACCGGCGCAGGCGACACGGTCATCGCCACCCTGGCCCTGGGCCTGGCCGCCGGAGCGGACCTGCTCTCGGCCGCTGTGCTGGCCAACCACGCCGCCGGCATCGTGGTGGCCCAGGTCGGCGCGGCCACGGCCTCGCCCGAGGCGCTGCAAGAGGCCATCGCCACGCACCCGGACCTGGCCATCGAGGAGCTCCCGACCCTGGCCTGAGGCCAGACGCAGAATTCCAGGATACCCGCCATGCCCCTGTGCCTCCGCAAGACGTCCAGCACCATCCGCAATGGCCCAGACCCTGCCCTGCCCCTGCCTGGACAGGTGCGGCAGACTGTTCGACACAGGCTTCAGAAGTCCCTCTGTGCGGGCCTTGCCTGTCTTTTTCCGCTGCTCGCGCCAACGCCTGGAGCCGCAGCGGACGCTCCCAGGCCAGTGGTCGGCGAGGCGTACATCTTCAATCCTGTTGTGGAAGCCAAAACGGACTCAACCCCGGACCAAACCCTGGAGCAGGACCTGCGCATACGCGCCATGAGCGCTGGCGAACTGCTTGATCCCGCTTCGCGCGCCTGGGCCGGAGCCCAGGGCCTGAGCCTCCGGCGCGAACGCGCAGCCGCCCTGCTGGCCACAGACGTCATCGCCAGCACTGGCGACGGCCAGGCAGCCGCAGCCAGCCATGCCGATGGGCGGATCCGCACCTTTGGCGCAGGCAACTGCACCCTGCTCAGCATGCCCGAGGGCCACCCGGCCTACGCCCTGGCCCTGGCCAAGGGCGGCAACGTGCTGGCCGCCTGGGCCCAGGGCGTAAGCCAGCTCGTGTTCTTCGACCTGCACGCTCCCGGATGCCCGGCCAGCACTGCCAACACGGCCCTGCGCGGCCACATCAGCCTGACCCTGAGCGCGTCCGGGGCCTTCCTGGCCGCCCAGGACGCCGACGGCAACGTCTGGATCGGTCCAGGCGGCGGCGCTCCGCGTAGCGGCTCTCCACGTGGTAGCGATCCGCGCGGCGACGGAATGCGGCGCGTGACCACCCTGTCTGGCGCGCCTGCCGCCATCGGGTTTTCGGACGGCGAGGGCGTGCTCCTGGTGCTGGATGCCCAGGGCCGGGGCGGCTCGTGGAACCAGCGCACGGGCAAGAGGCTGGGAATCCTGGAGGTTCCTGGCGGGCCCTTTGCGCGCGGGGAATTCCACGGAACAGAAGCGCGGCTTTGGAGCACCGACGGGCGGCTGGTGCGCTGGAACGTGCTGCACAACCGCGCCATGAACGACGAGAGCGCAGCAGATGCAGCGGACAGGCCGTCCGCCGGGGGCTGGCTGGAGCTGCGCGGGACGGACCTGTACTCTGCACGCGCGGGACAGTCCTGGCGGCCGGAACCGGTCTACGAGCCCCGCCTGCCCCAGCTGAGCCTTTCCAGGCATGCGGCCTGCCTGCGGCTTTCCGATGTGGACGGGCAGGTGCGCTATTTCGACGCACGCACCGGGTCTGTCCGAGGGCAATGCTTTGCGGACGACTGGACACCGGTTGCGGTTCAGACCGACGGCACAGCCCAGATCCCGGGCCTCAGGCTGCGCATTTTTGACACCGGCCCAGGGCCCGGCGGTGGCAGTAAAGTCAACATCCGGGCTATCTCCGAGACGCAGGTGCAGCTCTGGCTGGACAACCCGCCGGACCTCAGCCTGCGCCTCCAGGCACCGCCCGCGTCCTCCGCAATCACGTCGCAGAAGGCTGCGGACAGGCCCCCAGAGGCCCGCACCGTGCTGCTGCGCCAGGGCATCGCCGCAGACGCACCCGCACGCCACCTGCGGCTGGACTGATTGCGCAGGATTCCGGGCCAAGGGAGTTTACGCCAGGGCAAGTATTGGATAGAGATGGGAGACGTAAAACCCGCAAGAGGCCCCAGGAGTTCCCCATGACCAAAAGCGCTGGCGCAAAGAAATCAGGCCTGAGCACCACCATACAGACCCTCGGCGTGGCCAAGATCCCGACCCCGCTGCGTTACTGCCGCTTCATCGAGCAGGAGGAGCAGCTGGAGCTGAGCCTGACCGAGGAGGAGGCCGATCTCCTGGGCTCACATTTCGGGCCGATGCGCTTCGAAAAGGCCGGGCCGCGCGGCAAGCTCTACTTCGATTCGTCCAAGGTCAAGTGCGCCATCGTCACCTGCGGCGGCCTGTGCCCCGGCATCAACGACGTCCTGCGCTCCATTGTCATGGACGCCTACCACCACTACCACGTGGCCTCGGTCATCGGCATCCGCTACGGCCTGCAAGGGTTCATCCCCAAGTACGGCCACGACATCCTGGAGCTGACCCCAGACAAGGTATCGAATTTCCACGTCTTTGGCGGCACGGAGCTCGGCTCCTCGCGCGGGCCGCAGGCCGCTGACGAGATCGTGGACGCCCTGGAGCGCATGAACATCAACGTGCTGTTCATGATCGGCGGCGACGGCACCATGAAGGCCGCCGCCAACATCGTGAAGGAAATCAAGGCGCGCAACTCGCGCATCAGCATCATCGGCATCCCCAAGACCATCGACAACGACATCAACTTCGTGGGCAAGTCCTTCGGCTTCGACACCGCCGTGGAAAAGGCCACCGAGGCCATCGCCTGTGCCCATGTGGAGGCCGTTGGAGCATACAACGGCATAGGAATCGTGAAGCTCATGGGCCGCGAGTCCGGGTTCATCGCCGCCCAGGCCACCCTGGCCCTCAAGGAGGTCAACTTTGTCCTGGTGCCGGAGAGCCGCTTCAGCCTGGACGGACCAGAGGGCCTGCTGGAGCAGCTGGAAAAGCGCCTGAAAAAGCGCCGCCACGCCGTCATCGTTGTGGCCGAGGGTGCGGGCCAGCACCTCTGCGAGGCCAGCGGCAAGACCGACGCCTCCGGCAACCCCGTGCTCTGCGACATCACAACCATTCTCATCGCGCGCATTAAGGAATACTTCAAGCTCCGCGAGATGGACGCCACCATCAAATTCATCGACCCGAGCTACATCATCCGCTCCGTGCCCGCCAACGCCAATGACCGCGTGTACTGCGGCTTCCTGGGCCAGAATGCCGTGCACGCAGCCATGGCCGGCAAGACCGGGATGGTCGTGAGCCGCCTGCAATCGCGCTTCGTCCACGTGCCGCTGGAACTCGTCACCAGCAAGCGCAAGATGCTCAACATCGAGTCCGACTACTGGCGCGCCGTCATCGAGTCCACCGGGCAGGAGGACTTTGGCGCCCACACCCTGGCGGGCCAGTACTGCGCAAAGAAGCCTGACTAGCGAAAGGCCTTCAGACGAAAAAAAGCGCCCGGAAATCCGGGCGCTTGTCGTTTCGGCAAGGTGCTGGAAGCTACTCTTCGTTCACGGCCGGTCGGAAATAGGCATGCTCGCCAACGGTCCTGAGGGCGTCTTCGGCCTGCAAGGCCATGCACAGAAGCTCCTGCAAATCGCCCACGGGCAGTTCCAAGGCGCAGACGCCGTTGTCGCAGACCACGGTTTCGCCCTGGTCGTCCAGGGTGTAGGCGCGGCGCTCCCGGCTCTCGCCCGAGGCGGCGATGATGCCGTAGCCCAACCGCCCCTGCGCGGTGCGGTACAGCTTCTCCACCGTGAGCACGCCGGTCGTGGTGCTGAAGTGGATGTCCTCGGCCACCAGGCTGGCAACCAGGGAGATGGGCTGGCCAAAATCATTGGGCAGGGTCAGGGCTCTTGCTGGCGTCGGCTGGCCGGAGAATCCCACAGGCGTATGGTCCATGCTCACTCCTCGTCTGCAAACGGCAAGGTGCATTGCCGTGTCTTGGCCCTGGAAGGCTCTGGCCGCCAGTGCCGCCATCCGCGCACAACATACTCGTGCAGCGCTTCCTCGGTGACGCGCCACTGCGTTCCCACCCGCATGGCGTTCAGGGTGCCATCCTGCACCAACCTGTACGCTGTTCTGGGGTGGATGCGCAAGATGTCGGCGACTTCCCTCAGGGTCAAAAGCCGAGGCAGCACCGGGGCTGCATCATGCGCACGCTCATCGTTGTCCTTCATTTGACACCGATGTATCCGCTTATGCACCCGTTGTCAAAGAATGTCAACGGATGTCATGGGAATTCACAGGAAGGCTTTGGATTCAGGCAGAAACAAGCCTGGCAGGTGGTCCGAGCACTCAGAACGAGCCGTTGTCGCGCCGGGGCCAAAGACCAGTGTAGCCCTGGCACAGGTAGTAGTAGAAAGGCCGCACCGGCTCACCCCGGTAGCTGGCGACATAGCGGTACGGACCGGTGACGCTCGCAAACATGTCCGCCAAAACCGGCGGCATGCCCGCCGCATCGCCCTTGAGCACCAGGATGGCGTCCCAGCCGAGCTTGTCCTGCGGCCCGCCCCAGAGGTCGTACTGGTTCATGCGCCGGTCGTGCCACCACAGGCAATACGTGCGCGGCTGGCCAGGGACGTAAAAGGCCAGCGAAGCCGTGATGTCGTACACGTCGCTCATGAAAAACACCCGCGCCGGGTCAACAAAACGCTGCGCCGCCACCTGGCCCATGCGCGCGCCCATGTCGTCCCAGCCCTTGAGGCGGTGCGCAGGGTTGAGACCCGCCGGGAGGGGCAAGAGCTGGTGCAAATGCAGGAAGAAAAGCAGCGCCACGCTGGCCACGCCGCAGGACGCCAGCACACGCCACACGCGGCGGGAAGGCCGGGAAGCCAGCAGGCGCTCCAGCTCCAGAGCCCCCAGAATGCTCCCGGCCACAAAGCTCACCGTGTTCCAGTTGGCCAGCACCTTGGTGTGGAAGCTCCAAACCAGAAAAAAAAGCGTCATGGGCCAGAAAAACACCACCAGAAGCGTCGCCTGGGCCAGGGTCAGGCCGGTCTTGTCGCTGGAGCCGGTCTTGTTGTTGGGGATGGTTGCGGAGGGCTGCCAGACCTGCTGCGCCGTGCGCCAGCCCGCCACGAGCATCAGCCAGAACCACCAGGGCAGGGCAAAGCCCAGCTGCGCGCCCAGGTACTCCGGCACCCGGGAAAGCCGGAACATGGCCTTAGCGCCCTCGCCAGACACTCCGATCAAGTGCAGGACATGCTTGTAGCCCACATACCCATTCTGCATGTTCCAAAGGAGCGTGGGCAGAAAGCCCAGCACCACGCCCAGGGCCAGCGCCACCGCCAGCCGCGCCCAGAACCGCGCGGGCAGGACCCCGCCGCGTTGCAACAGAACCCCGTAGCCAACAGCCAGGCCAGCCAGGCCGAGCATGGTGTACTTGGCCAGAACGCCCACGCCAAAGGCCACAGCCAGCAGCGCATAGGGCCACAGGCCCCGGTCCTGGCCGGACTCGTCCGGCGTGGCCGCAGCGTAGAGCGCGATCAGGGACAGGGTCCAGCAGACCACAAAGGGGTTGTCCGTGGTCATGAGGATGCCCAGGGCCTCGAACAGGGGCGAGACGGCCACCAGGAACACCGCCAGCACCGCCAGCACCGGGCGCTTCCACAGTCCGGCTATGAGCCACCAGAGCAGCGCCGGGAACACCACAGCGCCAACGATGGAGCCCATGCGCACGCCCAGCTCGGTGTTGCCCAGCAGGCCCGTGAACAGGGCGATGATCCAGGCGATAAGCGGGCCTTTGGAATAGTAAGTGAGCTGCAAATGCCGGGTCCAGTCCCAGTACTGGGCCTCATCCTGCACCAGCCCAAGCTGGCCAGTGGCCACGAACCAGACCCGCAAGAGCGTGGGCACGAGCACCAGGCAAAAGGCCCAGAGCCCAGGCCGCGTGCGCAGGCTGTCGAGCAGGCGTTCGGCGCTCATGACCTGGGCCGTGCGGGCCGGGCGGCCCGTGTGGGGAAAGGGGTCTCTTGCATGGGGATCGATCCTGACGCGATGTGCGCACCACCCTGTCTAGCCTGGGCGAAAGGCTTTGGCAAGGACAGCGCGACAAAGGCCGGCTGCTAGCGCAAGTATACGGGAATGTTGGTAAAGAGATTTGTGGTGTAGGTGATCATCTTGTCCATGATCCAGGGAAAGGCCAAGATCAGGGCGATGAACATGGCGATGAGCTTTGGCACCAGGGCCAGGGTGGCGTCCTGGATCTGGGTGGCGGCCTGAAAAATGCTGATGACCACACCCACAACAAGGCCAACACCCATCATGGGCAGGCAGATGACCAGGGTCAGCTCCATGGCCTCACGGGCAAAGCCGACGACAAATTCAGGGGTGATGGCCATGGCGCGCGCCGTCAGCCAAAAGAATTGACAAGGGAGCCGATGAGCAGGCTCCAGCCGTCAACCAAAATGAACAACAGGATTTTGAACGGCAGGGCCACCATGGCAGGAGGGAGCATCATCATGCCCATGGACAAAAGGATGCTGGCCACCACCATGTCAAGAATAAGAAACGGGATGTAGATGAGGAACCCAATGGAGAAGCCTGTCTTGAGCTCGCTGATGGTGTACGCGGCCACCAGGAGCATGGTGGAAACCTGCTCCTTGTTCTGCGGGCGCTCCTCCTTGGTGATGGAGTAGAAGATGGACAGGTCCTTTTCGCGGGTGTGCTTGAACAGGAAAGCCCGAATGGGCACCTGGGCCTTGTCCAGGGCCTCCTTGAAGCCAATGCGCTCCTCCAGGTAGGGTTGCAGAGCGTCCTCATTCACGCCCTTGATCACCGGCCCCATGATGACAATGGTCATGAACAGGGCCAGGGAGGTCAGGATCTGATTGGGCGGCATCTGCGGGGTGCCCATGGCCTGGCGGAGAAAATGGAAGACGATGATGATGCGCGTGAAGGAGGTCATGGTGAGCACGATGGAGGGCGCAACGGTGAGCACCGTGAGCAGGAACATGATCTCCAGGGCCAGGGAGACCTTGGTGGGTTCGCTTTGCCCGCCGGAGAGCTGCATGGTGAGCGTGGGTACAGAAGTGCCTGCGGGCGCGGCGGCGTGCGCCACAGCGGGCAGCAAAACGAACAGGAAAAGCAGAAGAAGGGCGAAAATATTAGCGCGCGAGACGTTTGCCAGGAGCGAAGAGACGCGGTCCGTCATCCTCTGCGGGCTCTGCGGGCGCGAAAACAGGCTTGGGCGCAGGCGCGCCAGCGGGCGGTGGGGGCTCACCAGGGCTGTCCTTGCGCCAGGAGAGCAGGTCGGCGAAGATTTTCGGGTCATCGGCTTCCTTCTGGGCTGCGGGCGCTGTCTCAGGCGTCGAAAGTTCCGCCAGGGTGGTGATGGAGCCCTCGGTGACCCCGATGACCAGTGTGCGGTCGGCCACGCGGATCACAACCACGCGCTGCCGGGAGCCAAGAGACAACTGGGACACCATGCCCAGCTCCACCCGCTGAATCGGGCGGCGCACCGCGCTGGGCAAAAACTTCTTCAGCAACCACACCACGAAAAAGATCAGGCCCACGATGCACGCGAGCGCCACAACCATCTTCACGATGTCAAAAAAAAGCTGATCAGGCAAGCTGCTTGACCCTCTCAATGGGACTGATGATGTCTGTCAGGCGGATGCCGAACTTTTCGTTGATGACCACGGCCTCGCCGCGCGCCACGAGCTTGCCGTTGACGAAGATTTCCAAAGGCTCGCCAGCGAGCTTGTTCAGCTCCACCACGCTGCCCTGGCCCAGTTGCAACAGCTCGTTGATGAGCAGCTTGGTGCGTCCCAGCTCGGCGGAGACCTCCAGCGGGATGTCCAGGATGAAGTCCAGGTCGCGCTTGGTGCCGGGATTCTGGCGCTGGGCCTTGTGCTCGGCCGTCATGTCCCTGAACTCAGGCTCGTGGGTCTGGGTGCGGAGGTAGGCCTGGTCCTTCTCCTTCTTGACTCCGTCCACCTCCTGGGTGGCCAGGGCCTTGGCCCATTCATCGGCCAGGGCGTCCTCGGGCGAGTCGCCTCCAGAAGCGCCAGGGTCGGCGCTTTCATCCTGTGTCAGGGCGTTGGCCCATTCCTCGGCGAGCTTGTCCTGGTCCTTATCTTCGGCCATGCTGACCCCTCTGTGTGAAGGTGACGGCCCCGCAAAACCGCAAGGCGCGGGACACTCCCGTCACTACTGCAAAACACGTGCTCATGCAAGCAGGCCAGAGGCGCGCCCCGGGCCATTGCCCGGCTACTGGATGACTATTTCCGTGATGTAGACCCGCAGGACCTTCTGCTCGCCCAAAACAAGCGTCAGCCGCTCCACAATCTCCTTCTTGAGCAGGATCTTGTTCTCGATGCTGCCAAGATCCTCATAGGTCTTGCTGGACAACAAAAGCAGCAGGGCGTCCTTGACCTTGGGCATGTTCTTGGTGAGCATGTCGGCGGTTGGCTTGTCCTTGACCTCGATGTCCAGGGCCAGCTTGAGGTAGCGCCGCCCCTGGGGCTCGGCCAGGTTCACCAAAAGCGGCGGGATGCTCACGAGCTCGCCAGAGCCCTCGACCGCGCCGCCCTTGCCGTCCTTCTTCTCGTCCTTTTTCTCGCCACGCCCGGCATCAGCCTGCTGCTCTGTGGCATTGTCGCCCGCAGCAGCAGCCTTCTTGCCCATCCACCACTTGTACCCGAAAAAGCCGCCCGCACCCAGAACCGCAAGCAACACCACGATAATGCCGATCAGGATGAACAGCTTTTTCTTGGAGGGCTTGGCTTCAATGGCTTCAACCGGCGCGTCGTCCGGGACCTTGTCTGGTTTCTTCGCCACGGGAAAACCGCCTTGTTATCGATGCAGCCGGAATGGTCCGGCAATGGCAAGCCACTGTCTCGGGAACCTTATCGGACTGCATGTGCAAAAGGTATAGCCAATTCTGCCAGAAGAACGCAAGCAAGGATGCCCTGAGACTCTGGAAAGCCCCCGGCGGCCGGGCCAGGGGCAGGCGTCTTCCCGCACGCGCCTCAGGGCCGCGACTGGTTGAGCGTGCGCGCCTGGCGCGGGGCGGCGGACAGGTCCGGGCCGAGCAGGCGGCGGCCCTCCCCGGCGCCCACGAGCAGGTACTGCGCGGCCTCGCAGACATGGGAAAAGCGGTTCTTGTCGGGCGTGTCCACAAAGCGGGCCTCGCCCGCCACCTGGATGCGGCGGAAGTGCCAGGCCCCGGCCATGCCCTTGCGCAGGGTGGCGCAGCGCGGGGACAGCAGAAGGCCCGGCAGGCCGTCCACAGAGCGCGAGAGGGCGGCGGCCACGGCCTCGCGCCGCAGGAGCGGGTCGTTGGTGGGCGCGGGCCGGGCGGGCAGGCCACTGGCGCGCAGGATGTCAAAGGGCGTGCGCTCGTCGGTCTGGGCCCGGGCCATGCCGGCCGGATCGCCCCAGATTTCCGGCTTGTGGTTCGCGTAGGCGTTTCGCAGGAGGTCAAGAAGCAGCCCGGCAAAGCGCACCAGGCCCATGTCGCGGCTCACCAGCTCGTCCAGGAACACCCAGCGGCCCGAGGCTAGGCGCTGGCCCAGCACGGCGGCCGGGGTCAGGCCGAAGTCCAGGCCCACATACAGGGTCAGGCCGTCCACAGGCGCAAGGTCGGCCTGGGCCACGTGCAGGCTGTCGTTGAATTCCGGGTACACGGGCAGGCCGTCCTGCACAAAGCCGTACTGGGCGCAGTAGTACACGCGCACATGGGCCGGGCTCTTGCCCGCCATGCGGCGCTGGTAGAAGTTCGCGGGCAAATGCTCCAGGTTCTCGGCCTGGGGGTTGGGGACAAAGACCCCGCCCTGCTCCAGCAGGCCGCCGGGCTGGCGGAAAAAGGCCCAGCCCTCGGGCCGGGTCTCCTCGGCCAGGCGGTACCACCAGTGGTCGCTGTCCGGGGGGTTGGTGTCCATGATGATCCCGGCCCAGGCGCAGCCGCCCTCGCGCTCCGCCGGGTAACGCTCCACGCGGTCGCCCAGGGCCTCCACGATGCTCAGCGGCATCTCCCGGGCCTCGTTGATCCAGGCCCCGGTGAGCTCCAGAGACAGTAGCTTCTTCACGTCCCTGGGCCGGTCCAGGGCGCGGAACAGGACATCCAGCTCCACCCGGCCGCCCTCCGGGTGCAACAGGCGCACGGCGTGGCTCATGGCCGTGTGGGCAAAAGGGCCGAAGGCGTGCTCCGGGAACCAGGACAGCCAGGTGCGCAGGGTGGTGTCCTTGAGTTCGCGGTAGGTGTTGCGCAGCACGGCCAGGCGCGAGCGGCGCACCCCGTCCGGGCCGGGGGCCTGGGCAAAGGCGCGGGCCATGAGCTCCATGCAGCAGGCCGAGGACTTGCCCGAGCCCACCGGACCCATGAGGCCCCGGTACAGGGCCGGGGAGGCCATGAACCGGGAGATGGTGGTTGGGGCCTTGTAGTGGATGCGCACGGTGTCCGGGCCTGTCTTGGTCATTGGCGGAGTATAGCACGGGGTTCCGGACCCGGACAAAAGGAGCATGGAATTGGCCGGGAAAAGGACAAGAATCGCCCCTTGACTGGGCTGCGGCGGGGCACAAACCAGCAGGGCCGGGCAGGCTGACAACGCGGCCCGCGTGGGGTATGCTGCCCGGCATGAAACCCCAGGCCGAAGCGCTTCTGGGCACGGCGCTGCGGCGCCTGGCCCTGCTCCTCCAGCCCTCGCTGCGCGGGCGCGTGTTCGCGCTCCTGGTGGGGCTGACGCTCTGCGCCTGCGCCGGGGCCACGGCCACCTACTGGCTGGCCCAGCACTACCTGGACGCCACGGACATCCTGCGCCAGGTGAACCTGGGCCAGCAGGTGAGCGCGCTCTCGCTCTCGGAGCAGATGATCAGCCTGGAGGCCGACGCCCTGGCCGCGCGCCAGAACCCGCAGCGGCTGAAGGACTTCCAGGCCCGGCAGGAGACCATTGCCCGGACCCTGGGCAAGGTGCGCGCCAGCGAACCCCTGGAGGCCGGGCGGGAGCTCATTGGCCGCATGGACGCCGCCACCCTGGCCCAGGCCGTGACCTTAAGCGAGCTGGTGCAGAGCCAGCCGGGTCCGGGCGGACAGCACGCGGAGCTCCTGGCCCAGGCCGTGCGCCAGCGCGAGGCGGCCCAGGACGCGGCCCAGGAGCTGTTCGCCCTGCACGGGCGCGACGCCGACCTGGGCGTCTCGGCCATGCGCTCCCTGGCCCGGGCAGCCACCACGGCCTCGCTCTTCGTCATCCCGGCCGGCGCGGTGCTGGGCCTTTTGCTCGGCTGGGTGCTGCTGCGCCAGGTCCTGGGCCCCATCCGCAGCCTGGCCCTGGGCGCGGCCCTGGGGCCGGACGAGGACCTGGCCAAGGACCAGCTCCCGGACTTCAGGGCCTCGGACGAGGTGCGCGCCGTGGGCGAGCTGGTGCACGGGCTCCTGCGCGATGTGGACCAGACCCACACCCTGCTGGAGGAGTCGCGCCAGCACCTCATCCAGGCCGAGAAGCTGGCCCTGGTGGGCAAGCTGGCCGCCGGCGTGGCCCACAGCGTGCGCAACCCGCTGACCAGCGTCAAGATGCGCCTGTTCTCGCTGGAGCGCAGCCTGGACCTCTCGGCCACCCAGCGCGAGGACTTCGAGGTCATCAGCGAGGAGATCCGCCACCTGGACACCATTGTCCGCAACTTTCTGGAGTTCTCGCGGCCGCCCAGGCCCAAGTTCCAGCATGTCAGCCCGTCGGACGTGGTGGACATGACCCTGGTGCTGCTCAAGCACCGCCTGGAGACCTACGGGGTGGACGTGCGCATCGTGCGCGAGCGGACCCTGCCCGAGGTGGCCGTGGACCCGGAGCAGCTCAAGGAGGCGCTGGTGAACCTGATCCTCAACGCCTGCGACGCCATGGGCGAGAACGGGCGCATCGAGATCACCGAGCAGATCGGCTTCATGGACCCCCTGGGGCGCGTGGTCATCCTCCAGCTCGCGGACTCCGGACCAGGCATCCCGGCCGAACTCCAGGACAAGGTCTTCCAACCCTTCTTCAGCACCAAGGAGGAAGGCACGGGCTTAGGGCTGGCCATCGCCAAGCGCATCCTGGAGGAGCACGGCGGGTACATCCACATCAAACCCTCTGACAAGAACCAGGGCGCGACCTTTGTCCTCGTGCTGCCCATTCGGGAGAAGGTATGGCTCAGATCCTGATCGTGGACGATGATGCCCAGCTGCGCCAGAGCTTTGGGAAGATCCTGGAGGCCGAGGGCTACGAGGTGCGCACCGCAGGCTCCGGCGAGGCCGGGGTGGCCGAGGTGGCCGCACAAGCCCCGGACCTGGTGGTCATGGACGTGCGCATGACCGGCATCACCGGCATCGAGGCCATGCAGCGCATGCGCGCGGCCGTGCCCAACCTGCCGGTGATCATCATGACCGCCTACGGCGGCACTGAGACGGCCATCGAGGCCACCAAGCTCGGGGCCTTTGACTACATCCTCAAACCCTTCGACATCCCGGACATCCTGCGCCTCATCCACCAGGCCCTGGACGCCGGACGTCTGGCGCGCGCCCGCGTGGCCATCAACCTCCAGGAGGGCCTCCAGGGCGGGCCCCAGGACGAGGCCGAAGGAACCCAGGGCGACGCCCTGGTGGGCCAGAGCCGCGCCATGCAGGATATTTTCAAGGCCATCGGCCGCACCGCGCCCACAGAGGCCCTGGTGCTCGTCCGGGGCGAGTCCGGCACGGGCAAGGAGCTGGTGGCCAGGGCCCTGTGGCAGCACAGCGCCCGCGCCACCAAGCCCTTTGTGGTCATCAACTGCGTGGCCATCCCGGACACCCTGCTGGAGGCCGAGCTTTTCGGCTACGAAAAGGGCGCCTTCACCGGGGCCAGCGCCCGGCGCGTGGGCAAGATCGAGCAGGCCGGGCGCGGCACCGTGTTCCTGGACGAGATCGGCGACATGCCCCTGGGCGTGCAGGCCAAGATCCTCCGGCTGTTGCAGGAGAAGCAGGTGGAGCGCCTGGGCGGGCGCGAGCTGATCCCCGTGGACGTGCGCATCCTGGCCGCCACCAACCGCGACCTGGAGGCCGCCGTGGCCGAAGGCCGCTTCCGCGAGGATCTCTACTACCGCCTCAAGGTGGTGACCATCAGCCTGCCGCCCCTGCGCTCACGCGAGGGCGATGTGGCGCTCCTGGCCCGGCACTTCCTGGCGCGGCTGGCCCGGGAGATGGACATGCAGAACCCCGGCCTGACGCCAGAGGCCCTGGACCTGCTCGCGGCCCTGCCCTGGCCGGGCAATGTGCGCGAACTGGCCAACGCCCTGCAAAAGGCCCTGATCTTCAGCCGGGGCTGCCCCATCGGGCCGGAGGAAATGCGCCAGGCGATTGGCAAGAGTGGCGGCAAGAGTGGCGGCCAGCATGGCTCCCCTATCCTCCGCAACCAACAGGAACCAACCGCAACGGGCAGCGGCCCGGCCAGCGGAGACGACCCCCTGCGGGCCTTCATCCGCCACGCGCTGCTGGACCAGGCCGGGGACGGGGCCTATGACCACGTGCTGGACACCGTGGCGCGCGGCACCATCGCCGAGGCGCTCGAAATCACCGGCGGCAACCGCACCCGCGCGGCCAAGCTGCTCGGCCTGTCGCGCCCGACCCTCATCGCCAAGATCGAAAAGTACGGGCTGAAAGTCACCACCCAGGTGCAGTAGGGGGAGAGTCAGGGGCTGTCTCCGGCGACCAAGGGGCCGACTGCGCGGGGCATAAAAGGCGCCCCTTGGAACCCCCATATGGGCTCTCCCATGACCACCCAAAGCGAACGGGGTGTTCCGGCGGCTTTGCGCTGGAACACCCCGTTCGCGTAATGGGGGAGTCTGGGGGGCTTCAAGCCCCACCAGCCGCCGGAGGCAGCTCTATTCGGTGGCCTCGGGATCGCTTTCCGCGTCCTGTGCGCCGTCGCCCTCGCCGGTTTCCGGGCCGAGGTCGGGGTCGGTTTCCGAGGCGGCGGGCTTGGCGGGCCGGGTGAAGGGTTCGGGGTTCTCCATGCAGCGCGCAAAGACCAGGAAGCCGGTGTGGGCCACCATGCGGTCTTCGGGCCGCAGCCGGTCGGGCACGATCTTGTAGCGCCGGACCAGGATCTCCAGGGCCTCGATCTCGGTGAAGGGGCCTTGTTCCAGGCCGCGGATGAGGTCGCTGACCTGGTTCGTGGTGGGCAGCAGGAACCCGCAGGTTGCGCCGGGGGTCACGGCGGGCGGGATGTGGCGCAGGCAGTCCTGGGGCTCGCGCACGTCCAGGAACAGGGCGTCGGCCCCGGTGTGCTGAAAGCCGGTCTCCTCGATGTCGCAGAGGTGCTGCTCCACGCGGTGCGACAGGCCCACGCGGGCCAGGTTCTTCTGGGCCAGCTTGTAGAACTCTTCGCGGCGCTCGTGGGTGTAGACCTTGCCGGTGTCCCCCACGTAGGTGGCGAGCGCCAGGGTGAGGCCGCCGGAGCCGGTGCCGGCCTCGATGATGCGCGAGCCCGGGGTGACGCCCAGCTTGAGCAGCACGTAGCCGATCTCCTTGGGGTACATGATCTGGGTCTGGCGCTTGACGCCCTTGATGAGTTCGTACACCGTGGGTTTCAAAATGCGGTAGGGGTGGCCCAGGTGCGAGCGCACGATGCCCCCGAACCCGGCCTCGGCGATGTCGCCCATGCTGATGCGGCCATCGTGGGTGTGGATGTCTTTCTGCGGGTCCAGGACGTGCATGTAGCGCTTGCCCTTGGGGCTGATGACCAGGACGAGCTGTCCGGCTTCGATCATTTTAGTTCCTCCGAGCGCAGGGGCCGTGTGGGCAAGGGCCTACCGGGCCGGGCGCGCGGCGTCAAGGGCCGCTTCGCGGCGTTCATGGGGAGCTTCGCAGTGTTTAAGGGGGAAGGGGTTTGGTGCAGGCGTCCTACAAATACGTGTTCGGGCCGGTGCTGTCCGGGCGGCTGGGCCGGTCGCTCGGACTGGACCTGCTCGGTGCGCGCGTCTGCTCCATGAACTGCGTGTACTGCGAGTCCGGCCCGCTGGCGCGCCTGACCCTGACCCGCGCGCCCTACGTGCCCGCAAGGGACCTGCTGGCTGAGCTGGCCCGCTGGGAGCAGGCGCGGCAGGAAGCGGGCGAACCCCGGCCCGACGTGGTCAGCCTGGGCGGCCTGGGCGAGCCCACGCTGAACAGCGAGCTGCCGGAGATCGTCGCCGGGGTGCGGCGGCTTTTGCCCGGCGTGCCCGTGGCCGTGCTCACCAACGCCAGCCTCATGGCTGACGCCCAGGTGCGCGCCGAGCTGGCCCAGGCCGACATCGTGCTGCCCAGCCTGGACTCGCTCGTGCCCGAGGAGTTCGCCGCCGTGAACCGGGCCCACCCAGGGCTGAACCCCAAGGGCATCGCAGACGGCATCCTCTCCTTCAGGAATGAAAGCCTGGCCTTTCGCAAAGACAGCCAGGCAAGCCACAGCAAGCTGTTCCTGGAGATCCTGCTGGTGGACGGAGTCAATGCTTCCGAGCAGAATCTGGAGCTTTTGGCTGCGTTCTGCAACCGCCTGCAAGCCGACCGCGTGGACGTGGTGACCCTGTCGCGCCCGGGCACCGAGCCCCAGGCCCGGCCCGTGGACCAGGCCACGCTCACCCGCTGGCGCGCGCGCCTGGAGCCCACTGCTGCGCCCGCTACGGCCCTGGCAAGCCCCCCCGCAGGCGCAAGGCTTGCGCAGTACGTAAAAATTGGGCAAGAAGAGAGCCGGGGTATGCTTCCGGACCAGATCCGCACACGCATCCTGGCCTCCCTGGCGCGCCGACCGCAGACGGGCGCGCAGCTGGCGGAGGCCCTGCTCGCGGACCAGGGCGCGGTGACGTCCGCCCTGGCGGAGCTGCTCGGCGCGGGCCGGATTTTGGCGCGCCAGCAGGACGGGCAGGACTACTACCAGGCCCGGACCGAGTAGCGGCCGCCCTCATGGCCCCTCCGCAACGTGCGGATGGCCCGAATTTCTTCACAAATTTCTAGCTTCCGAGGTTCTTTGCATGAACGATTCCCACGACCCCCAGGCCCCGCCCCAGGCCAATGCCGCCCAGTCCGATTCCGACACCCAGCACTCCGACACACAGCAGCCCGAAACCCAGCAGCAGGACGGCAAGCCCAAGCGTTCGCGCGGCAGACGCGGCGGACGTGGGCGCGGACGCGGGCGCGGCAAGGCAGATCCTGCAGCAACGTCCGCAGATGGGGCTCCTGAGGCTGCGGCCCAGGCCCAGGCCAACGCTCCGTCCCAGCCTGCCCCGGCAGAGGCCGAGGGCCAGGCTCCTGCGCCCAAGTCCCAGGGCCGCAGGCGCGGGCGCGGCAAGGCTGCCGAAGCCAAGGACCCAGGCGATGCGGCCAAAGCCGCTGCTCCGGCCCGGACAGCCAGGGAGCCCAAAGCGCCCAGGGAACCCAGGGCAGCCAAGGCGTCCAGAGAGCCCAGGGAGTCCCAAGAGCCGAGTGAACCCACGGAAAGCGCGGACCCCAAGAAGAAGCGCAGCAAGAAGATGTTCATCGGCGTGCTGCCGGGCGAGCTGGTGGAGGTGGTGCTCACCGAAGGCCCCGCAGTCCAGGAATATTTCGTGGAGATGCTGCACCAGGCCAAGACCAAGGGCAACATCTACAAGGGCTACATCCACAACATCGATGCCGCGCTCCAGGCCGCCTTCATCAACTACGGGGCCGAAAGAAACGGCTTCCTCCAGATCGACGAGGTGCACCCGGAGTACTACCAGGGCTCCTATCCGCTCAAGAAGGGGGCGCGCTACCCGCTCATCCAGAAGGTGCTGCGCCCCGGCCAGGAAATCCTGGTCCAGGCCGTGAAGGAGCCCACAGGCAAGAAGGGCGCGTTCGTCACCAGCTACCTGTCCCTGCCTGGCCGCTACTTCGTGTACACCCTGGGCCGCGACCAGCAGGGCGTGAGCCGCAAGATCGAGGACGAGAAGGAGCGCGAGCGCCTCAAGTCCTGCATCGAGCAGATCGGCCCGCCCGAGGGCGTGGGGCTCATCGTGCGCACGGCGGGCATCGGCCGCGCCAAGACCGAACTGGTGCGCGACTACAAGATCCTGCACCGCCTCTGGGGCGAGATCAAGAAGAAGGCCCAGACCGAAAAGCCCCCGGCCATGGTCTACAAGGAGCTGGAGCTGGCCGTGCGCGCCGCGCGCGACTACCTGACCCCGGACGTAAGCGAGGTCTGGGTGGACGACCCGGAGACCTTTGAGCAGATCAAGGACTACGTGGCCCTGGCCTTCCCCAAGAGCCCGAACATGGTCAAGCTGCACACCGACCACGACAAGACCATGTGGGAGCGCTTCGGGCTCACCCGGCAGGTGGAGCAGATCTACTCCCGCGAAGTCACCCTGCCCTCTGGCGGGCGGCTGGTGTTCGACCACACCGAGGCCCTGACCTCCGTGGACATCAACTCCGGCAAGATCGGCGGGGAGCAGAGCTTCGCCAAGATGGCGCTCAAGACCAACATGGAGGCTGCCGAGGAGATCGTGCGCCAGCTGAAGCTGCGCGACATCGGCGGGCAGATCGTCATCGATTTCATCGAGATGAAGGACCCCAAACACAGCCGCGACGTGGAGAAGGTGGTCAAGCAGGCCATGAAGAACGACCGCGCGCGCACGGACGTCTCCAACATCTCGCCCTTTGGCCTGATGGAGTTGGTGCGCCAGCGCCTGGGCTCCTCGGCCATCTCCGTGTCCACCGAGCCCTGCCCCTGCTGCGGCGGCACGGGCTTCCGCCGCAACCTGGAGTGGCAGTCCCTGCAGGCCATGAAGACCATCCACCGCCT